>NZ_NKIS01000036.1:0-2492 GCF_002278815.1 Novosphingobium sp. PASSN1 | reverse complement strand
TGTTGATTTCCGCTGAGAGTTGACCCGGGATTTTCATCGAGAAGTGACCCGGGTGGATATGGTGCCCCGCGGTGCAGGGATGGGTCAAGTGGTGGCTTTTTCCTTTCGCGTTTTGGGCGCTCCAGCGCTGGCCCTGAACCGGAAGCTGTCGTTGCCGGTTTCCAGGATGTGGCAATGGTGCGTGAGCCGATCGAGCAGCGCAGTGGTCATCTTGGCATCGCCGAACACCTCGGCCCATTCGCTGAAGCTGAGATTGGTGGTGATGACGACGCTGGTACGCTCGTAGAGTTTGCTCAGCAGATGGAACAGCAGCGCACCGCCTGAGGGGCTGAACGGCAGATATCCCAGCTCATCGAGGATGATGAGATCGAGGCGCAGCAGACGATCGGCAAGCTGGCCCGCCTTGTTCGCGGCCTTTTCCTGCTCGAGCGCATTGACCAGATCGACAGTGGCGAAGAACCGCACTTTCTTGCGGTGATGCTCAGCCGCCTGAACACCGAGCGCTGTTGCGATATGGCTCTTGCCGGTTCCCGGACCGCCGATCAGCACGACATTGTCGGCGCCGTCGATGAACTCGCCGCGGTGAAGCTGGCGGACCATGGCTTCGTTGACCTCGCTGGAAGCAAAGTCGAACCCTGCCAGGTCCTTGTAAGCGGGGAACCGGGCAGCCTTGATCTGGTAGGCGATCGACCGGACTTCCCGTTCGGCCATCTCGGCCTTGAGGAGCTGGGACACGATCGGCACGGCCGCGTCGAACGCGGGCGCGCCTTGCTCGATGAGATCGCTGACGGCCTGGGCCATGCCGTACATCTTGAGCGCCTTGAGCATGACCACCACGGCGGCACTGGCAGGATCATGACGCATGGCGCAGCCCTCCATCGCGAAGGGCATCGTAGCGTCCGACATTAGCGAGCGGTTCCTGGGCAAGACGCAGCGCCTGCGGTGCATCAATCGGGGACGCCGGAGGAGCCTTGCCGTCGATCAGGCGATGCAGGACATTGAGGACATGGGTCTTGGTGGCAACGCCGGCCTCTAACGCTAGTTCGACCGCGCACAGCACGGCTTGCTCGTCATGCTGCAGCACGAGCGCCAGGATCTCGGCCATCTCCCTGTCTCCGCCAGGGCGGCGCAGGAGCTGGCTTTGAAGCTGCCGGAACGCATCGGGCATCTCGGCGAACGGTGCACCATTGCGCAAGGCTCCGGGCTTGCGCTGGATCACCGCCAGATAATGCCGCCAGTCATAGATCGTTCGCCCGCAGGTGTGATGGGATCGATCGATGATCCGGCTGTGCTCGCACAGGATCTGACCCTCGGCGGCGATCACGATCCGATCTGGATAAATCCGCAAGCTGACCGGGCGGTTGGCGAACGATGCCGGCACGCTGTAGCGCGTGCGTTCGAAGCTCACGAGACAGGTGGGTGATACCCGCTTGGTATGTTCGACGAAGCCGTCGAACGGCCGGCCTAGCGGCATCAGACTGGCCTCCTCGGCGGCTCGGACATCGGCGACGGTGCCAGGCTGCATGCCATGTTCGATCTGCGCCCATTGCGCGATGCACTGCGCTTCAAGCCAGGCGTTGAGCGCGTCGAGGTCGGGGAAGCTGGGCATGGGTTGCCACAGCCGCCGCCGGGCATCCTGGACGTTCTTCTCGACCTGTCCCTTCTCCCAACCCGAAGCCGGGTTGCAGAACTCGGGCTCGAACAGATAATGGCTCGCCATCGCCGCGAACCGTGCGTTGACCTGCCGGGCCTTGCCCGTACCGATCCGGTCGACCGCCGTGCGCATGTTGTCGAAGATCCCCCGCCGCGGCACGCCGCCCAGCACGCGGAACGCCTGGGTCAGCGCGTCGAACAGCATCTCGTGGGTCTGTAGCGGATAGGCCCGAACGGCGAAGGCACGGCTGTGCGAGAGCTTGGTATGCGCCACTTGCAGCTTGGTCTGCCGGCCGCCCAGCATTGCCCAGTCCTCGCTCCAGTCGAACTGGAACGCTTCGCCTGCCGCAAACACCAGCGGTACGAACGTACCGCGCCCGCTGGTCTGCGCTTCGCGTTGCCGCTCGGCCTTCCACGCCCTGACGAAGGCCGACACACGGCCATACGATCCGGCGTAGCCCAGCACCATGAGGTCGGCGTGCATCTGCTTGGCAGTGCGCCGCTGTTTGCGCGACTTGGAGCCCTCGGCCCGCAGCCAACCCGAAAGCTTCTCGGCAAATGGATCAAGCTTGCTCGGCCGCTCGGGAACCTTGAACTTGGGTTCAACTGTCCCGGCACGAAGGTACTTGCGGATCGTGTTGCGCGACAAACCTGTGCGTCGCTCGATCTCCCGGATCGGCATCTCATCACGAAAATGCCAGCGCCGGATAACGCTCAATAAAGCCATGTCGATCACTCCAATGTCCCCCGACCAGGCAGCCAGGGGGAAGGTCAGAACATGGGTCACTTCTCAGTGGAAATTATGCGCCTCCCGGGTCAGCTCTCAGTGGAAATCAACA
>NZ_NKIS01000035.1:0-2504 GCF_002278815.1 Novosphingobium sp. PASSN1 | reverse complement strand
GTAAGCGCTGTTCTGCCCCCACCTTGCGTGGGTGATGCCCAGCGTGGAGTTTGCGCGACCTGATTGGGGCTGAGGGCGCTACTCCTATGATAATCCCGTGTGATGATCCTGTGAGCAAGGGCGCGCAGCGGTTCGAGATCTTCACGGGCAAAGGCAAGCGGCGGGACTGGCCACCGGAGGTCAAGGCCTCGATTGTCGCGGAGTGTTATGCCGGTGTCGAACGTATCGGCGCTGTCGCGCGGCGGCATGGGCTTGATCCTTCGCAGGTCTATGCGTGGCGGAAGGATTTGCGCAAACAACTGGAGGATCAGGCTCAGGCCTTTCCATTGGCCGAACCAGCCACCGCGACGTTCGTACCTGCAGTGGTCGAACCGGCAACGCGACCAGATCCGGCACCTACGCGCCGAACTCGGCGCAGGCGACATTCCACAGTTGCTGCTGTCGAACTGGAGATCGATGGCGTGGCAGTGAAGATCGCGCGCGGCGCTGATGCCAGCGTTATCGCCGCCGTAATCGAAGCGCTCAAGGCCCAGAGATGATTGGGACGAGGCGATGATCGGACTCGGTGCCGGCACGCGCGTGATGGTTGCAACGCGTCCGGTTGATTTTCGTAAAGGGCCTGACGCGTTGGCCGCGCTGGTCAGCGCCGAGTACGGCAGCGATCCCTTTTCCGGCGTGATCTACGTGTTCCGGGCCAAGCGCGCCGACCGGATTAAACTGGTCTGGTGGGATGGCACCGGCCTGTGTCTGATGGCCAAGAAACTTGAGCAGGGCGGCTTCAGGTGGCCGGGTATTCAGGACGGTGTGATGCGGCTGACGGCAGCGCAACTGGGTGCGCTTCTCGAGGGGCTGGACTGGCGCAGAGTGCATGGCGGACGCAAGCCCATAGCCCCGCAAATTGCCGGTTGACGGGGCTTTCTCCTGCTGATTCACTGCGTCCATGCTCATGGAAGCGGACCTTCCCGAAGACCTTGAAGCGCTGCGTGCGTTCGCCCTTGAGCAGTCCCGCAAGCTCGCCGATGTAATGGCCGCCAAGGGCGAGGCAGACGCCGAGATCGAACGGCTGCAGTCGATTGTCGATGCCTTCATGCGGCACCGGTTCGGTGCGCGTTCGGAGCAACTTGACCCTGACCAACTGCAGCTAGGCCTTGAAGATGTCGAGACGGCGCTGGGCCAGGCCCGTGCGGCACGCGACGCGGCGATCGGCAAGCCCAGCTCCGACCGACCACGCAAGGCCAACCGCGGTTCACTGCCTGCGCATCTCGAGCGGATCGAGCAGGTTGTCGATGTCGAGGAAGTGGATGGCATCCGGGCTTGCCCTTGCTGCGGCGGGGCGCTCCATCAGATCGGCGAGGACGTTGCCGAGCGTCTCGACGTTGTGCCAATCACCTTCCGCGTCCTCGTCACGCGCCGTCCTCGGTACGGCTGCCGTTCGTGCGAGAGCGCGATCGTGCAGGCCCCGGCACCGGCAAGGATCGTTGAGGGCGGCATTCCCACCGAAGCGCTGATCGCACAGGTCCTGGTCGCAAAATACGCAGATCACCTGCCGTTATACCGGCAAGCCCAGATCTACGCGCGGCAAGGTATTCAACTG
This sequence comes from Novosphingobium sp. PASSN1, assembly GCF_002278815.1. Taxonomy (NCBI): domain Bacteria; kingdom Pseudomonadati; phylum Pseudomonadota; class Alphaproteobacteria; order Sphingomonadales; family Sphingomonadaceae; genus Novosphingobium; species Novosphingobium sp. PASSN1. Next base: position 910 of record NZ_NKIS01000035.1, on the reverse strand, counting down.
GATCGCTCAACGTTGGCGGATTGGGTTGGCAGAGCAGCATGGTATCTGCGCCCCTTGCGCGACCACATCCTGGAACGATTGCGACGATCCGAGCGATTGTTCGCCGACGAGACCACCGCACCAGTGCTCGATCCCGGGCGTGGCCGGACCAAGACCGGGCAGCTGTGGGCCTATGCGCGCGACGATCGCCCATGGGGCGGCAATACCCCGCCAATGGTCGCTTATGTCTATGCTGCCGATCGCAAGGGAGAACGGGCCGAGGCCCATCTCGGAGATTTTGCCGGTATCCTGCAGGTCGATGGCTATGGCGGCTACACCGCACTGGCCAAGCGCCGGCAGCAGATCGTGCTCGCGTTCTGCTGGGCACACGTCAGGCGCAAGTTTTACGAGCTGGCCGACAATTCTCCGGTCGCCATCGAAGTGCTGCAGCGGATTGCGGCACTCTACAAGATCGAGGACGAGGTGCGCGGGGCCTCTGCCGAACAGCGCCAGCAAATCCGGCAAGAGCGCAGCCGCGTCATTATCGACGACTTGCGGATCTATCTCGAGACCAAAAGCCGCCAGGTCAGCGCGAAGGCCAAGCTTGGCGAAGCCATACGCTATGCGCTGACGCGCTGGGCCGGCCTCTCACGGTTCCTCGATGACGGCCGTGTTGATCTCGACAGCAACGCCGTCGAACGCAGCATCAGGCCGCTCGCTCTGAACCGCAAAAACGCCTTGTTCGCAGGATCAGACGAAGGCGGCGACAACTGGGCGGTGATCGCCACGCTGATCGAAAACTGCAAGCTGAGCGGCATCAATCCGCATACCTGGCTGACGCAGGCGCTCGGAAAACTGGCCAACGGTCATCCAGCAAACAGCGTCGGCGAACTCATGCCATGGACCGCCGTGGCCTGAGAACAGCGCTTAC
>NZ_NKIS01000034.1:0-2561 GCF_002278815.1 Novosphingobium sp. PASSN1 | reverse complement strand
GTATCCATCCGGCGGGGGCCGCCTTGCGCGGGTAGGTAGCGAGCGCTCTTAAGCGTGCTCTTAAGAGTGTGCTTTGGAGCGGTCGGTGGGTCAGGTGACGGTATTTTCGGGGCCCGAGCGGCGCCGTCGGTGGAGCGATGAGGAACGGCTGCAGATTGTGGCCGAGGCGTTCGCGCCGGGCGCGCGGGTTGCCGATGTCTGCCGGCGTCATGACGTCTCGTCGGGGTTGATCTACACCTGGCGGCGCAAGTTGCTCGATGCAGGTGTGGCGCAGGAGGCCAGCGCGCCCGAGGCCCTGCCGACGCCGGTGTTCCTGGAAGCGGTGATGGATGACGATCCGGCCGCAGCGGCGAGCTACGGCGAGCACCCCGCGATGATCATCGACCTGCCGCGCGGCAAGCGGCTGAGCATTTTCGCGGCGGCAACACCGTCCCTGGTCGCTGCCGCGCTGAAGGCTCTGCGATGATCCCTCCCGGCGCCCGGGTGTGGATCGCGCTCGGCCACACGGATATGAGGAAGGGCATGCAGGGGCTGGCGCTGCTGGTGCAGCAAGGCCTCAAGCGTAATCCTCACGGCGGCGATCTGTTCGTATTCCGCGGTCGCGCAGGATCGCTGATCAAGATCATCTGGCACGACGGGATCGGCATGTCGCTCTACGCCAAGAGGCTCGAGAAGGGCCGGTTCGTATGGCCCTCGGCGAGCGAGGGAACGGTGTCGCTGACCCCATCTCAGCTGGCCTGCCTGCTGGAAGGGATCGACTGGCGCAACCCGCAGTATACGTGGCGGCCGCAAAGCGCAGGATAACCAGTAGATGGGGGCATTTTGCCCTTGCAGCAGAGGGTGGATGATGATTCACTCTCCTCCATGGAAGCCGTCATCTCGCCCCTTCCGAACGATGTTGAAGCGCTCAAGGTGCTGCTGGTTTCCGCGCTCCAGAAGGCCGACGAAGCAGAGGCCAAGCTGGCCAACGCCCATGCCCGCGAGAGCGCCATCGAGGCTTTGATCGCCCACCTCAAGCTGCAGATCGCCAAGCTGAAGCGCGAGCAGTATGGCCCCAGCGCCGAACGCAGCCGCCGCCTGCTCGATCAGATGGAGCTGCAGCTCGAAGAGCTCGAGGCCGACGCTGCCGAAGACGATCTGATCGCTGAGGAAGCGGCAGCCAAGACCACCACGGTCACCGCCTTCGAGCGCAAGCGCCCCGCAAGGAAGCCGTTCCCCGATCATCTGCCGCGCGAGCGTGTCGTAGTGCCTGCACCCTGTTCCTGCCCGGCCTGCGGCGGGGACCGGCTGTCCAAGCTCGGCGAAGACGTCACCGAGACGCTCGAGGTGATCCCGCGCTCCTGGAAGGTGATCCAGACGGTCCGGGAGAAGTTCTCGTGCCGGGACTGCGAGAAGATCGCTCAGGCCCCGGCACCGTTCCACGTGGTTCCGCGCGGATGGGCGGGGCCCAGCTTCCTCGCCATGCTCCTGTTCGAGAAGTACGGGCAGCACCAACCGCTCAACCGGCAGGCCGAGCGGTTTGCCCGCGAGGGCGTGCCGCTCAGTGTCTCGACCCTTGCCGATCAGGTCGGGGCTGCTGCCCACGCGCTGATGCCGCTCTACAAGCTGATCGAGGCGCATGTTCTGGCCGCAACCCGGATCCATGGCGACGATACCACCGTGCCCGTCATGGCGAAGGGCAAGACCGATACGGCACGATTATGGGTCTACGTCCGCGATGACCGTCCCTTTGCCGGGTCCGACCCGCCGGCAGCCCTGTTCCACTACTCGCGCGATCGGCGCGGCGAGCACCCGCAAGCCCATCTCGCGGCATGGTCCGGCATCCTGCAAGCCGATGCCTATAGCGGCTACAACGACCTCTACCGCGAAGGTCGCGACGCCGGTCCCGTGCTCGAAGCCGGCTGCTTTGCCCATGCGCGGCGCAAGTTCTTCGAGCTGGCCGATGTCCTGAGCTCAGCCCGTAAGAAGAGCCGCGGCCAGCACAGCGCCATGATCTATCCGATCGCGCTCGAAGCCGTGCAGCGTCTCGACGCCCTCTTCGACATCGAGCACGGCATCAACGGCAAGGCCCACGCCGAGCGGCTTGCGGTCCGCGAGGAACTCAGCGCGCCGCTGATGGCAGAGCTCCACACCTGGCTCACCGAGCAGGTCGCCAAGCTATCGCGCGGCCATGATCTCACCAAGGCCTGCTTCTACATGCTCAAGCGCTGGAACGCGTTCACTCGCTTCCTCGACGATGGCCGGATCTGCCTCAGCAACAACGCCGCCGAGCGCGCGCTCCGCTGCATCCCGCTCGGCCGCAAGGCGTGGCTGTTCTGCGGCTCCGACCGCGGCGGTCAGCGCGCCGCCGTCATCTACACGCTGATACAGACAGCAAAGCTCAACGATGTCGACCCCCAGGCGTGGCTCGCCGATGTCCTCGCTCGCATCGCCGATCATCCGGCCACAAGGCTCGACGAGCTCCTGCCTTGGAACTGGGCGCCGCGCTCCGAAGCAATCGCCGCATAAACCCGGCCTACGCTCCGGTCGGGATCACGCCGTGGCCTTCACCGGATGGATAC
>NZ_NKIS01000020.1:0-38281 GCF_002278815.1 Novosphingobium sp. PASSN1 | reverse complement strand
GTGATGGGCACGGTGTTCTGGCTGTTCAAAGCCTGATCGGCAGATAGAGCGCCGGATTGCGCGGGGCAGTGCCCTTGCGCAGTTCAAAATGCAGGCCGGGGCGCTTGGCCTCACCGCTCTTGCCGATACGGGCGATGATCTGGCGGCTTTTGACCGTCTGCCCTTCCTTCACGCGCACTTGCCCGAGATAGGCGTAGGCCGTGACCCAGCCGCCGGTGTGTTCGATCAGGATGAGCTGGCCGAAGCGTTCGGGTTCGGTGCCTGCGAAGACCACTTTGCCCGGCGCGGCGGCGTGGACGGTCATGCCCGCGAAAGCGGCGAGATCGAGGCCGTTGTTGGGCAGGCCTTTCACTGTGGTGCCGAATTTGGCGGTGACCGCGCCGGAGGTGGGCCACACAAGGCGGGGTGCGCCGGTTTCGCGCTTGGTGGGCGTGGTCCTGGCCGCAGGCGGCTTGGGCGGCTGCGCGGCGAGGCTGCCCGTGACAACGAGCAACAACGCCGCAGCAACCAGCCGCAGCGGCAGCCGCCGCCGCATCAGTCGAGCGGGGTGAGGCGCGAAATGCCGCCCATCCAGGGCTTCAGCACTTCGGGCACATCGACCGTGCCATCGCCCTGCTGGTAGTTTTCCAGCACCGCCACGAGCGTGCGGCCCACCGCGAGGCCGGAGCCATTGAGCGTGTGGACGAACTCGGTGCCTTTTGCACCATCTGGCCGATAGCGCGCGTTCATCCGGCGGGCCTGAAAATCGCCGCAGTTGGAGCAGGACGAAATCTCGCGGTAGGCGTTCTGGCCGGGGAGCCAGACTTCGAGATCGTAGGTCTTGCGCGCGGTGAAGCCCATGTCGCCCGAGCAGAGCAGCACCTTGCGGTAGGGCAGATCGAGCGCCTGCAGGATCGATTCTGCCGCCTCGGTCATCCGGTCATGCTCGGCGTCCGAATCTTCAGGGCGCGTGATCGAGACGAGCTCGACTTTCTCGAACTGGTGCTGGCGGATGAAGCCGCGCGTATCGCGCCCCGCCGCGCCCGCTTCGGAGCGGAAGCAGGGGGTAAGCGCGGTCATCCGCAGGGGGAGCGCGCTGTCGGGCAGGATCTGGCCGAGGACCGAGTTGGTGAGGCTGACTTCCGCGGTGGGGATCAGCCAGCGGCCGTCGGTCGTCTTGAACAGGTCCTCGGAAAACTTGGGCAGCTGGCCGGTGCCAAAAGCGGCTTCGTCTTTCACCAGCAGCGGCGGATTGCATTCGGTGTAGCCGTTCTCGCCGGTCTGCTTGTCCAGCATGAACTGCGCGAGCGCGCGGTGGAGGCGGGCCATCTGGCCGCGCAGGAAGGTGAAGCGCGCGCCGGCGATGAGCGCGCCGGTTTCGAAATCGAGGCCGAGCGGCGGGCCGAGATCGGCGTGTTCGCGGGGCGGGAAATCGAACTGGCGCGGGGTGCCCCAGCGGCTGACTTCGACGTTGGCGGCCTCGTCCTCGCCTTCGGGCACATCATCAGCCGGGAGGTTGGGATGGGCGGCGAGCGCAGCGTTCAGCTCTGCGGTGAGGCGGCGCTCGTCTTCCTCCAGCGCGGGGAGCGTGGTCTTCAGTTCGGCGACTTCGGCCTTGAGAGCCTCCGCCGCGTCCTTGTCGCCTTTGCCCATCGCGGCACCGATGGCCTTGGATGCCTCGTTGCGGCGGGCCTGCGCTTCCTGCATCCGGGTGGCGACATCGCGCCGTGCGGTATCGAGCGCGAGGATCGCGGCAGACTGCGGGGCGACGCCGCGGCGGGCGAGGGCGGTGTCGAACCCTTGGGGGTTCTCGCGGATCAGGCGGATATCGTGCATGGCCTGCGCGCTATGCCGCCTGAGACGCTGCGGAGCAAGCTCAGGTGTGCAGGCCGATCACGCTGTAGAGCGGGCAGACACCTGCAAACGCCGTCACGATCGGCACGATGGCGACAAGCGCGATCAGCGGATGGCCGAGGATCACGCTGAACACGATGATCATGGCGGCGAGCGCCAGACGGATCACGCGGTCGGCTTCGCCGAGGTTGGTCTTGAACATGAGCTTGGTTCCTTCCACTTCGCTTGGGTGTGAAGGGGGTATGCGGGCCTTTGCGGGGGCCGACATTGATGCGGATCAAGCGGGCTTCAGATTGCCCGATACTTTGCGTGCCCGCCTTGCAGCACTTCAAGGATCGGCAGCGGGAAGGCGGCATTCGGATCGAACACTGGCTGGTCGGGGATCGGGTGCGACCAATCCAGCACATAGTCGCGCCGGGAAATGCGCCATTCGCCTTCGCGCTTTTCGAAGGCATCAAGATAACGCCCGCCATACATCGTGCCTGCGTAGGAGCCGGTTTCGGTCAAGCGTGCCCCGGCAGTGAGGCCGTAGGTTTCGACTTCGGCGTGGGCGGCGCCCGTCAGGCGGATCGCGGGCGGGTCGGAGAGGTGCCAGCGGCGGGCGCTGCGGCGTTCGATGGCCATGACGACGGGGACGAAATCGGCCGCCGATCCCTTGAAGAAGCCGTAGTCGATGGGGGCATCCGGCCAGTAGCAGCTCGCCTGTCCCGCCTCGTCCAGCCAATCGAGCGTGCGCGAATAGCGGGCGAGGACGTCGGTGATGGCGTCCTTCGCCAGCAGATCATCGAGGCTGGCAGCGGCGCTCATGCGCGGGCGGCCCACCAACCGGGGATGGTGAGGGGGAAGCGCTCCTGCGCGGTCTTGAGTTCGGCGTCCGCATCGGCGGGGAGCAGGGTGTCGACTGTCGAGGCAAGGCCGCCGCCCGCGCCCTTCACCGGGTCGACGTATTCGAGCCGGATGTCTTCGAGCACGGCGGCGAAATCGTGGCCCTCGTGGTGGGGAGACATCTGGTGGCGATAGAACGCTTCCTTGCTCTCGAACGAGAGCAGGCAATAGTAGAGGTTGGGGGTTTCGCCCTTCCAGTATTCGTAGCGCTTCACGCCGGGTTCGGTGCTCCACGTCTGGTGGATCATGTCGGCCATGATCGCCTCCCACTGGGCTTCGGAGCCGGGCTTGATCTTGATGTGCGCGAGCAGGGTGGTCATGCCGAAGTCTCCCGAGTGAAAGTGCAATGGAGGGCGAGCGTGCCGAGCATGATGCCCGGTTGGTGCAGGAAGGTGTTGCCCGGCGCGTAGTCGATGCTGGCAAGCCGGTCGCACAGGCGGTTCCACGCGATGGTCTGTTCGAGCCGCGAGAGGCCGGTGCCGGGGCAGACGCGCGGGCCTGCCGAGAAGGCGAGGTGGCGGGTGACGGCGGCACGGTCGAGCTTGAGGTCGAGCGGGTCATCGAATTCGTCGGGGTCGATATTGGCCGCGCCCCAGCGCAGATGCAGGGTGGAACCTGCGGGGACTTCGACGCCCTGGAACACTTCGTCCTGCGAAGTGATGCGCGTTGAAAGCCCCTGCGTGGGTGAGCGCAGGCGCATGCCTTCCTCGGTGAACGGGCGGATCAGGGCGCGATCGGCTTTCAGCTTCGCGAACAGACCGGGGCGCTCGATCAGGAGCTGGGCTTGCTCCACCAGCGCATATTGCGTGGTTTCCAGCCCGCCGATGACCATGGCGTAGACGATGCCGTCGATTTCCTCGTCGGTCAGCTTGCGGTCCAGCGCGTCATAATGGACCTGCGTGAGGTAGGAGATCATGTCCTCGCCCGGATTGGCGCGGCGGCGGCGGACATGATCCCCCACGTATTCAGAGAAACCTGCTAGCAGGCGGAACTTCTCGGCGGTCTGCTCCGCCGTCATGATGTTGTTGTGTCCGCAGCCGTGGACATAGGACATGACTTGCGCGTTGCCCCAGATTTCGAGGTCTTTCACGTCCTCCAGCGGGAAGCCGAGCACGTCGGCCATCGTGCGCTGGGGCAGGGGGCGGGCAAAATCGGCGACGAAATCGAACTTCTCGCCTGCAATCCACCGGTCGATCAGGGTATCGACATGGCCGGTGATCATCGCCTCGTGCCGCTTCGCGCCGGGGCCGACCCACGGATCGGTCAATTGCTGGCGGTGTGCGCGCCATAGCTCCGGGTTTGGGCGCAGCGAGGCGATGGATTTTACCATCGCATCGATATCGGGCATCGCGCGGACCGAGGCGGGATCGGCCTTGCGCGCTTCGAGGAGGAGCGAAAGCGTGGGCGGATAGCGTTCCCAATCGCGCACGACGCGGGCGATATCCTCGTACTTCGAGAGGATGAAGGCGTCGCGGTCAGGCGTCAGGCCTTCGCCGGGCAGGCGCAGCACCGGAGCTTCGGCATGGAGGATGGCATAGGCCTCGTACCAGTGCTCGGCAGCGCCGGGGCCGAACAAGTCGACATCGGCAAGCGCGTGCGGGCAGCCCATCGGGCTGAGGTCGTGATTGACGCGGGCCATGGCCTCTCTCCCCCGGCTTTATCCAAATAGCCAGTTGTTGTGGGGGGGATGGTGCATGACCAATGCCCAGTCTGCCATGATCACTTTTGCCATGATCACTTTTAGCAGCGCCTGAAGGAGACCGTGCCATGACCCGCGTCGCCAAGATTGCCCCGGAAGACTGGGATCCCCGCCTGCGCGCGGCGATAAAACCGGAAGACCGCACCGAGATCGAGCAGGGGATGATCCGCTTTTTGGCGCATTGCCCCGATCAGGTGCTGGGGATGATGCAGTTTGCCGGTGCGCTGAAAGTGCACCGTCAGCTGCCGGAAAAGCTGGTCGAGCTGGTGCGGCTGCGCGTTGCCTTCTTCAACCAGTGCCGCAGCTGCATGGCGATCCGCTATACCGACGCGCTGGAAGACGGCGTGACCGAGGATCTGGTCTGCTCGCTGGAGCGGCCGCAGGAGGCTGAGAACCTGACACCTGCGGAAAAGGCGGCGATCAAGTTCGGTGAGGCTTTTGCGACCGACCATCTGCGCATTGACGAAGCGATGTATGCCGGGCTGCGCGAGCATTTCAGCGAATCCGAGATCGTCGAGCTGGGCATGACCTGCGCCTTCTTCGTGGGCTTCGGACGGCTGGCGGCAACGCTGCACATGGTCGAGGAATTGCCCGATGCATTCCGCCGCGATGGCGTTGTCGCGCCGTGGGGCGAAGAGCGGGTGGTGGTGCGATGAGCGAAGAGCTCGGCATCAACCTGTTCGATCCGGCGGTCCAGCAGTGCCCCTATGACGCCTATCGCACGCTGCGGGATCAGGCCCCGGCCTATCGCCAGCCTGGGACGAACATCTACGTTGTGACGCGGTACGAGGATGTGCGGCGGGTGCTGCTCGATTCCGAGACCTTTCCGAGCAGCCCCAAGACCATCGGGTTGCAGACGCTTTCAGCCAATGTCGAGCGGCAGAAGAAAGTGGTGACGCGCTTCAAGGAGCGCGGCTGGCTGCCCGAGCCGACGCTGAGCGGGCGCGACGATCCGAACCACAAGCAGATGCGCGCGATGTTCAACGAGGCGTTCAAGCCGAGCCGGATCAAGGAGATCGATCCGCTGGTGGAGACGCTGGCCTACGAGCTGATCGACGGCTTCGTGGCCGATGGACGCTGCGAATGGGTCAGCCAGTTCTGCGTGCCGCTGCCGCTCTACATCATCGGCGAGCAGATGGGCGCGCAGCGCGAAGACATGTGGAAGATCAAGCGCTGGACCGACGCCTTCTTCAAGCGCATCTCGATGATGCTGCCCGAGGAAGACGAGATCGAGATGGTCGACCGCGAGATCGAGGCGCAGCACTATTTCCAGCCGATCTTCGAACGGCTGCGGGCCAATCCCGATGACTCATTGATCAGCGTGCTGGTCAACACCGTGATCGAGGGCTGGGGCCGCCCGCTCAATGACAACGAGCTCCATGCCGAGATGATGGCGGACACCTTCGTCGGCGGCAGCGAAACGACGACCAATGCGCTGGCGGCGGGGATGAAGCTGCTGATCGAGAACAAGGACGTCTGGCACAAGCTGAAGTCCGATCCCGAGCGCTACATGAAGACCTTCGTGGAGGAGGTCGTCCGGCTGGAATCCCCGGTGCAGAGCCTGATGCGCTTCTGCGCGAAGGATACCGAACTGGAAGGCACGGTGATCCCCAAGGGCGCGCTGGTGAACGTGCGCTTTGCCGCCGCGAACCGGGATGAACGCGTGTTCGAATGCCCGGAGAAGCTCGATCTGGATCGGCCCAAGGCAGGGGCGCACATGGGCTTCGGTTCGGGCACGCACCACTGCCTTGGCGCGCCGCTCGCCCGGCGGGAACTGGCGTGGGGCTTCCAGGCGGTGGTCGACCGGTTCGAGGACATGCATTTTGCGGACGGGGCCAACGACTTTTCGGTCCACCCGCACTTCCTGCTGCGCAGCCTGAAGGCGCTGCATATCGAGTTCGAAGCGAAGAAGCGCTGAGCCAAGGGCACAAAAAAGGGGCTGGCGAAGTGATCCGCCAGCCCCTTTTTTGTGCCTGCCGCCTATTTGGCGACTTCGAACACCATCAGCGCATTGCCGGGGGCGTGGCTGTACATGCCGTAGCCCGAGTTCACGAAGACCTTGCCCTTCCACACCGCCGCGCCGGGGCCGCTCATCGAGCCGCCCTTGGCCGTCTGGCCGCCGATAGCGGGCATGGGCTGCGTGGTGTCATACTGCCAGAGCACAGCGCCCGTATCGGCATCATAAGCGCGCAGCATGCCATCGAGGTGGCCGCCGAAGACCACGCCGGGAATGCTGGTGACCGCAGCCGAAATGCCCGGATCGCAGAACTTGCGGCCCTCGCACTTGTCCTCGGCCTTGGCCTGCCACACGATGTTGCCGTTGGCGGCATCGAGCGCATGAAGGCCCGCGCCGCGAATGGCGGGGTCATAGAGGCGCGCGTCGCCGGTATCGGCCATGTCGTTGATCGGCACGAACACGCGGCTGCCTTCGGCGCTCATGCCGAAGTGGACGCCGCCTTGCGTGCCGCCGTGGCCGAGCCGGGTCATCCACCTCACCTTGCCGGTATCGGGATCAAGACCCCAGGCCTGACCCGACTTCTGGCCGACGACCAGCACCTTCGCGCCAGTTCCGGTATCGACCAGCATGGGCGAGGCGGCGACGTCGTAATCCGGTCCGCCTTCCTTGGGGCACGAGCCGAGGCCCATCATGCAGCCCACGTTCCATGCATCGCCCACGGTGAGCTGGGTGTTCCAGATGCGCTTGCCGGTGGCGGCGTCGACTGCGAAAACGGCGTCCGAACCATCGTCGGCAGGGGAGGAGTAGTTCTCGCCCGAGCCGAAGTAGATCCGGTTTGTGGCGGCGTCATAGGTCGGGCTGTTCCAGACAGGGGCGCCGGAGGGGCCGAGGATCTGGGTGCCGTCTGCCGTCTTGCCCTGCGGCACGGGCTGGCCTGCGGTAAAGGCGCGCCACTTTTCCGCGCCAGTGGCCGGATCGACCGCGACGACCGAGCCGCGGAAGGTGCAGCAGGGATAGGCCGGGTTGCCCGCCTGCACGACTTCGAGCGAGGAGACGGGCACGAACAATTGCCCGCCGCCCAGCGTGGGCGTGCCGGTGATCGTGGCATCGGCGTGGTCGCTCATCTTGGCCGCCCACAGTTCCTTGCCGGTCATGGCATCGAGCGCGTGGACCTTGCCGAGCAAGTCGCCGAAATAGAGCCGCTTGGTGGCCGCATCCGCCACGATCGCGGTGCGCACTTCGGCGCTGAGGCGGGTGGTCCACTTGGTGCAGCCGGTGTCAGGATCGAAGGCATAGACGGTGCCGTCCTGGCTGCCGACGAAGAGCGTGCCCCAGGCCACGGTGGGCTGCGAGCGGATGTGCGTGGCCGCCGGGTAGGCGAAAGCCCACTTGAGCTTCAGTTTCGGCACGTCCGCCTTGGCCAGGCCTGCGATTTCGGCGGGCACGAAGCGGCGGTTGTCATGCCCCCAGCCGATGGCGGCGGGAATGTCGGTCATGTCGAACCTGGAAGCCGCACCCTTGCAGCGCGGCGGCGGGGCCGGGCGCTTGTACGAGGCATAGGGTGTGCGCGTGAGGTATTCGGCGACCTGCACCTTCTCAGCCGGAGTGAGGCTCGCGGCCTGCTGGCGCATCACGCCGCCGGTCATCGCGCTGACGATGGCATCGGGGGCGAGCATGGCGAGGAAGCCGGGCGAGGGCGCCTTGGGCACGCCGCCCATGTGGCACATCGCGCAGGCGCGGTCGAAGATGGCGCGGCCCGGCGCGGTTTCGGGATCGATGGTGGGGCCGGCGCGGGAATTCATGTCCTCGGTGGACTTGATCCGCGTTGGCGTCGCGGCGTTAAGCCCAGCGGCAAGCGCAAGGGCTGCGAGGCCGGAAAGAACCGCCAGGCCCTTTACCTGAAAGCGGCCGGTCTTGAACATCATGGCGCGTGGCCCCTTCAATCGAGCGAGCGGTAGAATGAAAGCTTCATGTCCTCGGCAAGGCACGCCAGCACGGGCGGCACCAGCCGATCATGGAAATCGATGTGCATGTGCGTCTCGAACGCGGCATCATCCCTGAAGGTGGCGACGCACTGGAACAGGTCCGGGTCTTCTTCCGACTGGAACAGTTCATAGACTAGGGCGCCGGGTTCGTTTTCGAACACCAGCTTCTTGAGCTCGGTCTGGAGCGCGATCAGTTCGTCCCGCTTTTCGGGCTTGGTGCGCAGCTGCGCGATGAAGCTTTTTGCCGTCATGGTTTCAATCTTTTGCCGGTTCGAGATCGTGGAGCAGTTCGCGCGAATAGGAGCCGTCCATGCACGCAATCATCCGCTCGATCAGCGGCTGGTTGTGGGGATAGGCGATGTGAGCCTTGTCAGCGTCCTCGTCGATGAAGCGTTCATAGACCGCGAACATGCCCGGTTCGGCAAGCCGGTAGAACTGATAGGCCAGGGTGCCGGGTTCGCTGGGCGCGAGCGCTTCCATTTCCTTGGCGAGCGCGATGAATTCGGCTTCCTTGTCGGCGCGGATGCGGAAGCGGGAGAGGAAGGAAAAGGCCATCTTCGGGGTCTTTCTGGGCTCAGGCCTTGCGGCTCTGTTCGTAGGCGGTCCAGCTGGGCAGGTACTCGGGATAATCGGCCAGCTTCGGCTCGGCATAGGCGTGGTTGCGGTCGGGCCGGGCGAGGATGCCGGGATAGGCTTCGACCGGTACGTAATAGAGGAAGCCGATCACGCGTTCGGCGAATTTCCACCCGGCGGGCGTGCGGCGGTAGCGGTCATCATAGCGGATCGCGGCGACCATCATCCTGCCGTGGCGCATGAGTTCGGCATGGCCCGCAACGCGCCCGGTGGCGTTGACGTCGTCCACGAAATCGATCTGGATATCGTGCATCACGTGGTGGCCGGGGCCAAGCACGGCAAAGCGGCCATCGAACTGCGCCATGATCGCATCGGGGCCTGCCGCGTGCATCACCCCATCGTGCGAGCGCAGCACGGCATCATCGGCAAACAGCGCGCGCACCGCATCGACGCGGCGATCATCGATGTCGAAGCTGTAGCGCGCGACGAGCTGGCGGATCTGTGATTCGGCCTCAAGCCGCGCGATGCGCGATTCCAGATCGGTTCCCGGATGGGGCATCGCTGTGCTTTCTCTCCCGCATGGCTGCTTGGTGCAAGCCTGCTTTGCGAAGCATGATAACCGGCGCCGGCCTGAAAACAATCATGAATGTTTGGTGTGATCTGCGGCAGTCCGGCCGATCCAGCACCTTTGGGCAGATGGGGCCGCTGCCAGCGGTGCGGGGCCGTGCTGCGCGGGCAGGATCAGGGCAATCCCGCGCTGGTAAAAAAACATACATGTCTGCTTGCAAAATGCGCGCTGGAGACTATCTTTGCCGCCACACCGCACAGCAATGCGGGGCTTGAGGAGTATGGGGATGGCACTGAGGGATCTGCGCTGGTCGGCTGCATTTGGCGCAATGGCTGCGGCAATGATGGCGGCACCGGCTTTCGCGAACGACGAACCGCAGGCGGCGCAGCCGCAGGCAGGCACGGCGCAATCGGGCGCTGAAGAGATGGCGAGCGATCGCCTGAACGAGATCGTTGTGACCGCCACGCGGCGCAGTTCGAACCTGCAGCGTACCCCGGTTGCGGTGTCTGCGGTCGATTCCAACCTGATCCGCCAGTCCAGCCCGCGCGATATCGGCGATCTGGCGGCGTTCGTGCCGAACTTCTCGGCCAGCACGATCACCAACTTCAACGCAGCCTCGTTCGCGATGCGCGGCGTGGGCCAGACTTCGATCATCGTGTACTTCGAGCCGCCGGTGGCCGTGCTCGTCGACGATTTCGTGGTGCCTTCGGTCCAGACCCAGCTGCTCGATACGTTCGACGTGGCACAGGTCGAAGTGCTGCGCGGCCCGCAGGGTACGCTGTTTGGCAAGAACACCACTGGCGGCGCGGTGACGGTGCGCACCAAGCGTCCCGAACTCGGCAAGGTCGGCGTCGATGGCCGGTTCGAGCTCGGCTCGTTCAAGAGCCGCCGCCTGCAGCTTGCCGCCAACGTGCCGATCTTCGACAACATGGCGCTGCGCGTTGTCGGCGGGGCGGAAACGTCTGACGGTTTCTACAAGAATGGCGCTTGCTACGGTCCGGTAAAGGGCTTCGCGCCGAACAAGTTCGATGGCGCTTCGGGCTGCCTCGATGGCAAGGCTGCGGGCGGCAAGGATGTGTACAACCTGCGCGCCAAGCTGCTGTGGCAGCCGACCAGCCGCCTCAGCATCCTCGCGCAGGGTGAATATCTGCGCGATCGTTCGGACACGGTGCCCTCGGTCAACGAGAACGCCACCTACACCGGCACAGGCGCATTCCTGACCGACCTGCTCGGCACGATCCGCCCGAACCCGGCCAGCAGCGATCCGCTCGACAATGCGGCGGTGACCTACCGCCAGGATGGCCTGATCAAGATGCAGGACGGCCAGCGCATCTCGGTCGACGGGTTCTACCTGAATGCCGATTATGAGTTCGATTTCGGCAAGCTGACTTCGGTCACCGGCTGGCGCCGCCAGATCTCGCGCATTCCCAACTCCTATGCCGGTGCGGCACCGATTGCCCGCGATGGTCAGCCGCTGTCGTTCTTCGACGCAACGCGCGATGACAACCGCAAGACCTTCCAGCAGGAACTGCGCTTCGCAACCAACACCGGCACGGCCTTCGATGCCGTGGTCGGCGGGTTCTACCAGCGTGAGACGGTCGATTTCTGCGTGGCGCAGATCCTCGGTTTCCTTGATCTGACCAACGGGCCGCTGCCCTTCGGCAACTGGAACGACACCCCCTACATCCTGTGCAACGCGCAGCGTTCCAATTCCAAGGCGCTGTTCGCCGAGGGTACCTACAAGATCACGCCCGAACTCTCGCTCACCGGCGGCGTGCGCTATACCTGGGAAAACAAGACCTGGTATGGCCGCAATCAGGTGTTCATCCCGCAGCTTGGCGGCGGCTTCGATCCCTCGATCAAGGTCGACGAAGCGCTGGATGCCAGCGTGTTCAAGTATCCGGCTGGCGTCGTGACGGTGAACAACAAGTCGAACAAGCCGACATGGCGCATGACGCTGGGCTATCAGGCCACGCCTGATGTCTACACTTACGCCAACTATTCGCGCGGCTTCAAGAGCGGCGGGTTCAACGATCAGATCGGCGGCTTCGCAGCCTTCGCAACCGACCTCGATGCGTTCCGCACCGCCGCCCGCGCCACGCGGCCGGAAACGGCGGACTCGTTCGAAGTCGGTGTGAAGAGCGAACTCCTCGATCACCGCCTGCGCTTCAACCTCACCGGCTTCTACGTGAAGTACAAGGATCTGCAGAAGCAGCTCAACGTGCCGATCGTGGTCAATGGCGCGCCGAACCAGGTCACGCTGTTCGTCAACGCTGCCAGCGCCACGGTTAAGGGTATCGAAGCCGAAGCGACCGCCCGCCTGTTCAAGGGCTTCACCCTGCGCGGCGTGCTCGGCTATCAGGACGGCAAGTACGACGAATACACCGCGCCCGGCGCCGGTTACAACCTCGCTGACGCCCCGCTCGACCGTGCGCCCAAGTGGCAGTGGACCATCGACGCTGCGTATGAAGTGCCGCTCGGTTCGGACTACAAGGTGATCGCCAACGCTTCGGCGGCGCACACCTCGCGTAACCTCAACACGCAGTCGATCACCGATATCAAGGGCAACACGTTCCTCAACAGCCGCACGCTGGTGAACGCCTCGCTCACGGTCTCGCAGGTCGATAACAAGTACTACATCAAGGCCATCGGCCGGAACCTGACCGACGAGCGCTACCGGATCGCTTCGCAGAACGTGGCGGGCCTGTGGCTCAACTCGAACTTCGGTGCGCCGCGCTACTATGGCCTCGAAGTGGGCTTCAGCTTCCGCGGTCTGTAAAACATACAGGTACTCGCGCGAAGGGGCCCGCCCGCCAGCCGTTCCTCCCGGCTGGCAGACGGGTCCCTTTTCGTTTCCGGCCATTCGCGCGGCCAACAATGGGGAACACGATGAACGCCTTGGACCTCTGGGATATTCACACCGGCAAGCGGCATCCTTTCGATGCGCGCGCGCCGCGGATCGACAACGGCACCGGGCGGCCTTCGCCGGACCGCTATGTCAGCCCGGCCTATGCCGCCGAGGAATGGGACAAGGTTTTCGCCAAGAGCTGGCTGCTGGCGGGTCCGGTTTCGGACATTCCCGAGGCGGGCGACTTCATGAAGTTCGATATCGGCCCGGAAAGCTTCATCGTGGTGCGCGATGATGATGGCGCGGTGAAGGCGCACTACAACGTGTGCCCGCATCGCGGCAGCCAGCTGGTGTCCGCCGATCTGGGATCACTGAGCCAGTTCACCTGCCCGTTCCATTCGTGGCAGTTCGCGCTCGATGGTACGTGCACGTCCGTCACCGACGCCGAGACGTTCCGCCCCGAAGTGTTGTGCCACGGCACCGATCTCTCCTCGGTGCGCTGTGAAGTCGCCGCCGGTTTCGTGTTCATTGCGATGGATCCGGACATCATCCCGCTGGCCGAGTTCCTCGGGCCGATCCTGCCGCAGCTGGAGCTTTACGAAGCCGACCAGATGTATGTGGTGCAGCACCGCCGTTCGGATTGGGGTTCGAACTGGAAGGGCGGGGTGGATGCCTTTGCCGAGATTTACCACCTCCACGCTGTCCACCCGCAGACCCAGTGCCTGATGGACGACCGCACCCAGATCGACTTGTGGCCGGGCGGGCTCAGCCGCCAGTTCGTGCCGTTTGCGCAGCCCAGCCCGCGCTTTGCCGATCAGGAAAGCGTGAACCCCGGCATCCAGATGATGCTGCGCGATGCGGGGATCGATCCGGAAACCTATGAGGGCTCCGCGCGCGAGACGCGCAGCGCGGTGCAGGCGGCCAAGCGCAAGCGGTCCGATGAACTGGGCCTGCGCTATGAGCGGTTCAGCGACAGCCAGCTTTCGGATTCCGTCGTCTATTCGGTATTCCCGAACGTGCAGATCGGCTGCCATCCGGAGGCGGTGTTCCTTCACCGGTTCATCCCGCACGCCAGCGATCCCAACCAGTTCACCTACGACACTTGCATCCTTTACCGCCATGTCGATGCGCCGGGCTATTCCGCGCCCGCATGGATGGGGATGGGCGAGGACGTGGACCTTTCGGGTCGCACGCGCCCCGATGTGATCCACACTGGGCTGGGTGAACCGCCGTGCCTTGGCGAAGTGCTCGATCAGGACAGCGATCTGCTGCCCGTGGTGCAGAAGGGCGCGCGTTCGCGCGGCTTCCGCGGGCCGCTGTGGAGCGAGCAGGAAGGCCGCCTGCGCCACTTCCACGCCGAACTGGACCGGGTGATGGGGGCCTGATGATACGAAAAGGGGCGCGGAAGCTGACTTCCGCGCCCCTTTTTCATTGCGTAGTTTCCAGCCTCAGAACGGCCGGATCGTCAGCCCGTTGTCGATCACCAGCTCCGCGCCGGTGATATAGCGGCTCTCGTCGCTGGCGAGGAACACGACCAGCGCGGCCACGTCCTTCGGATGGCCCGCCGTGCCGTGCGGCAAGACGCCTTCGGGGATTTCGTTGGCTTGGCCGAGGCGGCCTTCGGCTTCCTGCACCATCGGCGTTTCGATGGCGCCGGGGTGGATCGAATTGCAGCGGATCTTGTAGCCCTTGACCTGCGCCATGACCGCGACCGACTTGGTCATCGAACGGACCGCGCCCTTGGCGGCGGAATAGGCGAAGAAGATCGGGTAGCCGAGGAGCGCACCGACCGAGGACATGTTGATGATCGAGCCGCCGCCGCTCTTGTTCATCAGCGGAACTGCGTGCTTCATGCCGAGGAACACGCCGTCGATCATGATCGCGTTGACCCAGCGGAACTTGTCGAGGCTGGTGTCCTCGACATCGGCGCTGAGCACGACACCGGCGTTGTTGACCAGCACGTGGAGCGCGCCGAACTTTTCCTCGATGGCAGCATACGTGGCGATCCACTGGGCTTCATCCGCCACATCGAGCGCAAGAGCGATGGCATCCCCGCCGATCCGGTCGGCCACGGCCTGCGCGGCGGCAAGGTTCACGTCGGTGACGACGACCTTTGCGCCTTCGGCGGCGAGCGCCTCGCAGTCTGCCGCGCCCAGCCCGGAACCACCGCCGGTGACCAACGCCACCTTGCCTTCAAGACGGCCCATATTCGCTCTCCTGTTATGATCTGGCCTGTTGTTGTGGCGCGGCTCAGGCGGCGCCGTCTTCCGAGAAATACTCGGGCATTCCGGCAGGCCAGATCACGCCCCACTGCGCCTGCCCGCCATCGATGATCATGAGATCGCCGTTGATGAAGCGGCCGGCCGGGCTGGCGAGATAGGCGATGGCTTCGGCCACGTCCCAGGCATTGCCGCGCATCTTCAAGGGATTGGCCTTGTGGAAGCGGGCGAGCGCTTCTTCCGGATACATGCGGAAACCCTCGGTCTCGATCACGCCGGGGCCGATGCAGTTGACGCGGATATTGTGCGGCGCCCATTCGGTGGCGACCGTCTTCGAGAGGTAGATCACGCCCGCGCGCGCGGCGCAGGTGTGCGCAGCCTGCGGCATCCCGCGTTCGACATTGGCGACGATGTTGATGACATGGCCGGGCTTGCCATCCGCGCGCCAGCGCTTGGCGGCTTCCTGCATCATCCACCAGGTGCCGTTGAGGTTGGTGTCGATCACCGCGAGCCAGCCCTTGCGGCTGAAATCAATCGCGTCCTGCGGGAACTGGCCGCCGGCGTTGTTGACCAGCGTATCCAGCCCGCCGAAATGATCGTGAACCGCACCGATCAGCGCCTCGACCGCTTCGGGATCGCGGATGTTCGCTTCCTGGCAGAAGATGTCGCGGCCCGTGGCGTCCTTGATCAGCGCGGCGGTGGCATCCAGCTTTTCGCGCGTGCGGCCGCAGATCGCGACATTCGCGCCGAGCTTGGCGGCCAGGAACGCCGCGGCCTTGCCCATGCCGCTGCCCGCGCCGGTGATCAGGATGGTGTGCCCGGCCAGCAGGTCTTCGCGGAAAATCGTCTGCTGTTCGCGCAGCGCTGCTTCATCAAGCCCGCGCTTGGGCCGACCCGCATCGCCGGGTTCGGGACGGAAGATGCGCGGGGCATGCAAGTCAGGCGCGTTCAACGGTTCATCCCCCATTCGGTTGTTCCGGCATTGCTAGAACACCCGCACAGAAAAAACAAACAGGTTTGATTTTGATTCGCGCGATCAGGTTGCGATTTGTGCAGGGCGCGCCGGGTTTTGCAGGCGCTGCGGCCTTGGCGAAAACCGGCTGCCGATCAGCTTTTTGCCGCGGGGGCGAGGGCGCGGATCTGGGCTTCGAGGTGGCGCAGCATCGGCTCGACTTGCGCGGGGTCCATACCGCCCGTCTGCAGCGAAATCGCCATCCCTTCGAGGATCGTCTGCGAGAGCGTCATCGCCAGCGCGAAGTTGGGCGAGCCGAGCCATTCGGGGAACAGCGCTTCGGCCTGCGCGTTGAACTTCTCGCGAAACTCGTCCTGCAGCGGCGAGAGGATCGAGGAAAGATCGGCATCAGTGCGCGCGGCGACGGCGAGTTCATGGAACGCGATGAACGCGGGCTTTTGCAGCTGGCGCCAGTAAGTTTCGACCAGATCGGTCACTTCGTGTTCGGGCCGCTCTGCCGCGCGGCGGAAGGCGCGCAGGCGCTTTTCATGGAGTTCGGTGATCGCGGCCTTGATCAAGGCCGAACCGTTTTCGAAATGGTGCACCATCGCCCCGCGCGAAAGACCGGCCTCTTCGGCCACTTTGGGCGTGGTGGTGTTGGCATAGCCGTGCTTGACGAGGCAGCGCACCGTGGCATCAATCAGGCGGGCGCGGGTCTGAGCCGCCTTGGCCGCTTGCAGCGTGCGCGTGCGATCCGCCGCCGGACGGGTGGGCCGAGGGGCGGGCCGTGCTGCCCGCGTGCGTGAAAGAGCCATGCGTCTGCTTGCCTGAACCGCTGCATGCCAGACCCGGCATGCCATTGTTATAACCCATAATGCGTTTTCGCCGCGCGTGAAACCACCGCTTGTACCGGCCGGGGGACAAGTCCATTCCCGGCAAGGAGTGCAGCGTGTTTCCCGGCGCAGGAAAACCCATCGAATCAAGCGCGCCGCACTTGCATGGGGCGCACCAACAAGGCGTAACGCATCGCACGGAAAAAGACAGATATGATTGTCTTTTTCATCGTGCGGTGTATCTCCGGCCCAAGATCAATAAGAGGCCCGCCGGGCCGGGGGATGCATGACCACTCAGCCGCCGTCCGCAACCACTGCCATCCTGACCATGGGCGGCATGATCCGCGCTTCGGCGCATACTTTCGCCGCGCGCGAGGCGCTGGTCTTCCCCGACCGGCGGATTACCTATGCAGGCCTTGATGCGGCCGCACGTCGCTGGGCCGCCGCGCTGATCGCGCTGGGCGTGCAGCCGGGCCAGCATGTCGGCCTGTTCATGCCGACCTGTCCCGAGTTCATCGAAGCATTCTACGGGATCACCATGGCGGGCGCGGTCGCGGTGCCGATCAACGCGCGCTATCAGTCGCATGAACTCGCCTACCTGACGCGCGATGCGGATCTGGTCGTGCTGGTCACGGCGGGGCAGGTGGCCGAGGGGCTGGATTACCGCGACCGCGTGCGCGCGGCGCTGCCCTCGCTGGCCGGGGCAGGCGCGGCGCGGGGCCTCAGCCTTGATGAAGCGCCGATGCTCCACACCATCATCTCACTCGATGCAGGCGGCGCAGAAGGAATGCTGCCGGTGGATGCGGCGCTTGCGCTGGGCGCGGATGTGGCAGACGCAGCCATCGACCGTCGGATCGACGATGTTGACGCAGAAGACGTCGCGATGATCCTCTACACCAGCGGGACGACGGCGAACCCCAAGGGCGCGCTGATCTCGCACCGCGCGCAAGTGGGCAACAGCCGCAATCTCGGCAAACGCTACCTCTGCACGGCGGACGACAAGGTGTGGTCGCCGCTGCCGATTTTCCACATCGCGGGCATCCTGCCGATGACAATGATCCTCGATCTGGGCGGGGTCTACATGACCGTGCCGCATTTCGAGGCCGGGCAGGCCCTCGCCATGCTGGGCGCGGAAGGCGCTACGATTGCCTATCCCAGCTTCGTCACGATCATGCAGGATCTGATCAACCATCCCACATTCCAGACGACCGACCTTGCGAAGCTGCGGGTGATGAATTCGAACTTCGCGGTGCAGCCGGCGTGGATCAAGGACGCGGTGGTCGCGGCGATGCCGCACACGATCCAGGTCGGCACGTATGGCCTGACCGAAGCGGCAGGGACGGTTTCGACCAGCCGTCTGGACGACAGTTTCGAGGTGCGCACCGGGCGCTGCGGCTTCCCGCTGGAAGACTGGGAGATGCGCATCGTCGATCCCGAGACCGGGCAGGATTGCGGGGCGGGCGAGCGCGGCGAGATCGTGCTGCGCGGCCCGCATATGCTCAAGGGCTACTACAACGCGCCGGAAAAGACCGCCGAAGCTATCCGCGATGGCTGGTTCTTCACCGGCGATGTCGGTTCGGTCGATGCGGGCGGCAACGTGATGTTCCACGGCCGCACCAAGGACATGCTCAAGGTGGGCGGCGAGAATGTGGCGGCGGCAGAGATCGAATCGATGCTGCAGACCCATCCGGCGGTGAAGCTGGCGCAAGTCGTCGGCATCCCGGATGACCGCTATGTCGAAGTGGCAGCGGCCTTCGTGGAGCTGGCGGACGGAGCGGAAGCCACCGAGGCAGAGCTGATCGCGCACTGCAAGGGCAAACTGGCGGGCTTCAAGATCCCGCGCCATGTGCGCGTGGTGAGCGAGTGGCCGATGTCGACCTCCAAGATCCAGAAGTTCAAGCTGCGCGGTGGGTTGATCGAGGAACTGGGGCTGGGGTGATCGATGCGGTGTTGATCTGCACCGCCAATCTCGAAGTATCGCGACGAGACTGACGAAGCTGGGGCGCTGCGCCGCCTTGGCACGGCAGCCTTGCATCGTCTGCATCCCGTGGCGGCGCACGGTAAGAAACTGGCGGATGGCGTCATGGATAATCTGCCTGACGCCGACCATCCTGCCGGAGTTGCCGGGGCAGGGCTTTTTATGACGCGTTTGCCTTCCCGTAGCACCCAACCCGCTGGCAGCGGCGATACGAGAGGGACACATCGACATGACGAGCATCGCGCCAGAAAATGATCGCGGCCTTGCGGGACAAACCATCTTCATCAGCGGCGCAGGCGCTGGAATCGGCCGCGGGATTGCTGAAGCGCTGGGCGCTGCAGGCGCGCACCTTGCGCTGTTCGATCTGGACGCGGCGGCGATCGAAGCCGTGGCTGCGCCCCTGCTGGGGCAGGGCCTGCGCGTGAGCTGCCATGCGGGCGATGTCACTTGCGCAGACGATGTTCATGCCGCGATCAAACAGGCGGTGCAGCATCACCAGAGGCTGGACGGGGCCGTGAACAACGCCGGAATTGTTGGCGCTTCAGCCGATGTCCTCGACTATCCGGCAGAGGTTTTCAGCCGGGTGATGGACGTCAATGTCATGGGCGTGCTGCATTGCATGCAGGCCGAACTGGGTGTGATGAAGCAGCAGGGGCGGGGGGCGATTGTCAACATTGCTTCGGCCGCTGCGATTATCGGTTGGGCTGGCCAAAGCGCTTATGTTGCCAGCAAGCATGCCGTTGTCGGCCTGACCAAGACCGCCGCGCTTGAATATGCGGCGCAGGGCATCCGCATCAACGCGGTTTGCCCCGCATTCATCTATACCGACCTGACCGCAGCCCTGTTCCAGACACCCGGCGTGCATGATGCGGCAGTCGCCAATCATCCGATTGGCCGCCTTGGCCAGCCCCACGAAGTGGCTGAGGCAGTCATGTGGTTGCTTTCGGATCGCTCGTCGTTCGCTGTTGGCAGCAGCCTGGTGGTGGACGGCGCATCAACCATCGACTGAGCACCCAGATTGGCCCGAACTGATCCGTCAGGCAGGTAAAGCAGGGTCCGGCCCGTCGCGGCAGGGTGGAATGGTCGGCCAGTGCTTCTGTCGGAGATTGCTCTAGAGGATCAGATCGTCCGCGCCGATAATCGCGCTGCCGCCGATCTTCACGACGAATTCGGCGGCGGCATCGGCATCGGTGCTGGCGCAGAGCAGGCGGGCCCCGCTGTCGAACCACACCACGCCGAGGCCAGCCCCGGCGGTGGGCGCGGTGTCCACGAAGCGGAATGGATCGTCGATATAGCCGGGCACCGCATCGATGGCGGACAAGTCGATGCGGTCGCCTGGTTCGAAATCGGTGATCAGATCGCGGGCCGAGGCGGTGGACTCGGCCAGCGCGGCATAGCGGAACACATCCGCGCCGCCGCCGCCGGTGAGCTCGTCCGCATCGCGGCCACCGGAAAGATCATCGTTGCCATTGCCGCCCGCAAGCCGGTCATGCCCGAGCCCGCCGAGCAGCGTATCGTTGCCGCTTTCGCCGGAAAGCCGGTCTGCACCATCGCCGCCAAGAAGCTGGTCGTTGCCGGTGCCACCCGCAATCGTGTCGTCACCCGCGCCGCCGTCGATGCGGTCCGGGCCGATCTGGCCGGTCAGGCTATCGGCTCCCGCGCTGCCATGGACCGGAGTGAAGGTGATGCCCGCATCGCTGGCCAGTCTCGGCCCCGCAGGCTCTGCCGGGGCATCCGGCATGGCGCCGATGGAATAGCCCCGGATCTTGGCGGCGCCGAATTGCAGCACGCCTGCCTCGATGGCCGCGACGGTGGCATGGCGCACCAGCAGGCTATCGCTTGACGAAAACGTGATCAGCACATCAGCACCTTGCTGCACGATGGCCTGCGCGGCGCTGTATCCGGTGATGGCGATGGTTTCGCGCCCCCCGCCCATGCCCAGATCGGCGATCACATCCGCGCCGAAGCCTGCGCCGTAGCGAAACACATCCTGCCCGGCACCGCCAATCAGCGTATCGCTGCCCGAACCGCCCGAGAGCACATCGTTGCCGAAGCCGCCATCGATGACCTGATCGCCCGCCCCGGCCAGCAGGATATCATCCCCATCATAGCCGGAAAGGCGGCCGAGGAGTTGCCCGGCGCGGCCATCGAACACATCGTTGCCGCCGCCCAGATCGACGTCGCCGGTGATCTTGCCGCTGTTCACGAGGGTGTCGGCATAGCTGCTCATCACGACTTCGCCGTTCAGCGTACCGCTGTTGGCGAGGCCGAGGTTGTAGTCCGCGAACGAGAAACCGGAGGCGACCTTGATCGTATAGTCTGCAGTGATCGTGCCGGTATTCCATATCTTGCCTTGCGCCGAAAGGTCGATCTCGATCCCGGCGCTGTCAAGCGATGCGGTAGTGTCCGTCACCGTGATCGTGCCGCCGTTGACGACCACTGGCGATCGCTCGCTCATGTCCATCTGGAACCCGGCGCTGCCCCCGGCTCCAGAGACGATCAGCTTGCCAAAGTTGCCGATGAACAAGGGCGTGCCCGTGGAGGTTCCGTGATCCAGACCATAGGCCATGCCAGTGGCCGAAACTGTAACGGTGCCGCGATTGACCAGCGCATTGATGTGGTTATCCGAGTCGAGCGTCATGCGCATGCCTGTGGCATTGCCGTCCTGCGCGGTGACGGCGATGGTGCCGTTGTTCCAGACTGCGTTGAGAGTGGAGATGCCGATCGCATCGCCATGTGCTGCGGTGATAGAAAGCAAGCCGGTCTTGCCGATGCGGGCGAACGTTCCATACGGGCTGCCGGCCGGACCAGGCGTTGCGAAGCCGTCTTCCGACACGATCGAAACACCCTTCGAAACGTTGGTCTCCAGGCTCGTCGTGAAGCGCAGCTTGCCATCAAGAAAGAAGCCGGTGTCGGGCTCCCCGGAACTCCCACCCAGTTGCACGGCAGTGGATGTTATGGCCGGGCCATAGGCCCGATACTGCGGCTCTGGATCGGCAATCCGCACCACGATGTCGCGATCGACCACCACCGAGCCGGAGCCCACAATGGCGCTGCCGGATTCCTGCGGGAGGCTGTAGCCTGTTGAACCGCTGTAGAAACGCAGGTGGTAGGTGGTGAGCGCGGCAGCGGTTGCTCCCTTCAACAGGATGCTGTCCTTGGCCGAAAGCACCACGCGCAGACCCGCGCTTTCCTGCATCAGCGCCTGATAGCCCGAGTAACCGTAGATCTTGATCGCGTCGCTGCCGCCGAAATCGGTGATCGTGTCCCGGCCGTCGCCCTTTTCGAACAGATAGGTATCGACCCCGGCACCGCCGGTCAGTGTGTCGTTGCCCTTGCCGCCCCACAGCACATCCGCTCCGCCACGCCCGTCGATCAGATCGTTGCCGAGAAAGCCGATGAGCACCTCGTCCTTGACGGTGCCGTAGATCACATCCGCACCGCGTGAGCCGATGACACGCTCGACCGAACGGATGTAGTCGATATTGGCGGCATTGGTCGCAGTGCCGAGTTGAAGGTCGATCTGCATCGTGCCGGGCGAATCGAGCCAGGATGCGGTATCGAAGCCCGTGCCGCCATCGATCAGATCGCTGCCGACGCCCCCATCGAGAAAATCGACGCCGTCACCGCCCACAAGCAGATCGGCTCCGCCATCTCCGAAAAAGGTATCGGCCTTGGCGCCGCCAAGCAGCGTGTCATTGCCGCTCCCGCCTTCGACCGAGCCTGTCATCCGGCCCTTCGTGCCATTGTAGAGATCATTTCCCCGCCCCAGCAGCGTGCGTCCAGACATCTGCCCGCTGTTGTTGATGACATCGGCACCGCCCCACATCAGCACGGCGCCGTTGATCTCGCCGGTGTTGACCAGTTCCTCGCCCGAACTGTCCCCGGTGCTGCCCTGGAAGATCATCGCGATGTCGGCGGTGATCGTGCCGTTGTTGATGGCATGGACCGGCTGGCCCGGAGTACCGTCGGTGTAGTCGAGAATCCACGCGCCGATCGAGGCATTGGGCGAGGCCGGATCGACAGTGGCGGTGATGGTGCCCTTGTTGATCAGCGGCGTGCCCTGCGCCTGATCGAAATAGATGCCGATGGCGTTGTTTTCGCCGGATACCGCGATCGTGCCGGAATTGCTGAACTGACCGGTGGTGAGGAAGGAATAGGCGCCGAAGGCCAGCTGATCCCCGGCTCCGGTGACAGTGACTTTGCCGCTGTTTTCCGTGCTGCGGCCATAAAATGCCATGTCTCCGCCAATGCCGATATTTCGGCTCCCACCGCTGACCGTGACCGAGCCTGAATTGAGGCTCCCGGCGAAACCGATCGCTTCGACAAAGCGGGCGCCCGGGATCGCCGGGCCGATAACCTCTATGCTCCCGGCATTGACGAAATCAACCGACTCGGATCCGCCAGGGGCTATGCTATAGGCGCTGCCGGTGGCCGAGTGCACCACGATGCGGCCATCCGCAGCATTGGTGATCACGCCTTTGGCGACGCCCTGATAAAGGCTGACGTTGAGGAGTATCGCGGCATAGGAGACATCGCCGGTACTGCCATCGACTGTAATGGTGCCGTGGTTGGTGAAGCTCGCCGCGCCAGTCTCATCGGTATAGACATAAGCCGTGCCAATGGGGCCGACCGGATTGATCGCCGCGATCGTCTTGCCAGCCGGGTTCTCGCTGGTCGTTGTGATGATGCGCGCAGGCGTGGCCGGAGGATGCGGATCGAACCCGCCGAAATTGGCGGCGGTGAAATCGGCGGCCCTGGTATCAAGAAAGCGGATGCGCACGGTCCCGCCGATCGATCCGGCGCCGGTCAGGATCACATCCGCGCCGGATTGGTAAAGGCGGAAATGGCCGCTGGCAAAGGGCTCGGCGCCGTCGGCGAGAAGGACGCCGATGGTGACGAGATCGCCGCCGTCGCCTGCCTGGAAATCCGTGATGACCAGTTCGTTTTTCTGGTAGCCGAGCGGGCGGATCGTGTCGCGTCCGCTGCCGAGCGTGATCGTCCCGCGCAGATCTCCCGCCTCGATAAGGTCGTTCCCCGCGCCTAGATCGACGATGGTGGTGGCGCCCGAGTCCCAAAAATTCGGCGGGGAATCGAACTCGACATAGTCGTCGCCAAAGCCGGCATCGATGATTCCGCTCTTCCCGCTCAGGGTGTCGGACAGAACGTCTCCGATGATCACGATGCGATCATCTCCGCCGCCGCCATAGGTCGTGGAGCCCATTCCGGCGCTGATGAGATCGTCGCCCCCACCACCGTCTATCCTGCCGCTGTTGGAATAGAGCAGATCATTGCCCGCACCGCCGACAAGCCTGTTGATCCCGCTGCCGCCAAAAAGCCGGTCGTTGCCGTCGCCGCCTTCAAGGCGATCGTCGCCGATACCGCCGCGCAGGATGTCGTCGCCGCCCAGCCCGATCAGCGTGTCATTGCCGCCATTGCTGTTGACAACATCTGCCCCCGCCGTGCCGGTCCAGCTGTCCGCCCCTTCGCCGAGGTCGGCGGTAAGGAAGTGGGGATCGAGCCCGCCCAGATTGTAGGCGGTGAAATCGGTCACCTTGGTGTTCTGGAACACCGCGAGGGTCTCAAGACCGATGGCGTTGATCTGCAGCAGCGTGTCCGCGCCCTGCTGCACCAGCCTCGCCTTGCCGATGAACGCGTCGAACAACTCGTCATTTCCGCGCGGGACCAACTGCAGCCCTAGCGGGGGACCCGCCGCCATTGCGCGAAACAGTTCGGCGAGATCGAACACG
The DNA here is from genome assembly GCF_002278815.1 of Novosphingobium sp. PASSN1. NCBI lineage: Bacteria > Pseudomonadati > Pseudomonadota > Alphaproteobacteria > Sphingomonadales > Sphingomonadaceae > Novosphingobium > Novosphingobium sp. PASSN1. Next base: position 14,201 of record NZ_NKIS01000020.1, on the reverse strand, counting down.
TCGCCGCCCGCGCCGGGCCTGAAATCGGTGATGGTGATCGTGTTGCGCTCGTATGCCTCAAGTACAGCGTCAAGCGTTACGGTATCGGTGCCGTCACCCAGCGTCAGCGTGGTGCCGCCATACGGCATTGCCGAGAATATGATCCGATCATTGCCGGCGCCGAGATCGGCGGTAAGCGTGAAGCGATCCCCCTCGACCTTTACCGTGTCGTCGCCCGTACTGGCGTTTACGGTCATTTTGCCGGACGCTGTGGCCGAGTAGGATCCACTCAGCTCGATCAGATCGTTGCCCTCGCCGCTGGCGAAGCTGTCCGAGCCATCGGCCAAGGCGATGAGGTGGTCGTCACCCGCGCCGCCCAGCAAGGTGTCGCTGCCCCGGCCGCCATCGAGCTGGTCATTGCCCGCATCGCCGTAGAGGCTGTCGTCGCCCCCGCGCCCCAGCAGAATGTCATCGCCGCCATTGCCGTGAAGCACATCGCGTCCGGAACCACCCCGCAGATAGTCGGCGGAGCCGGTGCCGCCAAGGTTCGTCGAGCGCCCCGGGCCGAGCAGCGGATCGATACCGGCGAAGTTGCCGGCGGTCAGGCTGTCGGCTGAGATGCCGCGCAAGATGACCAGCGGGAGGGTCTGGTCATTGCCATCCCACCCATCGTAGTCGAAGGCGACAAGTGTATCGGCGCCTTGCTGGATCAGGCGCAGTTCCCCGGTCGCAAAGCCATCCCCGCCGATAAAGCCCCTGCCCAGCTTGCCGGGGGCATCGCTGAGATCGAGCCGATCGCCGCCTTCGCCAGCCGCAAAATCGGTGATCACGGCCGTGGCTTGGGGCGAGTAGAGACTCGGCATCAGGATCACCGTATCGCGCCCGGCGCCAAGCGTGATCGTGGCGTCGGTCAGCAGCAGGTTCAGCGACAGATTATCGTCGCCCGCCCCGAGATCGATGGTGAGCGTCACTGCAACACCGATCATGCCACCACTACTACCCGGATTCTCATAGCTGACACGATCGTTGCCATCGCCGCCGAGGATGCTGACGGCGGCGTAGCGGGCATAGCCGTTGTAGCTCAGCGGGGGGCGGATCACGGTGATCGTGTCATCTCCCGCACCGCCATCGAGCAGGTCGTTGCCCGATTTCGTGTCGGTCAGGGTGTCATTCCCGCCGCCGCCCCGCAGCACGTCGTTGCCCGCACCGCCATCGAGCGTGTCGTTGCCGACGCCGCCGCCCAGCATGTCATTGCCGTAGGAGCCGTTCAGCACGTCGTTGCCGGTGCCGCCCTGCAGTGTGTCGGCGCCGGCCCCGCCCTCGAGCCGGTCGTCGCCGTCCATGCCCGCCAGCACGCTGCCGCCGCCGGTGGCAAAGAGCAGGTCGGCACTTGCGCTGCCATCGATCCGCGCTGGTGCAAGCATGCTGCCTGCGGGATCGAGCCCGGCGAAGTTGTCGATGTTCAGCAGCGCCGCGTCGACATTGCTGAACCGGAGCAGGACACTGCTGCGCGTAAAGGGCGTATCCGCTGTGAAACCATTGGAATCGAGGCGGACGACCGCGTCGGTCCCGTCCTGCTCGAGCACGAGGAAACCGCCTGTGAAGGGGTTCGCCTCCAGTCCGCTCAGGCCAAAGCCATCGCTCAGATAGCTTGTGGCAACGAGACGCGACAAGTCGATCACATCGCCGTTCTTGCCTGCAGCGAAATCGGTGATGATGATCGTGCGGGAAAGCAAGGCTTCCTCTGTCGCGATCACCCGGTCGTGCCCCAAGCCTAGCGTGACCTTGAAGGGACCATCGGACTGCGCGCGGCCCAGCCAGAGCACATCGTTGCCGCTGCCCAGATCGATTGCGGTGTTGCCGGAACGATAGGCCGAAAACCACACGGCATCATCGCCCGCCCCTGCCGCGATGGTGGTAGTCGTGCGGATCAGGCCAAATGGTGTGCCGGATCCGCCTGGATAGAGATCGCGGAAGAAGATCGTATCCGCACCGTCGCCGGCATCGATCGCATTGCGTGTTCCAGCCTGATCGCGGATCGTATCGTTGCCAGCGCCGGAGCGGATGGCATCGCTGCCTGCACCGGCGTCGATCACGTCAGCCGCTGCAGTGCCGGCCAGCGTGTCGTCGCCGCTCGTGCCGTATTGTGTACCCATCAGGCCAGGTTCCGTCGTTCAGTGGGCGACGGGTATCGCAGGAGGGTGGCCCGGCAAACAGGTTTTTGCCGGGCCTTCAGCCGCTTTTGCGCCGATCTGGCGGGATCAGAGTGTCTCGGCGTTGCCGAAAATCACGGTTGCCTGCGCTGAAAGCGTGCCGCCGTTGCCATGCGCCAGCGCAGTCTTTGCCCCCGCGATCTGATTTGCGGCCTCACCGCGCATCTGGCGTACCGCCTCGACCATCGCGAACATGCCGTACATGCCGGGGTGGCAGCACGAAAGGCCACCGCCGTTGGTGTTGAGCGGTAGCGAGCCGCCCGGCGAAATCGCGCCGCTCGCCACGAACTTGCCGCCTTCGCCCTTGGGGCAGAAGCCGAGGTCTTCGAGGAACAGGATCGTGTTGATGGTGAAGGCGTCGTAGAGCTGGACGGTGTCGATCTGGCCGGGCGTGAGGCCCGCCATCGCCATGGCGCGCGGGCCGGATTCGGCGGCGGCAGTGATCGTGATGTCATCGGCCTGCGTGACCGAATTGTACCAGGTGGCGGCAGCAGCGCCGAGCACGGGGACCAGCGGGCGCGGGCCGTCCTTCGCGCGGTCGGTGCGGGTGAGGACGAGCGCGGCCGCACCATCGGTGACGAGGCAGCAATCGCGCGCGCGGATCGGGCTGCTGATGAGGCGTGAATTGACCACGTCTTCGATGGACAGCGGGCCCTTGGCGAAAGCTTCGGGGTTGGTGTTGGCCCAGAGCCGTGCGGCGACGGCGACGCTCGCCAGTTCCTCGCGCGTCGTGCCGTACTGGTGCATGTGGCGCGCGGCGGCGAGGGCATAGAACGAGAGCGGATACATCGGATTGTAGGGCGCGTCCCACCGGTCGGGCCGGGCGGGCGTGGAAAGCTTGCCGCCGCTGGAGCGCTGGTTCGCACCATAGGCGATCACCGCGCAATCGAGGTAGCCAGCATCGAGCATCATGCACGCGGTGACGAGGTGGCTCATGAACGAGGCCCCGCCAGCGCGGTTGTTGTCCGTAAAGCGCGGATGCAGGCCGAGGTACTGCGCGAGACTCAGCCCCGCGAACAGATCATCGGGCAGTGCGATGAACAGCCCGTCCACTTCGGACAGGTTGATCGCGGCATCGGCGAGCGCAAGCTGGACGGCCTTGCCCGCCATCTCGATGGTCGAGTGGCCGGGCATTTCGCCCACGCCGAACGTGGAAGCACCAGCGACCGAAACGCGGCCGCGCGGGAAGATGTCACCCATGGGCCTGCTCCACCGGATCGAAGACAATGACAGGGGTTTCCCCGGCGACGATGCGGGCCTTGACGGCCATGCCGATGTGCAGCGTTTCCGGCGTCACGCCCTCGACGCGGCCCATCATGCGCGCGCCCTCAGCCAGATCGACGAGCACGACATTGTAGGGCGGCTCGGGTGGTTTGCGCTGGATCCACGTGGCGGAATAGACCGTGCCGTGGCCCGAGGCCTCAACCCATTCAAGCGCTTCACCCGTGCCGGGGGCGAAGGCGCGCGGCGGGAACACCGGCTTGCCGCCGCCGACTGGCTGCTGGATCAGGAAGCGCCCTTCGGCCAGCGCGGCATCCCATTCGGCTCCGGGTCCACTCATGACAAGACAGCTCCTGTAGCGACCAAGGCCGCGATTTCTTCCGCGCCGAAGCCTGCTTCGCCAAGCACCGCCGCGCTATCTGCGCCGAGCGTTGGTCCGGGATCGCCGATGGCACCGGGGGTGCCGGAAAAGTTCGTCGGAATGCCGGGATAGCGCAAGGTGCCAAGCTCCGTTTCGGCGCTGTGCCAGAAGCCTGTCTCGATCAGATGCTGATCGTGGAGCAAGTCCTCGAGCGAGGCGATGGGGGTTGCGGGGATTTCAGCGCGGCGGAACAAGTCCATCCATGCGTCCGTGGTGCGGGTGGCCATGACTTTCTCGACATGGGCCAGCACTGCCGAGATATTCTCGCTGCGGCTGCGCATCGAGGTGAACATCGGATCGTTCGACCACTCCGGATTGCCCAGTTCGCGGAAGAAGGCCTGCCACTGCTTGTCGTTGTAGATCATCACGCCGACATGCCCGTCCGCCGTCTTGTACGGCCTGCGCGAAGGCGAGGTGGCGCGCGGGTACTCCGGCGGCCCGAGCGGCGGATCGAACAGCGAGCCGCAGATGTGCTCCGTCGCGGCGAAGGAGACGAGCGTCTCGAACATCGGGACTTCGATTTCCTGCCCTTCGCCCGTCTTCTCGCGCGCATAGAGCGCGGCGATCACGGCATAGGCACCGGTGAGGCCCGCGACTTTGTCGGCGATGACGTTGGCGCTGTAAGTCGGCTCGCCGCCCGAGAGTTTGGCTTGCAGATCGACGATGCCCGAGGCGGCCTGCACGATATCGTCATAGGCCGGATAATCGCGGTAAGGCCCGCTGCGGCCATAGCCATAGAGATTGGCGTAGATGATCTTCGGGTTGGCGGCCTTCAGCGCGGCATAATCGAGCCCGAGGCGCGCGATGGCCTGCGCGCGCATCGAGTGGATGAAGACGTCCGCATCCCTGGCGAGGCGCAGCACGGCATCGCGCGCGGCCTGCTGCTTCAGATCGAGCGCGAGGCTGCGCTTGCCGCGATTGACGTTGAGGAACATCGCGCCGCGCGCAGGATCGGGGCCGGGCGGGATGAAGCGGGTGGTATCGCCTGCAGGCCCCTCGATCTTGATCACGTCCGCGCCGAGATCGGCGAAGATCTGCGTGGCATAGGGGCCCATCAGCACGGCGGTGAGATCGAGCACGCGCACGCCCGCGAGGGGGCCTTTTCCGCGGCCGCTCATGCCCCAAATCCGGTGCAGCTTCCGGCGGTGAAGATCAGCCTCGAGTGCCTCATGATTCTCCCGTTTCTCTTGCCCGGCTTGCTGCGGCCCGGTCCGCTATGACGGACCACAAAAAAGCATTCAAGCATGTTTTTTTCTTGGCGGTCTGCGCGCCTCCCAATAGAGTGCGCGGCGGCAAGAGGAGCGGGCTTTGCGGGCTGGATGCCGAAGAGGTAATGGTAGCCCCGCCGCAGGAAAGGACAAGACATGGATCTGGGACTTCAGGGCAAGAAGGCAATCGTCGTCGGCGGTGCGCGCGGCATTGGCTATGCGGTGGCCGAGATCCTCGCGCGGGAAGGCGCGGATGTGGCGATCAGCGCGCGCGGCGAGGACAGCGTGAAGGACGCAGTCGCCGCGCTTTCGCGCTATGGCACCAAGGTCGTGGGCAAGCCCTGCAACGTGAAGAAGGCGGACGACTACAAGGTCTGGCTCGAATGGGCCATCGAAGCGCTTGAAGGCGTCGATGTGCTGGTGCCGCTCAGTTCGGCGGGCGGCGGCATGGGCAGCGAAAAGTACTGGCACAACGCGTTCGAAACCGACGTAATGGGCCCGGTCCGTGCGATCGAGGCGGTGATCCCGGTGATGACGCAGCGCAAGGGCGGCTCGATCGTGCTCGTCGCAACCACCAGCGCGCTCGAGGCGATGGGCGGCCCGCAGGCCTACAACGCGATGAAGGCCTCGCTGATCACCTATGGCAAGCAGCTGGCGCTCGCGCACGGCAAGGACGGCATCCGTGTCAACGTCGTCTCGCCCGGCCCGATCGAGTTCGAGGGCGGCAACTGGGATATGATCAAGGGCACGATGGAGAAGTTCTACCAGTCGCAGCTGCGCCAGCAGCCGATGGGGCGGCTGGGCAAGCCTGAGGAAGTGGCGCGCGCCATTGTGTTCCTGGCGAGCGAGGCGGCCAGCTGGTGCAGCGGATCGCACCTCGTGGTCGATGGTGCCTTTACCAACCGGACGCACTTCTGAGATGGACCAGCCGGTGACACACAAGCCTGTCACGTGGGACACGTCGAAGATGGACGTGAAGCGCGTCGTCGATGTGATCCGCGTGACGCCTGAGACCAACACCAGCCGCACGCCGGTGGACAAGGCGCCCGATCCGGAGCTGGGCCATGCGTTGATCCCGGCGGAGCGGTATTACTCCGAAGCGTTCATGAAGCTCGAATGGGAGCGGATCTGGACCAAGGTCTGGCTGCTGGGCGGGCGGGCCGACGACATCCCGGAGCCCGGGGACTACATCTGCACTGAAATCGGCAAGGAAAGCTTGCTGATCGTGCGCCAGCACGATGGCTCGCTGCGCTGCTTCCCCAACGTCTGCCTGCATCGCGGCAACCGCCTGCGGCCCGAGGGCATCGGAAATGCGCAATCGTTCCGCTGCATGTACCACCACTGGACGTATGGGCTGGGCGGCGAGATCGAGCGGCTGCCGGATCTGTGCACGTTCCCGCAGGGCGGACCGCCGGGGATGAAGCTGCCGAGCCTGCCGGTGGCGGAATGGAACAGCTTCGTGTGGTTCTCGCTGAACCCCGATGTCGAGCCGTTCGATGATTACATCGCGCCGCTGAAGGATCACCTTGAGCCTTATCACCCCGAGCGGATGGCGTGGAAGCGCGACGTGACGGTGGAGTGGGATTGCAACTGGAAGGCCTCGGTCGACGCGTTCAACGAGACCTACCATGTGCAGGGCATCCACCCGCAGCTGCAGTGGTATCTCGATGACGTTAACGTGCAGATCGATTGCTACGAGCGGCACAACCGCTACCTGATCCCGTTCGCCGCGATCTCCCCGCGCGTGGCGATGCCGAGCGCGATCCCGCCCGCGATCGAGGAGATCATGCGCCATGCCGGGATGGACCCGGCGGACTACGAGGGCCGCGTCAGCGATATTCGCCGCGATGTGCAGCTGTTCAAGCGGGGGCACGGCAAGGCGCAAGGCAAGGACTATTCGGCGCTGAACGACGATCAGCTGACCGATGATTACCACTACATGATCTTCCCCAATGTGGCGCTCAACGTGCACGCGGACGACGTAATGATGTTCCGCCAGCGCCCGCACGCGAGCGATCCGAACAAGATGCTCTACGATGTGTGGGTGTTCGAACTGGTGCCCGAAGGCGAGCCCTGGCCCGAGCGCGCGAAGCACCGCCGCTTCAAGCATGGCGACCGCAGCATCGGGCAAGTGCTCGATCAGGATGCCTACAACCTGCCGACGGTGCAGGCGGGGATGCAGAGTGGAAGCTTCCCGGGTCTGTGGATTGGCGAGCAGGAACTGCGCATCCGCCATTTCCACAAGGTGCTGGACGACTACATCTACGGGCCGGACGGCAAGCAGCCGGGAGACATGTGATGGCAACTGGTACTGCCGTGAAGTGCGAGAGCCCCTCCCCGGTCGGGGAGGGGTTGGGGAGGGGTGCACCCCGCTCTCCCGGCAAGCGCCGAACCCCCTTCCCCAACCCTTCCCCCATGGGGAAGGGGGCTTGGAGTGTGAGGACGTGAGCGAGCGCCTTCTGCATGTAATCGGCTCGCCGCGCGGCGAGCGTTCGCGTTCGGGCATGGTGGCGCGCCGCCTGATCGAGGGACTGGCGGCGGACAGCCCCGGCGCGGTGATCGAAACGCTCGATCCCTACAGCGCCGGGCTTCCCGCGCTGACCGGCTCGGTGATCGAAGGGCGCTATGCCCTGATCGAGGGCCGCGAAGTGGCGGACGAAGTGCGCGAGGCGTGGGCGCAGATCGGCGAGGCGGTGGCGCATTTCCTCTCGTTCGACACAATTGTTTTCAGCGTGCCGATGTGGAACTTCGGCATTCCCTGGCAGCTCAAGCAGTATATCGACACGATCACCCAGCCGGGCATGGCGTTCCGCGTTTCGGAAACCGGCGTCGAAGGGCTGGGCTCAGGCAAGCGGGCAATCCTGATTGCCTCGGGCGCGCTCGATATCCGGCCCGGCGCGCCTGGCGAGGAGCTCGACCATCAGGTGCGCTTCATGCAGGCGTGGCTGGGCTTTATCGGGATCACCGATGTCCACGTGGTCCACTTGCGCCCCACATACGGCCCGCCCGAAGCGGTCGAGGCGGCGATGGCCGAGGCTTATGTCTCTGCCGAAGCGCTTGTGGCCGATCTGTCGCGCGCCTCGCGCGTATAGACGAGGTTGGTGCTCTCGAAGGTGACGCATTCCGTGCCATCTTCCAGCGCCACGACATAGCGCGTGACCGCGGTGCCGCGCGGCTTGCCGCTGCGTGAAGGTTCGAGGCTGAGGATTTCGCTGGAGACGCGCAGGGTGTCACCCGCTCGCACCGCGCGCTTCAACCGCAGGCGGTCCCAGCCCACGCCGCAGACGAAATCGATGTCGCCGTTGATCGCGTGGTCCATCTGCCGCCAGATCGCCAGCACATGAATGCCGCTCGCCACGACTTGACCGAACACCGAAGCACGCGCGGCTTCGGGATCGATGTGGAACCACTGCGGATCGTGCGCACGGGCGAATTCGACGATTTCCGCTTCGGTCACCGTGCGTGTGGGCGAGACGCGTGTCTCACCCACCACGAGGTCTTCGAAAGTCCGCCAGGGCGTGCCCAGCGGGGAGAGCGTATCGGTCATTCGCGCACGATGAACGGCGCGAGCACCGGCGTGACGCGCAGATGCTCCGGCACGTTCTCCACGCCGATGCGGCGATCGAGTTCCTCGTGCCAATTGTAGATGCGGCGCTCCTGATAGTTGAGCGACATGCCCTTGAAGCCGGGGCCTTCGACCGATTCCTGAATCTGCGGGGCGAATTGCAGGTCTTCGTAGAGGATGCGCTCCCAGTTCTTGATGCGCGTTTCCCAGAGCGGGTGGGGATTGGCGGGATCGTGATCGGGCGCGAGCCAGGTGGAAACGACGCGCGTGCGGTTGGGACCCATCGGCCAGAACTGGAGGAGCGGAATGCCGGTGGGGGCGGGCGGCATCACGAAGTTGGGGTAGATCGAATAGCTGACGTTGTTCTTCGCCACGAATTCCGAGATCGTCGGGATTTCCGGCATCCCCTTGGTGCCGGGATCGGTCCAGCCCTCGCGGCGGTTCGGCGTCGCCATGCGGCTGTGGCCATTGGGCCAGAGCGTGACGATCATCGCGCGGTGATCGAGGAAGCGGTCGACAGTGTTCTCGTGGATCGACTTCAGGTGATAGACCTCTAGGAAGGCATCGAGCAGCACCTTGACGTTGCAGTCCGTCTCGTAAGTCCGGCTGTCGACAAGGCGCAGGGTTTCCAGTTGGAGCTGTTCAAGCTCGGCCGCCATCGGGCCGATATGCTGGATGAGCGGTTCGGCATCGGCATCGGCGTTGAGGAAGATCAGGCTGCCCAGCAGCTCGCAGCGTACCTGGCTGAGCGCATGGCAGGAAAAGTCGAACCCGTCCGCAAAGTCTCGCCGGTCGCGCACCGCCGTCAGCTTGCCTTCCAGCGTATAGGACCAGCCGTGGTAGCCGCACCCGAACCCGCGCGAGGTGCCGCTCTCCTCCTTTACGAGAGGTGCGCCGCGGTGCTGGCACGTGTTGTAGTATGCGCGGATGTCGCCTGAAAGCGTGCGGGTGACGATGACGGGAGAACCGGTATTGCGGCAAAGGAACCAGGAGCCGGGCTCGGGCAGCTGGTCGACATGGCCCGCATAGAGCCACGACTTCTGCCACATGCCCTTTTGCTCCAGTTCGAGGAAGGCAGGGTCGACATAGCGGCCGCCGGGAATCGAGGGCAGTGCGGGGAAACCGGCAGGCGGGCCATTACGCTCGCGTTCCCACGTCATGCGTGCCAGATCGTCGGCAGGAGGCTCTGCGAGGTTGGACGGCACGGTCAGCGCTTCGGACATATGACTCTCTCCCGGAACAGCGGGGTTCCGTTTGCAGTTTAAAAACATTCATGTATGCTTGTAAAGTGATCGTTTTAAGGGTAATTTTTACGTAAATTTACATTTTAAAACAAATGCTTGTCTCATTATGGCGGGCGATGCGGGAGTGATGGGAATGGAGATTTTGGCGGGTATCTTTCACCACGGTGTGATTGTCGATGATCTGGAAGCGGCGATGGCCCATTTCAGCGCGACGATGGGCTGCACGTGGACACCGGTGCGCAGCTTCGATCCGATGCCGGTGTGGAACGCGGCCGGGCAGCAGCTCGATGCCAAGCTGCGCGTGGTCTATTTGCATCAGGGTCCGCTGCGGATGGAGCTGATCGAAAGCGCGCCGGGCAGTGCCTATGATGCCATGCGCGCGCTGGGCCCCTCGCACCTTGGCGTGTGGGTCGATTCGGTCGCTGATAGCGCGGCGGCAATGCTGGCGGACGGCTGGGAGATCGTGCTGGGCGGCGCGCCCGCCGATCAGGGCCACGGCGCGATAGCCTATCTCTCACGGCCCGGCAGCCCGGTGATCGAACTGGTCGCGCGCGCCATCGCGCCGATGATGGAGGAATGGTGGGCGGCAATAGCATGAGCGCTACATGGCATGATGTGGCCGCAGAGGCCGCGTTTCCGGCCGAGGGAAAACTCGCCCTCCGGCTGCGCGGCTGGCACGTGCTGGTGCTGCGCGCGGACGACGGCACCTACCGCGCGGTCAATGATCGCTGCACGCATCAGGCCGCGCTGCTCTCGCCCGGCCGGGTGCGGCGCGGCGCGGTGATGTGCCCGCTCCACGGCGCGCGCTTCGATGTGCTGACCGGCAAGTGTCTCGGCGGGGCCTATCCCAATCTCAGGACATTCCCGGTGCGCGTGGAAGCGGGCCAGATCGCGGTGGAAGTGCCCGATGCGCCCCCGGGGCCGGGTGAGATGCCAGTGGTGTGAGAAGAGGCCCACCGGCTGGGCCGGTGGTGGGCGCGGCAGGGATTGAACCTGCGACCCCACCCGTGTGAAGGGTGTGCTGACGTCGAAAACGGCAGTAAACCGTTGGTTTACTGCGGAACAAAGCCTGATTCTTTAGAGAACCCGAGCGGCATTGCTGACCATTCGCTGACCACCGCAATTAACGGATCAGCTCTGCGTGTAGGAACGACCTTATCGCCTCAGGCCTTGAAGGCGTCGGTTCCAGCACTCATGCTTCTGGTCAGTGATCTCATGGGAATGGACCGTAGGCCGACCGCCTACTCGCATGCGATTGCCGAAGAATACCGGGTCTAAAGCTCTGGCGTTCGAGCTTACTGCTGACGGGAGAGAAAGGCCGGGCGTGCGTTCCCCCGGACAGCCTCACGCGATGATCTGCAAGTCTCCGTACACCAGTGCCGGATGGGTTGAAGCACCCAGCAGTGCTACAGGCACTGCGGCAGCGCCTCCAAGCCCATCGGCGTCGTATTACAGAACACCACTGGTTGTGTCGTACACCACCCGATCGGTGGCATCATGGGCCTTCGTGGCTCCGGCAGCGGCATAGAAGTCCTCCGCTTGCAGCGTGCCGGTGTAAGGGGCCTGCAGAGACCGACTAACCCCACCCCACATCACCAAACCTGACGCCGTCGGTCCTCATGATCGGCGGCGTTCTCTTTGGAGCCCTCACATGCACATCACCACAAGCGTTGCAGTGCTGTACGGGATGACGGACGAAACTATGCGCCCGATCCTGAAACAGTATCGCGAGCTCATGGACCTTGCCTTTATCGTTATCGTCCATCCGGGCGATACCCTGGACACCCTCAACCAAGCGCGCGGCTGGTATGAGTGCGTGTTCGTTATCCGCATCCTCGCCCTTGTCCTGATCCTGCTCCAGACCACGCCCGAGGGTGAGCCCCTCGTCGAAGGGTATCACGGACTAGTGTTTGTGGTCCGGCTGCTGGTTGCGGACTTGGTCTTAAACTTCAAGTCGACTTTAGATTCGGGGGCCGAAAAAGTGGAAATTTCCACGTTTTGGACACGGGAAAAACCCCGCTACCGCGAGGTTTCTTGAAAATCAGGGTTCCGTTTCCAAGCTCACGGGCACGTGAGGCCGGTTCGTGCGTCGCTACCCAAATCGTTTGCGCGATTTCTAGCTGTTGGTCCCCACGATGGGTGACCTCCCCCAACCATCTTTGACGCCTCGAGACCACCCGGGGTGGCGGGTTGGCAGCCAATTACCCGGTGTTTGCTCCGGGTTCGCATGACGGTGCCCATATTGTCCGGTACTTCATCCTCACCACCATAGAGGATTGAAATCATGAAAAACTTAGCTTCCGAGATCCAGTCGCCGACCATCATCCGGCTCGATGAACGCGGCCAGCACGATGAGGCCAATGCGGCCCACGAGCGGTTCGTGGCCTTCGTCGAAACCCAGGACGACAGCGATCACATGGTCGTGTCCGTGGCCCGCCGCCTGGGCCGCAAGCGGGCGCTCGCTGTCATGATCGAGGCCGAAGTCATTGATTTGGCTGCCAGAATGCCGGCTGCCGAGTTTGCCGCGCTGGTCGAGGCCTAGAGCCAGTTTCTAATGGTCGGGCTTGGACCCGGGGGCCTAGAGAGATTATTTTTTTGCAAAATACCGGGTATTTTTTGCGGAGAGCGGATTTTTAAGAGGAGGCCCTTATATAACTTATATTTTTCTATAGCTTAGAGAGAGAAAAAAATATTTATATAGGGTTTCCGAAAAAACACCCGGTATTTTGCAAAAAAATAATCTCTCTAGGCACCCGGGTCCAACCACGACCATTAGGTTTGAGAGGCAGCCAACATGGCAAGCACCAAGAACCTCCCGTGGCACCTGCTGGCCGACGCCGGGGATTTCTTCGAAGTCCCCGTCAGCGGTTCCCCCGGAACAGCGCGATCCGGTCCTTTCAATCTGATCCGAACGGTCGCTAACCGCCGCCTCGCCGACGTCACGGTCGAGCTCCGTCCACACCCCGACGGCCCGCACCGGAACCTGATCCGCGTCACGCGCAACACCTCACCCCGATGAACTTCGACATCCCCATCGGGGACAGCCTCACCACGTCCGCGCCCCGCCCCACGGAAGGTGGTCGCCTCAAGCACAAGCAGGCCCTCCAGAACGCCATCCGCGCCTTCCGGCACTACCACAAGGTCCAGCACCGCTTCACCCACCGCTGGACCTCCCAAGACACCCTCCAGTCCACGAGGACATCATGACCCGCACGAACCAAGAAATCTTCGACACCTGCCTTGCCCACCTCCGCGCCCAGGGTCGCAGATCGGTCCACCCGGACCTCGGCATCTGCGCATATCGTGGCGCTGACAACCTCAAGTGCGCGATCGGCATCCTGATCCCCGACGACAAGTACCACCCGGGCCTCGAGAACAACTGCCCGGACCACAGCGCCGTCCAGGAAGCCGCCGGCATCACCGTCGACCAGGTCAAACTCGCGGAGCGCATCCAGGGCAGCATGCACGACACCCTGACCGACGACCTCAGCGACCTCGAAGACGCGGCCCAGCGCGTCGCCCACGACTTCAACCTGTGCTACACGACCTAGGCGCGTTCTACCCAGTCCGCCCCGGAACCGACAACACCCTCTATTCTGCCCTCAGAGGCCCCCTACGGCTCGCAAAGCTGAATTCGGCAAGGGATTCCGCGCGGCTCAGAAACTCACCTTCGCCGGTTGAATCTGACTTCGGTGTAACGCCAGTGTAGGCCGAAACCGAGAGCAGCTCTTCACTGCCACTTTCGGAACGTGCATCGCGCTCCCGCAACAGGTTTTTGAACCGGGTAATCTCCCAATGCCTCGGCACAGCACCCAGCCACGGCACACCACTGTCCTTGTAATCCGCATAGGCAGGCACGCTCACGCCGCCAGCTCCGTCAGCATCGCCTGAATGCGCGCTGTCACCCCGGCAAGCTCGGCATCAATCTCGGCAAGCGGACGCGGCGGCTCGAACACATAGAAGTGCCGGTTGAACGGGATCTCGTAGCCGACCTTGGTCTTCTCGTGATCGATCCAGGCATCGGGGGCATGGGGTTTCACCTCGCGCGCGAAGTAGGTTTCCACGTCCTCGGCCAACGGCACGTTCTGGTGCCGCAAACGCCCGAGCTGGAAACCGCATGAGCATCGACAAGACCATCGCCAAGATCCCCATGATGGCGCTGGGCGAGCGCAAGAAACTGCGCGCCAACGCCGAAACGAAGGCCGCCACCGGCGATCCCGCGGCAGTCAGGGTGGGGTAGCCGGTGAAGACAACGATCAGCGGCAAGGCCGCATCGTGTCCGCTCGATCAGGTGAATCGCCAGGGCCATGTCCCGACGCCGAACATGCTTTGCGTGTCGGACTTCACTTA
>NZ_NKIS01000033.1:0-2674 GCF_002278815.1 Novosphingobium sp. PASSN1 | reverse complement strand
TCGATATTCTGAAGAGCCGCACTCTCCTCGAGCGGGTGGCGCAGAAACTGCGCTTGATCGGGAACCCGCGGTTCTATGATGCCATGGGCATGCGTCAGCCCGCCGGCGATCTCAGCCGGGGCGAACTGGAGGACCTGACACTGCAGGCGCTGGAGGACGCAAGAGACGTTTCCATGCCGCGCAATTCGCGCCTCGCATCCGTGAGCTTCACCAGCCCGCAACCTGAACTCGCCGCTCGGATTTCCAACACTCTGGCCGCCGAGTTCATCCAGGCCAACCTGCAACGCCGGTTTGACAGTTCCGCGTACGCCCGCGATTTCATCTCGGGCCAGCTCGCCGAAGCGCGGGCCAAGCTGGAAAAATCGGAACGCGAACTCAACGCCTATGCCCGGCAGGCCGGGTTGATCCGCGACCGCAATCCCAGCAACACCATCGATAAGGGGAGCACCAGCGGCTCGGTCACCACCGCCAGCCTGCTGCAGGTCAACACCGCCGCCAACCAGGCCCAGGCCACGCGGATCGCCGCGCAGCAGCGCTGGAATCTGGTCTCGCGCAGCGATCCGCTGAACTCACCCGATGTGCTTGCCAATCCCGCCATTTCGCAGCTGCTTTCAGAACGCGCACGCGTGCAATCGGAACTGCAGAAGCAGCGCGCCAACCATCTGGAAGACTACCCCGCTGTCGCGCAATTGCGCGCGCAAGTCGGGGTGATCGACAACCAGCTGCAAAGCGTCGCGCGCAGCATCCGCGCCTCGGTCAAGCAGCAGTTCGATGCCGCGGTCGAGACTGAGCAGAACCTCAAGCAGCAAGTCGCCGAACTGAAGGGTTCCTCGCTCGAAGAGCAGGATAGACTCGTCCAGTACAACCTGCTCGCGCGCGAAGCCGATACCAGCCGCACCGTCTACGAAGGGCTGTTGCAGCGCTACAAGGAACTGAACGCAGCAGCCGGGATCAACGCGAGCAACATCGCCATCATCGATTCGGCAATTCCGCCGATCCGCCCCAGCTCGCCCAATCTCCTGCGCAACATTCTGCTGGCACTGGTCGTCGGTGTCATCGGGGCGGCCGGATTTGTTTACCTGCGGATGCAGTTCGACGACTCGGTGCGCGTCCCTGAAGACGTCGAGGGCAAGCTCAACATGCCGCTCCTCGGTGTCATTCCGCTGGCGCAGGAACTCGATGTTGCCCTCGCGCTCGACGATCCGAAGTCGCCGATCAGCGAAGGCTACAACTCGCTGCGCAGCGCCCTGCTCTATTCGACCGCGTCCGGTCTGCCCAAGACGATCCTTATTACCAGTTCGCAGCCCAGCGAAGGCAAGTCGACCACGGGCATGGCCATTGCCACCGGCATTGCCCGCCTGGGCCGCAGCGTGGTCCTGCTCGACGTCGACTTGCGGCGTCCGGCATTGCATCGCTTCCTGAGCGGGGCGGCTGCAGAAAACACCGAGGGCGTATCGAGCCTGCTTACGTCGCAGAGCTCCATCGATCAGGTGCTGCGCGATACCGAGGTCGAGACGCTCAAGATCATCACGTCGGGCCCCATTCCGCCGAGCCCGACCGAACTGCTCAGCTCGAACCGCATGCATATGTTGCTCGACGAGCTTTCGGCACGGTTCGATCTGGTGATCGTCGACAGCCCGCCGGTGCTCGGTCTGGCCGACGCGCCGCTGATGGCGGCACTGGTCGAGGGCGTGGTGCTGGTCGTGCAGTCCGATCGCAGCCGTCGCGGTTCGCTCAAAGCCTCGCTGCGCCGCCTGCGCAGCATGCACACGCTCGTGCTGGGGGCCGTGCTGACCAAGTTCGATGCGACGAGCACCGGCAACCGCTATTCCGAATACTACGGCTACAATTATTACCAGTACAGCGCGAACGCGGACAAGTGATCCATGGCTGACACCGCAGCCCCCGCCATGCCGCGCCGTTTGTGGCAAGCAGCGGCAGCGGCCGGGTTGATCGCTTTCGCGATCGCGGCGCTGCTCAGTGGAACCGATCGGCAAAGCCGGGAGTTCCCGAACGCCCCCAGTGTGATCGGCTGGCCCTATGATACCGGCGCAGCGCGGTCGCGGGCCATTTCCGCATTCGTCCAGAACGGTCCCAAAAGCGCAATCGCCTTTGCCCGGCGGGCGATCCTATCCGATCCGATCTCGGCGCAACCGATCTCGCTGCTCGGGCGCTCGCAGCTCTATGCCGGGCAGGCCCAGGAAGCTCGAAAGACCTTCGAAGTCGCCGGGCAACTGGGTTGGCGCGATGGGATGACCCAGATCTACTGGCTCGATCAGGCACTCCAGGTGGGCGATATCAAGGTCGCAGCCGAGCGCCTCGATGCGCTGTTGCGTCAGAGTCCGCTCGACGAGAACCGCGACCGTTTCCTGGCCATTGTCTCGGCCACGCCAGAGGGCCGTGCCGCGATTGCCCAGCGGCTCAAGGCCGTGCCGGCCTGGGTCGGTGTTTATGTCAACGATGTTAAGGATCTGCCGGTCGAGCAACTGGCGCAGCGCGCCGATGTGGTGTTGCGGACCGGGCGTGGGGTATGGCCTTGTTCTGCCTCCGCGAACATTACGCAGAAGCTGATCGACAGCAACATGCTGCCAGAAGCGCAAGCCGTGTGGCGCGGGAACTGCTCAACCTCGAACTCGCTCGCCTTCGACGGCGGATTTGACCAGCTCGATACAAC
>NZ_NKIS01000008.1:0-273705 GCF_002278815.1 Novosphingobium sp. PASSN1 | reverse complement strand
ACGGCGCCGCTCGGGCCCCGAAAATACCGTCACCTGACCCACCGACCGCTCCAAAGCACACTCTTAAGAGCACGCTTAAGAGCGCTCGCTACCTACCCGCGCAAGGCGGCCCCCGCCGGATGGATACGTGCTTCATCACCGTCGGCTATTTTTCGATCAGAACTGCGTCAATGGCGTAGACGATCCCATTCAGCCCGATTGCTGTGCAGACCGAACCTCGCCAGAAAAGGTTCGGTCAAAGAAAATGGCAGATTTCTGGGATTTTTGGCTTCCAGATACAGCTCCGAGTTTGTGATCCTCTCGGTAGGCGGTCGATCTTTCCAACTCTTGAGCGGTGAGCGGGCAAAGGGCGGTGAAGAGCTATTCTGCCTGAAAATGGCAGAAATCCGAGGTTTTTATGGACGTCACCTTGTCGACGCAGAGCATGGGAGACAGTTCGTTTCGCAACTCGGTGCGTTGGCGGAGCGGGAGTCCTACTCAGTGAGCTCTAAAGAGCTCCAGTGAGGCATTATTTATTAATGTGCCACAATAAGTTAGATCGTAATTGACTCTTGTAAGCTCCAGTAAGCTCTAGTACCATCTAGCCCTGAAAGGTGGGTAAGAAGGTGGGTAGAAGCGCTGCGGCTGCGTTGACAGCAAGGCAGGTCGAGACCTCGACCAAGGTCGGGTATACAGCTGACGGGAAACAGCCGGGCTTGAACTTGCAGGTCACGCCCGGTGCCAGCGGCTACGCCCGGTCATGGGTATTTCGCTACACCAGCCCGACGTCTGGTAAGCGCCGTGAGATTGGTCTGGGACCGGTATCAGTTCGGGGCCTCGCGGCTGCTCGCGACTTGGCTGGGCAGCTCCGCGCGCAAATCCTCAGCGGGCTAGACCCGAAGGAAGAGCGGGATCAGGTCAAGGCAACGCGCGCCAGTGCAGTGCGGGATCGACTGACGTTTGAGCAGGCTGCCGCGCAGTGCATTGCCACCAAGCAGCACGAGTGGAAGAACGAGAAACACCGGCACCAGTGGGCCGCTACCCTCAAGACATACGCCTACCCGTCCCTAGGGGCGCTACCTGTCGACCAAATCACTATGGAGCAGGTGCTGGCGGTCCTCGAACCGATCTGGACCACCAAGACGGAAACGGCCACTCGTCTGCGGCAGCGCATTGAAACCGTCATGGACTGGGCGAAGGCGCGCAAGCTGTTCACCGGCGACAATCCGGCCTCATTGAAGGGAGGGCTAGGGCAGTTGCTCCCGAAGGCGAGCAAGATTGCCAAGGTCCAGCACCAGCCTGCTCTGCCCTACCAAGAGGTTCACGCGTTCGCGCAGGCTCTGCGACGCAAGCGCGGCATTAGCCCCAAGGCCTTCGAGTTTCTGATCCTTACGGCGGCGCGCTCCGGCGAGGTGCTAGGGGCAAAGTGGGACGAGATCGATCTTGCGGCCAAGGTCTGGACGATCCCAGCCGAACGCATGAAAGCAGGGCGAGAGCATCGGGTCCCCTTGAGCGCCAGGGCGATCACTATCATCATGGAAATGCAGGCTGGGCGGCAGTGCGACTACGTGTTCCCCGATCCTAGCGGTAAGAAGGGCATGTCCAACGGCGCGCTGCTAGCGGTCATCAAAGGGATGGCCGGTTACACGGCTTATGTCCCGCACGGGTTCCGCTCCACATTCCGGGACTGGGCGGCGGAGACGACGAATTTCGCGAACGAGACGCTCGAACTGGCGCTGGCGCATACGATCCGAGACAAGGCAGAGGCGGCATATCGCCGCCAAGACCAGTTGGAGAAGCGCGTCGCCTTGATGGAACAATGGGCAGGCTACATCAATCGCCCTCAGGTGGGCATCGCGGCCGTCCAACTCGGGCTAGCAATCGCTTGACGCAGGGTAAGAAGCGAGGCCGGCCAAGTAAGGGAGCGGTTTTCATGGACGGATCACCGCTAAAGGGTCGTGGTCTCAGCCCTGTCGGTGTAGCAGTAGGGATTGGCCAGCGAGAGTTCTTTGCCAATCTGCGGAAGGAGTATCGGGCTGGGCCTTGTGTAAACGTCGGCCTTATTGCGAACGTGATTAAGTACGCGGACGGTGATCCGCTCGATGATGGAGCTCGAACTCTGGCTGAGCGCGCGATGGCTGAGGCAAAAGCGAAAGCCAATGTGCAATCATCCAGCGGAGGCAAGGAGCGGTCCGCTTGCAACCATGAGGTGAAAAAGGCTGTCATTCGCGACCATCATGATCTGTTCGATAAGGTCAGGAGTGGTGGGCTTTCCGTCAGTCGGGCTGCGCAGTTGCTTAGATCTCGCCTCGTCAGAAGCAGAAGGGATGGCTGGAAGCCCTCTGTTCGCACTTTGAATGATTGGTTCGCGGAATACCGAACCAGATAACTTTGCAGGTGCCATCGATAGAAAATTCGCAGCCTGCTTCTGCACACCTTGCCAAGAAGGAGTGTTAAGATGCAGCAAGAGATTAATGACATTGCACGGGGGATGTCCGTTAGCATTTCTCGTATCGTGAGGGCTGCCGAGGTTCGCGAGAGGCTCGGTGTCGGTGCCTCGACGCTGTCAGCGATGTTGGCAGCAGGCAAGTTTCCTAAACCGTTTCCGATTTTCCCTGGTGGGCGGGCTGTTGGCTGGCGTGAGTGCGAAATCGAAACGTGGCTCCAGCAGCGTCGCAGCGAGGCGGAGGCCGGTCATGAATAAGGTGGGAGCGCAGACTGGTGTGCAGTCGCCTACGCATCACTGTGCCACCTGCACCTTCGCTGAGATCGGCGGTGCAGAGGGGGAATGCCGCAAGCTCCCGCCGCGCCTTATCAGCGATTACTCTCGCCAAGGCAGGTGGCCGACGGTGCATTCAACCGACTGGTGCGGCGAGCACTCTCCGAGGGCCAAGGCGTGAGCGCCTACCCCACAGCCAACGAGGTGGTGCCCCGTGAGCCCATAGCCAACTCGGAGTTCTTTCTGGACCATGTGCGGCGGGGTGCGGGGGTTCTCTGCACGTCGGATGAGGCTGGCAAGTGGCGTCAGTATCCGTTCGCCGAGCCCAGCGAGGCTCTTACATTGGTTGAGCGGTTCAAGGACGAGCGTGACATCTACGTCACCATGGGCACTCTCCGCGAGGGTGCGACGAAGCGTATCGCAGAAAACATCGTTAGCCTCTGCGGCTTCTTCGTCGACCTCGATTGCCATGGGAAGGATGGCGAGTACGCGAACATCAACGTGGCCTCCGATGCCCTGCGGAGCTTCTGTAAGTCCGCCGCTCTCCCTAAACCCGACTATATCGTATCGTCGGGGCATGGACTGCATGCTCATTGGACGTTTCATGACGCGATCCCGCGTGACATCTGGCAGGAGATAGCGAACGAGCTCAAGACGCTGATGCTGGCTCACGGTCTCAAGGCCGATCATCAAGTGACGGCTGATCCGGCTAGGGTGCTGCGTGTGCCGTGCACATACAATTTCCGGGACAGAGCAGAGCCGACTGAGGTCGAGTTGCTGCCCATTCCCAGTCTCGCAGAGCCCACCACGCTCAGTGAATTCCGTTGTTCGCTTCGTCAGGCACTTGGCAAATCGGCTATTGCCTGCCGGGGTTCATCGAACCGTCCGCAGTCGCCTTTGATGGCACTCATCAAGAATGAGCAGAGAGCGCTGGCAGACACGCCGGGAAATATTGAAGTGGTGCGGCGCATGCTCGACTGCCTGAGCCCTGACAGCGACTATCCTGTATGGCGGGATGCTCTCTGGGGAGTCGCTGCGACAGGCTTTGCTTCAGCGCGCTCCATAGCACTTGATTGGAGCCAGCGCGGGGACAAATGGGAACTGCAAAGGTTTGAAACGGTGTGGAACAGCTTCACCCCCGACCGCAATGGCTCGATCGGCTTTGGCACCCTCGCAAAACTGGCTCGCGATGCCGGATATGTCGGGAGTTTCCCGACAACGACCAGTGCAGCCGCGCTCCCTGCCCAGTCTCGGGCACCTTCGCAGTTTCGCCTGCTCGACCGTTCGGCCATCATGGCTCAGCCGCCGCTTCGCTGGCGCGTGAAATGGTTGTTCCCGGAGACCGGTATCGGTGCGGTCTACGGCCCTAGCGGTTCCGGTAAGTCCTTTCTTGGTTTCGATCTTGGCATGTCCATCGCGGCTGGTTCCAAGTGGTTCGGCTACCGCACGACTGCTTGTGCCGTGACATACGTCATTCTTGAAGCGGAGTCTGGGCTCCGGAACCGAGTGCAGGCATGGGAGGCTCACAACGGCACGGTGGTGCCCTCTGGCTTCAAGGCCATCGCGCAGCCGTTCCAACTGGCTGAAGCGGAGCAAGTGGAAGAACTGGGGGCGATCCTCCCCCAGGGCGGTGTTGTTATCATCGACACGCTCAACCGCGCCGCGCCGGGGCTGGATGAGAACTCCAGCCAAGACATGGGGCGCATCCTCGCAGGCATGAAGCGCTTGCAGGAGATTACTGGCGGCTTGGTGCTTGTCGTGCACCACACGGGCAAGGATGCCTCAAAAGGCCTGCGGGGGCATAGCTCGCTGTTTGCAGCCCTCGACGGAGCGATTGAGGTCGAGCGCAGCGCGAACGGACGCCGCTGGTCCGCTGCGAAGGTCAAGGACGGCGAGGACGGGACGGCCATCACGTTCGCGCTGCATGTCGTTGACCTTGGCAACGACGCGGATGGCGACCCCATCACCAGTTGCGCTGCTGGTCCTGATACGGGGGCTATCTTTCGCCCGAACCCGCCGGGCGGGAAGCATCAGAAGGAAGCTCTAGCGGCAATCCGGCATGCACTTAGTACCTCCGTCGCCTTTGGTCAGGGCGGAGCGGACCCGCAAACTGCCTGCCTGCGGATCGATGACGCTGTGACGCAGGCTAGCACCGCTATGGTGGGCGTAGAAAAGAAGAGGCGGTCGAGCCGCGCTCGCGAAGCAGTGCAGGGTCTGATCAGTGGGGGGCACCTCCAGCGTGGGCTCGATGCATCGCAGGATGAGTGGGTGTGGCTGTAAAGACCAAAAAAGGGTGGACCGAAGACCGTCCCCTTAAGGGGGACCGGTCTTTTCGGTCTCGGTCCGCTGGACCGATCGGACCGTTTTTGAAGATTCGGTCTTTTCGGTCTGCGACTTCAAAGAGGTCAGCGCGCAATTCTGCCAGTGCCCTTCCAGCCCGCGCCTCGGCTGCTGCAATGTAAGCAAGCTGCTCATGCCCCTGCCCAACATCACCTCGGGTAAGACCCGGCGCTGCAAGGCCAAGTGCAAGGCGCGCGGTGAAGCCCAGTGCTTGAACCCAGCCGCGTACGGGATGGGTGCCTGCCGATATCATGGTGCAAGAAAACCTGAGACGGTCAGGCGAGGCGCGGACCACCCGCAGCATAGGCACGGAGGCGAGACGCTGGAGGCCAAGGCCGAGCGCAGCATAAAGCTTGCGGAGCTCCGCGACCTTGAGGCACTATCATTCGCATTGGGGCTAGCCATCGGACCGAGATGGCGGGGTAGGAAGCCTAAGCGGGCGGATTAAATTTAGGGCGGCAGCGCGAATGTTAGTCTGCGAGGGGGGCTTCTGTGTGACGATCCAAGCGCCCTAAAATCATAAACGCGAGTTCGATCAATAGGGAGTTTAAAATGTTGAGCGGGCCATTGTTAGCAGTATTTATGACCATAATACCATTCGCAGTAGCGGGTTTTGCCTTCCAAAAAGTCGCTGGACCTGCCGAGGGGCGGACTCGGAGAAGACGTTATACTGCTTGGGGCTTGGCGCTATGCTTGGCTTGGGGTGGGGCATCATTAATGAAGGATTATGTCTCACTCTTTTATGCGCTTGACCGGATCAGCGCCAACAAGGCTTTAGGCCTTTTTCTGGGCTTGACACTCGCTATCGCCATTATGTCCGCAATTGGCGCCGGAATCGGATATCTGCTCGCGCTTGTTACGGATAAAGTGAAGGGGCCTTCTGACTAAGCTTTGGCCTTCCGTTGCCGGATGGTGATCAAAATCATGTTCATGCAGGAAGCGGGGGTATCTCAGCAAAGCGGGGGTGGCACCCCGGTAGAATCTGGCTTTTCGGGATTTTCGATGGGGGTACTGACATCCACGCAGCGCTGATGGCAGCATCAATCCACAGGTGATCAAGTGCTGGTGGTAGGAGCTCAGTTTACCGACGCCTTGAGCAGGCTATGCACCAACTATGAGACACGTCATTCGCGCACTGGCGCTGGGCCTTGCGCTTCCCGCATTTTCTCCCGCAGTGGCGCAGAAAGCCCCATCACC
Organism: Novosphingobium sp. PASSN1; assembly: GCF_002278815.1. NCBI lineage: Bacteria > Pseudomonadati > Pseudomonadota > Alphaproteobacteria > Sphingomonadales > Sphingomonadaceae > Novosphingobium > Novosphingobium sp. PASSN1. The sequence continues at coordinate 267,470 of NZ_NKIS01000008.1, read as the reverse complement.
CGAGCAGGTTCTCGCCGATGCCGCGCGCTACACCGTCAAAATTCAGGTTCAGAACGAGATCGCGTTCAATCAGGACCAAGGAGGTGCTGGCGCAGGGACTGGCTTTCTCATCGATCGCAAGCGCGGATGGATCCTGACTAACGCCCACGTTGCAACCCGCTCACCCAGTGTGGTCAAGGTATCCTTCAAGGGTGGGCAGCAGATTGAGGCCAAGCGAATTCACGTGGACCCTCTCGTCGACCTCGCAGTCCTATCCATACCAGCCCAATCCATTCCTACCGCCGCGACTGAAGCAGGCCTCGACTGCGATAATCTGCCTCCATCTGGGGCATCTGTGCTGGCTTATGGCCACCCCTGGGGGCTATCGTTCACGGCATCGCGCGGCATTGTCTCGGGTATGTCGTGGTTTTTTCCTAGCCATATGGTCCAAACCGATGCCGTCGTGAATAGTGGCAACTCGGGTGGTCCGTTGATCAGCCTCTCTAGTGGCAAGGTTATCGGGGTTAACACCTCAACCTATAAGCAGGACGACAAACAAGAAAACGCTACGGCAGTCGGATTGGCGGAACCCATGCCCGCGATCTGTCGCATACTTGGCTTGCTGAAAGCTGGTGCTGATGCGCGGCTGCGGATGCCCCCGTTCGCCATCGCCACTTCCGGCGATGACCTTCGTCCACTCGTGGCGGAGCTTTTCTCGGGTGGAAGCGGTTTTCAGATAGGTGACATTGTCACCCGCGTGAATGGCGGACCGGCTATCACCACCTATCCTGATCTGCTTAGCCAATTGCGCGGCCTGAATGATGCCGCGACCTTCTCGGTCGACCGAGCAGGCAAGTCCGTTGATGTTCTAGCGCCGCTACGCGTGGTCGCTGATCCATTGAAGGTGCGGAACCTCAATCTGTCAGGCCTAGTTATCTCAGAACCGTGGCGGCTGGATAACATCGAGGTCAACCCGAGCCATCACCTCGTCGTCGACTGGTACGAATCGGGCGAAGAAGCCGCATCGACCGATGCGCTGATCTCTGACTTCATAGTAAGCGTCGACGGGCGCGAATTCAGTTCTGTAGATACGCTCTATGGCTATCTTGATGGCCTGCCTTCCGACGCGAACGTAAGCTTGATTCTCAAGCGAGCTTCCTCGGCCTCCGAATTTCACCGTGAGTTTCGGCATATTACGCTGAGCCGACGCAAGCTGGAATGGGTTGCAGCTCAATAGGCAACCCGAAGGAGGTTGGCGTGGGGCTGAGATGCTGGAGGCCAAGGCAGAGCGCAGAAAAAGGCTTGCGGAACTGCGCGAGCTTGAGGCACCACCATTCGCATGGGGACTAGCTACCGGACAAAGGTGGTGAGGCAAGAAGTCTACTTCGGTAAGCAAAAAGGGCCTATTCGGATGGATGCTTTCTAATTTATGGGGGAGGATTTTATGAAACGATTCGTGGTGGCTTCAGTAATAATGGCATTAATGGGCTGTGATAATGCACCCCAAGAAACAGGCTCGACCTGCACTTCTGAAATGAATTTAATACATAAAAGATATGTGTGCGATGCGTATGAAGGTTTGGCGGAAAATCCGGAGATTTCTATAAATTTGGATTTATTGACGCAAACTGCAAATAAATACGCCAATTCAGAATATAGATTTACAGGCGGTTCATGTGCGCGATACGTCCCGATGACCACTGGCGAGGCGGAAAATTTTTTAAAACAATGTTGATGAATCAATCTAACTTGGCGTCACAAGCGCTCGCTTAGTGAGCAAGATTGTATGCAGAAGAGAACTGCGGGTCCCATCTGACCAAAGCGGGGGGTGCCACCCCGGTAGGGTCTGGCTGGTTAGGAATTTCGATGGGGGTGGGGGTGCTGATTCGGAAGTGGATCAAGCTACATCCATAAGGTGGGTTCAAAGGTGGGTAAGGCCCGAAGTTATCCACTAACCCATTGATTCTATTGGATCGGTGGCGGAGACGGAGGGATGTAATCACAGTTGAATATAAATGGAAAAATTGAGGGATGAGAAAATTGCCATAGTTTTAGCCATAGTTCTGCGTGCGGCTGTCTGCGAATTGATACGAACCTGAGTGAACTCAGAGCCGCCTCGTATCGCTCCGCAGATGCATCCCTGCTGTCACGATAGCCTCGCAAACATTTCAGTCAGATAAGCCGCCCCAGACCGTTCCATGAACAAGACGTTCCGAGCTTCAAGGTCGGCGCGGTTCACTCGCTGCGAATTGATCAGGTCGCCAAAATCGGTCTCGGAGAGGATGAACGCATTCAGGCTCAACGCGCCGTCGCCGATTTCAGCCTCAAGTTTCTTCACCTCCTGAAAAAGCCCGAACTTCGGATCGTCGAGGTCGAGGTTCCGAATGCCTTTTGGATCAAGGAAACTAAGGCTCTGATGGCCTGTTTCCTCATCGACCAGCCACAACAGGAAGTCGGGGTAAAAGTTGCCCGCTAGAGCAAAGCCTAGCCCCTTGGCCTTGGTGTCGGCGTTGCGAAGCAGATAAAGACTGCGCTTTCCGATTGCCTCGCGGCCCACGTCCGATTGGTAGAACGCCATGAGGTCCTGCACGAACCTCACCTCGCTCTCCGCACCAAGCCCTAGCGGGCGCATTTTTAGGGGCAGACTGCCGTCCTTCACCGGACAGAGCAGGGGGTAAAACAGGTGACGATCGAAGCTGATCGCAACCATGTTGGCTGCGTGCCACTTGCTCGCCTCACCGATGCTCCCGGCAGTAACGAGAGCCTGCAGCGCATTTAGACGGGTCAAGTAGCTCTCGCCTGCGTCGCTGTTCTCGATCTCGAACTGATAGACCTTCAGCATGGAGCCATGCTCTTCCGTCACTTCGTCCAGATCGAAATGCTTGCCCTCATAGGCTGCCTTCAGGCCCAGATAGAACCGGTCCGTGTAGTCGCACAGGAGCTGGAGCAGCACGTCCTGTAGCTTCAGGATTGTCGAAAATCCCGACAGCGCCAGTTCGCTCGCGGGCATAAACAGCGTGTACCAGTCGTCGCGGGTCTCGCAGAACTGGCGCAGCCGTGCCTTGTCCAGGCGCAAATTGCTCCAGCTCTTCTGCAGCTTGTATTGCTGCACCGACAGGTAAAGGCGATCCCAGTCGAACATCGCCATAATGGCGCGGTCGATCTTTCCCGCATGACGGACATTGGCGTCGTCTGCCTTGCCCTTCCCATCGGATGCCATGGCTTCAACGCGTGGATACAAATCGAGCGTCACGTGGGGCGGTTTGATCTTGCCTTCAAAGTCGCCCGGCACCTCGTAAAGCCAAGGGAAGTAGGTTCGCTTGAATCCCTTGGCCTGATTATCCTTGTACCCGTCTTGCACCTTGAGGGTCTTCAGCCGACGACCTGTGGGGAGATTGCTCCGCGTCTTGAATTCAAGCTCCAGGATCTCATCGCTCGGCGTGATGCCTTCTTCGATAAGATACTCGCGGAAGGTGGCCATGTAGTCGGCACGCACCCCGAAAATGTTGAGGGTTTCGAGCTTTTCCAGAAAGCTGCCCTTTGGCCGGTCCGTCGCCAACGACCGTTTCAAGGACATATCCCGGCCCTTCAAGCGCACCCCGCGGCCGAACAGCTGGATAATCTGGGAGCCCTCGCCCCGGCCCATGTTGAGCAGGCCCATCGTGGACACGCGCCAACTCGACCAGCCCTCGGTGAACTTGCGCGAGCCCACCAGCATGGACATGCGGCTATCAGGCAGGTTGATCTGGTGGAACAGGCTTCCGGCGAAGTCATGGCTCTCGGTGTCGAAGCCCTTGGTTTCGAGATCGTCGGCGGTCTTGTAGAAGCCGCTGTCGTCGCCGATGTTGATCAGCCCGAACGGCTCAGACGTACCAACACGCAGCGCCAACTCACCCTTGCTGCTCTTGAGGTTGATGAGCTTCAGCCGCTGGCGTGATTCTGCGTTGAATACCCGTCGCAGGATGTCAGTATAGACGGCATCGGCATCCTGTCCGAGAAGCGGCGTGAATCGCCCGGCGAAAATGCTGCGCCCTTTCGTGTCGAGAAGCTGGGCGCGATCCGCGATCAGTTCAGCGATCCAGCCTTTGGCCCGATCGTTGTTGTTCAGGAACCCAGCCAAAAAGCTGAGGACCGCCATGAGGTCGCTCTCTTCACCCGCGACCGTATGGCCGACAAACACCCACAGAGGCCGTTCGATGTTGAAATCGGCCATCACCTGCCGCTTCGTTTCCCACAGGAACAGCTGCTGGTAGAACGCCAGAAGGCAGGCCGTGAAATAGAGCGCGCGGGTCTCCTCATCACGGTCATCCGCGAGGTTGAGGATCAGGTGTTCTTTGCCGTAGCCATCGGCGTAGAAGAACTTGTAGCTGTAATCGAACAGGATGGCCTTGGCGTAGGTTTCCTTCACGGCATCGCTGCGAGCGCGCTTCTGCTCGGCAAGACTGAGGGTAAGCTGGCTCTTCTCGCCCGCCGTCAGAGTGCGCCACTGGCGATCCGGGAATACGCGCTTGGCCTTCTTTTTCAGCAACTCCTCTTCCGCCTTATCGACGGTCGCGCCGTTGCCGACTGCTTGGGAGAAGGTGGCGCTGTACTCGAAGGCAAAGCCCTTGCTGACCAGTTTCTCGCGGCGCGCCAACCAAGCGCCGGCTCCGCTGCTGGTGCCGCGATGGCCTTCATCCACAAGTACTAGGTTATCGCCCTCGAACGAATCCACCGCCACTGTCTTGTCGCCGTGTTCGTCGCCCAGCTTGTTGACGTCGATCACCTCGATCGTGCCGGGGAAGTCAGGCGCGCGGTTCTTGTCGAACATGCGGTGGAACGAGAAGCCGGAAAGCGTCAGCTCTTCGAGATGCTGGCGAGAGAGACCCTCGTTGGGGGTGAGGATGATGATCTTGTCCGGGTAGGCTCCTGAGGCTGTGCCCGCGTTGCCGCCACGGTAGTAGTGCAGATACTGACGGATGTTGACGTGCAGCAGCAGCGTCTTGCCGCTGCCGGTTGCGCTCCAGTAGGCGATCTTGTTGAGATCATCCGCCGTATAGGGGCGGAACGGTTCAGCCCCTTCCTCGGCGCGATAGGCTTCTAACTCTGCGTTCAGGCCGTTGAGCAGATCCTGCCGATGGTTGAAATACCAGTCGAGGTAGATCTCGCTGAACAGCAGGCTGAGGTACTGGAAGTACTTCATCGTCAGCACAGCGCCTTCGGCAAGGTTGCGCTTTTCGGTGATGGCCTTCCAGTGGCCAACGATGTTCAGGTCATAGCGCCGCAGCTGGGCATTGGTGATCCGGTCATATTCGAACAGGTCGCGCACCAGCTCGTGGAAAAACCGCGTCTGCCCGTCATCGTCCAGCCCCTCGTGCCGGTCAGCGCCCAAGCGTTCCTTGAGCACTGAAAGGCTCTTCCCCCTGAAGTGGGAGAGCATCCAACGGTTGAGTACCAATTCCTGATGGAAGCTGCGTTTCTTGGCAGGCGCGCGTGCCATCAGGCATCTGCCACATCGAACATGCGGGACAAGAACTCCGGTTCGATCTGCCTGATGTTGAGTGCCTTTTCCTCACCGCCATCGGCTTCGCTGGCCTGCAGGCGCGTTGGCAAGTTGTGGTCGCCGTTGACGTAGACCACGTCATATTCGGTATCGCCGGGATTGATAGCCAGACGGTCACATAGCCTCGTCAAGGCATCGTAGTCGAGCTTTGCACAATCCCGCCACAGGATGAGGGCGCGCTTGCCATCGGGCAGGGTGCCTTCCACTGTGGCGAAGCCTTGGCGCAGTTGGATGTCGATTGCCTTGACCGTGAGACCGATCAGGTAATTGAACGTCTCCAACAGATCGACCTTGGTGCGTTGAGTGGCCCCGGCACTGTCGATCGCGATGTCGAGCTCGAGATCGAACGGCGTAGCAAAATCCTCCACCGAAAGCAGCGACCCGCGCGCTTCGACGTCGAGCATGTATCGCATCAGATATTCATCGCGGACACTTTCGCCCATGCGATCGAGTAGGCCTTGCTGGGCAGCCTCGCGCTTGAGCGTCAGATTGTTGAGGGTGTCTTCGTAGCTTTCGATCTTGAGCACCTTGAAGGCGTGGCTGATGCCGGTTTCCTTGCCTGTGGGTTTGCCTGCTTTCCAATCGGCAGAATAAACTACCTTCTGCATGCGCGGTTTGATGACGGTGTTGAAATAGTCTCCCTGCTCAACGAGGACATATTTCCGTTTGCCGCCATCGATCCTGTTTGTGGTCAAGACCGCATGGCCAGTGCTTCCCGAACCGCCGAAGCAGTCCAGAACCGTGCTGTCAGGCTTCGTTGCATGGAGCACAAACCGCGCGACAAAGTTTGCGTGCTTCGGAGCCAAAAAGACACCTGACCGGTTGAACAAGGCGTGGGTCTGCTTTTCGCCGTCCGAGTAGTCGTTGAAGACGCTCTTTCCGACGTTGGTCTCGACCTCGTGCAACATGCGTTTGATACGGGGAACCTTGGTTTCATTAGGCCCCCAGGCAATGCGGCCATCTGCATCGAGGGCTCTGAAGCTTCGCTTCCCGAGGTTCTCCGGATCACGCTCATGCGCGAGTTTCCATCCACTTTTTGGGTGGGGGGTCTCACGGTTGGTCACCGGGTGGAGCGGCTTGTACCACCGATAGTTTGGATGGTCTGGGTCGTGCACAGTTGGGGATTGCTTCGTTGCTGGCATTGAGAGGTCACCCTCTTGCCAGATCCAAATCTTAGCCTTCAGTTCTTCAGCCTGCCTCTCGTTGACAATCCTGCCCGAAGAGTCCCGATACTCGGCATTGCTGTAGTTATAGAGGCCCTTCCAAGGGTCGTTCTTCTTCTCGTCATCCCAATCGAGGCCATCTGCCTCAACCTCTTCGCGATAAGCAATCAAATGGTCGTGATAGAGTTTCTTCAACTCCGACTCGATTTCCTTGATCAGCGGGTAGGTCGGATTGAGTTTGGCGACCAACTCCATGACTTCCGCAAAGCCGGGCTTCGGCTCCCGAAACATGCTCTTGTCCTGCTCGGCCAGCACGCGGTCCTTGGCATATACCAGCACGTATTCGTGGTTCGTCGAATAGTTCGGAGCCTGGCTGTTATTCGTGTTCATTGACCAGATGAGCTCTTCAACGTGGTTATCGTCACCGAGGTTGAGATCGAGCACGTGTTCAAGGCCAGTGCGTTCGTGCTTGTCGATGCTCACGAAAATCGCGCCATCCTGTGGCATCAAGGGCGCAAGCTTCGATATCCGGTTGTTCATCATGGTTGCCCAAGCGGAATGCTTGAACGTGTTTTTATAAGGAATAGAGCTGCTTGACGTGTTGTAGGGCGGATCAATGTAAACGCATGTAACCTTCTCCCGATACCGCTCGGTCAGAAGCGTCAACGCTTGGAAATTGTCGCCATGAGCCAGCAAGCCATCCATGCTGGCATCCAGATCGGGAATGGCCTTGAGCAGATCGGCGCGGAACACAGCGTCGAACAGCGCCGAGTCCACCATCAGATAGGGCTTAGCTTTCAGGTCTGCGGCGGTGCCGGGCGCGGCGCTGTCACGCATGCCCAGATCGTGCCACTGCGTCCATTGTGCGGGGTTGGCTGCGATCCGATCATAGAGCGCCTCGGGCACACGATCGAGCGTGACGCAATAATGCGCCGCCACGACGAACTTCTTCTTGAGCCAAAGCTTCTTCTGGAAATCCTCGATGCTTGCGAGGAAGGTTATCAGGTCTTGCGCAATCTGGCGCAGGCACTGGATCATCCGCAGGTTGGCTTCGATGGCAGCAAAGCTCTTGGCATTCTGCACATCGTCGAGGTTCATCACCTCGTTCTTGACGTAGAAATCGAGCTCGCGGCGCAGGAACGTGCCAAGGTCCTTGTGGATGAAGTAATCAGCCGTGTTCTTCTGGGTGTAGGTCGTCAGGTGCTTTTCCAGCACGGTGCGCTGCGGGTTCTTGTCCGTCGGCGCACGGGTGGTCAGGTCCAGCCAGCGCGCCTTGACCGCCTCGTCGGCCAGTACGGACTGAACCGCGGCATTGACGAGGCTTTCCTGCGTGGTCTTGGCCGGGAAGGCCCGGTACTCGAAGCGGATAGCCAGATCGCCATCTTCCTCGGCGATGGGGACGACCTCTACGTCATAGGCCTCACCCTCGTCATCGATGCGGGTCACGGTCCGCGCCTCGGCCAGTGCGAACCGGCGGTCCTTGTCGTTATCCTTGCGGTTATCCTTGGCGGTATCAGCAGCAATCAGCTGGAAGCGGACGGCACGCCCGTCGTCCAGCTTGAAAGCGTAGTTGCTGAAGGCCTCGCCAGACTTCGTATAATACTGATCCTTGTTGGCCCAGTGCAGCACCACTTCTTCCCCGGCATAGGGGATGGCGTAGGTATCACCTTTGTACCGGCGTTGGCTGAGGAAATCCCCCTTGTCGTAGTAGCGCGAGAAGAAGGTGAGGAGGTGGGAGAATACCGCGTTTTCGTGATCCGAAGCGCCCGATGATCCCGCCGCAATGGCAGCACGCAGGTCTTTCACCTTGGGCAGTGTTTCCGGGTCTGCGCCGAGGGCTGTGGCAGCCTTGATGGCCTCGTCTAATTCTCTCTGCTGCGCGTGGGCATTGGCTGCAGAACCGCTGGCGAGCGCCGCCTCCACCTGCTCGCGCAGCCGTTTGGTGAGGTAGTCGTTGATCTCGTCCGCGCGGGCATTGAGGATGCGGTAGACGCCGAAATCCAGCTCTGGCCGGTCGATCTGGAAAATCTCGCGCAGCTTGGTGACGAGTTCGTCGAACTTGCTCATGTAAGAATCGGCCTCCCTTGGGACGCCAGCCTTACACGACGGACCAGCGGATCGTGAACAGCGTCTCGGTGGTTGTCCGCTGCCTCATGCGCTTCTGCAACGCCTCGATCATGGAGTCCCGACGGTCGGCGATTTCGTCTTCGACATCAAAGATTTCCTGACGCTGCTTGCGCTGCTTGCGTTCCAGCTCCTGAAGCTTCTTTTGGGCCTCGTGCTCTTCCTCGACCGTGCCTGCGTTGCGGGCTTGTCGGCGCATCGCCTTGATCTGTTCCTTGGTGTCCTTCAGTGCCCGCTCGGCTGCGAAGATCTTGTCCTCGGCCCACTGCTCCAGCTTTTCGCGAGCCTGCGCGAAATGCTTGCCGCTGGTCTCTGCGGCCTTGTTTAGGGTTGCCTTGTCCAATCTCTCAGCACCGGCCTGAAGCCGCGCAGCAATGCCATCTGGAATCACGATCTGGCGCAACACTGTAGCACCGATCGAGAACATTCTCTCGCAGACCTCGGTGTCAATAGAGCGCCCTTCGTCATCCATGCCGGACAGCAGCAGGTGTTCCTCGTCCTCGAACGCGGAGATCGTCAGGCGGCGCAGTGTCAGCCATCCATTCTGGCCACGCATTTCCTCCATGACGGCATTGCGCACGGGATGGTGGGTAACATCGAAGTGCAGCTCGGCGGTCGGCACCGGGAGCGCCTTGGCCGCATCCAGCACATGCTCGCCAAGTGGATGGGACAGCCGATAGAGGAAGCTACCATGTGCGTTTGCCTCAAGCCCGTCTTCGCGCAGCTTTGAGATAAGATGATATCGTCCGCGAGGAATTTCGGGGGCGGGTGGCTGGTGAAGGTCGAAGGTCAGGCTTGCCGGATCAAATGCCGCAGCCGTATCCAGCATGTGGCGCGTCACGTCCCAGAACTTGCTGCTGATCCGGTCGAGCTGCGCCTTGGTCTCATCGAGGCGCAGCTTCAGCCGGGCGTGAACATCCTCGTCGAAATGCTCCAAAAGCGTCGCGCGGGTCTCGTTCATGCGCGAGGCGATCTGGTCCTCAAGCTCCGCTTGAAGAGCATCAAAGGCAGATTTGATCTCATCCTCGGTCCTGCACTTCTCGTAGATGGCCAGAATGCGGCGTTCGAAATCGACACCCGACTCGATAGCGCCGAGAACCTCGTCAGATGCGCCGAAGACACCGTCGAAAAGCTTGAACTTGTCTCGCAGAAGCTCATGCACTCGCATGTCGACCGCGTTGCGCTCGTTAAGAAAATTGATGACGATCACGTCGTGGGTTTGTCCGTAGCGATGGCACCGCCCGATCCGCTGCTCGATCCGCTGCGGGTTCCAGGGCAGGTCATAGTTGATGACCATGGAGCAGAACTGAAGGTTGACGCCCTCGGCCGCTGCCTCGGTCGCGATCATGATATCCGCATGGTCGCGGAAGTGATCGATCAAGGCGCTGCGCATGTCGATGGCGCGCGATCCGGTGGACCGGCCACTATCCCCATTCTCCAAGATCCAGCGCTCGTAGATGGCCTGATTGTCATCGCCAGCATTGGTTCCGCTGAAACTGACGATCTTGCCGCGATGGCCATTCTCTTCGAGGAACCGCTTGAGATAGTCCTGCGTGCGGCGGGACTCTGTGAAGATGAGCGCCTTCCGCTTTGCGCCCATTTCAGCTTGCTTGGCGAAGCCGATATCCAGCGCCGTTTGGAGAGCAAAGGTCTTGCTATCGGTCTGGATCGCCTTGGCCCGCTCGATGAGCGCTACGATTTCCTCCGTTTCCTTGCGAAGTTTGACCGGCTGGATCGCGGGTGCGTCATCTGAGCCGGTGCTTTCCGCCTCCCACTCTTCCAGCAGCTCGGGTTCGAATTCCTCGTCTTCGAGAAGCGCTTCGAGGAGGTCGTTCCCGACCTCGCCTTCGTTCTTTCGAAGGCTCTCGAGCCGCGATCTCATTGTTGACAGGGTGCCCGCGATTGCGACCGATGATGACGCCAGCAGCTTGCGCATCACGAGGACCGTGAGGTGCCGCTGGCGATCAGGGACCGAATACGTGCCTTCCTCCTCGAGGAATTTGGTCACCAGATCGTAGAGTTCTTGTTCAGCATCCGTTGGATAGAATGGCTGAGTCAGGGCGTGCCGGGCCGTGTAGCGGACATACTCCATCACCTGCCTGCGCAGCGTCCGCTTGCAAAACTCGGTAAGCCGCCCGCGTAGCTCAGCGATGCTTCCGCCCGCGTTCATATACTTTGCGCGGAAAGCATATTGATCGCCGAAGAGGTCTTCGTCGATCAACGTGGATAGGCCGTAAAGTTCGAGAAGCGTGTTCTGGAGCGGCGTGGCGGTCAGGAGGAGTTTTTTCCGACCTTCCGTCGCCCATTTGATGGACTGCCCCAAACGATTGCTGGGCCGGTACGCGTTGCGAAGTTTATGGGCCTCGTCGATTACCACAAGGTCCCAATCGATCGCGCGGACTTCATCCTGCAGACGCGCAGCATAGTGGTACGAGGTGATCAGAACTGCCTTTTGCTCAAGCGGCCATGCGTGCCCGTCGCGGCGCAATTCCCGGTATGTCTTGGCATCGAGAACGAAAGCAGGAAGGTTGAACTTGTCGTGCAACTCATTTGCCCATTGTTGGCGAATTGCTGCCGGGCAGATGATGATAAGTCGGCGCTTCCGCTCGGCCCACTTTTGGCAGAGGACAATCCCAGCCTCGATGGTTTTTCCGAGACCCACCTCGTCGGCCAATATGACGCCCTGAGAAAGCGGGGATTGGAGCGCAAACGTGGCAGCTTCGATTTGGTGAGGGTTGAGGTCGACCGATGCATCAAACAGCGACATCGAGAGGTTTTCGTCGGAACCGGACGGAGATTGACGCGTGACTTGGTACGCGAAGAGCTGAGCGTGGTAGTCCGTTAGCTGCATGACCAACGGATAGCACGGTTAATCGAAAGCGTAAGGCCCGCATGAAAATGTGAAGCCCAGCGAATTATTGATCTAAGGTGCGAGGAATGTCGCCCTGGCTGATTTGCCGCGAGGGCCTTACGCCGCGCGCTCTGCACGTTGAATTGCCGAGGCGCTAACCCCGAACTCCCGCGCCAGCGTTCGGACTGACGCGCCCTCACTACGCCGTAGGCGGACAGTTTCCAGTTGGCTCGCGGTGAGGCTACGAGGCCGCCCCAACTTCTTGCCTTGCGCCTTTGCGCGAACCAAGCCCGCCTGCGTTCGCTCGACCAGCAAGTCTCTTTCGAACTCGGCCACGGCTGAAATTACCGCCATGGTCATTTTGCCTGCTGGGCTGGTCAGGTCCACCCCACCAAGCGCGAGGCAGTGAACGCGGACATTCATTTCGGCGAGTTGCTCAACGGTGGCTCGGACATCCATCGCATTGCGACCCAGCCGGTCCAGCTTGGTGACGATCAGGACGTCATCCCATTCGAGCCGATCGATCAGCTTGCGAAAGCCCGTCCGTTCCATGGCTGGCGTCGAGCCGGAAACGGTCTCGGCGATAACTCGTCGTGGTTCGAGCTGGAAACCGGCAGCCTGAATTTCGAGGATCTGGTTGTCTGGGGTCTGGTCAGCAGTGCTGACACGGCAATATGCAAATACTCGTGACATGGCACACCTGTATCGAAAACGTGTGCCGAATAATGCGCTGTATCGAAAATAAGATCAAGCTAAGTTTCGTTACAGTGGATTTCGCTGTATCGGAAACGGTCGTTTTAAATACATTTGTTTGAATCTAATGGCCGCTGATTGATTGGCAGTGCTTTAGGATGGCCGGTTATAGGTCAAATCGTGCTGTCAGAGCGCTCGCATGTCTTTTAGTTTTGGGATCGTGCCATTGCGATAGCCAAGCCCGATAGCTGGAGCTGGCAAATTCCACCTCGTCGCCCGCGACGGCGCAGGCAAAGGTCGTGATCTCTTCACGATGAAGCGAAATCTGACTTTGGGGGATGGGTTTGCCGGCCCGGCTGCGCGGCTCGTCGTAGATATAGAAGAGCAGAGGGCGCTTCCCCCGACGTCGCGCGTCGGTGACAAGACCGTAGGCGTGTTTGACGAGCTGCGCGGCGTCAAGGTGCTGGAAAGCCAGTTCCCCGGACTGGAGTGCGATCCGCATCTTGTCGAAGCGCGCCATGTTATCGCCCCAGACTGACCGCTCATAGGCCGCTGCGAACGAGGCCGTCTTAGCGTCCCGAAAGGGCTCGTGACGCTTTGATTCGATGCCGATCAGATGGGTAGCCGTAATCACGGCGGCATCTAGCCACGGATGGCGGCCACCGGACCATGGGAAGCGAGCGCAGTACTCGACCTCAACCTGCTCGGCTGCGCCAGCGTCCTCGGTGCCGGGCAGAGGAGGAAAGAGCGCAGGCGACGGGATGAACCAGCCAAACGCGTTGACCGCGAGCGCCGCCGAGCTTTCGGGATGGGCCAGTTTTCCCGATGCAACCTCGTTGCCACCCGCAGCTTCTAGCCGCCGTAGGATGTGGTCGGCTGGAACACCGGGGAGGAACAAGTCAGACGGTGCCATGCAGCGGGCCGCGGTTTGCTAGTTCGGCCAGCACTTCAGCACCCGAAGGGAGGCAAGCAGGGTTTAAGGTTTCGGGCAGCACGTCGAATCCGAAGGACAGGATCACACCTTCCTGCCTGCCGAGGGTCTGAGCACTCGCGTCCAGTGCCTGTTCGAGCGCGGCAAGATCGAAGCGTTGGTAAAACGCCGCCGGGGCTAAAACACGCAATTCGATGCGGTCCGCCAATAGCAATTCGGGCGCGGGGTTTGGCGGGTCTTTGCGAGCGAGCAGCCAGATGCTGGCATAGCCGAGCAGCTCGACAGCTGCATAAAGCGGTGTGTCGCTGGCAATCTTCAGTTCGATGAGCTGATAGGCCCCCTGGCCAACGCGCTGTGCCAGATCGATCGCGCGGCGTCCGTCTGAAGCCCCTGCGATCAGGCCCGAAGCGACCGGTATCTGGTTGGCCCAATCGCTGCGGTTGGCATCGGCACAAGCTCGGGCGATCGCGCGCTCCAGCATGACTTCTGGGCTGCGATTGGCGCTCCCAATCTGGGGCTGGAGCGTCCATCGCCAATTCTGCCGGGACCGGTCCCGGTTTGCCGCTGCGCCGCCTTGGTCCCAATTGGCTGCGACAGCCTTTTGGACTGCCCCGGCAAGATCGAGGCCATCAGGAACTTTTAGCCCAAGCAATGCCGACTTGTGGCGGAGATTGGCGATGCCAAGGGCTTCGCAAGCCGCCCCCGAAACACCGTGCATCAGTGATGGACGAGTCTGGTTCGGGATGAGGGCGTCTGGCATAGTATTTTGGAATAGGGTGCGTCGTCTGAACTTCAAAGGGTTTCGCTTCACGATCAAAGCAAAACTGGCCCCACCGATCGAGGGCGGGGCCAGTTACGCAGTCAGCTACGGGAGTCTTCGGGACCACCAACCTCAGTGCCGGTGAACAAGGTCGGCTCGACCTCGGGCGGCAATTCGAACTGGAACAAGCGGATGCGCTCGGTGCCGGGGGCCAGCTTGCCCCAGACCGCAAGGTTCTTTCCGTCCACCTTCAGCAGCGCGCGAACCTCGGGCGAGTACTTGAGGCGGTTCCAGTTGGGAAAGACCACTGCGATCTTGTCGGGGGCGATCTTTATGATCCGGACGGTCGGTTTGAGGGTGAGGGTGCCCGAGGCCTCTTTAGCAGCGTGGGCCTGCGCAGACGGGTCTGTCTCGTCTGTCACCACCAAAAGCTGACCGCTGGCAATAAGGTGCTCCAAACGGGCGAGGAACGGCACCTGCGCTGCCTGCGCGCTCCGGTAACGGTCGAAGGCATCCAGAGCCAACTGTTTGCAGGGAAACTTGGGCGGTAAAACCCGATAACGCCTAGCCAGACAGCCAGCCGCGTAGATGGCGGCGAAAGTGGTCGCAGCGCGGAAGTGCGTGCTGGTCGCCGATACATTCGCATAGCCCAAAAACTTTGTCTGAGCGCGAGTCAGAGAGGCGCTAAGCTTCCCGGGCTTTTCCGATCGCGCTGCCTGCAACTTGACCAAAAACTCTCGATAGGCATGGCCGTGATGCGCTTTCGCCGCCGAAGCAAGGCTGGCGGCAAAGGCTGCGCTGTTCGGGAAGGGTTCGGGCAAGGTGTCAAAGACCCCAAGGCCGTCGTTCGAAACCCGCAGCGTCAGAATGCTATCTTCGGGGGTCATATCGCACGCTTCAGCCAAGGGCTCGCGCCCCGAGAGCAAGATCACTCGCCCGCCCGGAGCCCTGACGAGGTCAAAAGCAACAGTCGCGAACAGATCGATCTTTTTGGTCTTGGTCGAGGTGAGGATTGCCGGAACCGTATGGTCGATGATCGTCAGATGGTCGCGCCCATTCCGGCGGGCAGCTTCTGGATCAAGTTGCACGTTGCGCATAGACTGGATGTAGGCGGCTGGTCCCATGACAGACGCTGCCAGTAGCTGAACAACAGACTTGCCGGTATTGCTGGGGCCGACGATCTCGACCGCAACGTTGCCAGCCTGCGGCATAATCGGAAGCAAAGGCGGAAGGAACGCAGCCATCACGGCGATGGCTGGCAAGGGCTGATCGACCAAAGGAGCGACAACCCGTTCCTGCCAACTGGCCAATGTCCCGCGAGCCCGAACGATACCAGGTATGGGGCGAAAGACCAGCAAAGGTGGGGCTTCTGACCCAATGACATTGCCATTGTGCTGGACGAACTGCTTGCCGTTCCAGCCCGGATGCTCGGCGATGCGGTTTTCCTCGAAGTGGTCGACAAAGCGGACTTCGCTAATGAGGTCTTCGTGCTGCTTCTTGGTGAATAACGGCAGCCCTGCCGCAGCAAGATCGGCGGCCAAGCGGGGATTGGCGAGACTGAATTGCTCCCGACGGAGCGTGGCGACGGCATTTTCGCCCTCAACGCGGACGTAGCGTTGACCGCTGGCAGCAACGAAGCCGGTAGCGCTGAATAGATTGGTCATGCTGAATTCCTTTGAATAAGATGGGGTGTGAACCGCAGAAATGGGGCAGCCAATGACATAGAGGTGATGGGACCAGTCGGGCTGGTAGGATCAGTCCCTACTTTCCCGACCTACCCGACCGATTTCGACCATATCGACGAGGGCAAGTAGGCGGGAAGAAGGTTATGGGATCAGTTGTTTCTAAAAGGACCCTGTTCTACACCACTAGTACTGGTGAGCATGGTTATCTAATAGACTGATGGTAGATCCCAATGCTTATTACCCGCCCATATTTATCTGATTATCACTCACCTTACAGGGCTGATTGCGAACCCATTACGGGTGATCTTGAGGCTGTTACGCAGCACCAGGTCATCGAGCTTCCACTGGTCCATCCACAGCAGCCAGCGGATCAGGTAGGGCGTAGGGACACGGCCCTTGCGCTTGGACCTTTCCAGCAGCCCTTCCTCATTGGGAAAGGTAGGGCGGTGGCACGCCCAGCCCTTCAGGCAATAGCAGATGGGATGGGGCAGATTGACCAGGCCCTTCACGATGTGGACACGAGGTTGGATGGTCATGCCCTGTTCCAGCGGATGGACACGGGCATTCTTGTAGGCCCGCCGTTCCCGCAGAGCCTCAAGGGCCTCGATCTTGTCGCCTCCCACAATCCCATGCCAGTGACCGTCCCAGACACCGGACCGACCGCGGTTGGCGTCAAACTCTAGATCCAGCCCCATGAACAGGAAGCCGGATGCAGCCGTGACGCCAGCACGGTCGAGGTGGTTGCGCAGGCGGGCCTTCAACCGGCGGGGATCGACGTCCAGCAGGTCATCGCCTTCCCACAACATACCCTGCGGGCGAAGGGTGACGAGAGACACATTCTCGGGGCCATACTCGTCGACCCCCTTCCACAGGTGCCCGACCGTAGGCAAAGCCCCCTCGCGCCAGCACTCGGCTGACGCGAGGGTATCCGGGACTTCGCCAGCGGCGATGGCGCGGGCCATGCGATCATGAAGGTCCATCGCCTGAGCCGTCAACTCTGGACAATGGATGTGCGCATCACGCAGGGCCTTAAGGCGGTTGCCATCTTCCCGCTGGGCCTTTGCAGCCGTGCGACCGACAATCAGGCCATCGGCTACGCCCGTGTCACGATCTGGACGGAACGGCTTCTTAGGGCGTTTCATATCAGAGAGTTGAAGACGAGCCATGACCACCTCCCTGACGGAGCATGAGGGCAAAGGCGTAGTTTTCAACGCTTTCGCGGAGCACAAGAGTCCGCGCTCCGTGGCGAATTCTGGTCAGCTTGTTGTCGCGCAGAAGCCCGTAAATCGTTGTTTTTCCGAGAGATAGGGCGCGGCAGGTGTCCTTGACTGAGTAGAAGAAGGGTGGGTCACACGGAACATCGTCGGAAGGATACAGATCGATAATCAGGTTGTTACGGTAATTCATGGCGGTTTCCTTCGTTGTGGAAACCCCCATTTATACCTTTTTCAAGAGCGCCCCGGCGGGCACCAAGGGCCTCGCGGGTTAGATACGTCCAGCACCCCCTTCGTTGATCACAGCGATACTTACGGCTGCATCGATCGCAGATTTAAGTTGCACGATCGGTGCCTCATCACTCGATTTATGATGATAAAAGGTAGTGACAACCAAGGGGGGGTGATTCGCATGGCGGGGACAAAAGGGAGCGGAGTGATTCGCGGGAATGGCAGCCGTCCGAAGTCGCCCATGGCTAGCAGGTTTAGAAATGCGTATCGGTTGAACCATGGCCGGACAGGATTCGAAGGCGACTGGGATGACTTTGTCCTCACGCTGAATCGCAGGCTGCAAGAAGCAGTAAGTCTGAACGAGGAGCATAAAGGGGCACCCTTCTATGCCCCTGCCAACGTCCTGAAACGGGCCGTCTATGAGTTGGTCCTCGGGCTTGAAGGCTCCGGGATGGCCAGCAAGATTGATAATCTTATCGACGCAATTCGCGTGGGACACGAAAATGGAAAACGGTTCGGGGATCAGCGCGTGCTGCGTCGGCTACAAAAGGAAGCCCAATCCGATACCTTTTATTTCATCCTACTAGGCCTTGAAGGTGTTGGTATTGATACCTTTTCATTGAGCAAGAGCAACGTTACCCGGTTCGCTCAGCAGCTCAACTATGCTCGGCGACATAAGGTGCCGCCGGAGTTCCTAATTGGTTTTTTGATGCAAACCGGAAAAATCGGTGAGGTTTGCCGTCGTGCTCGCAATCCAAAGCGCTTCGAAAAGTGGTATTTGGAATTCCCTAAGCCCGGACTGGCAGATGAACGACCTTAATGTGGCCGTGCCGGACCAGCCAATGATGCAGACGGTCAATCACGCAATGATCTGCAGATCGCTGTAAACCAGAGCCGAATGGGTTGTTGAACCCAATTGCGCGAATGCGATCGCAGCGCTGCCACCGGCACCATCGGCATCGTAGTACAGGATGCCAGTGGTCGTGTTGTAGATGACCCGGTCCGAAGCGTCATGGGCCTTGGTCGCGCCAGCAGCGGCCCAGAAATCGTCAACGTGCAGTGCGCCGGTGTATCCAAAGGCTGCAAATTTCGCGTTGCTCAATTGCAGCCTGTCACCCTCGGAATGTGAAAAGTCGGTGATCTGGTCGCGACTGGTGGGTGCGGTATCAAAGATGAATGCATCTCGGCCGAGACCGCCGGTCAAGGTATCTCGCCCGTCACCGCCATAGAGCTTGTCGTTGCCTGCGCCGCCTTTGAGGGTGTCATTGCCAGCAAGGCCTCGCAACGCGTTGCTGGCCCCATTTCCAACAACGATGTTGCCCAGCGTATTCCCGGTCCCCGAAATGTTGCTGCTGCCGGTCAGAGTGAGGTTCTCCATGAACCTTCCTAGCGAGAAGCTCACGGAGCTGATGACCGTATCGACGCCGCCAAGGTCCGCTGCATCGGTTGCTGAAGCCGTTGCTGTCTCGTAGACGCGATCAGCACTTGCATCGACAAAGTAGGTGTCATTCCCCGAGCCACCAAACATCCTATCGGCGCCCATTCCGCCGAACAGCTTGTCGTCGCCCGCGCCTCCCTTCAGCGTGTCGTCGCCAGCTAAGCCCTTGAGGACATTGCCTGCCTCGTTCCCGAGAATAGTGTTGGAAAGTGCGTTGCCGACGCCATCAATGGCCGTGGTCCCTGTCAGGGTTAGACGCTCGACGTTTGCAGCAAGCGTGTAAGAAACAGATGCTTTCACAGTGTCCGTACCGCCATTGGGCGCTTCGATTACCCGATCCCCGGCAATATTGACGATATAACTGTCATTGCCAGCACCGCCCTTTAGAGTGTCGATGCCTGCGCCGCCGATGAGATTGTCGGAACCAGACCCCCCAATCTGTTCACCTCCGATCTGTGTGAATCTGTAGGGATACCCTGAAGCAGTCTTGGTTAGTAACTCGCCCGTTGCAGAAAGCTCGACAACGTAGCTGGCGGTGCCATCACGATAACCGATCAGAACATGGTCGTTTTCAACCGCGAGTATGCGGGCGAAATCCGCTGTGAGCAAAAGCTTCGTCCCGGATGCAGTCCCGTCGGTCACATAAATCGAGCTTGAATAGGTTCCGCTCTTGGCACTCTCCAGAAAGCCGAGAGCGCTGTGGTCGTCCTTCATGAAACCAGTAGAGGACGCCTTGGACAAAACCTTATGCGGCAGATCAGATCCGGGATTCAGACACCAAAGGGTATCGGAGCCGTCAAGGTAGAGGACGGATTCGCCGGTTTGGCCGGGATTCTTGAAGGCAGTCAGCAACCTCGCATCGTTCCTGACGAGCTGGGTGCCCTCGATCGTACCGTCCGTCACATAGATTTGCGAATGGCCGGAAATCGTGCCGACGGTGAAATACGCGAAGTCGTCGGTGGCCTGGATGTAGGATATGTCGGCAATCTTGAACGGATTGCCCTCGCCGAACAGCATCCTTGTGCCGCTTTGCGTACCGTCGGAAATCCACAACTGGCTCGACGTTGTCCCGCCTTCAGAGAAGATAATCAGACCCTTGGTAGTGGCGAGATTGCGGACTATGCCGCCCCACAATTCCACAGCTTGCTGGTCGTTCGCAAACCACAGCCCTCGGGGCGCATCCGGCTGGAAAATCACACCCGACTTGAATGCGCTGAGACCGAATGGATTTGACCCCGCCTTTCCAGAAACAAGGTCCGCGACCATATGTGTCCCAGCGGCAGTGCCATCCGTGACCCAAAGCTCGGTTCCGTTCTCATAGGTCTGCGCTGCAAAAAATGCATGGTCCCCTGAGCCCACGATATAGGACGGGTTCGATGACCTTGGCCCCGGCGCGATATCGGAAACGAGATAGGTACCCTCGCGAGTGCCATTGGTGAACCAGAGCTCGTTGCCTTCGTCTGCTGTGCTCGCAGCAAAGACCGCCCCGACACCCAGCCGCGCGAAGACAGCGGGTGACGTTTCGAGCCCTCCCTCGATCCCCGGCCTGACATCCTTGATCAGCGCGCTTGCGCCAACATCAGAAGTGAACACCCATGGCTCATTGCCGGTTGCGGCCTCGCCGAAGTCAAAAAGATATGCAGGCATGATCAATCTCTAAAATCGGCGCTATACCGTCGTGGGCACTGTCTCGGTCTATTGCGACAGTATCTAAGTCAGACGCTGTCCGCCAGCGTGTGCATAGATCATTGCCAAGGCTGGGCCGATCGCCGACACGGCTGATATTGGCTTTTGCCGCGAGCATATTGGGACACACGTGGACCATGGTTACAGGTCCTCCCCTGTCATGACCGTCAGCACTCTGCGGGTTACTGCCGCATCAGAGGCGTCAGGCGACGCCCATTCGCGAGCAAGATCGTAAGCATCAATCTTCCAATAGTATCGGATTCCGTTCAGCACCACTTCGCCGAAATCGTGCTCGCCCCACGGGTCGTTGTTGCGGTTGAAATCGGCAAACTCCCGAACGAGGCGGAGCAGTTCCGTTATGTCCTCGGCGTCGAGGCTGGCGACCGCGCGGGTCAGCATTACGGTTCCGCCGAGGCCGGTTCGGCGCAGCCGATCGTTCAACTCTCGAATTTTGCGCACGCGCTGGAGGCGTGTTGCTTCATCGTGGCGGGTCATACCAACGTTCCTTGTTTGTGATGGGAATGGATAGAAAAGGTGGCCCGCCGCGCAGCCGGATCGTGACTTGGCTGATACAGCCGCGCGGCGAGCCTAGCGTCTACTTGGTCTTGGCTGCGGCCCGGACCTGTTCGAGCAGGGCGTCGAGAGCCGGTTTAGCCGCGAGGGCCTGAGCCATGGCCTTGCCGAACGGCGCGACTGCTGGCGTCAGATCATTCTTCTCAAACCCCTGCGCCAGCTTTTCGGCGGGGATATGAATCGGGATAAACAGCGTCGAGTTATCCTCGTCCCGCGCGAAGCCCTTTTCCCACAGTGGGGCAACCACCTTGTCATCGCGGATCAGGGCTTGGACATAGTCTTGCAGGCCTCGGCGAAACACCAACTCGACGCAGAGCAGCGACGGGACGGTTTTGGTGACAGCGGCGATCCAGGTGTGCTCATAGCCGTCTTCGTCCGCCGAGATTTCGTTGATTTGAAGGAACATATCTCCGGTGCCAACGCCGCGCATCATCTTCCACTCGGGGCACACCACCTGCGTGGACCACTCGTTTTCGACGATCTGCCAAGGGGCCTTCACGACTTTTTCGATCGCCAAGAAGGCCTCGGTCATCATTCGGTCGCCCAGATAATCGTAGGCGTGATACCAATCCAATTCGATTTGAGCCAGATTGCGGACGACCCGGGCAGCCCATTCCGGGTCTTGCTGCTGGGCGGCTTTGGTGCGGGTTTCGTGATCCATTTTCGCGTTCCTTGTGCAGAGGGAGGCCCATGAAGGGCACTCCTCCGGCACCACGCCGGTCTTGCAGCAGGCTGTCTGCATCATCCGATCACCCGATCGACACGCAAGCGATTACCCCGGTCAAGCTCGCCCTGACCGTCCCTTCATGGACCTCGATTTTCGAGAGTGCGCCGGAGTAGGAATCTGCCTGCCAAGAAACTCGGCATTGTGGTAAAGTACCTTGTTCGGCGCAACGCAAGTATATCAAAAATTTTCTGAAAATGCAAAAATGGCTGATTTCAACCGGCCGCACGGTAGAATTCCCAATGTCGTAGTTTACGAAAGTTCGGTGTCCTCGTGCCCGCCGATTCGCGCTTTGTCATCAAGTGTTGTGAGCTGGTAGAGGATCGACGACAAATGGGACTTTGCGGCCATTTACCGATGTCATTGTGAATAGCTCGGTTCGCCGAAACCCGCCATTACCGAGCGGGTGAGCGGCTAGGCGCCTGTCTCGGGCCGCTCGCTGCGGTTCGTTTTGACGCTTGCATCTTCTTCCCCTAGAAGTGCGTCAGAATAGATGGCGGTTTAAATGGGCTTCAAGAAACCTCGGCCTCGGCCAGAAAAAGCACAGCCAGGGTGGGTAACCCTCACATTAGAGCAGCGTAAGGCGCTGGCGGATAAGGCTACCTACGTTGGGAGTCCGCATCACACCGACGTTCCAAAGTTTGGTATGAGCGCGGCGCCGCGCAAGGGCTTTACCGACATCGAGCGCGCTGAGGCAGCCAGCCTAACAAATCCTGATTGTCTAGTTTGTCCGCGAAAGTGGGTTCGCCGACAAGACGATGTCACAGCGTTGCTTCAAAAAGCCATCAAAGCGGGGACATACGTGTCGGAAGGTGTCGACACCATGCCCTCTCGCATCTGGGTACGCGACCCGGACGAAGACATCGTGTATGAAGCTAAACTAAGTCACCCACCCAATGGTTACAAAGCTTATCCTCTGACTTCTTATCAGGTAGTCCATAATTTGCCGTTTGACCTGCCATGAACAACGATCTCTCCTCCATCCGCGACGGTTGGCTAGACGCTTCCACCGATGACGCAGAAGCGCGTGCAATAACGCGCCTTCGCATCTCAGTTCGTGGTGAACAGATTGCGCGGAATAAGACCAATCGAGCCGGCATCGAAAGTGAGGCGATCAATACCTCTTTGTTGCCGCTTGCAGAATTCTTGGCGAACAACTGGTGGCCGTTGCTCTATGAGCCGATCCGACCGTCATTAGATGACGGATTTCGAATCCGTCATCGGCTAGACTCCGGAATGCGAGGATATGCGTTTCCTCCGATCGCGTTGTGGTCTGCCGGTGAGCAGGCCATCGCGGCTGATTGGGCAGCCTTTAGCAATCCGTTCTCGACCGTCTCGTTCTTGGCTCCTCAGCCAAACGAACCCGTTCAGCTCAAAAGAGCAGGGGTCGAGGACGACCTCGCCGATCTAATCGAAACGGTTCTCGAGCGCACGTCCGGGGCGAGCAAGAATCTAGCGGACGCGTGGGAGCGCGTTACTATGTCAATCTCGGAGGCGGATGAGCGGGCATATTGCATCGCGGCAGGTCGGCTAGGGCTTGACCCCTATGACCCCGACGCACCTGATCTTGGTCAATGGGCTGCTGGCATCCCCGATGAGCTCTTTGGCGACGTCTCGGAAATCGTGGAGGTTCGCGAGCTCGAAGAAGCGGCTGAATGGGTCCGGGAATATGAAACAAGACTCAGGCTCTTTCCCGAGACAGAGCTAAGCTATTTCGGCGAGCCCGTTCCCGATCTCCTAGACGGTTCAGCCGGAAGCATTGGGCATCATTCCGCTATCCGCCTTCGTGCTTACGCCGTTTTGCCGACCGAGGACCCCAGATCGGCAGTTGATCACCTCTTAGGTGGAGTGATTGCAGAGGGGAGCCAACTCGCGGCAGAGGGACCAAGCGGGATTACCGCTCTCGTTCAGAAAAATGGTACCTCGGCGCGGATAGGAACCGTCGCTCGGAGCGCACGCCAGCGGCGCTTTCGTGCTTGTGCCGCTGCCTACATGGCTTGGACATCTAGGAATGATGAAGACAGGGCCGCAACGGAGGCAACTACACGTCGTCAGCAGGCCAGCCGGGCTTTTGCGGCTGAGATGCTCGCGCCGCAACAGGCGCTTCTTGCGCGAGCCACGCGCTTTGGTTTCGATGGCGATGATCTTGAGGACCTCGCGAGCGAGTATATCTGTCCTTTCGAAACGGTGATGTGGCAAGCGGTCCGCGCGGGTATACCGCTTCGAGGCATTGAGATCCCACAAGGACATAGACCGGAAGTCATAACGGCGCAGCACGTTGCCTGAACCGGTGGGAATGTAATCGGGGCATCGCAGGCGGAGAACGTCTCGGCATAAGGCCGGGAAGTCTAACTGTAGATTGCGTTTTGCCGGTTGCCTCTATTTAGAAAGGCATATTGGCTTTGCTGCCTGCCAATGGCGGTTTCTGTCAGATCGAGACGTTTGCGCAATCGTAGGCTAACGTCACGTTCTGGTCGGGTGCCGCCGTCATTTGCCGCAGAACGTGGCCCAAGCCGACATCAACTCCCGCCGCTTCTCAAGAGCGCGACCACGCCGATAGGCTCTCTCCACCGAGGATGCGACGGTATGCGCCAGCGCCATTTCGACTTCCTCACGCCCGAACTGGGTCTTTTCACCCGCCCAGTCGCGGAACGTGGAGCGAAAGCCGTGGACGGTGATGTCGGCGCGGCCCATCCGCTTGAGCAACTGGGATAGCGCCATATCGGATAGCGAACCACCGCGCGGGGCTGGAAACACAAAATCGTCTGGCTTTGGGCCATCTTGCTGCAAGGCCTGCAAGATCGATACGGCGGCGTCGCTCAGCGGCACCTCATGCTGGGTCTCAGCCTTCATACGGCTGGCGGGAATGGTCCAAAGCTTGGCGTCTAGGTTGATTTCGGCCCACGTCGTTCCCCGCGCTTCGCCGGACCGCGCCGCCGTGAGGATAAGAAAATCCAGCGCACGCGCTGCAACGGCAGGACGCTTGCCGAGGCTTTCCATGAACTTCGCGATCTGGACGAATGGCAGGGCGGGGTGGTGCTTGACCGAAGCCTTGCTTCGCTTCGGTAGCAACAGGTCAAGGTGACCACGTCCTTGCGCCGGGTTTTCGCCGGATCGCAGGCCCTTGACCTTGGCCGCGTCGAGGACCCGCTCGATCCGGCCGCGCACGCGTGAGGCGGTTTCAGCCTTGCTCAGCCAGATGGGCTGGAGGACCGCCAGTATCTGCTCAGTCGTCACCTGGTCGATCGGCACTTCGAACAAGGGCTTTGCATAGGTCTTGAGGGTGTTGCGCCATTGCTGACGGTGCTTGGGGTTCTTGAACCCTTCCTCGATGTCGTCGACCAGATCCATGGCGAAGGCACCGAAGGTGGTAACCGGCTTTTCCTCGATCTTGATCTTGGACTTGGCGCGTTCAACTCGGGGATCGACGCCGTCGAGCAGCAACTCTCGGATTGTTCCGGCTTTCTCGCGTGCCTTGGCCAGCGGGACATCGACCGCCGAGCCGAGGCCCAGTTCGATTCGTTTGCCGTCCAGAGTGCCGATGTAGAACCATGACCGCCCGGACGCCCGAACCCGGAGATAGAGGCCGCCCCCGTCAGAGTAGACGTTGGGGTCGGTGAGTGTGGCGACTTGCCTAGCCGAAAGCTTGTTACGCGCGCGCGAGGGCATGATTTTCGCTGATTAGCAGCTTGGGTCAGCTTGGGCTAGCCATAGTTTCAGCCATAGTTTTAGAGCTGGCTCGGGGCGATCCTGAGCGAACCGCTGCGTACCGAAAACCTGCTGAAAAGCCCGGCTAATCTGGGCTTCTAGATGGTTCGCATCGGTTCGGGGGAGTTCGCAGAAAAGCGTGATCTGGCGGAGACGGAGGGATTCGAACCCTCGGTAAGGTTAAACACCCTACGACGGTTTAGCAAACCGTTGGTTTCAGCCACTCACCCACGTCTCCGGATCGCAGCGGCGAAGGCGGCCTATAGCGAGGGAGTGGGGGGGCGGCAAGAGGCTTCATTGTGGGTCTTTGCAGGGACCTGAGTGGCGGTCCGGGATTCGCCTCGGCGTGAAATCGACTCGGCTCATCGCCGGTTCATTGTGCAGGGCGAAGAGATGGCTGTCAGATAGGCTGACGAAAGCCCTGACTCGAAACCATGGGCGGGGGCGCAGATAGGAATTGTGCGATGAAGCTGAGCCAGGGCATCTTGATCGGGCTTGCCGCGTGGGGGCTTGCGATCGGCGGCGGCGCTTCGGCGCAAGTCCAGCAGATTGACCCGAACAGTGCGATCGACGGTGATCTGCCGGCTAACCCCGGCTCGGCGCCCGTTCCGTCCGCTCCGCAGCCGGCGCCCCAGATGAACCCGCCTGCGTCGGCAAGCACGGCAGATCCGGTGTTCGCCTCGCCTGCGGGAGAGCCGGAGGTTGCCGCGCCCGGTATGGCTTCCGTGCCGGAGGCCGCCCGGAGTGCGGCGGATAGCACGACCTACCGCGAAGACGATCTGATCGGCGCGGCCGAAGGCGTGTTCGGCAAGGGGGCCAAGGGCCTCGCGATGATGATCCAGGATATCCTCAAGAAGCAGGGCCAGCCCAATGCTTATATCACCGGGCGCGAGGCGGGCGGTGCGGTGGTCGTGGGGCTGCGCTATGGTTCGGGCATGCTGCACCACAAGGTCGAGGGCGAGCGGCCGGTCTACTGGACCGGGCCTTCGATCGGTTTCGATCTGGGCGCGGCTGCGTCCAACACCTTCGTGCTGGTCTACAACCTCCATGACAGCCAGGACTTGTTCCGCCGCTATGGCGCGGGAGAGGGCCAGGCCTATTTCGTCGGCGGGTTCAACGTGAGCTATCTGCGCCGGGGCGATGTGGTGGTCATTCCGGTGCGCTTTGGTGCCGGGCTGCGGCTGGGCATCAATGGCGGCTACATGAAGTTCAGCGACAAGCAGAAATGGATGCCGTTCTGAGCGCTGCCAGCGCCCGCTACCCCTTGTATCTGGCGCGCTTTGGGGGCAAAGGCGCGGCCATGCTCGAAACTCTGAAGCCCCAGCCCGCCGATGCGCTGCTTGCGCTGATCAAGCTCCACAATGCCGATCCGCGGCCGACCAAGATCGACCTCGGCGTTGGCGTCTATCGCACGGGCGAGGGCGATACGCCCGTGTTCGGCGCGATCAAGGCGGCGGAGCGCATTCTGCTCGAAACGCAGGATTCCAAGGCCTATCTCGGGCCTGAGGGCGATATGGGCTTTGTCCATGCGCTGATCCCGCATGTGTTTGGCGCTGGTTTTGACCGTGCCCGCGTGGAAGGGATGCAGGCCCCGGGCGGCACTGGCGCAGTGCGGCTCGCGGTCGAAGTCGCGGCGCGTTCGGGCGCGAAGCGGATCATCATGGGCACGCCTTCGTGGCCCAACCATGCGCAGATCATTGCCGCCGTCGGCCTTGAACTCAAGACGTTCAAGCACATGACCGCCGAAGGCACGGCAGACCTCGATGCGCTGCGCGCCGCGCTGGCCGAAGCCGCGCCGGGTGATGTCGTGCTGCTCCATGGCTGCTGCCACAACCCCACCGGCGTGGATTACACCCCTGCGCAGTGGGACGAGATCGCGCCGATGGTCGCGGCCTCGGGCGTGCTGCCGCTGATCGATCTGGCCTATCAGGGGCTGGGCGACGGGATGGAAGCCGATGCTTACGGCCTGCGCAAGGTGCTCGCCGCCGTGCCGGAAGCGCTGGTCGCCTATAGCTGCGACAAGAACTTCGGGCTCTACCGCGACCGCGTTGGCGCGTTTTATGCGGTGACGGGCAATGCCGATGCGCTCGCGCTGGCGATGGCCAATGGCGCGACCATTGCGCGGGCCAGTTGGTCGATGCCGCCTGATCATGGCGCAGCGGCGGTGCGGCTGATCCTGGGCGATGCGGCGCTGACGGCGCAGTGGAGCCAGGAACTGTTCGCGATGCGCGCGCGCATGGCCGAAGTTCGCGCGCGGCTGGCCGCAGCACAGCAGATCGGGCCGATCAACATGGCACCGCTGGGCGCGCAGAAGGGCCTGTTCTCGATGCTGCCGATCTCGGCCGATCAGATCATGGCGCTGCGCGAACGCCACGGCGTCTACATGGCAGGGTCTGGCCGCGTGAACATCGCGGGGCTCACCACCGGCAATATCGAGGCGTTTATCGCCGCGCTGGCCGACGTCGCGGGCTAAGCGGAACGATTGATCACTGCGCCGCGGCGCGGGGATGCCCGCCCGCGCGCTGCGGCAGGATCAGGATCAGCAGCGCGATAAACGCTGCGAGCAGGGCGCTCGCCAGCAGGCGGCTCACCTCAAGGCCGCCCGCGCCAAACGGCTTGTCGAGATAATCACCGACCGTCGCGCCGAGCGGCCGGGTGAGGATGAAGGCGGCCCAGAACAGCACGACGCGGCTGGTGATGGTGAGGAAGGCAAGCAGCGCGACTACGCCCAACGCTGCGCCGAACACCAGCGCGCCGCCGGCATAGCCTGCACCAGCATCGGCCACCCAATCACCCAGCGCGGTGCCGAGCGTCTGCGAAAAGGTGATGGTGATCCAGTAGTAAAGCTCAGCCGCCGGGGTTGCCACGCTATCGGCCGCGATGGTGCCAAGGCTGCGGTGCCACGCAAACAGCGAGGCGAGAACGAGGCCAAGCAGCAGCAGCGAGCCGCCGGGGTAGCCGATCCCGAGCGAGCGGGTGGCAAAGTCCGCCAGTGTCGTGCCTGCCGTGGTGGAAGCGATGATCGTGGTCCAGTAGAGCCACGGCGCGAAGCGGCGCGCGCGGATCTGCAGCCAGACGAGCAGCGCGAGCGCTGTACCGAAAATCAGTGTGCCGACAAGGTAGCCGTTTATGCCGCTAGCCCCCGCATCGGGCGTGGTTTCGCCAAGCCAGCTCATCGAGACGGCATCGCCGCCGGTTTCGCCAAGCGTGGTCGCGAGGATCTTGATCAGCCAGAAGCCGAGCGTGATCGCCGGGACTTTGGCGTCGCCGCCGATCTTCGCCACGGCTCAGCCTGCAGCCGCCAGGCTCTGCATCCGCTTGAGATAGCGGGCGAGCACGTCGATCTCCAGGTTCACTTCACGCCCGGGCGCGAGGCTGCCCAGCGTGGTCACTTCCGCCGTGTGCGGGATGATGTTGAGCATGAAGTGGCACGCGCCGTCCGGCTGGTCGGCCAGATCGTTGACCGTGAGCGAGACGCCATCGACCGTGATCGAGCCCTTGGCCGCGATATAGGGCGCCAGCTCTGCCGGGGCCGAGACGACGACGTGCCACGAGCCGCCGGTGCGGTCCACCGAGACGACATGGCCCACCGCATCGACATGGCCTGTCACGATATGGCCGCCCAGTTCGTCGCCCAGCTTCAGCGCGGGTTCGAGATTGAGCGGGGCATGTTCGTGCCACTGCGCGGGCGCGGTGCGGCGGATGGTTTCGCCCGAAACGTCGACCGCGAACCAGCTGTCTCCAGCCGTGCCGCCGCGGTCCACCACTGTTAGGCACACGCCCGAACAGGCAATCGAGGCACCGATGGCGATCTTGGCCGGGTCCATCGCGCAGGCAATCGTCACGCGCGTATCGCCCTTGCTGGCGATGGCGCGGATGCGGCCCACTTCGGTGACAATGCCTGTAAACATGGGAATGTGGTCTCCTTCAGCGGATGCGGTCGTAGACGTCCAGCGTATCGCTGCCAAGCTGCCGCTGGTCTGCCAGACGCCAGCGGCCGTGGGCATCGCCCAATGAGGCAAGGCCGATATCGCCAAGCCCGCGCCGCCCCGCGCCGATCAGGATGGGCGCGCGGTAGAGCATCAAGCGGTCGACCCGGTCAGCGGCGAGAAATGCAGCCGCCGCGCCTGCGCCGCCTTCGATCAGGAGGTACTGCGCATCGCCGAATGTGCCGGATGCCGGATCGGCCAGCGCCTGCCAGCCTTCCGGAACGCCGCCGCGCGTGAGCACCCAGCGCGCCGGGCTGCGCGCGGCGAGGCCGGGCAGGCGCACATCCAGCCGGGGCGAATCGGCGCGCAGCGTTTCCCCGCCGACGAGGATCGCATCCATCCGTGCGCGCAAGGCGTGGCCGTGCGCGCGCGCTTCGGCTCCGGTGATCCATTGGCTCGTGCCATCGGCCATTGCGATGCAGCCATCGAGCGAAGTGGCAAGCTTGAGCGTGGTGTGCGGGCGGCCATCGCGCGCGCGGGTGAAATAGCCTTCGAGCGAGCGCGCAGCGGCGGGGGAGGGCAGCAGCACTGCCTCGATTCCGGCGGCGCGCAGCAGCGCAATGCCCGCGCCTGCGGTGCGCGGATCGGGATCTTCGCAGCCGATCACCACGCGGGCGAGGCCGGCTTCGCGCAGACTTGCCGCGCAAGCGGGGCCGCGCGTGCTGTCATGCGCGCAGGGCTCCAGCGTGACATAGGCAGTGGCCCCCCGCGCTGCGGTTCCGGCCTCAGTCAGCGCCATCGCTTCGGCATGGGGGCGGCCGCCGGCCTGCGTCCACCCGCGCCCGATGACGCGGCCCTGCTTCACGATGATCGCGCCGACAGCAGGGTTCGGGCGGCTGAGCGGCAGCCCCCGCGCAGCGAGCGCGGCGGCCGCATCCAGCCAGTCGGCATCGGGGGGCACTGTAAGGGTCAGGGCGCTTTTGCCGCTGGCTGCACCGCCAGCTTTTCCAGCAGCGCCTTGTCGCGTGCGGCGGCGGCGCGGGCCTCTGCCTCGCGTTCGGCCTTGGCCTTCCGGTCCATCGCTTCGGTATCGAGCCCAGTGGCTGCGCCCACCGCCTTGTACATGGCGCGCACATCTTCGGCGCGCGCTTCCTCGGCGGCGGCTTCGGCGCGGGCTTTCTTGGTCGCCTCCACATTGCCCGCGATGATTTCCGCGTCGCTGCGGTCTGCGCGCCAGCTTTCGAAGAAGATCACTTCGGGCGGGCGGGGGAGGGCACGGCCGCCTTGCTGCCACATGACCGAGAAGATGAAGCTTGTGAACAGCACCGCCAGCGCCAGACCGCGCCAGCGAAATTCGGTCGGCGCGCCAAGGACCTGCCACAGATCCTTGATCGCGCGCACCGGGGAAACGTTACGGAAGAACTCTTTCATGGCCGCCTAGATAGTGTGGCGGCTGCGCCTGCGCCAGCCCTTGCCAAGGGCGGCCAAACGATCAGCCGAAGGGGTGGTAAAGCAGGCGGCCTTCGCGCTTCAGCCAGCGGTTGGCGTCCTCGATCTCGGCTTCATAGAGATCATCGAGGTGGGCGTGGAACGCGGGGCTGTGATCGAAATGGGTCATATGCGCCACTTCATGCGCCACGACCGAGCGGCGGACGTGATCGGGTGCCATGATCAGCCGCCAGTTGATGCGGATCACCCCCCGGCTGCTGCAACTGCCCCAGCGCCGCAGCGCCCGCGAAAGCGCGAGCCGGGGCACGGCCTGCCCGGCGCGCTCGCAATAGTGCGCGAGGTCTGCGGCGCAAAGCCGCAGCGCTTCGGCTTCGAGCCAGCGGCGCAGGCGTGCTTCCATTCCGTCCTGCGGTCCACCCAGCACGAGCGTTTCACCTTGCAGCGCAGGGCGGCGCGGCGCGGTATTGCGCCATTCGACGCGCAGCGTGGTGCCGCGATAGGCCAGGGTGCAGCCCGGTTCGATCCGCACTGGCGGCGGAATGCGCGCCAGCTGCGCGGCCAGCCAATCGCGGCGCTGCTCGGCAAAGCGCAGCGCATCGGCGGTGCGGCCCCATTCGGGCATCGAGATGCGTGCTTCGCTGCCATCGGGCGCAAGGCGCAAGGTGATGCGGCGCGCGGTGCGCAGGCGGCGCACGATCACCGGCAGATCGCGATCACCCACCGCGAGCGTGCGGGGCGCAGCTGGCTCGCGCCGTTCCTTCAGGCCGCGCGTCAGCATGCGCGGCAGGGGGATCACGGCCAATCTCCCATAACCTGGTCATCCGGCACGATGTGATCCTCCAGCGGGCCTGCCAGCACTTCGCTTACCGCCTTGCCGATCACCGAATGCCCGGCGCGGCGCACGGCCTCGCGGTCGCCGCATTCCAGGTGATGCCATTCCGGCAGCGGCTGGCCATCCGCGCGCAGCCGATAGGCGCACGTGGCCGGGAGCCACGGCACTTCGCGCACCAGCCGGGGGGTGAGGCGCAGGCAATCGGGTACCAGCGCCTTGCGGTGGCGATAATCGGCGCAGGCCCCGGTCTTCAGATCCAGCAACCGGCAGGCGACATTGGTGTGCAGCACCGCGCCGGTATCCTCATCTTCCAGCTTGTGCAGGCAGCACTTGCCGCAGCCATCGCACAGCGCTTCCCACTCGTCGCGGGTCAGCGCCTCGATCGGCTTGTCCCAGAACCGGCCGGAAGAGGCGGATGTGCCGGGCATCAGACCCTCAGCGCACCCACTTGGCGAATTCGGCAGCCACTGCTTCCGCGTTCGCATCGACCGGGAGCAGCGCGATGGGCTGGCCTTCGGGGCCCATCAGATAGGCCGCGCGGCTGTGGTCCATGAGATAGGCGTTGGGGCCGGAGCCAGCGCCCTTCTTGTAATAGACCCCATAAGACTTGGCGATCTGGGCGATCTGCGCGTCGCTGCCTGTCAGCCCGATCAGGTCCTTGCCGAAATGCGCAGCGAACTGGCCGACCACTTCGGGCTTGTCGCGTGCCGGATCGATGGTGACGAACAGCGGCGTGACCTTTGCGGCAAGATCGGGGTGCGCCTTGGCGAAGCTGCGATAGCCCTGCATCAGCACTTGCACATCGAGCGGGCAGACATCCGGGCAGAACGTGTAGCCGAAATAGAGCGCGGTATAGCGGCCCTTGAAATCGGCGGCGCGCACGGTCTTGCCCGTCTTGTCGACCAGCGTGAAATCACCGCCGATGGCCGCGCCCTGAAGCGGCGGCTCGCTGGCAGCGCCGCCCCCGCAGGCGGAGAGGGTGAGCAGGGCAGCAGCGCCAAGTAGCGCGAGGCAGAAGCGAATTGGTCTTTTGGGGTCCATGGCGCGCCGGTTCATGCTCTGCTAACCAGCGGCTTGCAAGGGGCGACTCTGCAACAAGACGAGCGGGGCGCACGCTGGATCATGAAGGATGGGGCAAACGGAATGAAGCACAGCACCGGGATCGCAGGCCGCCTCAGGGCAGGTCTTGCCGCAGCCGTGCTGATCGGCGCGCTGGGCGGTGCGCTCGGCATGGCGGTTCCTGCCCATGCGCAGTTTTCGGAAAGCTACAAGTTCCTCGAAGCCGTGCGCAAGAAGGACGGCCAGAAAGTCACCGATGCGCTGAATGAACCGGGCACGCAGATCGTCAACACGCGCGATGTCAGCACCGGCGAAAGCGGCCTGCATATCGTTACCGCGCGGCGCGATCTCACGTGGATGCAGTTCCTGATCGGGCACGGGGCCAACGTGAACGTGCGCGATGCCAAAGGCACCACCCCGCTCGTGCTCGCGGCGAACCTCAGCTTCCTCGAAGGCGTCGATTTCCTGATCACATCGGGCGCCAAGGTGGACGAGCCCAACAACACCGGCGAAACGCCGCTGATCGCCGCCGTGCATCGCCGCGATCTCGGCATGGTGCGCGTGCTGCTCAAGGCTGGTGCCAACCCCGATCGGCCGGACAATTCGGGCCGCTCGGCGCGCGATTATGCCATGCTTGAAGGCAAGGACAGCCCGGTCGCCACCGAACTGGCCAATGCGGCCAAGGGCGGCGCTGCCGGTCAGAAGAAGACCTACGGCCCCTCGTTCTGATCGGACGCGCCATGATCGAGACCGCTACCGCCGACCTGTCGCTTGAGGATTTGCGCCTCCTGTTGGCCCCGCACATCGCCGAGGCTGCCGCGTTCGATGGCTGGACCGAGGCGGCGGTTGACGAAGCTGCGGCGATCACCGGGATCGATCCGGGCGCGGCGCGCTTCGCGTTTCAGGGCGATACGGGGCAATCCGCCGCGATGGCGATGATTACCGCATGGACCGCCAGCATCGACCGCGCGATGGCCGAGGCCTTGCCGGCGGAACACCTCGCGAAGATGAAAGTGCGCGAGCGGATCACCGCGCTCGTCACCTTCCGGCTCGATCAGATCGCGGGCCACGAAGAAGCGTTGCGCGGCGCGCTGATCGAACTGGCAAAGCCTTGGAACGTTCC
This sequence comes from Novosphingobium sp. PASSN1, assembly GCF_002278815.1. Lineage (NCBI taxonomy): Bacteria > Pseudomonadati > Pseudomonadota > Alphaproteobacteria > Sphingomonadales > Sphingomonadaceae > Novosphingobium > Novosphingobium sp. PASSN1. Next base: position 233,776 of record NZ_NKIS01000008.1, on the reverse strand, counting down.
GGCCGCCACGAAACTGGCATGGCGCAGCGCCGATGCGATGTGGCGGCTCGCCGGGGATACTGCCACGGACTACAACCACTACACCAAGCGCGCGATCCTCGGTTCGATCTATGCCGCAACGCTGGCCGTTTTGGCCGAAGACAAGAGCGAGGACCGCGAGGAAACCCGCGCCTTTCTCGCTCGCCGGATCGACGGCATCATGCGCTTTGAAAAAGCCAAGGCCCGCTTCGTGAAGCCTGCGGAAGAAACCTTCAGCGTCACGCGCCTGCTCGGCCGCCTGCGCTATCCGCCGCGTTGATTCGCTCCGCTCACGCGGAGGCGGCACCGGCCCGCTCCCCCGCCCGGCCACCCACGAGAGTACTCTGAATGGGTGGCCCAAGTTTTAGCAGGGGCGCGGGGGAGTGGGCCGGTGCCGCTCTGTTTCGGCCAGGCCGAAACAGACAACCACCAAGTTATTGCGAATGACTTGCAATGACCGAGGCGCTGTGGCAGCGCTCTTGTGGTGACTCTCGATGAACTGCCTCTTCGCACCAGCGCGCGGATCGTCTCCGCCGATTGGGATGCGCTCGTGCCCGAAGAAGCGCAGCGTTTGCGCGCGCTGGGGATCGAGGAAGGCGCTGAAGTGCGGCTGGCTTATCGCGGCGTGTTCATGGCGCGCGATCCGATTGCCATCGAGATCGGCCGTATGACCGTTGCGCTGCGCCGCGTTCATGCCCGCGCGATGCAAGTCGAACCGCTCGCGGTTGCTGCGGCATGAGCCGCCAGACGCTGGTCGCCGCGCTGGTCGGCAATCCCAATGCGGGCAAGAGCGCGCTGTTCAATGCGTTGACAGGCGCGCGCCAGAAGATCGCCAACTATCCCGGCGTCACGGTCGAGCGCAAATCGGGCCGCCTGCTTCTGCCGAGCGGCGAGCCGGTCGAACTGGTCGATCTCCCCGGTTCCTACAGCCTCAATCCGTCGAGCCCGGACGAGGAAGTGACGCGGGATGTGATCCTCGGACGCATGGCGGGGCAAGCGCAGCCCGATGTGCTGGTGATCGTGCTCGATGCCTCGAACCTCGAACAGCACCTCGTTTTCGCGCAGGAAATCATCGAACTGGGCCGGCCGGTCATAGTCGCGCTCAACATGGTCGATCTTGCTGAGCGCGACGGGCTGGTGATCGACGCCAATGCCCTCTCCTCAGCGCTGGGCGTGCCGGTCTACCCGACGGTTGCGGTGCGGCGGCGGGGCCTTGCCGAATTGACCGCCGCGGTCGCCGCGCTGCGCGATGCTCCGGCTGAGGCCGCGCCCGCGCCGCGCCCGCATGTCACCGCGCCCGAACGGCGGATGCTGGCGCGCGAGATGGCCCGCAGCGCGATCCTTTCGGAAACCGCGCAGCACCGCATCCATGCGCAGCTTGATCGCGTCCTGCTTCACCCCTGGCTCGGCCCGCCGGTGCTGCTGGCGCTGCTGTTCGTGGTGTTCCAGGCGGTGTTCAGCTGGGCCGCGCCCTTGCAGGATGGGCTAGACGCCGCGTTCGCCGGGCTGGGCGATCTGGTCCGCAGCGAACTCCCCGCATCGCTGGTGCGCGATTTCCTCACCGATGGGGTGATCGCGGGCGTCGGTTCGGTCGTGGTGTTCCTGCCGCAGATCCTGATCCTGTTCTTCTTCATCCTGACGATGGAGGCGACCGGCTACATGGCGCGCGCCGCCTTCCTGATGGACCGCGCGATGGCGGGTGTGGGCCTTTCGGGCCGCAGCTTCATCCCGCTGCTCTCCAGCTTCGCCTGCGCGGTGCCGGGGATCATGGCCACACGCAGCATCACCGATCCCAAGGACCGGCTGACCACGATCCTGATCGCCCCGCTGATGACCTGTTCGGCGCGGCTGCCGGTCTATACCGTGATTATCGCAGCCTTCGTGCCCAACACGCAGGTGCTGCCGGGTGTGGGCCAGCAAGGGCTGGTGCTGTTCGGGCTCTATGTCTTCGGCGTGCTCGGCGCGATGGGCGCGGCGCTGCTGCTGCGGCGCACGATCACCAAGGGCGCGGCTTCGGGCTTCATCATGGAGATGCCCAAGTATCAGCTGCCCACGGTGAAGGACTTGGCGCTCGGCCTGTGGAGCCGCGCCTACGTGTTCCTGCGCCGCGCGGGCACGATGATCCTGAGCGTGACGATCGTGCTGTGGCTGCTGCTCAATCTGCCGCGCGCGGAAAATCCGGCGGATCAGGTCAACCAATCGGTCGCGGGCCATATCGCCAATGGCCTCGCCGTGGTGATCGAACCGATCGGCTTCAACCGCGATATTGCCCTCGCGCTGATCCCCGCGATGGCCGCACGCGAAGTGGCCGTCAGCGCGCTGGCGACGACGTATGCCGTGGGCGCGAGCGATGATGCCGCGCAAGGGCAGGCACTCGGCGCGCAATTGAAGACCCACTGGAGCCTCGCCACCGCGCTCGCGTTCCTCGCGTGGTTCGTCTTTGCGCCGCAGTGCATGTCGACCATCGCCGTCACCCGGCGCGAAACCAACGGCTGGAAATGGCCCGCCTTCATGCTCGCCTACCTGTTCGGCCTTGCCTATGTTGCGGCGGGCATCACCTACTGGATCGCGGTGGCCTGCGGGCTGGGCTGAATTTGGGGGGTGATGCTGTGGGAAAGGCCTCAGCCAGACTCGCCCTCTCCGCGCTCATTGGCTAGGCCGACAACCGGTTTTAGAGGGATGCGATTCGATGGCAGGCAGCGTCAACAAGGTCATCATTGTCGGGAATCTGGGTGCTGATCCCGAAGTGAAGAGCTTCCAGAACGGCGGGCGCATTGCCAATTTGCGCATCGCCACGTCGGAAACGTGGAAGGACAAGGCGACCGGGGAGCGCAAGGAGCGCACCGAGTGGCACTCCGTCGTGCTCCAGTCCGATGGCCTTGTCGGCGTGGCCGAGCGGTTTCTGAAGAAGGGCAGCAAGGTCTATATCGAAGGCCAGCTGCGCACCCGCAAGTGGCAGGACCAGTCCGGCAACGATCGCTACACGACCGAGGTTTCGGTCGGCGGCGTCGGCGGCGTGCTCACCATGCTTGATGGCGCCCAGGGTGGCGGCGGCGGCATGGGCGGCGGTGGCGGCGGCCAGCGCTCGGGCGGCGGCTGGAATGAAGGCGGCTCGTCCGGCGGTGGCCGTTCGGGCGGTGCTTCGTCTGGCGGCGGCGGCTGGAATCAGGGCGGCGGCGGCTCTTCGGGCGGCAGCAGCGGCGGCGGCTTCGGCGACGATCTGGACGACGATATCCCGTTCTGAGCGGGCCGTTCTGATCGGGCTGGGGCGCTCAGGTGCCCCGCGTATCGCCGTAAAGGTGGATGTGCAGCCGGTCGGTAAAGCGCCAGCCATGCGTCAGCGCCGCTCCCGCCAGCCACTTTGAGCGTTCGCGCAAGTCTTCGCTGCGTGTGCCTTCGGGCATGACGAACAGCCGCTCCGCCGGAATGCGGTAGAGCGCCTGCAATTCGGCCACTTCGTTGCAATCGTCCTCGCTGGCGATCACGAACTTGAACCAGGCCTTGGGGTTGGCCGCCCAATCGCGCAGCAATTCCGGTACGAGCGCGAGGTTTTCGGGGTTGCCCGAATGCGAAAGCTTGGGGCTGACGTTGAACTGATCGACGAGCTGGGTGATCGCATGGGGCGGCGGCACGCTGCCGTTGGTCTCTATCTCCACTTCAAGGCCGGGCACCGCTTCCTTGAGCATCGGGATCAGACGGCCAAGCGCCGGGGCCTGCAGCAGCGGCTCGCCGCCGGTGATGACCAGCCGGGTGGGCCGCAGCGCCAGAATGCGCATGGCCACTTCGCGCACATCGAGCGTGATCTGGTTTTCCACTCGCTCGAACGTCAGGTCATCGCGGTGCGGGCGGATGTCGCCGGTAAAGCGCCAAGTATAGGCCGTGTCGCACCACTCGCAGGCCAGATTGCAGCGCGAAAGCCGCACGAACACGCACGGCCGCCCCGCCGAAGGGCCTTCGCCTTGCAGCGAGGGAAAGATTTCCGGCTCGCCGGGCGTGGTGGTGGCGAGCGTAAGGCTCATCCGAGGCGCGCCAAGGCAGCGGCGAGGCGCGTGGCCTCAGCGCTATGGTGCGCGTGATCGGCGCGGGCTTTCTCGACCGCTTCGGGCTTGGCCTTCTCGGCAAACGCCGGGTTCGAAAGACGGCCTTCGAGCGACTTCGCTTCCTTCTGCGAAGCGGCGAGCGCCTTTTCGAGGCGGGCCTTTTCGGCAGCGATGTCGATCACGCCTTCCAGCGGCACGATGAGGTTCGCATCCCCTGCGCCGATCTGCATCGCCGCGCCTGCCGGGGCCGGGGCGAAGTGGATCGCGCTCAGCCGCGCTAGCCGCTCGATCACCGCCGGATTGCCCGCGATCACCGCGCGCGTCGCCGCGCTGGGTTCGGGCAGATAGGCTTCGAGCCGCGCGCCGGGCGCAATGCCCAGTTCGTTCTTGGCCGCGCGCAAGTTGGAAACCAGCGCGATCAGCCATTCGACTTCCGCTTTTGCCCCCGCATCGACGCTGGCCTGCGGGGCAGGCCATTCTGCCACGATCAGTTCGGCCGAACGTTCGCCCAGCGCGTGCCACAGTTCTTCGGTCACGAACGGCATGAACGGGTGAAGCATGACGAGGATCTGATCGAGCACCCAGCCCGCAACAGCGCGAGTCTCGTCGTCGAACGCGCCCTTGATCAGTTCGATGTACCAATCGCAGAACTGGTCCCACACAAAGTGGTAGACCGTGTTCGCGGCGGCATCGAAGCGCAGATCGGCCATTGCCTGATCCAGCGCGGCGACGGTTTCGACCACTTCGCCGATGATCCAGCGGTTGACCGCGCTGGTCGCGGCAGGCGCGGCCACTGAAGTGCTGCCGGTGATCCCGTTCGCCATGCAGAACCGCGCGGCGTTCCACAGCTTGGTCGCGAAGTTGCGATAGCCCTCGACCCGGCGCTCATCCATCTTCACATCGCGGCCCTGGCTTTCCATGGCGCACATGAAGAAGCGCAGCGCATCCGCGCCGTACTTGTCGATGAGGCCGAGCGGATCGACCACGTTGCCCTTGGACTTGGACATCTTCTGCCCATCCGCCGCGCGCACCAGACCATGCAGATAGAGCCGCTTCCACGGCACTTCCTTCATGAAGTGGATGCCCTGCATCGCCATGCGCGCATCCCAGAAGAACAGGATGTCGAACCCGGAAATGAGCAGATCGTTCGGGTAGTGCTTGGCGAGAAGCGGCGCGTCGGTTTCCGGCCAGCCGAGCGTGGCGAAAGGCCAGAGCGCGGAGGAGAACCAAGTGTCGAGGACGTCGCTATCACGGGTGAGGGTGACGCCCGCGCCAGCCTTGGACTGCGCCTCTTCCTCGGTCTCCGCCACGTAGCACTGGCCGTCGGAGCCATACCAAGCCGGAATCCGATGCCCCCACCAAAGCTGGCGGCTCACGCACCACGGCTGGATATTCTCCATCCAGTTGAAGAACGTCTTCTCCCACGTCTTCGGCACGATCTCGATCGCGCCTGAACGCACGGCTTCCATCGGCGCGACAGCGAGCTTTTCGGCATCGACATACCACTGGTCGGTCAGCCAAGGCTCGATCACCACGCCGCCGCGGTCGCCGTAGGGCGTCTGGATCGTGCGCGGTTCAGCGTCGAGTTCGCTTTCCTCGCCGTCCTTGGCCTTCACTACATGCGGCACGAGGCGGCCCGCTTCCTTCATCCGCTGCACGATCAGCGCGCGCGCGTCGAAGCGGTCCATCCCGATGAACTCGTCCGGCACCAGCCCGTCCGCCGTCTGCACCACACGCGCTTCGGCATCGAACATGTTGAGCATGTCCGCCGCCTTGATCCCGGCGCGCTTGCCCACTTCGAAGTCGTTGAAATCGTGCCCCGGCGTGATCTTCACCGCGCCCGAACCCAGCTCCGGATCGGCGTGTTCATCCGCCACGATCTGCAAACGCCGCCCCGTCAGCGGCTGCACCACGAACTGGCCGATCACCGCCTTGTAGCGCTCATCCTCGGCGTTCACCGCCACCAGCATATCGGCCAGCATCGTCTCGGGCCGCGTGGTGGCGACTTCGATGAAGTCCAGCCCGTCCGCACGCACCGCGCCATCTGCCAGCGGATACTGGAAGCGCCAGAACGAACCCTTGATCTCGCGCGTCTCGACTTCAAGGTCGGAAATCGCGGTCTTGAGCTTGGGGTCCCAGTTCACCAGCCGCTTGTCGCGGTAGATCAGGCCCTGATTGTAGAGATCAACAAAGACCTTCACCACCGCCTTGGTGAAGTGCGGGTCCATCGTGAACTGCTCGCGGCTCCAATCCATCGAACAGCCCAGCCGCCGCAGCTGGCCAGTGATCGTGCCGCCGCTCTCGCGCTTCCAGTCCCACACCTTGTCGATGAAGGCCTCGCGCGCATAGTTGGTGCGCTTGTCGCCCTGCGCTTCCATCTGCCGCTCGACCACCATCTGCGTGGCGATCCCGGCGTGATCGGTGCCGACCACCCACAGCGCGTCCTTGCCGCGCAGCCGCTCATAGCGGATCACCACGTCCTGCAGCGTGTTGTCCAGCGCGTGGCCGATGTGCAGGCTGCCGGTCACGTTCGGCGGCGGGTTCACGATGGTGAAGGGCGCAGCATCCGGGCGCTCGGGCCGGAACAGGCCGCCCGCTTCCCAGTGGGCATACCACTTGGCCTCGAGCCCGGCAGGCTCGAACGTCTTGGCAAGCCCTGCGGCCTCGCCCTGCTCTTCAATCGTTGCGTCGGTCATGATGGCATGGGCCTTGCCATTCCGCAGGGCGGCCTGCAAGCCCGCGAACGGTTGCATAGGGCTAGCGGCGCGCTTGCGAGCGGGGGCGATTTCCCCCATGAAGCGCCTACCATGCGGGGGACAGCGGATTTTTTCACCGAGACGGGCGCTGATGGCAGCGCCACGCTGGTGCTCACCGGCCCGCTGCTGGTGTCCTCGATTGGCGCGATTGATCGCCGGTTGCGCGCGCTGGACGGGCCGATTGCGGCGATTGATCTGGCCCGCGCGGACAAAGTGGATACCGTTGGCGCGTGGACGGCGTGGAGCCTGTCGAAGCGGTTTGCGGCACCGATCACCGGAGCCTCGCCCGAAGCGGCGCGGCTGATCGCGGCGATCCGCGCGGCGGACGACAACACTGCGCCGATTGAGCACCCGATGCTTCCCATTCTGCTGCGGGTGCCCGAACATATCGGTCTGGTGGTGGCCGGGCTGGGGCGGGGTCTGCTGCTGGTGCTCGGTTTCCTCGGCCAGATCGTGCTGGCCAGCGGCACTTTGCTGCGCCATCCGGGCCGCTTCCGCCTGCGCGCGCTGGTGCACCAGATGGAGCTGATGGGGGTCAACGCCCTCGCCATCATCGCCTTGATGAGCTTCCTCGTCGGCATCGTCATCGCGCAGCAGGGCGCGGTGCAGCTGCGCCAGTTCGGCGCGGAAATCTACACGGTGAACCTCGTCGGCCGGCTCAGTTTGCGCGAGCTGGGCATCCTGATGACCGCGATCATGGTGGCGGGCCGTTCGGGTTCGGCCTTCGCCGCGCAGCTTGGCACGATGAAGCTGACCGAAGAGATCGACGCGATGCGCACCATCGGCGTCTCCCCGGTCGAAGCGCTGGTGATCCCGCGCCTGCTCGCCACGATGATCATGATGCCGCTGCTGGGCATCTATTCCGCCTCCATCGGGATCATCGGCGGCGCGGCGCTCTCCTCGCTCACGCTGGGCATCCCGTTCTTCACCTTCCTCGCGCGTATTCAGGAAGTGGTGCCGCTGCACGATGTGTGGGTGGGGCTGATCAAGGGCCCGGTGTTCGGCCTGATCGTCGCCATATCGGGCTGCTATCAGGGCCTGCAGGTGCGCAGCGATGCGGAGGAAGTCGGCACACGCACGACCGCGGCGGTGGTCATGGCGATCTTCATGGTGATCGTGCTCGATGCCTTCTTTGCGGTGTTCTTCTCGGAGATCGGCTGGGGATGAGCGGCGAGCCCACTTGCGCCGAACCTGCTGCCAGCGGGAGTGAGGCCGATCTCTTCCCGATCCGCGTGCGCGGCCTGCGTAATGCGTTTGGCGAGCATGTCATCCACGAGAACCTCGATCTCGATGTGCGCAAGGGCGAGATTATCGGCGTGGTCGGCGGATCGGGCTCTGGCAAATCGGTGCTGATGCGCTCGATCATCGGGTTGCAGATCCCCGATGCGGGCACGATCGAAGTGCTGGGCAGCGAAATCACCGACGCGCGCGATGATGACGATATCGATATCCGATGCCGCTGGGGCATCCTGTTTCAGGGCGGCGCGCTGTTTTCCACGCTGACCGTGGCGGAGAATGTCGAAGTCCCGCTGCGCGAGTTCTACCCCGAGATCACCGACGAGCTGCGCCACGAGATCGCGCGCTACAAGGTGCTGCTGTCCGGCCTGCCGGCAGAGGCGACGAGCAAGTATCCGAGCGAGCTTTCGGGCGGTATGAAGAAGCGCGCGGGCCTCGCGCGGGCGCTCGCGCTCGATCCCGAACTGCTGTTTCTGGACGAGCCGACTGCCGGGCTTGATCCCATCGGTGCGGCCGGGTTCGATCAGCTGATCCGCAGCCTGCAGCAGACGCTGGGCCTGACCGTGTTCCTCATCACCCACGATCTCGATACGCTCTACGAGATCTGCGACCGGGTGGCGGTGCTGGCAGACAAGCGCGTTATCGCGGTGGGCACGATCCCCGAACTCATCGCCACCGATCACCCGTGGATCACCTCATATTTCAATGGCCCGCGCGGCCGCGCTGCCCAATTGGCCAACGCGCGCAACGCTGCCCTTGGCACTTCAGCGGATGAAGCATAGGAAACGCCGATGGAAACGCGCGCCAATCATGTCTGGGTGGGGGTTGTCACCCTGCTGCTGCTGGCGGGGCTCGCGGCGCTGCTGATCTGGATTGCGCGGCTCAGCCAGCACGAACAGATCGATTACGATATCTTCTTCAAGCAATCGGTCGATGGCGTCGCGAAGGGCTCCGAGGTGTCGTATTCGGGCGTGCCGGTGGGGCAGGTGCGGGACATCGTGCTCTGGGAGAAGGATCCCAGCTTCGTGCGCGTGCGCATCAAGGTCGATCGCAAGGTGCCGATCCTGCAAGGCACCACCGCGAGCCTGCAAGGCAGCTTCACCGGGGTTTCCACGATCCAGCTGGCGGGCGCGATCAAGGGCGCCCCGCCGATCAACGAGCCGGGTCCGGCAGGCGCGCCGGTGATCCCGACCAAGCGCAGCGGGCTGGGCGAAATCCTCTCCAACGCGCCGCTGCTGCTTGAGCGACTGGCCACGCTCAGCGAGCGGTTGACGATGGTGCTTTCCGACGAGAACCAGAAGGCCTTCGCCAATATCCTTGCGCATACCGATCAGCTGACGGGCAATCTGGCAAGCGCTTCGCCCGAAGTGAAGAAATCGCTCGCCGAGCTGCAACTGACGCTGAAGCAGGCGACGACGACGCTGGCGAGCGTGGACAAGCTGGCCAATTCCACCGACGCCTCGATCAACGATCCGGCCAATGGTCTGGTGAAGCAACTGCGGGTCACGCTCAAATCGGCGCAAGCGGCGGCAGATTCGCTGCAGGCGACGATGAACGAGACCAAGCCCGCCGCGAAGCAGTTCAATGACCGCACCTTGCCCGCGTTCGAAGCGGCGCTGCGCGATATCGAGGCAACCTCGCGCTCGATCCGCGCGATGACCGACCAGATCGGCGACCGCGGCATCAGCAGCGTCGTGGGAAGCTCCAAACTGCCGGATTACAAGCCATGAGCGCCAAGATGACCCCTGAACCCAAACCGCTTTCCGGCCTGCGGGCCATCACCCTGCTGGGTCTGGCCGCCGCGCTAGGTGGGTGTGTCAGCATCGGGGCCAAAGTGCCGGCGAGCACCTTGCTCAGCCTGACATCGGAAGCGGCGCCCGCCGTGGGCAGCGGCAGCAGCGGCACGCTGGGCGAAGCGACCGTCGTGCTCGAACCCACGGCCGCGGCGGCGGTTTCGGTGCTGCGCATTCCGGTGCAGATCGATGCGGCCAACATCGCCTATATCAAGGGCACGCAGTGGGTCGAACGGCCTGCCCGCGCCTTCCAGCATTTGCTGGCAGACACGCTGCGCGCGCGCGGCAAGGGGCTGGTGGTCGAGACGGACCGCGCCACCAGCGGCACGCGCATCGGCGGGCAATTGCTGGCCATGGGCTTCGATGCACAGACCCGCAAAGCCATCGTCCGCTTCGATGCAATGAAGTGGCTGCCCGGCGGCCGGATCGAGACGCGGCGCTTTGAAAGCACCGTTTCCGGCGTCGATCCCGTGCCGGACGAGATCGGCCCTGCTCTCAACCGCGCCGCCAACAAGGTGGCGGGCGAAATCGCAGACTGGGTTTCCGCTCAATAGTTCCACTGCACCTGCGCGCGGAGGATATCGCCCTTCGCCCGGCCAGCGCGGCGCTCATCCGCTTCGTTGCGTGTCACGTTGGCGTAGCTGACAGTCAGCTCCAGCTCCTTCAGCGGCAGCCATTCCACGCCCACTTCGGTCTCGTCGGTTTCAAGCCGGGGCGCGTTGATCGCCGCCTTCCAGCCGCCGCGATAGTGCTGCCAGCGCACGAAGGGTATGATCTGGCCGACCGGCGTGTGCGCGGCGCGCAGCATGCCCATCACGTATCCGCCGGTGGTGCGACGGCTGACGATATCATTGATCGCGGGATCCCACTGCGGACCCTTGCCCCAGGTCCATTCGGCCTGAATGCCGAAGGGCTTGGGATAGATCATGCCGTGCACCGCCACGTGATCATCGCGGTAGGCCAGCGTTGAAACACCGCCGCTGCGCACTTCGGGCTTGAACTGGTTGCGCATGCCCGATGCGCCGAACTCCGCCACCTGACCTTCGAAAATGCCACCAAGCCCATCGAGCCGGATCGGGATCGACATCATCGCCACGGTCATCAGGCCGCCGGTTCGCTCGGTGCGATTGGTGCCTTGTCCGTTGAACACGCCCACGCCGAATGCGCCGTAGTTGCCAAACAGCTTCTGCCCATCCGCCGTCAGCGCATCCCAGATCTTCTGCAGCTTCACCGGGGTGAAATAGGCCACCGCGCCGATATCGCGCTCGCCCGGCACCGGGGCGTTGATGGCATCGGTTCGGTCAAGCGGAATGCGATTCGAGGACGACTGCATGTTCTCCCAGCCGAACGGCACTTTGGATTGGCCGAGCCGCAGTCGCAGCGTCTTCGCCTTGTCGAGGAACACATCGGCATAGGCATCGCGCATCTGGAAGAAGTTCTCGCGCCGCTCGGTGCCAGACTGGTTGCTGACCGCCGCCGCCAGATCGCCCTGCATGTAGAGCGAGACGCGGTCCGAAATATCGCCCTGCACGACGAGGCGGGCGCGGCGGATCGAGAAGCTGCCGTTTTCGTTGATCCCCGAATCCTGCACCGAACGCAGGCGCGAAATCCCGGCATCGGCCATCTTCGGTCCCGAGACGATCTCGTTCATGCGCAGCTGCGTATAGCCGCGCAGCATGATCTTCTCGTACCACGCCTTCTTTTTCGGGTGCTCGGAGTGGGCGGGGGCGGGGCTAGGGGCCGGTGCAACGGCTGCCGCCATTTGCACCGGAGCCGCTGCCGGAGCCGCTGCCGGAGCTGACGCTGATACGGGAGCGGCGGACGTTGCAGCAAGTGCGGGCGCGGCGCGGTTCGCGGCCTGCAGCGCCTCGACCATCGCGGTCAGCCGATCGACTTGTGCCTGCAGCGCCGCGATCTTCGCGTCCTGACCTGCCGCATCCGTCTGACCATGCGCAGAACCTGCCGCGCCGATAAGGCTGGTTGCCAGAAGTGCCGCGCGAAATGCCGTTGTGTTCATGCCCTGAGCTGCTCTCTGATCCCCGTTGACGGACCGGCAGCTAGGAGGATGGCATGACAGTTTTATGACATATTTCTTGCAACTATGACGGATTTCAGGCTGTTTTATAGCGCCAAATCATTGAAACATATAAGGCAGATGATCTGTTTGTGACAAATTGTTGCAAAACTTGTCACATATTGGAAGCGATGCCCGCAAGGCAGCTTCAGCCTTGCGCCAATACCGCAAACCTCGCGGCAGCAGCAAAGGCCGCATGGCGGCGGGCGCGGCGTTCCAGCGCTTCGTCGTCCTTGCCCCAGAGTTCGGCTTGCCAGTCCTCTTCCAGATTGGCCGCATCCCACAGCGCATCGATGTCGGCGTCAGGCTCGAAGGCCATCAGCCCCAGCACCAGCGAGGCTGCCAGCGAACTGGTGGTCTTGAGCGCCGCGAGCGCAAATCCGCTGCGCGCGGCGAGGTCTTCGCGCAGCCGGGCGAGCGTCTCGGGCGGCTGCGGGCGGTGCATGATCCCTGCCACGCGCACGAAGCGCACCTGCCAGCGCGCCTCCGCCGCAGTCAGCAGTGGTTCCCACACCGTGCGCTGGCGGATGCCCAGCGCTTCATCCGGCTCCGCGCGGTAGCACAGCGTGTCGGTCTCGGCGTAAGGCAGCAGTTCGTCGATCACCGCCGCCTTGCCGAGGGACACCACGTCGATCGCATAGTCCACCAGATCGCGATAGATGAACCCGGTCGGATCGATCTCCTCGCCCTGCGCCGACCATTCGGCGGCAAGAGCTTCGGCCAGCGGTGCGCTCGGCACGATCTGCGCGCGCCCGCCCACGGTGCGCAAGGGGCGGCCATCGAGCATGACCCGGTAGCCGCCACCGTCGACGGCGACCGTAACGGCCTTGTAGAACCGCTTCACGGCTTGCTCTTCCAGCGCCGCGCGAGGAGCATGGGGGCCACGAAGAAATCGGCAAGCCCCGCCGCGATCAGGACATAGCCCGCCGCTTCGGGCAGCGGCGGCAGCCAACTGACTTTGCCCGCGATGATCAGCACCCCGGCAAAGGCCAGCACCGCCCCCGAAAGGCGCACCATTTGCAGTACGGCAAAGCGCGCGCCCGCTGAAGCTGCGGCTGAATCGGGGGCGGGATCCTGTTTTGCGGCCTCGTTCATTCCATGCCTTTCAGCAGCAGGCGCAATTCGGCCATCGAACCGGCAACCGCCTCGGCCCCTGCCTCGGTCAGTTCGCGGGGGTGGTGATAGCCCCAGTCCACCCCGAGCGCGCGGACCCCGGCGTTGACCGCCATCGCCATGTCGAACGACGTGTCGCCGATCATCACCGCTGCGCTTGCTGCGGCACCGGTGGCGGCAAGGCAGGCCTCGATCATGCTGGGATGCGGCTTGGAAGGGTGGCGGTCGGCGGTCTGCAAGGTGACGAAATGGCCGGAAAGACCATGCGTTTCAAGGCAGTGGATCAGCCCCCGGTCGCTCTTGCCGGTGGCGACGCCGAGCAGCCAGCCCGCGCCTGTCAGCTCCGCGATCAGGTCGGCAATGCCGTCATAGAGCGGCTCCTCCACCTGGCCCGCCATGCGCCGTTCGCGGAAGGCATCGCGGTAAAGCTGGGACAGCATGGCGTGATCGTCGGCGGTGCCATCGGGGCGCAGGCGGCGCATCGCCTCGGGCAGTGAGAGACCGACCACGCGGCGAGTCGCATTGCGGTCAGGCGGCGCGAGCCCGGCAGCGGCAAAGGCCGCGTCCATCGCCGCGCAGATATCGGCCTGGCTATCGACCAGCGTGCCATCGCAATCGAAGATGGCGAGCGGTCCGGATGATGATCGGAGCGTCATGCCGCCAGCCTTTCCATCAGCGTGGCGAGCGCGAGCTTGCCTTCGCCTTTCAGCCCCTCGATCAGCCGCGCGCGTTCCTCGGGCGGCTTGTTTTGCGAAAGCTTCACCGTGGGCCGCCAGGCCTCGACCGTCAGTTCAAACCCCACGATCATGTCCATCATCCGGTCGCGCTTGATCGGGGCCATCTTGTCCATGGTCCACGGCGTGCCCTCGGCCACTTGTGCTTCGTGGTGGACAGACACGTCCTCCAGCAGCGCCAGCAGCTCGGCGCGGTCCATGCGCCGCACCGGGCCTTCCATTTCGAGCGCGAGGTAGTTCCACGTCGGCACCTGATCGGGATCGGCATACCAGCGCGCGGAGATATAGCCGTCCGGCCCATTGACCACAGCCAGCGCCCGCGCCCCATCGAGGTGGCGGGTGAGGGCATTGCCCAGCGCGAGGTGAAAGCGCAGCGTGCCCGCTTCCGTCAGCAACAGCGGCACATGCGCCACGCGCGGGCCATCGGGTGTGGTGAGGAACACCATGCCGAAACCGGTCTCTGCGATCACCGCTGCAAACAGCGCGCGCTCGTCAGGCAGCTGCTTTGGGCGGAAGGCAGGATTGGGATGCATCAGGGCTTCGGCCCTCGGCGCGGCGCTTTTCCTGCGGGCGGTTTCCCGCCGCCGGTCTTGCCCGGTGCAGGCGCGCGGCGCACCGGCTTGCCGCCATTGGCTGCACGCTCTGCGGCATTGCGTTCCGCCGAAGCCCGCCCAGCCGATGCCCGCGCAAGGGCTGTGCCGGTGGGGGCCTTGCTGCCCGGTCCCTTCTTCACGCCGGCGCGCGGTTTCGGCGCGCTGCGGCCGCTCGGCGGCGCATCGGCGCGCTTGCGGCGTTCGCCCCGGCGTTCCTTGCGGTATTCCTTGGCATGGGCCTTGGCTGCGCGCTTCTCGATCACCTTGTCGGGCACGAGCTTGACTTGCTCCAGCGGCAGGTCGCCGTCGGCTTCGTGGAAGCCCAGGTGCACCATGCTTGCCGCGAAGTGATCGGGCAGCGGCGCGGTCACGTCCAGCAGATCGCCCTCGGGATGTTCGATCCGCAGCCGCCGCGCGTGGAGGTGCATCTTACGGCTGATCGCTCCGGTCAGGAACGCGGCCTGCCCGCCATACTTGCCGTCGCCCACGATGGGATGGCCAATCGCCGCCATGTGCACGCGCAGTTGGTGGGTGCGGCCCGTCAGCGGCTGCAGCTCGACCCAGCACGCGGCATTGCCCGCGCGGCCGATCACGCGGTAGCGCGTGCGGGCAGACTGGCCATGCTCGGTCTCGTCGACCATCATCTTCTCGCCGCCCGTGCCCGGCTGCTTGGCCAGCGGCAATTCGATCAGGCCGTCCTTGATCTCGGGCACGCCGGTGATCAGCGCCCAGTAGATCTTGCGCGCGGTCCGCCCGGAAAAGCGCTTGGAGAAGAACGCGGCGCTGCCCGGCGTGCGCGCAATCAGCAGCACGCCCGAGGTGTCCTTGTCGAGCCGGTGGACGAGGCGCGGGCGCGGGCCTTTCTCGTCTGCATAGGCATCAAGCAGGCCGTCGACATGTTCATGCGTGCCGCTGCCGCCTTGCGTGGCAAGGCCCGGCGGCTTGTTGAGCACGATGGCGGCGCGGTCCTGCGTTAGCACCATGCTTTCGGCCAGCGTGATCTGCTCTTCGGTCAGCGGCTTCTTGGGCCGTGCGCTCTTGATCCCTGGCGGCGCAGAGCCACCCGGCGGCACGCGCAGGACTTGCCCTTTTTCCAGCCGCGTATCGACATCGGCGCGCTTGCCATCGACGCGCAGCTGCCCGGTGCGCGCCCAGCGCGAAACGGTGGCAAAGCCGACCGCCGGTAGATTGCGCTTGAACCAGCGGTCCAGCCGCACGCCGTCATCGTCCTTGGTGACGGTGAACTGGCGGACATCGCCATCATCCACGGAAGAGGCCGCGCTCATGCCGCCACCCGCATCAGCCAGAGGCCGCCGAACAGCGCGGCAAAGCCCGCCACCAGCGAAAGCGCAACATAAGAGGCAGCCAATCCCAGCGCGCCGCGTTCTACGAACACCGCAAACTCCAGCGCGAACGAGGAAAAGGTGGTGAAGCCGCCCAGCACGCCGACGCCAAGCAGCAGCCGCCACGGCTCGCCCCCACCGCCATGGCGCGCCAGCCAGCCAACGAGGAGCCCCATCGCGGCGCTGCCCAGAACGTTGACCGTGAGCGTGGCCCAGGGAAATGCGCTGGCCGAGGCAGGGCCGACGGCGGAAAGAAACAGGCGGCTGGTCTGGTGGCGCAGCCATGCGCCCAGCGCACCGCCTGCGGCAACAGCAAGGCCGGGCGGAACGCTGGCAAGCAAAGGCGAGGTTGATGTCATTGGGCAAGCCCCTAACGCAGGCCGATGCCAAATGCACGAGTTTGCTTGCCTTGCCGGGCCTCTTTTGGTAGCGGGCGCCCGGTAAGAGCCGATCCGCTCGGATTCGGCCCGTTTCGTATTTCTGCCATCTCCCGGCAGGGAGTGGTGCAAAATCAAGGCGATCCCCGCATGGGCGGGCTCTCGCCATCAGCATTGAGGTGTAGCGGTTTATGCAGATTCTCGTTCGCGATAACAATGTCGACCAGGCCCTTCGCGCGCTCAAGAAGAAGCTGCAGCGTGAAGGCGTGTATCGCGAGATGAAGCTGCGCCGTCACTTTGAAAAGCCGTCGGAAAAGCGCGCCCGTGAAAAGGCTGCTGCTGTCCGCCGCGCTCGCAAGATGGAGCGCAAGCGGCTTGAGCGCGACGGCGGCAAGTAAGGCGCTGTCCGGGGCGGCTGACACCGCCCTATAGCCTCTTGCGATAAGGGTCCGGCTGGGCCAAGAGGGCGCCGTATTCGCGGCGCCCTTTCGCTTGTCTGGCCCTTGCGGCCGGCCTGAGTCCGGGCTTGGAATCGGAGCCGTCCCGCAGGCTCCGTAAAAGGGGAAGTCATGTCGGAAATCACCCGCGTTCCGCTCCAGCCGGTTGGCAAGGGATCGCTCACCCGCATCTGGATCGGCGTGATCCTTGCGCTGCTGATCGGCGCAACCGCCGCCTGGTCGTCACGCTATCAGGGCCTCGTCGTTGAAACCCTCAAGGCGGGTTCCGGCCCTTCGCCCACGCTCGGCGATGTCGTGCTGGTGAACTATGCCGGGCACCTCGCCAGCGGCAAGGAGTTCGACAAGGGCGAGAAGGTCGCCATGCCGGTCGAGGGCGTGATCCCCGGCTTCAGCAAGGGGCTGCAGAAGATGCAGCGCGGCGGCAAGTACAAGCTCGTGATCCCGGCAGCCATGGCCTACGGCGCGGCCGAACAGAAGAACCCTTCCAGCGGTGAAGTGGTGATTCCGGCGAACAGCGATCTGACGTTCGATGTCGAACTGCTCGATTTCAAGAGCGCGGCAGAGATCGAGCAGCGCCGCCAGATGCTCCAGCAGATGCAGCAGCAGATGGGCAGCGCGCCGAAGGCCGGTGCTGGTGCCGGTGCCAATGCTGGTGCTGGCGCAGCACCTGAAGGCATGCCGCAGCCCTGATCTTCTTCCTGGCCAGCAGCGCGCCTGCTGGCCCCAGACTTTCGAAAGACAGCCATGTCCGTAGACACAGCCACGGTGGCCAAAATCGCCTCGCTGGCCCGCATCAAGGTGACCGATGATGAGATCGCGGCGATGGTGCCCGAACTCAACGGCATTCTCGCGTGGGTCGAACAGCTCGGCGAAGTGAACGTGGAAGGCATCGCGCCGATGACGGCGGTGATCCCCAACCAGCAGCGCCTGCGCGATGATGTGATCGGCGCTGATCCGCTCACCGGCGGCAATGTGCAGGGCAAGGTTCTCTCCAATGCGCCTGCCGGTGAACATGGCTTCTTCGGCGTGCCCAAGGTGATCGAGTAATGACCAATTTGACCGACCTCGGCGTCGCCGCGATCCGCGAGGGCGTGGCGAAGGGCAATTTTACCGCTGTGGAAGTGGCGGGTGCATTCAACACAGCCGTCGCGGAAGCGCAGCCTGCGCTCAACGCCTTCATCACGCTGACGCCCGAGAAGGCGCTCGAAGCGGCCGCCGCCGTCGATGCGGACCGCGCGGCGGGCAAGGCGCTGGGCAAGATGGCCGGCGTGCCGATCGGCATGAAGGACTTGTTCGCGACGACCGGCACCAAGACCACTGCCGCCTCGAACATCCTTGGCAACTTCGTGCCCCCTTACGAATCCACCGTTTCGCAGAAGCTGTGGGATGCGGGCGCGGGCATGCTGGGCAAGCTCAATCTCGATCAGTTCGCGATGGGCTCCTCGAACGAGACGAGCGCATTCGGCAATGTGATCTCGCCGTGGCGCCGCGAAGGCAGCACCGCGGAAATGGCCCCCGGCGGCTCCTCGGGCGGTTCATCGGCTGCGGTTTCCGCCCGCATCGCGCCTGCCGCGACCGGCACTGACACCGGCGGCTCGATCCGCCAGCCCGCCGCCTTCACCGGTATTTCGGGCATCAAGCCGACGTATGGCCGCTGCTCGCGCTGGGGCATCGTTGCGTTCGCCTCCAGCCTCGATCAGGCCGGCCCGATGGCGCGCGATGTGCGCGACTGCGCGATCATGCTGGAAGCGATGGCGGGCTTCGATCCCAAGGATTCGACCAGCCTCGATATGCCGGTGCCGGAGTGGGCTGCGAACTTGAACGCCGACCTACGCGGCAAGAAGGTCGGCATCCCGCGCGAATACCGCATGGACGGGATGGACGCCGACGTTGCCCGCGTGTGGGACGAAGGCATCGCCTGGCTGAAGGACGCGGGTGCCGAGATCGTTGATATCAACCTCGCGCACACCAAGTACGCGCTGCCTGCGTATTACATCATCGCGCCTGCCGAAGCCTCGTCCAACCTCGCGCGCTATGACGGCGTGCGCTATGGCCTGCGCGACCTGCCGCAGGGCGCAGGCCTGCAGGACATGTATGCCGCCACCCGCGCCGCCGGGTTCGGCGCGGAAGTGCGCCGCCGCATCCTGATCGGGACTTACGTGCTCTCGGCAGGCTTCTACGACGCCTACTACACGCAGGCGCAGAAGGTGCGCACCCTGATCAGCCGCGACTTCATGGATGCTTTCCAGACGGTCGATGTGATCCTCGCCCCCACCGCGCCGACCGCCGCCTTCGGCCTTGGCGAGATGGTTAGCGATCCGCTGGCAATGTACCTCAACGACGTGTTCGCGGTGCCCGCCTCGCTGGCCGGCCTGCCTGCGATGTCGGTGCCTGCGGGCCTCGACCGGCAAGGCTTGCCGCTGGGGCTCCAGCTGATCGGCCGTCCGTTCGATGAACAGGGCGTGCTCGATGCGGGTCTGGCAATCGAAGCCCGCGCGGGGTTCACCGCGCGTCCGGCCAAGTGGTGGTAAGATGAGCGACTATCGTATTCAGGGCGCAACCGGGGAATGGGAGGTCGTTGTCGGCCTCGAAGTCCATGCGCAGATCAGCACGCAGTCGAAGCTGTTTTCCGGCGCGGCCACCGCGTTCGGCGCGGAGCCCAACACGCAGGTCAGCCTCGTTGACGCAGCCATGCCCGGTATGCTGCCCGTGCCCAACCGCGAATGCATCCGGCAGGCGGTGCGCACCGGCCTTGCGATCAATGCGCAGATCAACAAGTGGTCGCGATTTGACCGCAAGAACTACTTCTACGCGGACTTGCCGCAGGGCTACCAGATCAGCCAGCTCTACCATCCCATCGTGGGTGAGGGCAGCCTTGAGGTGCAGCTCGACGACAAGAACCCCGAGAGCACCAAGACCATCGGGATCGAGCGCATCCATGTCGAGCAGGATGCGGGTAAGCTGATGCACGATCAGCACCCGACGATGTCCTATGTCGATTTGAACCGTTCGGGCGTGGCGCTGATGGAAATCGTCAGCCGCCCTGACATGCGTTCGCCCGTAGAAGCAGGGGCTTATCTCGCGAAGCTGCGCACGATCCTGCGCTATGTCGGCTCTTGCGATGGCAACATGGATCAGGGCTCGATGCGCGCGGACGTGAACGTGTCCGTCCGCAAGCCGGGCGAGCCGTTTGGCACGCGGACCGAGACGAAGAACGTCAATTCGGTGCGCTTCGTGATGGCCGTGGTCGAGCAGGAAGCCAAGCGCCAGGTCGCGCTGATCGAGGATGGCGGCAAGGTTGTGCAGGAGACCCGGCTCTATGATCCGGACCGCAACGAGACCCGCTCGATGCGCAGCAAGGAAGATGCGCACGATTACCGCTACTTCCCCGATCCCGATCTGCTGCCTATCGAACTCGACGACGCCTTCGTCGAGGAATGCCGCGCGAGCTTGCCCGAACTGCCGGACGCCAAGCGCCACCGCTATGAAACCGCGCTCGGCCTCTCGCCCTACAACGCGGGCGTGCTGACCGCCGAAGTGGAAACCTCGCGCTGGTTCGAGGCGCTGCTGGCGGCAAGCGCCGCGAAGCAGGCCAAGCCGGAAGGCGAAGTGGCCAAGCAGGCGGCCAACTGGCTGACCTCCGAACTGTTCGGCGCGCTGGGCAAGGTGGGCAAGAGCCTGCTTGAAAGCCCCGTCAGCCCCGATGCGGGCGGCGAGCTGCTGGCGCTTGTCGGCAAGGGCACGATTTCGGGCAGCACGGCCAAGCAGGTGCTCGAACTGATGCTCGAAACCGGTGACGCACCGGGCGTGATCGTCGAGCGCGAAGGCCTGACCCAGACGTCTGACACCGGCGCGATCGAAGCCGCTGTCGATGCCGTTCTGGCAGCGAATGCCGACAAGGTGGCGCAGTACAAGGGCGGCAAGGAAGCGCTGTTTGGCTTCTTCGTCGGCCAGACGATGAAGGCCATGCAGGGCAAGGGCAATCCGGGTCTCGTCAACGAGGTGCTGAAGGCGAAGCTGGCCTGAGGCCAGCGTTCGGACCCGGCCTGCTAGGCTCAATCTGGCGGTAATTGGTCTTTCGTTACGCTGCGTGATGTGCTGCAAACCTTCTCTGCAAATGTGTGTGGGGGGATTGTGCTGCGTCGATATGCTCTGACGGCTATGTTGGCTGTCGCCAGTTTTGGTGCTCCGTGCCTTGCGCAAGTTGACCCCGGCGCCGCCACGGCTGCTGCAGCGCCAGCACCTGCCGAGTCTGGTGCGCTGATCCCCTCGCCCGAGGGGCTGGCGATGCCAAAGCTCGATTTCACGGCCACGCCGGAGATCGAGGCGGACTTCGACAAGTACTTCTATTTCCATCGCGCCAACACGACGTTCGCTGAAGCCTATGCCGATATCCACGAGTGCGACGCGCTGGCGAGCGGCAGCAGCATCTATCTTGGCGGGAATGCGGCCACGGCCGGAGCAGTTGCACAGTATGGGGTGCTTCCCGCCGCCATTGGTAGCGCGATTGGCAGCGCGATCGCCGATGCCATTTTCGGGTCTGCGGCGCGGCGTGAACAGCGCCGGGTGAACCTGCGGAACTGCATGGGCTTCAAGGAATACAAGCGCTACGGCCTCGCGCGCGATTTGTGGACCGAGTTCAACTTCGAAGAAGGCATGGGCCGCAAGAAGGAAGACCGGCGCAATGATGCGCTGGCGCGGCAGGCGCTGGTCGCCTCCGGACCTGCACCGACGACCAAGGAGCTTGGGCTGTGACTTTCAATCATGTCAGGCTGACAGCCCTCGCCATCATCCTCGCGGCCACCGCTTCCGGCACGGCGCTCCACGCGCAAGGCTTGCTCGCGGCAGCAGCGAAAATCGAGCCGCGCGCCGTCGAGGAAAAGGACGTCGTCTCGGGCAAGACCAAACTTGACCCCGCCAAGGGCTATATCTTCATCAGCGGGGTAGCCCGCCAGTTCGGCATGTTTCTGCGCGTGCCGGATGAGGCGACGAGAGCGGAGTGGGAGAAGGACCGCGAGAAGGCATTCGGCAAGGCGCTCAAATCCTATCGATCCGAGCTTGCGCTGTGGCAGGCAAATGCGGCGCAGCTCAAAGAGCACAAGATGAAGAGCCCTGATGCGCCAGTCGAACCGGCGCTTGAGACCTTCCAGTTCGATCCGATCGATTTGCGCGATCAGGTCGGCTTCGGGCCCCAGTTTGTCTATGCCAAGGGAGAGACGGTCAGCTACATGCAAGCGGTCAAGCCCGGGACCTACATCTGGTACGGTCCGGTCCTCGGGGGCGCAGGCGTTCCTGCTGGCGGTGTCTGCACGTGCATGGGTACGGTTCGTTTCGACGTGAAGGCCGGAGCGGTGACGGATTTGGGCAACTGGCTGCTCGCCGCGCCCGAACCCGATGAAATCCACCGCCAAGTCATCCAGCAGGCCAATGATAAACGGATTGCCGCAGGCAAGAAGCCGCTACCTCCCGTCGAACGCCCCGAGATCAAGTTCGGCCTTCCGGCCAGCCTCAAGGACTGGCCCTCGGTGCAGGCCGAGTTCCACGCAAACGGCAAGCTGAACAATCTCTTCGGCATCATGATTTCGCGGCTGCTGCCGGTGCCCGGCGTGCTGGGCTATCACCGTGATACGATTGTGGACCTGCGCACCGGACAGGAAATCGAAAGTCCGACCCTGATCAGCCGGGCCAAGATCAAGAAGTGAGGGATCGGGGGAGCCCTTACTCCCCCTTCACCACCTCCACCGGCAGGCCAAGCCCGCCAAGCTGCGGCTTCACCTTGGCGGCATCGCCAACCACGACCCAGACGATGCGCTTGGGATCGATGGTGCTGCGTGCCGCCGCATCGAGATCGGCGGGCGTCATCGCCTTGTAGCGGGCGGCGAGTGTTTCGTACCAGGTGTCCGGCCGCTTGTAGGTTTCGATCTTGGCGACGCCATCGAGGACCGCGCGCGAGGTTTCGAACATGCCGGGCAGTTCGCGCGCGCTGCCTTGGGTGGCGAGGGTGGTTTCTTCGGGCGTTGAGCCCTTGGGGCCGAGGTAGCGGGTCAGCTCGCCGGTGAGTTCGCTGATCGAGGGGCCGGTCTTGTCGGTCTGCACCGGGGCGTAGAGCATGAACAGCAGGCGGTCGGCGCGGTCGTTGATTACGCTGGAGACGCCGTAGGACCAGCCCTTGGTTTCACGCAGGTTGGTGTTCATGCGGCTGAGGAAATCGCCGCCGAGCACATCGTTGGCGGTGCGCAGGGTGACGGTGTCGTCCGTGCCCTTCACCGGGATCACCGCGCCGCCCAGGATCATCGATTGCGGCGAGCCGGGCCGGTCGATCAGGACGACCCGGGGGGTGGGGGTGGGGATCGCGGCGGAGAAATCCTTGACCGGCGGGGCCATGCGGTTGCTCGGCCAATTGCCGAAGCTCTTTTCGAGCAGCGGGACGACATCGGCCAGCGTGGTATCGCCCACGACGTAGATCGCCGCGCGGTCGGGCCGCAGCCAGCGGGCGTGGAAGGCGGCAAGATCGGCGCGGGTCAGCTTGCTGACGACGTCTGCCTCACCCGTGCCGCTGGGGGCATAGCCATAAGGATGCGCGGGGCCATAGACTGCGGGATAGAGCACGCGGCTGGCGAGCGAATAGGGATCGTTGCGTTCGGCCTTGATCGCGGCAAGCTGCTGGGTGCGCACGCGTTCAAGTTCGGCCGGGGCCAGCGCGGGATGGCGCACATAATCCGCCAGCAGATCGAGCGAGGGTGCGAGGTTTGCCTTGAGCGCGCTCAGTTCGAACGCGGTCGAATCGGGCAGACCGATGCCCCGGATCGAAGCGCCCAGCGTTTCTTCGGTGCGGGCGAGCGCGGAGGAATCGAGAGTGGTGGTGCCCTCGTTCATCAGCTTGAGCAGCAGCGCGGTGGTGCCGCGCGCGCCCATGGGATCGGCGGCATAGCCCGCATCGAAGGCAATCCGCACCGAGACCACCGGCACCGCGCTGCGCCGGGCGAAGACGACCTTGATGCCGTTTTTGAGGGTTGTGCGTTCGATGGCGGGAAAATCGAGCGCGGGAACATCGCCCGCAGGCGGCAGCGTGCTGCGATCAGCGTCTGATGCTGCGGCGACAGGTACGGCGGCTTCTGGCGTCGCAGATACCGGGGGAAGGGCCGCATCGCCGCCGCGTTCCTCGCCGCCTGCGGTGCGATTGCCGGGCATCACGGTGAGCGCGAAGACCGGACGCGTGAGCCAGCGCGCCAGCGCATCGCGGACCATGGCGGGCGTGAGCCTGGCGGCGGCTTCGAGATCCTTGCGGTACTGCGCGGGATCGCCGGAATAGAGCAGCCCTTCGGCGAGCGTGGAGGCCTTGCCGCCGCTCGATTCGAGCGAGCGGATTTCGCTGGCGGCGTAGACCGTGGCGGCGCGGGCAAGCTCGTCGGCGGTGGGGCCATCCTTTATCAGGCGCGCGAGCTGGGCATCGAGCGCGGCGCCGACCGCAGCCGGATCGGTGCCGGGCTTCACATCGGCCTGCATGACGAACTGGCCCGCCTGCGCGAACACGCTGGCATTGGCCGAGGCCGCCACCGCGACTTGCGCGCCGCGCACCAGCGCATCATCGAGCCGCGAACTGGCAAGGCCGCCGAGGATCAAGCCGCCGACATTGAGCGGGAGGTTGTCCGGATTATCAAGCCCGGGTATCGCCCATATGCGATACACGCGCGGGGTGGCGATACGGTCCTGCACAGTGCGGACAACAGGGGCAGGCAAAGTCGGCACCGGGGCGCTGACCGGCTGGACGGCGGGGCCGGCCGGGATCGCGCCGAACCACTTTTCGACTTTCGCGCGGGCGGTGGCCGTATCGATATCGCCTGCGAGCACCAGCACGGCGTTGTTGGGGCCATAGTGATCGCGAAACCAGCCCTTCACATCCGCGAGGCTGGCGCTGTCGAGGTCGGCCATCGAGCCGATGGTGCTGTGGTGATAGGGGTGCCCGGCGGGGTAGAGCGTTTCGTACTGCTCGTATTCGATCAGGCCGAAGGGATCGTTGTCCCCTTGGCGCTTCTCGTTCTGGACGACGCTGCGCTGGTTATCGAGCTTCTCCTGCGTGACCGCGCCGAGGAGATGACCCATTCGGTCGCTTTCCATCATCAGCGCGCGGTCCAGCGCAGCGGTCGGCACGGTTTCGTAGTAGTTGGTCCGGTCGAACCAGGTGGTGCCGTTGATGTCGGTCACCCCGATTTCCTTCATCGGGCCGAAATAATCGTTGGGCGCGTTTTCCGAGCCATTGAACATGAGGTGTTCGAACAAGTGGGCAAAGCCGGTCTTGCCGCGCGGTTCGTTCTTCGAGCCGACTTTGTACCACACCGAGACCGCGACAACCGGCGCCTTGCGATCGGTGTGAACCAGCACGGTGAGGCCGTTTGGCAGGGTGAAGCGTTCGTAAGGGATGTTCACCGCATTCACGAGATCGGCGACCGGCGCGGCGGTGATCTGCGGGGCGGCCGGATCGGCCGCGAGCGCGGGCACGGCGGCGAGAAGGACAGGAAGCGCGAGAAGCGTGGCCATCAACGAACGGGGCATGGTGATCCTGCGGCTGGGGCGGCCCGCCGGGTGGCGGCCGCGCGGAGAAGGTTGATCGGGTTGTTTCAGAGCATGGCGCGGCTGAACAGAAGCAAAATCGATTCGCGGGCCGCTTGCCCCGAGGGGCGAGGCTTGCGGCCCTGGGGTTGACACAGTTGACACTGTCCTGAGGAATAATTGAACTCGATGAGTGGCGTTTTTTTGATCGACTGGCTCGATCAAGGGCTGGTGCGGGGAACCGGTGCCTGCGATCATGCCGCCAAGTATAGCGGGAATGGCTGGAGTAGGACACTGCAGGTGCAGGGAAGGGCTCCGGATGCAAGTCTGCGCGGGGATTTTTGATCCATGTCCTTGTGTGGCCGAAATGACACACTACCTTCGGGGCATCAGGAGGACGTTTGCACCATGAACCTCGAAAAATTCACCGACCGCGCCAAGGGCTTTTTGCAGGCGGCGCAGACTGTTGCCATTCGCATGAGCCATCAGCGGATTGGCCCCGAACACGTGCTTAAGGCCTTGCTGGAGGACAGCGAGGGCATGGCATCCGGGCTGATCCAGCGCGCGGGCGGCACGGCTTCCGTGGCGCTGGCCGAAGTGGACAAGGCGCTGGCAAAGATCGCTGCCGTTTCAGGCGGCGGGGCGCAGCAGACGCCTGGCCTCGATAACGATGCCGTGCGCGTGCTCGATTCTGCCGAGCAGATCGCGGCGAAGAGCGGCGATGCCTATGTGACCGTGGAGCGGATGCTCGTGGCGCTGACGCTGGCGACCACGACCACGGCAGGGCAGGCGCTGAAGACCGCGAATGTGACCGCGCAGGCGCTGGAAGCGGCGATTGCGGCCTTGCGCGGCGGGCGCAACGCAGACAGCGCGGGGGCGGAGAACTCCTATGACGCGATGAAGAAGTATGCCCGCGATCTGACCGAGGCAGCGCGCGAGGGCAAGCTCGATCCCGTGATCGGGCGCGACGAGGAAATCCGGCGCACGATCCAGATTCTGGCGCGGCGGACCAAGAACAACCCGGCGCTGATCGGCGAACCCGGCGTGGGCAAGACCGCGATTGCGGAAGGCCTTGCGCTGCGCATCGCCAATGGTGACGTGCCCGACAGCCTCAAGGACCGTCGCCTGATGTCGCTCGACATGGGCAGCCTGATCGCGGGCGCGAAGTATCGCGGCGAGTTCGAGGAGCGGCTCAAGGCTGTGCTCGACGAAGTGAAGGGTGCCGAAGGCGAGATCATCCTGTTCATCGACGAGATGCACACGCTGATCGGCGCGGGCAAAAGCGAAGGCGCGATGGATGCGGGCAACCTGCTGAAGCCGGCGCTGGCGCGCGGCGAACTGCACTGCATCGGCGCGACGACGCTGGATGAGTACCAGAAGTACGTCGAGAAGGACCCCGCGTTGCAGCGGCGGTTCCAGCCGGTGTTCGTGGGCGAGCCGACGGTGGAGGACACCATCTCGATCCTGCGCGGGCTCAAGGAGAAGTATGAACTGCACCACGGCGTGCGGATCACCGACGGTGCCATCGTGGCGGCGGCGACGCTGTCCAACCGCTACATCGCGGACCGCTTCCTGCCGGACAAGGCCATCGATTTGATGGACGAGGCAGCCAGCCGTCTGCGCATGGAAGTGGAGAGCAAGCCCGAGGAAATCGAGAACCTCGACCGGCGGATCATCCAGCTGAAGATCGAGGAAATGGCGCTCGCCAAGGAAAGCGATACGGCTTCGAAGGACCGGCTGGCGGCGCTGCGCGAGGAGCTGGCCAATCTGGAGCAGCAATCTGCCGAGCTGACGACGCGCTGGCAGAACGAGCGCGACAAGATCGCGGCCGAGGGCAAGATCAAGGAAGCGCTCGACGGCGCGCGGATCGAGCTGGAGCAAGCGCAGCGGCAGGGCGATCTCGGCAAGGCGGGAGAGCTCGCCTATGGCCGGATTCCCGAGCTGGAGAAGCAGCTCGCCGAAGCGCAGGGCATGGCCGAGAACGCACTGCTGCGCGAGGAAGTGACCGCAGACGACATCGCCGGTGTGGTCAGCCGCTGGACCGGCGTGCCGGTCGAGCGGATGCTGCAGGGCGAGCGCGAGAAGCTGCTCAAGATGGAAGAGATCATCGGCAAGCGGGTGATCGGGCAGCGCGATGCGGTGGTCGCGGTTTCCAAGGCGGTGCGCCGCGCGCGCGCTGGGCTGCAGGACCCGAACCGGCCTTTGGGCTCGTTCCTGTTCCTTGGCCCCACGGGCGTGGGCAAGACCGAACTGACCAAGGCGCTCGCGGGCTTCCTGTTCGACGACGACAACGCGATGGTGCGCATCGATATGTCCGAGTTCATGGAGAAGCATTCCGTGAGCCGCCTGATCGGCGCGCCTCCGGGCTATGTCGGCTATGACGAAGGCGGCGTGCTGACCGAGGCGGTGCGGCGGCGGCCCTATCAGGTCGTGCTGTTCGACGAAGTGGAGAAGGCGCATCAGGACGTGTTCAACGTGCTGCTGCAAGTGCTCGACGATGGCCGCCTGACGGACGGGCAGGGCCGCGTGGTGGACTTCACCAACACGCTGATCGTGCTGACCTCGAACCTTGGCAGCCAGTATCTGGCGAACCTCGAGGAAGGGCAGGACGTCTCGGTTGTCGAGCCGCAGGTGATGGATGTGGTGCGGGCGCACTTCCGGCCGGAGTTTTTGAACCGGCTGGACGAGATCATCCTGTTTCACCGCCTTGGCCACGAGCATATGGCACCGATCGTCGATCTGCAGGTGGCGCGGGTGCAGCAGCTGCTGAAGGACCGCAAGATCGTGATCGACCTGACCGAGGCAGCGAAGCGCTGGCTGGGCCGGGTGGGCTATGATCCGGTCTACGGCGCAAGGCCGCTGAAGCGCGCGGTGCAGCGCTATGTGCAGGATCCGCTGGCCGAGCGGCTGCTGGCGGGGGAGATTCCCGATGGCGCGGCGGTGCGGATCGACGAGGGGGATGGGGCGCTGACGTTCACGGTGGAGTGACCTCAGCGTTGGGGGAGGGGTGCGGCTTCTGCGGCTGGCGCAGCGCACCCCCACCCAGCCTCCCCCGAACGGGGGAGGGGCAGGTCAGCTTGAGGTGCAGGGGCAGCGTTCGCCCTTGGGCACCGCGCTGCCGCAGGCTTGGCAGAGGGTGTACTCGCCTGTCGCCAGGCCGTGGCCGAGGGCGACGCGTTCGTCGAACACGAAGCATTCGCCTTGCCAGAGGCTGTGTTCGGGCGGCACGTCCTCCAGATAGCGCAGGATGCCGCCCTTGAGGTGGTAGACCTCTTCCACGCCCTCGGCCTTGAGGAAGGCGGTCGATTTTTCGCAGCGGATGCCGCCCGTGCAGAACATGGCGACTTTGGGTTGTTTGCCCTGCCCGAGGAGGCGTTCGCGTTCGCGGCGGAACCATTCCGGAAACTCTCGGAAGGAGCGGGTCTCGGGATTGATCGCGTTCGCGAACGTGCCGATGGCGACCTCGTAGTCGTTGCGGGTGTCGATCACGATAGTATCGGGATCGCTGATGAGCGCGTTCCAGTCGTGCGGAGCGACGTAAGTGCCGACGCTCGCCAGTGGGTCAATTTCAGGCTGCCCCATCGTGACGATCTCGCGCTTCAGCCGTACCTTGAGGCGGCCGAAGGGCATTTCGGCGGCGGTTGAGTACTTTACGTCGAGATCTGCGCAGCCGGGCAAGGCGCGGATGTGGGCGATGACGGCGGCGATGCCCTCTGCGCTGCCGGCAATGGTGCCGTTCACGCCTTCGCGCGCAATAAGGAGCGTGCCCTTGATGGCATGCGCTTCGCCCAGCGCAAGCAGCGGCGCGCGCAGGGCTGGTGGATTATCGAACCGGGCGAACCGGTAGAGCGCGGCGACGGTGATGGGGCTGGCCATGCCGGGGCGCTAGCCGATCAGCCGTGCCGCGCAAAGAGGTGCGCGGCGCTATCCCCCCTTGCGGTCGAGTTCCTCATTCAGCCGCAGAGAGGTGCGCCAGAAGAAGAACGCCGGGACGAAGCCGATCAGCGCGGCTCCATAAAGCACCCAGCGCACGCTTTCGTCGCCTGCCATGGGCTTGATCCAGTCTGACAGCATGCCGAAAAACAGCGGGCCGAGGCCGAGGCCGATGAGGTTCTGGCTGAACAGCAGGACGGCGCTGGCCATGGCGCGGGCTTCGGGCTTGACCAGACCTTGCGCGCTGGAGAAGCACGGGCCGTAGTAGAGCGAATTGAGCATCGTGGGGGCCATCAGCAGCGCGAGCGCCCAGCGCCAGTCGGTCATGAAATAGGCGGCGATGGAGAGCGGCACGGCCAGCGCAAAGCCGACAGCCGGGGCGGTCATCACGTGGCGGCGGTTTACCTGGCCGAAACGGTCGGCCAGCCAGCCCCCGGCATAGGTTCCGATAATGGCTGCAATCCCGCCCCAGATGCCGAACCAGAAGCCAGTTTCGCCTGCGGTGAGGCCGTGGGTGCGCTGGAAGAAGATCGTCGTCCAGGTCGCCTTGCCATAGCTGAGAAAAGCCGCCGCCGATCCCGCCGCAACGAGCAGCACGTATGCGCGCGAGCCAAAAATTTCCGCCAGCGCCTCGCGGTTGGAGAGGGTGCGCGGCGGCTGGGCTGCGGCCCCGGCGCGCAGGGCCTTGGCGCGGCGCGGATCGCGGATCAGCAGCAGGACCGCGCCCGCCAGCAGGATGCCGGGCAGGCCGACCACGACGAACGCCATGCGCCAGCCGTAGCTATCGGCGAGCAGCCCGCCGATCAGCATGCCCAGCAGCGTGCCGATGGGGATACCCAGCGCATAGATAGCCATCGCCGAGGCGCGCTTTTCGGGCGAGGCGAGATCGGCGATCAGCGAATGGGCGGCGGGCGAGCATCCCGCCTCGCCCACGCCGACCCCGATGCGGGCCAGCAGCAACTGCACAAAAGTCTGTGCTTGTCCGCACAGCGCGGTCATGCCCGACCAGATGACGAGCGCGCCGGCAATCAGCCCGACGCGGCTGGTGGAGGGGTGATCGGCATAGCGCGCGATGGGGATGCCGAGGCAGGTGTAGAACGCGGCAAACGCGATGCCGGTCATCAGGCCGATCTGGGTATCGGACAGGCCGAGATCGCGGCGGATCGGTTCGGCAAGGATGTTGACGATCTGGCGATCGAGGAAATTGAAAACGTAGACGACGAGCAGGACCGCGAGGACGAGGCGCAGCGACTGGGGTTTGGGCAAGTGCCCGACCGGTTCTTCCATCCTCGTCCCTTCGCGGGGCTTGTGCCCGCTGCGCTTGGCATAGGGTGGCTTGCCGTGAAACGCCAGAGGGATGGGGGTGGCTGAGCCAGTGCGGATGGGCGGCTCCATCCGCACTGGCTGCTGCCTCAGAGGATCAGATCACCGCCGGAGACGGTGAAGCTGGCTGCGGTGAAGGTGCCGGTAAGCTCCACCGCAAAGTCTGCCCCGGCGGTGCCGTCGAGCCCGACGTGGATCGTTGTCACGCCCAGCGACGAACTAACCTGGACTTCGCCCGCGAGCGCGCCGGCACCGCTGCCGTTGCTGATCGCGCCAAGGGTGATCCCGGAGAGGCGGATGATATCATGATCCGCCGCATTGGCATCGGTGATCCGGTCGCGCCCGTCTGCGCCAGCATTCTCGAACAGGAACACGTCCCGGCCTGCACCGCCGGTCAGCGTGTCGTTGCCAGCAACACCTTGGAGAATGTCGTTGCCTGCCCGGCCCGAGAGGGTGTCGCTGCTGTCGAAGCCGTAGAGCCGGTCGTTGAAGTTGCTGCCCTCGAAGGTCAGGTGTTCGATCCCGGCGAAGTCGGCCTTGTAGGCGCCGGTGGCGGACACCGCCTCGGTCCAGCCGTTTCCGGCATAGAACATGTGGATGCCCGTATCGGCGGAGAGTGCGTCGATCGCGAGGGTATCCGATCCGGCCCCGCCATCGACCCATTCGGTGGTGCCCCGGCCGACATCGATCACGTCGTCTCCGCCAAGGGTGGCGATGTGATCGTTGCCGAGGCTGCTGGTGGCGAGCACTCGGTCGCTGTTGTTGCCGGTCGTCAGCGTGATATTCTCGATCCCGCTGATCTTCGTGAGCACCCCGTCAGTGCTGGTGAGCGAGCCTGCCCCGGTGTTCGAAACGGTGATCGCCATTGCGGCAGTCGAAGCCGAATAGTCGGCCGCCCAAGTGTCGTTGCCATCCCCGCCAGCGATCGTGTCGTTGCCGGAAACGCCATTGAGGACATCGTTGCCAAGCCCGCCGGACAGCACGTCGGCTTCGCCGCCGCCAACGAGGCTGTCGTTGCCCGCGCCGCCGGTGATCGTGAACTTCTCGATGTTGATGTAGTTGACGCGGGTGGTGCCGTCGGCCGTCCCGTACTGGTTCCAGCCGTTGCCGATGTAGGACGTGCCGACATCGGAGGCGAGGGAGCTGTAGTTGAGGACGAGGGTGTCAGTATCGCCCTGGCCATCGACCACATCGCGGCCGAGGCCGGGATTGATCGTGTCATTGCCGGATCCGGCGTTGATCGTATCGTCCAGGGCATAGCCCGCCATGTTGATTTTGTCCGCGCCGACGCCCGTGCTGATCGTGAGGGCTTCGATCCGGGTGACGCTGCTGCCCGAGGCGGTGGCTTGCGCGGTGGTCTGGCTGGCGGCGGCGTTGAACACGATGGCGGTGGTTTCCGCCGAGAGATCCGCCGCCCAACGGTCGTTGCCTGTGCCGCCATCGATCACCGCATCACCTGCAGCGCTATCGAGCCGGTCGTCGCCCGCGCCGCCGATCAGCCGGTCTCCCCCGCTACCGCCGAAGAGGCTGTCGCTGCCCGAGCCGCCGGTGACATCGAACTTGTCGATGTTGATGTAGTTGACGTGAGTCGTGCCATCGGCGGAGCCATACTGGTTCCAGCCATTGCCGATGTAGACGCTGGTGATCGGCGAGGAGAGCGCGGCATAGTCGAGGACGAGAGTGTCGGTCCCGATTCCACCATCGACGGTATCGACCCCGAGCCCGGACCTGATCGTATCGCGACCGCCGCCGGTGTTGATCGTGTCGTTCAGGGCAAAGCCCTTTGTATCGATCACGTCGTTCCCGCCGCCGGTCTGCAGCGAGACGGCTTCGATGCCGAGTACGCTGCTACCCGAATCGGTGGCCTGGGCCGTGGTCTGGCTGGCTGCCGCGTTGAACAGCACTGGCTTGGCTTCGGCGGAGAGGTCGGCCGCCCAGCGGTCGTTGCCCGCGCCGCCGTTGATCACCGCATCGCCGGTGCCGCTGTCGAGCGTGTCGTCGCCGCCATTGCCGCTGAGCGTATCCTTGAGCGCGCCGCCCACCAACGTATCCGCGCCGGCCCCGCCGCGGAGATCGAACTGTTCGATATTGATGTAATCGAGCTGATCGCCGCTGCGTGAGGAAAAGCGGTTCCATCCGTTGCCGATATAGGCGTTGGAGATGCCCTGAAGCGGATCGGCGATCGAACTCCAGTCCATGACCAGCTTGTCGTTACCGGTTCCGCCGCCGCCATCGACGACATCGATGCCGCGGCCGCTGGTGATCACGTCGGTCCCGTCACCGGTGGCGATGGTATCGTTGAACACGCCGGTGCCGGCGGTGACGGCATCGGCACCGATGCCGCCCGTGTAGTGGATCGCCTCGATGCCGGAAATAACGGCACCGGTGTTGGTGGTCTGCGTGACGAGATTGACCGTGGTGCCGGTGCGCGCGCTGTAATCGACCTGCCAGGTATCGTTTCCTGCGCCGCCGCTGATGGTATCAGCGCCCGCACCGCCATTGAGCCAGTCGTTGCCGGAATTGCCGACGAGCCGATCATTGCCCGCGCCGCCCGCGAGACTGTCGCCCGCGCTGCCGCCAGTGAGATCGAACGTATCGACGTTGATATAGTTCACGGACTGGGTGCGGGCCTTGTCGGCCAACTGGTACCAGCCATTGCCCTGATAGCTCTGCGAGACGGCAGTGACCGCGTCGGAATAGTCGATGATCATCCGGTCGTCCGAGCCGCCACCGGCATCGAAGCTGTCGAAGCCGCCGTTGGATTTGAAGGTGTCGTTGCCATCGCCGGTGGCAACGCTGTCGTTGCCGGTGACGGCGCGCGTGTCGATCACGTCGTTGGCGATGCCGGTGGTGATGGTGAGCGCTTCGATGCCGCTCACGGTGGCTCCCGTGGCGGCGACCGTGGCGGTGCCCGAAGCGAGCAGTTGGACCGTGACATCGCTGAGCAGCGAGCCGTAGGCCGCGACCCAGCGATCGAGGCCGCCGCCGCCGATGATCGTATCGGCTCCGAGGCCGCTGGTCAGGGTATCGGCACCGAGGCCGCCCGATAGCGTATCGGCGTTGTCTCCGCCGTTCAGGAGATCATCGCCCGAGCCGCCCTTGAGCGTGAAATTCTCGATGTTGATGAAAGTGGTGCCGGAGAGAAAATCGTCCGTCAGTGTGTACCAGCCATTGCCGGCATA
The DNA here is from genome assembly GCF_002278815.1 of Novosphingobium sp. PASSN1. NCBI lineage: Bacteria > Pseudomonadati > Pseudomonadota > Alphaproteobacteria > Sphingomonadales > Sphingomonadaceae > Novosphingobium > Novosphingobium sp. PASSN1. Next base: position 200,253 of record NZ_NKIS01000008.1, on the reverse strand, counting down.
GCGAAAATCGAGGCTGGTCGAGAGGCTGGAATAATCAACAGTAAGCTGATCGGTTCCTTCTTGACCATTGACGGAATAAAAACCTGCTGGGGTGACGGTTACTGCGTTATTACCGCCGTCTGTCGTGCCGGAAATGGGCATTTAACGCCTCCTCTAGAGATTTTTCCTAGATTTTTTCTAGGCATTGATTTTGATCTCATCGAGAAAGGTCCACATTGATTGTGGTCAAACTGTGGCAATATATTTGCGCATTGGGGCTTTCGGTGGAAAAAATTTGTTTTTAAAACAAATGTTTGTTTTGTGAATCCGGGCGCTGCGCGGATATTGGCTGGCTAAGTTGCGCTAGGACCGCGCTTGGTCACCCTTCTTGGCGCATCAGAAATCGGTAAGTATTGCGCCTTGCGCCAAGAGCATGGTCGCGCCACGAAGCGCCCGGCCATGCGGTCAGGGCATCAGGGTATTGGCTGCAGCGGGAGCGGGGCGCGGCTCCGGGAGGATCAGGCCCCGGCCTTCACCGCATAGTGCCATGCGGTGTCCGCCAGCGGACCGACACGGTCGGACATCGCGGCCGCGTGGGCGCTGCTGGCGGTGCCATCGAGGTAGCGCTTCTTGATGCCCTGGATGATGCCCGCAAGGCGGAAGTAGTTGTAGGCGAGGTACCAGTCCATGCCGACGATGCCGTCGCGGTTCGTCTTCTCGCAGTAGCGCGCGACCACTTCATCGAGTTCAGGGATGCCGAGCGCCTTGCGGTCGAGATCCTGTACGCCCGAGCGCCCGCCGTTGTCGGTGGACCACGCCATCGCGAAGTACGTGAAATCGGCGAGGGGATCGCCAAGAGTCGAGAGTTCCCAATCGAGCACGGCGAGCGGCCTCGGCGCACCGTGGGCGAAGATCATGTTGTCGATGCGGTAATCGCCGTGGACCACGCTGGTGCGGGTCTGTTCGGGCAGGGTGCGCGGGAGCCATTCGATCAGGCGCTCCATCGGCTCCATGCGTTCGGTTTCCGAAAGGCGGTACTGCTTGGTCCAGCGATCGACCTGGCGGCCGAAGTAGTTGCCGGGCTTGCCGAATTCGGAAAGGCCGACAGCATCGACGTCGACGCTGTGAAGCTGGGCGAGGGTATCGACCATCGCGAAGTAGGTGGCGCGGCGGTCTTCAGGCGTCGCGCCGGGCATGGCGCCATCCCAGATCGTGCGGCCATCGACGCAGCCCATCAAGTAGAACATCGCGCCCGCAACGCCATCATCGGTGCACAGGCCATATTGCGGGGCGACCGGGAAGCCGGTTCCGGCGAGCGCGGACTGGACCTTGAACTCGCGGTCCACCGCATGTGCGCTGGGGAGCAGCTTGCCCAGCGGCTTGCGGCGCAGCACATAGGGGCCGGAAGGCGCGTCGATCCGGTAGGTGGGGTTCGATTGGCCGCCCTTGAACTTCGAGACGCTGAGGGGGCCCTGAAAGCCCGCGACATTGGCCTCGAACCATGCGGTGAGCTTCGCGTCGTCGAGCTTGTCCGCGCCTTCGGGGATGACGGTGCCGGTGAAGGCAGCCTGAGCGTCGATTGCTTCGGTCATGGTTGCCGGCCTTACTGGTCGAAGACGATGACCGAGCGGGCGGCGTGGCCACCCTTCATCTTTTCGAAGCCTTCGTTGATGCCTTCCAGCGGGATGCGCTCGGCGATGATGCTGTCGAGATCGAGCAGGCCGCGCATGTAGAAATCGACAAGGCGCGGGAGATCGACCGGGAAGTGGTTGCCGCCCATGATCGCGCCTTGCAGCTTCTTGCCCGAGAGCAGATCGACCGCCGAGAGGCCGACCTTGTGGTTCAGCGGCATCATGCCGAGGATCGTGGCAGTGCCGCCGCGGCGCAGCGAGGCGACCGCGAGATCGCCCGAGGCGGGACGGCCAACGGCTTCGATGGCGTGATGGACGCCGCCCTTGGTCATTTCCTGGATCTGCTTGGCGGCATCGGGATCGAGCGCATCGATCACGTCGGTTGCGCCGAGCTTGATCGCCAGTTCGCGCTTTTCGGGCATGGGATCGGCAGCGATGATGCGGCCTGCGCCGGCAATCTTGGCGGCATTGATGGTGGCGAGGCCGACGCCGCCGCAGCCGATCACGGCGACGGTTTCACCCGGCGTGACCTTGCAGGCGTTGAAGATCGTGCCCGCGCCGGTGGTGACGGCGCAGCCGATGACGGCGGCGCGGTCGAGCGGCATTTCGGGATTGATCGCCACGCAGGCGTGTTCGTGGATCAGCATCATTTCGGCAAAGGCCGAGAGATTGAGCATCTGGTTGACCACGCTGCCATCGCTGGAGCGGGTGAGGCGCGCAGGCTCGCCGGGGCGGCGGCGGGTATCGCCGCCGAGGCAGAGCGACATGCGCCCCGTGACGCAGAATTCGCAGTGGCCGCAGAACGCGGAGAGGCAGGTGACGACGGCATCGCCCTTCTTCACCGTGCGCACTTCGCTGCCGACTTCCTCGACAATGCCAGCCGCTTCATGCCCGCCGACGCAGGGCATCGGGTGCGGGTAGGTGCCTTCCATGAAGTGCAGGTCCGAATGGCACAGGCCGCAAGCGGCGGTGCGGATCAGGACTTCGTGCGGGCCGGGCTTCGACACGGTGAGCTGGTCGATGACGAGCGGGGTGCCTGCAGCTTCGAGGATGGCGGCTTTCATGGGAAATCTCCGGTGGAATAAAGCCCCCGCGCAGCCCGGTGAGGCGGCGCGGGGGTGTCACGAGTGCTTTAGCGCGAGATCGCCATGTCGCCCGAGGTGAAGCCCGGGTCGCTCGGCAGATCGGTGTGGCGCGCATATTCGATGCGGGCGACGGCGCGGGCGTGGACTTCGTCCGGACCGTCCGCGAGGCGCAGCGTGCGCTGGTGGGCGTAGGCTTCGGCGAGGCCGTAGTCTTCCGAAACGCCGCCGCCGCCGTGGGCCTGGATCGCATCATCGATGATGCGCAGCGCCATGTTGGGGGCCTGCACCTTGATCATCGCGATTTCGAGCGCAGCGGCCTTGTTGCCGACCTTGTCCATCATGTCTGCGGCTTTGAGGCAGAGCAGGCGGGTCATCTCGATATCGATGCGGGCACGCGCGATGCGCTCTTCCCACACGGACTGTTCGGAAATCCGCTTGCCGAAGGCGACGCGCGACTGGAGGCGGCGGGCCATCTTCGAGAGCGCTTCTTCCGCAACGCCGATGGTCCGCATGCAGTGGTGGATACGGCCCGGCCCGAGGCGACCCTGTGCGATTTCGAACCCGCGCCCTTCGCCGAGCACGACGTTGCTGGCGGGGACGCGGACGTTTTCGAGCAGCACTTCCATGTGGCCGTGCGGCGCATCATCGTAACCGAAGACGGGCAGGTGGCGCAGGATGTTGACGCCCGGCGCGTCCATCGGGACGAGCACCTGCGACTGCTGGGCATGGCGCTTGGCCGAAGTATCGGTCTTGCCCATCACGATGGCGATCTTGCAGCGCGGATCGCCGAGGCCCGAGGACCACCACTTGCGGCCATTGATGACGTAATCATCGCCATCGCGCACCATTGAGGTTTCGATGTTGGTCGCGTCGGACGAAGCGACGAGCGGCTCGGTCATCAGGAAGGCGGAGCGGATTTCACCGTTCATCAGCGGGCGCAGCCAGCGTTCCTTCTGCTCGGCGGTGCCATAGCGGTGGAACACTTCCATGTTGCCGGTATCGGGCGCGGAGCAATTGAACACTTCGCTGGCCCACGAGATGCGGCCCATTTCCTCGGCGCACATGGCATATTCGAGGTTGGTGAGGCCGGGGCCTTCGAACTCGAACGTCTCGTCAACATGGTGGTGGCCGCCGTTGCGCGGGGGCATGAACAAGTTCCAGATGCCCGCAGCCTTGGCGCGGGCCTTTTCCTCTTCGACCACCTGCAGCACCTTCCAGCGACCGCCGCTGGCCTGCTCGGCCTTGTAGTCCTTGTGGCGCGGACGGACGTTGGTCTCGATGAAATCGCGGACGCGGTTGCGCCAGTAGACCTGCCGTTCGTTGGGTTCGAAATCCATGCTTGCTCTCCTGCGGTGCGGTGTGCGGCACCGTTTTTGTCTCTTGATTTAATCTGTCGGTTAAACCTTGCGCCAGATCAAGCGCAGAAAGTTCAGGATGCCTTTGCTTCTGCCGCTGCCTTCATCTGGCGCAGCGCTTCGAACAGGTCGGGCACTTCGGGATCCCACGAATGGCGCGGGCCGATGGTGAGGCCGCCATCGACGATGATCGAGGTGCCGTTCACGAAGCTGGCGGCTTCGCTGCACAGATACAGCACCGCCTCGCCAATATCGTTCGGCTGGCCGCCGCGCGCGACGGGCTGGGCGGCCTGGCTCATCATCGCGATGGCACCCTTGGCCTGCGCTTCGAGTTCGGCGGGCACATCGAGCGAAGTGGTGAAGATGTTGGTGTTGATGAAGCCGGGCTGGACGGCGTTCACGCGGATCTGGTGGCGCGCAAGATCGGCGGCGCTGGTCTTGGTGAGGTGGAGCACGCCAGCCTTGGCGACGGCATAGGCATTGGGCGAATAGCCGGGGCCGACGGCGGCGACGGAGGATGTGTTGACGATGGCCGCGCCCTTGCGGCCGATCATGTGCGGCACGGCATAGCGGATGCCGAAGGCGACCGAGCGCAGCAGCAGGTGCATCGTGCGGTCCCAGCCATCGGGCTCGATCTCGTCGATCTTGGCCATGTCGCCGCCCGCACCCGCGTTGTTGAACACGGCGTCGATCCCGCCGGTTTCGGCGGCGGCGCGGTCCATCAGGGCCTTGATGTCCTCGGTGTTGCACACGTCGCAGCGCACGGTGTGGACCTCGCCGTTGGATTCGGCGGCGGTCTGCGCGAGGCCCGCTTCATCGATATCGGCGGCATAGACTTTCGCACCCTCTGCCGCGAACAGCAGCGCGGTGGCGCGGCCGATGCCGGATGCCGCGCCGGTGACGACGACGGTCTTGTTGTGGAATCGCATGGGAACCTCTCCATCTGTTCTGATTTTGGCGCGAGCTTAGGCCCAAGCGGCTCTTCGTCAATGCCGATCGGCTTTACGCTACGGCATCCGGGGCCCGCGCGAGTGGCGGAAAACCTTGGCAAAATCGGCGCTTGCCAGCGCGCTGCGAGTCGCCTTAACCTCTCGATTAAGAGAGGAGCAAAAGCCATGTCAGAGCTTGAGGCATTCCGCGCGGAAATCCGCAGCTGGATCGAGGCGAACTGCCCGGAAGAGATGCGCCGCCCTGTGCAGGACGAAGGCGACATGTGCTGGGGCGGGCGCAATTTCGTGTTCAAGAACGCGGCGCAGAAGCAGTGGATGGAGGTCTGCGCGGCCAAGGGCTATACCGTGCCGGACTGGCCGGTGGCCTATGGCGGCGCAGGGATGAACCCGGCTGAGGCCAAGATTTGGCGCGAGGAAATGGCGCGCGCCGGTGCGCGGCCGCCGCTTTCGAGCTTCGGCATCTGGATGCTCGGGCCTGCGCTGCTCAAGTTCGGCACCGAAGAGCAGAAAGTCCATTATCTCGGGCAGGTGGCGCGCGGCGAAATCCGCTGGTGCCAGGGCTATTCCGAGCCGGGCTCGGGCTCGGACCTCGTGAGCTTGCAGACCTACGGCGAGGATATGGGCGATCACTGGGTGGTCAATGGCCAGAAAATCTGGACCAGCTACGCCGACAAGGCCGACTGGATTTTCTGCCTTGTGCGCACCGACAAGGCGAACACCTATCAGGGCATCTCGTTCCTGCTGTTCGACATGACGACGCCGGGCGTGACGACGAAGCCGATCAAGCTGATCAGCGGATCATCGCCGTTTTGCGAGACGTTCTTCGACAATGTGAAAGTGCCCAAGAGCCAGATCGTGGGCCAGCTCAACCGGGGCTGGGACGTGGCGAAGTATCTGCTGGGCCATGAGCGCGAGATGATTTCGGGCGCTGGCGGCGGCGAGCAGACGAGCACGATCGGCAAAGTGCTGACGCGCAATGGTCTGGATGATCCGATGCTGCGCGCGGAGCTTGCCCAGTTCGATATCGACGCGCTGGCCTTCGCGGCCTGCGGGGAGAAATTCCTTGATGAGATCAAGGTGGGCAAGGCGCATCCCGCCAAGCCGAACATGATGAAATATGCGGGCACCGAGCTCAACAAGCGGCGGCACGAGCTGCTGATGGCGGCGGGCGGCAGCACGGCGCTGGAGTGGGAGAGCGAGGAGACGCGCGGCGGTGCGCCTTCGCGTTCGTGGCTGCGGACCAAGGCCAATTCGATCGAGGGCGGCACGAGCGAAGTCATGCTCAACGTCGTCGCCAAGCGCATTCTCGAACTGCCGGGGGCCTGATCCGATGCCGCTGTATCATACCGAAGATCAGGCCATGCTGGCCGATAGCGTCACCGGCTTCATGGCCGATGAAGGCGGGATCAAGAAGCAGCTGCGCCATTGGCGCGACACCGGCTGCAAGGACGGCTTTGGCCACGGCCTGTGGAAGCAGTTTGCCGAGATGGGCCTGACGGGGATGCTCGTCGCCGAGGCCGATGGCGGCCTTGCCATGGGGCATGTCGAGGCGGGGATCGTGCTGGCCGAGATCGGGCGCAACCTCACGCCTTCGCCGTTCCTGACGACGTCTGTGATGGGCGTGACGGCGCTTTCGGAAGCCTCGGACGATCTGCGCGGACGCTGGTTGCCGGGGATCATCGCGGGCGAAACGGTGCTGGCCGTCGCCATCGATGAAGGCGCCAAGCACAAGCCGGAGAAGATCGCGTGCCGCGCCGAGAAGGCGGGCAATGGCTTCCGCCTGACCGGCGCGAAGGACTTCGTGATCCACGGCACCTCGGCCGATGCGCTGATCGTCGCGGCGCGCACGTCGGGCAGCGACAGCGATGCGGATGGCGTGACGCTGTTTGCGGTGCCCAGGGATGCGGCCGGGATCGGGCACAATGCGGTGCGGCTGGTTGATAGTTCCATCGCCAGCCATGTGCGGTTTGACGGGGTGGAGCTGGATGGCTCCTCGGTCATCGGCGAAGTCGATGGCGGGCGCACGCTGCTGAACAAGGTGCTGAGCGCAGGGCGCATCGGCGCGGCGGCGGAGCAGACCGGCGTGGGCGGCGGGGCGTTCGCGATGACGACCGCTTACCTCAAGACTCGCAAGCAGTTCGGCAAGCTGATCGGCGAGTTTCAGGCGCTGCAGCACCGCGCGGCGCATCTCTATTCGGAGTTGGAGATTGCCGAAGCGGTGGTGATCAAGGCGCAGCAGCTGCTCGATGGCGGTTCGGAGCGGGCGGAGCTGATGGTTTCGGTCGCTAAGGCCAAGGCGGCGCGCGCGTGCAATCTGGCGGTGCGCGAAGGCGTGCAGATGCACGGCGGCGTGGGCATGACCGACGAATACGACATCGGGCTCTACATGAAGCGCGAGCGCGCGCTGACCGAGTTCATGGGCGATGCGAATTATCATGCCGAGCGCGTTGCGCAGCTCAGCGGCTATTGAGGAACAGACAGATGGATTTTGCCAAGCTTTTCAGCCTTGAAGGCCGCGTTGCGGTGGTAACCGGCGGTTCGCGCGGGATTGGCCGGATGATTGCCGAAGGCTTCATCGCGGCGGGCTGCGCGCGGGTCTACATCACGGCGCGCAAGGCCGCGGTGGTGGCGGAAACCGCCGCCGAACTGGGGCCGAAGTGCATCGCGCTGCCGGGCGATATCTCGACCGTGGCGGGGATCGAGGCACTGGCCGAGGATCTGGCGCAGCGCGAGAGCCACATCGACATTCTCGTCAACAATGCCGGTGTGGCATGGGGCGCGGACTTCGAGGATTTCCCGGAAATGGGCTGGGACAAGGTGATGAACCTCAACGTCAAGACGCCCTTCTTCCTGACGCAGAAGCTGCACGGCCTGCTCAAGGCTGGTGCCAAGGACCATCCCGCCAAGGTCATCAACATCGCCTCGGTCGACGGCCTGCGCGTCAACCCGTGGGAGACCTACAGCTATCAGGCGTCCAAATCGGCGCTGGTGCACCTGACGCGGCGCATGGCGGCGCGGCTGGTGAAGGACAACATCATCGTCAACGCGATCTGCCCGGGCGCGTTTGCCTCAGAAATGAACAAGGCGGCGGCGAACAATCCCGAAGCCTCGGCGCGGGGCATCCCCTTGAAGCGCATCGGCAATCTGGAGGACATGGCGGGCGGCGCGATCTTCCTCGCCAGCCGCGCGGGCGACTATGTGATCGGCACGCCGCTGCCGATCGATGGCGGGATCGTGAACGCCTATATCCCCGAAAACCATATCAACCCGCTGGGGGAGTAAAGCCATGAGCCGCGCGGTCCGCCAACTTGCCGATGGGTTCCACTTCGGCGAGGGGCCGCGCTGGCATGAGGGGCGGCTGTGGTTCAGCGATTTTTACAGCAAGACCATCCGTTCGGTGGACCTTGCGGGGGATCACCGGATCGAGCTGGAACTGGATGACCAGCCTTCGGGGCTGGGCTGGATGCCGGACGGCTCACTGCTGTTCGTCTCGATGCGCAAACGGCAGGTGTGGCGGCGCTGGCCGGATGGGCGGCTGGCGATGCACGCCGATCTTGCCGCGCTGACTGCGCATCTGTGCAACGACATGGTGGTGGACGGCGAGGGCCGTGCCTATGTCGGCAACTTCGGTTTCGATCTGGATCATGAACTGCGCGGCCGGGGCGTGCCCTCGGTGCTGGCGGATCATCCCAAGGCCAATCTGGTGCTGGTGCAGCCGGACGGTTCGGTTTCGGTCGCCGCGCCCGACCTAAGCTTTCCCAATGGCACGGTGATCACGCCCGATGGCAAGACCTTGATCGTGGGCGAGACGCTTGGCGCGCGGCTGACGGCGTTCGATATCGGCGCGGGCGGGGCGCTTTCCGGGCGGCGGGTGTGGGCCGATACGTCCCCACGCATTCCCGATGGCATTGCGCTCGATGCCGATGGCGCGATCTGGATTGCCAACCCGGTAGCGCCGGAATGCGCGCGGATCGGCGAGGGCGGGGCGGTGCTGGAGGTCGTCTCGACCGGCGAGATGCCCTGCTATGCGTGCATGCTGGGCGGGCCGGAGGGGCGGCACTTGTTCATGCTCTGCGCGCCAAGCAGCGATGCCGAAGTGGCGAGGAGCGCGGCCAAGGGCGTGGTGCTGGTGGCCGAGGTGGACGCGGCGCGGGCGGGGTGGCCTTAAGGCTGCATCAGTTCCCGCACGAAGCCGATCAGGCCCGTCTGTCGGGCGCGCTTCATGCGTTCGGCGTCGAGGATTTCGCGCACTTTGGCGAAGCACTGGTCGATGTCGTCGTTGACGATGACGTAGTCATAGCCGTCCCAGTGGCTGATTTCGGCGCGGGCGCGTTCCATGCGGGCGGCGATGACTTCGGCGCTGTCGGTGCCGCGCCCGGTCAGGCGGCGGCGCAGTTCATCGATGCTGGGGGGCAGCAGGAACACGCGGACCACATCGCGTTCGAGCTTCTGGTAGAGCTGCTGCGTGCCCTGCCAATCGATGTCGAACAGGAAGTCCTGTCCATCGCGCAGGCCCGCCTTCACTTGCGCCTTGGGCGTGCCGTAGCTGTTGCCGAAGACGTGCGCCCATTCGAGGAATTCCTCGGCCTCGACCATGCGATCAAACTCCGCCTGCGTGACGAAGTGGTAGTCCTTCCCGTCAACCTCGCCGGGGCGCATGGGCCGGGTGGTCGCGCTAACCGAAAGGCGGATCGCGGGATCGGCTTCGAGCAACATGCGCGAGATGGTCGTCTTGCCCGCGCCCGAGGGCGAGGACATGATGAACATCAGGCCGCGGCGGTGGAGCGTATCGGGCGATGGGCTGCTGGACTGGACCATGCGCGCTGTTGGCGCATGGCGGGCCGGATGGTCAACCCTTACGGCTTTTCCGGCGATCATGAAGCGTCTTGGCGAGCAGCGCGCCGCCGACCACGATCGCGCCGGGGACCGAGCGCGTGGCGATGCGGGTGGCGGCGGCGGTGAGCAGGCGCGTCGTCAGGCTGCGCTTGGCTTTTGGCGCTTTGGCGGCGGCATCGGCGGCCTTGGCACCAGCCGCTTTCGCCGCAGATTTCAGCACTTCGGGCGCGGCCCCCAGGATGCCGCGATCCACGCTGCGCTTGAGCAGGCTGGAGCCTGCGCGCAGGGCAATGCCGGCGAGGATCGTGCGGGTTACCGGGCCGATGGGATCGGGGGCGGCAGGATCAGTGGCGGCGGGATCGGGCGATTCGGCAGCAGCTTCAGCCTCATCCGGCTTGCTGGCAGGCCGCTTCATTTCTTGCGGCCGAAATCCACGGTGACGACGTTGGAGCCATCTTCGGCGGTGACTTCGGGCAGGCCATCGGCGTCAGGCGAATCGTTTTCCGCATCGAAATCCGGTTCGTTCTCGATTTCGCCCGAAGTCTGGAACTGGAGGCCGAAATCGACTGCCGGATCAACGAACGCGGTGATCGCGCTGAACGGCACAACCAGCGTGGAGGGGATCTGATTGAACGACAGGCCGACGCTGAAGCCTTCGGGAGTGACCTTCAGATCCCAGAACTTGTTCTGGAGGACGATGGTCATCTCGTCAGGAAAGCGTTCCTTCAGGCGCGGCGGGATGGCCACGCCGGGCGCGCCGGTCTTGAAGGTGATGTAGAAATGGTGCGCGCCGGGGAGCGTGCCGCCGGTGGTTTCGACCTGACCGAGCACGCGGCCGACCACGGCGCGCAGCGCTTCCTGCACGATGTCGTCATAGGGGATCAGGCTGTCTGGCGCTTCACTCATCGTCCCTAGGGTGGCTTGGCTGCGCGCGCGGGTCAAGGGGGCGCGGTGTGCAGGCGATTGATTTTGCCCGGAAGCGCCGTATAGGCGAGCGCCATGCGCACCGGATCAATCGCCCGCACCACGCACGAGACCGATATTCAGGTTTCGGTCAATCTCGATGGCACGGGTGCCTTCGATGTCAGCACCGGGATCGGCTTTCTCGATCACATGATCGAGCAGTTCAGCCGCCATTCGCTGATCGACGTGACCTGCCGCGTGAAGGGCGACCTCCATGTCGACCAGCACCACACGACCGAGGACAGCGCGATTGCGCTGGGGCAGGCGATTGCGCAGGCGCTGGGCGACAAGAAGGGTATCACGCGTTACGGCACCGCTTATTCGCCGATGGACGAGGCGCTCGCGCGGGTTTCGCTCGATATTTCGGGCCGCCCCGTGCTGATCTGGAAGGCGAGCTTCACGCAGCCGCGCCTTGGCGAGATGGATACCGAGCTGTTCGAACACTGGTTCCAGTCGATTTCGCAGGCTGCCGGGATCACGCTGCATATCGAATGCCTCTATGGCAGCAACAATCACCACATCATCGAAGGTATCTACAAGGGCTTTGCCCGCGCGATGCGCTCTGCGGTGGAGATTGACCTGCGCAAGGGCGATGCCGTGCCGAGCACCAAGGGCATCCTCGGTGGCTGAAGTCCTGGCATTGGTGGACTATGGCGCGGGCAATCTGCGCTCGGTCGCCAATGCGCTGAAAGCGGCGGGCGCAGAAGGCGTGGCGGTGACGGCGGACCCCGATGTTGTGCGCGCGGCAGACCGGATCGTGCTGCCGGGCGTGGGCGCGTTCAAGGCCTGCATCGAGGCGCTGCGCGGCGTGCCGGGGCTGGTCGAGGCGATGGCCGAGCGCGTGCTGGTGGGCGGCGCGCCGTTTCTCGGCATTTGCGTGGGGATGCAGCTGCTGGCCGACCGGGGCATCGAGTTTGGCGTGACCGAGGGGCTGGGCTGGATCGGCGGCGAAGTACGCCCCATCGAGCGCACCGATTCCGCGATCAAGGTGCCGCATATGGGCTGGAACGATGTCGCCCCGATGCACCACAGCCCTTTGATCGTGCCGGGCGAGGCCTATTTCCTCCATTCCTACCACTTCGTGCCCGAAAGCGGCGCAAGCGCGGCGGCGATGACCGACCACGGCGGCGGGCTGGTTGCGGCGGTGGCGCGGGACAATGTGCTGGGCGTGCAGTTTCACCCGGAAAAGAGCCAGGACTACGGTCTGGCGCTGCTGGGGCGTTTTCTGGAGTGGCGCCCTTGATGGAGCATTCGGCATGATCGTTTTTCCGGCAATTGACCTCAAGGGCGGCCAGGTCGTGCGGCTGGCCGAGGGCGATATGGCGCGCGCCACGGTCTATGGCGATGATCCGGCGGCGCAGGCGATGCTCTTTGCCGAGGCGGGTTCGCAGTACCTCCATGTCGTCGATCTCGACGGCGCGTTCGCGGGCGAGGCGGTGAACCGCGAGGCGGTTGAGGGCATCCTCAAGGTGTTTCCGGGCCACGTGCAACTGGGCGGGGGCATCCGCAATCCCATCGCCGTCGATGGCTGGTTCGATCTGGGCGTGAGTCGGGTGGTGATCGGCACGGCGGCCTTGAAAGACCCGCAGTTCGTGAAGGATATGGCCAAGGCCTATCCGGGCGGGATCGTGGTGGCGGTCGATGCGCGCGACGGGATGGTTGCGACCGAGGGCTGGGCCGAGGTTTCCGACGTTTCGATCACCGACATGGCGCGGCGGTTCGAGGATGCGGGGGTGGCCTCGATCCTGTTTACCGATGTGGGGCGCGATGGCCTGCTCAAGGGCTGCAATATCGAGGCGACGCTTGATCTGGCGCGTGCAACGCGGCTGCCGGTGATCGCCAGCGGCGGGGTGAAGGGCATCGATGATATCCGGATGCTCAAGATTCACGAGGCTGACGGGATCGAGGGCGTGATTACCGGCCGGGCGCTGTTCGAGGGTCGACTCGATCTGGCGGCTGCGATTGCGATGGCGGAGGCGTAAGTGCAGCCTGACATCCCGAAGCCATCGTTCCTGAGCAGTCCAACGGCATTGCATTTGATGGGGCTATCGATCTTTGCCTATGCTTGGCAAACACGCGGTTTGGGAGTGGGACTGCTCTTTGCGGCGATTTTTTATGTCGGTGTCCCGGTACTAAATATGCTCGCGTTGGCGGGCTCCAAAAGTCTCCGACTTGGAACCTATCTCAGGCTGGCGCTGTACATTGGACTTATGCTTTTGATCGCCTCGTGGTCATCGGAAATCTGCGATTCCAGCGGTAACTGCAGGAGCGCATTTTGACCGTCCGCGTTCGCGTCATTCCCTGCCTTGATGTGCGCGATGGGCGCGTGGTGAAGGGCGTGAACTTCGTCGATCTGCGCGATGCGGGCGATCCGGTCGAGCAGGCGCGGGCCTATGACAAGGCGGGCGCGGACGAGCTGTGTTTCCTCGATATTTCCGCCACGCATGAGGGGCGCGGGACGCTGCTCGATGTCGTGGCGCGCACCGCCGAGGTGTGTTTCATGCCGCTGACGGTGGGCGGCGGGGTGCGGATGCCCGAGGATGCGCGCGCGCTGTTGCTCGCGGGCGCAGACAAGGTGGCGGTCAATTCCGCAGCCGTCGCGCGGCCCGAACTGGTGCGCGACATTGCCGAGCGCTTCGGCGCGCAGTGCGTGGTGGGTTCTGTCGATGCGCGGCGCGTTGCGCCGGGCAAGTGGGAGATATTCACCCACGGCGGGCGGCGGCCCACAGGGATCGATGCGCTGGCCCATGCCGAAAACCTCGCCAAGCTGGGTGCGGGCGAATTGCTCGTCACCTCGATGGATGGCGACGGAACCAAGGCTGGCTATGATCTGGAACTGACGCGGGCGATTGCCGACGCGGTGCCGGTGCCGGTGATCGCCAGCGGGGGGGTCGGCAATCTTGACCATCTCGTGGCGGGGGTGACCGAAGGCCATGCCAGCGCGGTGCTCGCGGCTTCGATCTTCCATTTCGGCACACACTCGATTGCCGAGGCCCATGCTGCCCTGCGTGCGGCGGGAATTTCGGCACGAGGCTAGGCGGCCGGCTGTCGGGTTTCTTGACAAATGGTGTATTTGCGCTGCGGCTGTTAACTAGCGAAACCTGCTTATATCCTTGATTTTCGGGCTGCTGGCACAGGGATTGCATTAACTTTTTGGTTAGATGCGTTTCCTTAGGAACTGCTGCGTGCCACGAATGATTTCCGCTCTAGTCCTGTTCGTGATGACTGCCGCTCCTGCGCTTGCGCAGGCGAGCGGGGGCACGGCCATTCCCGAGCCGACCGATGGTGCGCTGTTTGCCATCGGGCTTGCCGGGCTGATCATCGGCCGCAGGGTCGCCCGCCGCAAGGACGACTGAGAGCCCCGCTCTCTTGACCTTCCCGGGGCAGCGCGCCATGCCCGCCGGGATGGCAAACCTGACAGACTCCACTGCAATCCTCAGCCGGCTTGAAGCCACAATTGCCGCGCGCCGCGCAGGCGATCCTGATGCCAGTTATGTGGCGCGGCTCCATGCCAAGGGGCGCGGCAAGATGGCGCAGAAGGTGGGCGAGGAAGCCACCGAAGTGGTGATCGCTGCGCTGACTGGCGCGCCCGAGGCGCTGGTGGGCGAGGCGGCGGACCTCCTGTTCCACCTGCTGGTGCTGATGGGCGATTGCGGCGTTTCGCTGGCAGACGTCACAGCGGAACTGGAGCGGCGCGAGGGTCGTTCGGGGATTGCCGAAAAAGCCAGCAGGAGTTCGTGACGATGGCCGTGGACGCTACCCAGCCTTATGACGATCAGAACGTGTTCGCGAAGATCCTGCGCGGGGAAATCCCCTGCCGCCGGGTGCACGAAGACGAATGGACCCTCGCCTTCCACGATATCAATCCGCAGGCACCCACGCATGTGCTGGTGATCCCCAAGGGCGCGTATGTGAGCTGGGATGATTTTTCGGCCAAGGCGTCCGACGCTGAAATCGCCGGGTTTGTGCGCGCGGTGGGGCAGGTGGCGCACGCGGCGGGTCTGGTCGAGCCCGGATACCGGCTGCTGGCCAACACCGGGCCGAACAGCCACCAGGAAGTGCCGCATCTGCACGTGCACATCCTTGCGGGCCGCCCGTTGGGGCCGATGCTGGCAGCACTGTAGCCGGTACCGCTGTAGCCGGTACTGCCAGGCGCGCGCGGGTTCCACCGCAATGGGTTAACAAATTGCCGCGTTTGATCTTGCCTCGCGAGTCGCGGCAAGGCTAGGACAGCGCGGCATATGCCTGTTCCGCCCCCTCCTTCCGGCTGCTTCGACGGCGCGCGCCATTTTTATGCGGTACGCGTTTACTTCGAGGACACCGATCTTTCCGGGGTGGTCTATCACGCAAACTACTTACGCTGGTTCGAGCGCGGCCGTTCGGACATGCTGCGGCTGCTGGGGATCGACCAGCGCAGCGCGCAGGAAGCGGGCGAGGGTGCGTTTGCAGTGACCGACCTTGCGCTGAAGTATCTGCGGCCCGCACGGCTGGATGACGATGTGCTGATCGAAAGCACCGTTGCAGATGTATCGCGCGTCACCTGCAGCCTGGTGCAAAAGGCGCTGCGCGGCGGGGAACTTCTGGCCGAAGCGCAAGTGCGCGTGGCGTTCGTTTCGCCGCAGGGCCGCGCGCGGCGGCTGCCCGCGCAGTTCCATTCCGCATTCACGGCGCTCGTTGCGCCTCCCCCTGAAGGGCTCCACCATCCATGATGCTTTCCGTTCTTGCCGCTGCTGCCGCACCCGTCACGGCCGGTGTCACTGCAGGCATGCCGACCCGGCTCAACCCGGTGGCGCTGTTCCTCCACGCCGATATCGTGGTGCAGGTGGTGATGGGCGCGCTGGTGCTCGCCTCGGTGTGGGTGTGGACCATCGTAGTAGCGTTTTCGCTGCGCATGGGCAGCGCCGAGCGCAAGTGCGACCGCTATGAAACGGCATTCTGGGAAGCGCGCGATGTCGATGCGTTTCACAAGGAAAACGGTGGCAAGGATGTGCCGAGCGCGAAGATCGTGACGGCGGCGCTCGGCGAATGGCGGCGCTCCACTTCGGGCAAGACGATCGACCGCGAGGGCACGCGCCAGCGGCTCAATTCCGCGATGGAAAGCGTGGTGACGGCAGAGACCGACCGGCTGGCGGGGCGGCTCAATTTCCTCGCCACGGTGGGTTCGGTCGCGCCATTCGTGGGCCTGTTCGGCACGGTGTGGGGCATCATGGACAGCTTCTTCAACATCGGCGCGCAGCAGAATTCCTCGCTCGCGGTGGTGGCGCCGGGCATTTCGGAGGCGCTGTTTGCCACCGCCATCGGCCTGTTTGCGGCGATCCCGGCAGTGATTGCCTACAACCGCTTTTCGCACCGGGTGAACCGGTTTGAGACACGGCTGTTCCGCTTTGCCGACCGGTTTCACGCAACGTTGAGCCGCGAGCTGGAGCAGTAACGCCGTGGCAATGAACATGGCAGGCGGCGGCGGCGGAGGTCGGCGCGGACGGCGCGGGCGGCGCAGCGGCGCGATGAGCGAGATCAACGTCACCCCGCTGGTCGACGTGATGCTGGTGCTGCTGATCATCTTCATGGTGACCGCGCCGATGCTGACCGCAGGCGTGCCGATCGATCTGCCCGACAGCCGCGCCGAGGCGCTCAAGACCGAGCAGAAGGCGATTACCGTCAGCATGGACGGCGAGGGGCGCATCTTCCTCGATGATCAGGAACTTGCGCAGGGTGAGCTGACCGACCGGCTCAGCGGGCTGGCGGCGGAAGGGCCGGGCGGGAAAGCGCCGCTGGTCACGCTGCGCGCGGATCGCAGCCTCGATTATGGGCGCGTGGTGGCGGTGATGGGCGCGCTCAATGCCGCCGGGTTCAAGTCGATCTCGCTGGTCACCAATGGTTCAGTGACGGCTCCCTAAGCACATGGCGATGAGCGCCTCTTCGTCCTCTCAGGGCCTCACGCGGGAAGAAGCGCTGGCGCTCGTCGTCGCGCTGGCCGCGCATGTGGGGCTGATCGCGGCGCTGACGCTTTCGCCGCCGGGCAAATCCATCACCGCCCCGCCCGAGCGGATGACGGTGACCTTTGCCGACGAGATTGCCGACCAATCGACCTCGCCGCAGCCTGATGCCGAGACCGCGCCCGATGTGGCGCCGGTGCTGGGCGAGGCTGCGCCCGAGCCGGTGCCGCCGCAGCCCGTTCCGCAAGTGGCCCAGCCCCAGCCACGACCCGCGCCGCCGCCACCGCCGCCCCCACAAGCGCGGCCTGCGCCGCAGCCCAGACCGGTTCCCGTGCCGCAGCCGCGCGTGGCCCCAGCGCCGCCCAAGCCGGCGGCGAAGCCTGCCCCGCCAAAGCCTGCCGCCGCAGCCGCTGCGCCTGCGGATCAGCGCCTTCGCCGCCGCCCCGATGCGCCAAGCGGGGCGAGCCGGATCGGCACGGATTTCCTCAGCGGCATTGCCGGATCGAGCAAGCCGGGCACGGCGACCAATCCGCCTGCGGCGGCGTTCGGCCCCGAAGTGGCGGCCTCGCTCGTCAGCGGGATCGCGCGCCAGATCAAGCCGCACTGGACCGCGCCGCAGGGGGTGGACGCCGACAAGCTGGTGACGGTGCTGGCGTGGAGCCTGAACCCTGACGGGAGCCTTGCCGGGCGGCCGCAAGTGGTGCAGCAACTCGGCATTACCGATACGAACCGCACGCAGGCGCAGCGCCATGCCGAGCAGGCGATCCGCGCCGTGCAGCTGGCGGCACCGTTCAATCTGCCCGCGCCCTATTATGCCAAGTGGAAACGCGTCGCGAGTTTCCGGTTTGACAGGAAGTTGTCGCAATGAAGCTTTTCTCTGCCGCCCTCATTTCCGCCCTTGCGCTGGCCGCTCCGCTTTCGGCCCAGCAGACCGCGCCGAAAGCAGCACCCGCGCCCGCTGCTGCGCCGCCTGCCGATGAAGGCCTCAGCGGATCCGTCACCGACGAGAGCGAGTGGCAGGACCTGGGGATCGCCATCCCGACCTTCCCGACCAACGAGATGCTACCCACGGCGGCGGACGGCGGGAACACCGAGGCGCTGGGCCGCAATCTGGCGCGGGTGATCTATGGCGATCTCAAGAACAACGGCCTGTTCAAGCCAGTGGGGCCTGATGCGCTGCCGGCCATTCCTTATGGCGAAGTGGCCGCGCCCGCGTTTGCGAACTGGCGGGGGCGTTCGGCGGAAATGCTCGTGCAGGGCTTTGTGAAGTCTGCGCCGGACGGGCGGCTGACGGTGGGCTGCTATCTTTATGACGTGGCGCTGGGCAGCGAGCTGGCGCGGCAGGGCTATGTGGTTAAGCCCGAGGAATGGCGGCGCGCGGCGCACAAGTGCGCGGACATGGTCTATGCCCGGCTTTCGGGTGAGAGCCCGTTCTTCGACAGCAAGATCGCCTATATCGCCGAGACGGGGCCGAAGGGGAACCGGCGCAAGCAGCTGGCGATCATGGATTCCGATGGCGCGAACCACCGCTTCATCACCAACGGGCAGGCCACCGCGCTGACTCCGCGCTATTCGCCGGACTATTCGAAGATCGCCTACCTCAGCTACCTCAATGGCAACCCGCGCATCTATGTCTATGATATCGGCACCGGGCGGCAGACGCTGGTGACCGAAGGCAAGGGGCCGACGTTTGCGCCGCGCTGGTCGCCCGATGGCAAATCGATCCTCTATTCGATGGCGCTTGCGGGCAACACCGACATCTACCGCGTGCCCGCCACGGGCGGGGCTTCGGTGAAGCTGACCGATTCGCCGGGGATCGATGTGGGCGGAAGCTATTCGCCCGATGGCAGCAAGATCGTGTTCGAAAGCGACCGTTCGGGCAGCCAGCAAGTCTATGTGATGAACGCCGACGGGACGAACCAGAAGCGCGTGAGCTTCTTCGGCGGGCGCGCGGCGACGCCGGAATGGAGCCCGCGCGGCGATCAGATTGCCTTCACCCATATCGCGGGCAACTTGCGCATCGCGGTGATGAACCCGGGCGGCGGCGAGATGCGATACCTCACCGACAGCTGGCAGGACGAAGCGCCGACCTGGTCGCCCAATGGCCGCATCGTGCAGTTTTTCCGCACCGCCAAGAGCACCGGGCGCACCGGGATATGGCAGGTGGACCTGACCGGGCGGAACGAGCGCAAGCTCAATACGCCGGTGGATGGTTCCGATCCGGCGTGGGGCCCGGTGCTGCCTTAACCTGATTCCGAAACAGATTGCTGATTCGCCTTGTGCGATGCAGTCTGGCGCTGATTGTTCAAAGGAGACCGCTTCGTGAACCGCAAGATCCTGACTGCCCTGCTGCTCACCTCCGGCCTCGCGCTGGCGGGCTGCGCGACCAAGCCCAAGGAACTGCCGCCGCAGCCGACCGGCGCGACGACGACGACCACGACCACACCGCCCGTTAGCCAGCCGATGGGGCCGGTGCCGGGCAGCCAGGCCGATTACATGGCCTCGGTGCTGGGTGATACGATCCTGTTCGATACCGACCGCTACAACATCGACAGCGAGGACCAGGGCATCCTGCAAAGCCAGGCGCAGTGGCTCGGGCGCTATCCGGGCAAGCGCGTGACGATCGAAGGCCATGCCGACGAGCGCGGCACGCGTGACTACAACCTTGCACTGGGCGAACGCCGCGCCAATGCGGCGAAGAACTACCTCGTCAGCCTGGGCATCGATGCCTCGCGCATCACCACGGTGAGCTATGGCAAGGAGCGCCCGATCGCGCTGGGTTCGGACGAAGCAAGCTGGGCGAAGAACCGGCGTGCAGTGACGATCACAGTGCAGTAAGGGCACGGGTTCTCAAGGGGCCGACAGGGCCTGTTTTCAAAAAGAGCGCGCGGTTTCATGGCACGGCATGGCAGATCAGCCGATTGGGGCTTTCCGCGCTGGCGCGGCTATGAAAGCGCGCGCGAGGCCGCGCCCGTGCGCTTGTGCGACCGCGCGGGGTGCGATGCGAAGGGCGATTGCCCCGCGCCCAAATCGCCCAACAACCCGGATCGCTGGTATTTCTGCCCTACCCATGCGGCCGAATACAATTCGGGGTGGAACTACTTCGAGGGGCTCGACAAGGAAGAAGCCGAACTGCGCGAGAAGGCCGAGCGCGGCGAGGCTTCGGGCTATGCGCAATCGGCCTATCAGGCTTGGGCCGGGCCCGGCGATGGCAGCCGCAGCCGCGACGAGATGCGCGCGCTCGAAGCGCTGGAGCTGGACGTGGACGCCGATTTCGAGGCGGTGCGCAAGGCGTGGCGCAGCAAGGCCAAGCTGGTCCACCCCGATGTGCGCCCCGGCGATGCCGAAGCGGCAGCTGAGTTTCTGAAGCTGCAGACGGCCTATGAAGTGCTGCGCGCCGCCGAAGAACGGCGCGAGTGGAAGGGTTCAGGCGGGGGTTGAGCCTTCGCCGATGGCGGCTTCGAGCAGCGCCGGGATGGCTCCATCATCAAAGCCTTGTTCGACCCAGCGGGCCTCCACTGCACGCAGGATGCGGGCAACATCCGGACCTGCGCTGATCCCCCGCGCGACGACCATGCCCCCCTTGAGGGGGAACTGCGGAATATCCCAGCCATCGAGTGGTGCAGTATTGCCGCCAGTGATCAGCAGCCGGTCCAGCGCGGCAGCGCGGCCGACCTTGTAGGCCAGCGGGCGGGGGTCTGTTTCTGGCATGGTGCGCGCAGCGACGAGCGCGATGTGCTTGCGCTGCGCGAGGCTGAGCCGCAGGCGCGCGCCTACGAGTTCGGCGGTGGCGGGATCGGCGGGGAGCAGCGCGGCAAAGCGGCGCAGGGCTTCGGGTGGCAAGGCGTGCGCACGCTCGGCGGCGATCAGGGGGGGCAGTGCGGCAGAATCGGCTTCGGGCAGGATCACCGCCAATACGCCTAGTTCGGCCATCCGGGACACCGTTGGCGCGGGATCGGGCAGCGCGAGCAGCAGCAGCAGCTCGCTGGCGATGCGCTCACGCGAGAGGCCCTTGAGGCCGGGGGCGAGCGCGCTGCAGGCGGCTTCTGCCGTCGGATCGGCGGGCAGCGAGCCGAAGCGGGCCTGAAAGCGGAAATACCGCAGGATCCGCAGGTAATCCTCGCGGATGCGCGCTTCGGCATCGCCGATGAAGCGCAGGCGGCGGGCAGCGAGATCAGCGAGGCCGCCGAAGTAGTCGTGGACCACAAGGTCACGCGGATCGGCGTAGAGCGCGTTGATCGTGAAATCGCGGCGCGCGGCGTCTTCCTGCCAGCTTTGCGAGAAGGCGACAGTCGCGTGGCGGCCATCGGTGGAGACATCGCGGCGCAGCGTGGTGATCTCCACCGGTCCGCCCGCGGTAATCGCGGTGACGGTGCCGTGGGCCAAGCCGGTGGGCACGCTGCGGATGCCTGCGGCCGTGAGCCGCTCGATCACCGCTGGCGGCTCCAGCGGGGTCGCCATGTCGATATCCTTCACGGCGATACCGAGCAGCGTATCGCGCACCGCGCCGCCGACGTAGCGGACTAGGCCTTCTCCCGCAGGATCGAGTGCGGCGACGAGCGCGGCGAGGTCTGCGCGCCGGGTCCAATCGGCAGCTGGGAGCGTCTCAGCCATGCCAGCGGATCCGCTGCGCCAGATTGGCGATGATCCCGGCAGTGACGCCCCAGATGCGGTGCTCGTTCCAGAATATCTCGATGTAACTGCCCCGCCGGCCGGCCCATTCGCTGGTCTGGCGTGCGTGGTTGGCGGGATCGAGCACGAAGCCCAGCGGCGGTTCGAACCAGGCGGCTACTTCGGCGGGGTTGGGCTGGATCGGGAGATCGGGCGGGACCATCGCAAGGACCGGGGTGATATCGTAGCCGGTGCCGGTGCGGTACTGGTCGGTCGCGCCGATCACGTCGACGAGGGCGGGGTCGATGCCGAGTTCCTCGTTCGCCTCACGCAAGGCAGCTTCGATGGGGGTTTCGCCCGGATCGAGTTTGCCGCCGGGGAAGGCGGCCTGCCCCGGATGCGCGCGCATGTGCGAGGGGCGGTGGATGAGCAGCACGCCGGGACCTTCGGGATGGTCCGGGCGGTCGGTCACGGCGATCAGCACAGCGGCGGGGCGCAAGGGTGTGCCGGGCAGCGGACGCCAATCCTCATAAGCGGGGGGCACCGGATCGGCGTGGCCCACATCGAACAGATCGGCAAGGCGGGTGCGCAGGCTCATGCCGGGAGCAGGCCAAAGCGGGCGCCGCAGCTGTGAACCGCGAGGGCATCGGGAGCGGACACGGAGAGCGCGTGTTCGATCAGCTGGCCATACGTGCTGCGATTGAGCCGCGCCTCGGTGCCGTGGCGCACGGCGAGGTAGAAGGCGGGCACTTCTGGGGTGCCGCGCGCGATGAGCGGGTGATCGGGACCAGCGAGGATGACGTCGTCGGTGCCCAGGCGAAAGGCGATGACAGGCGCGCCAGCCTCATCGGTGCGGACTTCCATGTCGGTCGCGATGAAGGCGGCGTCTTCCACCTCGATGGACAGGCGCTCGTGCGGGGTCATCAGCCAGTGCTGGCCCTCGGCGCCGCGCATCAGCAGGCCGGAGAAGGCGCGGACCATCGCGGGGCGGTTGATTTTGCCGCCTTCGTGGAACCACGTGCCATCGGCGGCGATGCGCATGTGGCTCGGCCCGGTGTGTGCCGGGGTCCAGGCTGAAACCGGCGGCAGGCGGCGCGCGGCCACCGCCTCGGCCAGTTCGGCGAGGGAGAGCTTGGCGAGATCGGCGGGCGGTTCATATGGCACGAACCGCCGATGCCAGATCAGATCAGCCGCGCCAAGGGCCGAGCATGCCTTCGCCCGGAAGGACGGCGGGATTGGCGGTGCGGCAGAGCAGGCGCGCCGGGTCCCACGGCCCGGGCAGCTTCCATCCGGCCGTGTGCGCGGCGGAGAAGCCAAAGAAGCGGCCATAGTAGTCCGCATCGCCGATCATCACTTGCGGCAGCGGCGCGCGCGGGTCGATGGCGGTGAGGCTGGCGGTGACGAGCGCCTTGCCATAGCCCTTGCCCTGCAGGCCGGGAAGCACGGCGACCGGGCCGACCATGATCATCGGATGGGCGCGGCCGTTTGCGTCATTCAGCGCGACCGGCCAGCACTGGATCGTGCCCGCGATATGTTCGCCTTCATCGAGCGCGGCGAAGCTGAGGCCGGGCAGCCAATCGGTCCCTTCGCGCACTTTGTAGGCCGTGCGCGCAAAGCGGTCCGGCCCGAAGGCGGCATCGAGCACGTCCTCGATCAGTGCGGCATCGATATCGGCAAGCGGGATGAGCGTGGCCAAGGCAGGACTGGCTTTCTGGTGGGTCAAGGAAGGCGCGCCGATAGCGGGGGAGGGGCTTCAGAGCAAGCAACACGGCCAGAAACGCGTTTGGCGGGGGTTAAAGCACCACCTCGACCGGGGCGGGGGCGGCCATGGCGTGAAGATCCCAGAACCGTTCGGCAATGCGTTCAGACGACAGCACAGTGCCGGGGAGGATCTGGCCGGTGACGGTGACCGTGGCGACGCGGATGGGGCCGCCCTCCAGTTCCTTGTGCAGCGATTGCGCCAGATTGCGGATGCCCGCCTTGCCGATGGCGAGCGAGGAGGCGGCGGGCCAGCCGGTGGGATCGAGCGCGAGGCCGCCGCCGGTGAGCAGGATCGTACCCGCCCCGCGCGCCTGCATCAGCGGCAAGGCCGCGCGCACCGCCGCCAGCGCGCCGCCAACGTTGACGCGGAAATCCGCCATCAGCGCATCGAGCGCAAGCTGCGAGGGGAGCGCGGAGGTGGCGCTGTATGCGTTGTAGATCAGCACTTCGACCGGGCCGACTTGCGCATCGACCGTGCTGACCGCCGCCCCAAGGGCATCGAAATCATCGGCATCGACCGCGCGCAGATCGAGCGTGCGGCCTTGCGCCGCAAATTCGGCAGCGAGCGCGGCGGACTTTTCCGGGCCGCGCGCGAAGCCCGCAATGGCATAGCCCGAGGCGGCGAAGCGCCGGGCGAGCGCTGCGGAAAGCCCCGGCCCCATGCCGATGATCAGCGCGACGGGTGGTCTTGGGGGCACGGGGCTTTTCCTTTGGCTAACGCGCGAGCAGGCGCAGGCGCGAGTTGAACTCGCCGCGATCGACGTAGCAGCCGTGAAGGTGGCGGAAACCCGAGGCCGGATCGAAAGCTTCCCGGCCATGCAGCACGCGGCGGTTGTCGAACACTATCATTTCCCCGGCCTTGAGCTTGAAGGTGAGTTGATAGGCCGGATTACGGGTCATGGCCATGAAGGTGCGGTAGGCGCGGTAATAGTCGGGCATTACCTCTGGGGCCATGTCGAACGTGGCGGCGATATGGGCGTTCCAGCGGATTTCATTTACCGCTCCGGAGCGGCTTAGCGTGATGACCGGCGCGTGGGTGCGGATATCGGCATCGCCATCGTGGAAGCGGAAGGGGATGGCCACTTCGCTGAGCAGGCGGAAGGCCTCCGGATCGGCGCTGCGCAGGTCCTCCGCCAGCGCAAAGCCATCGGCGAACAGCGAGCCGCCGCCTTGCGCTTCGTTGGCGAGGCAGTGGAGGAACTGGAAGCCGGGCGGGACTTCCTGATTGGGCAGGTCCGTGTGCAGCGGCAGGGTGACGGCGGTATAGGCAAGGTTGTTGGGATCGGGCTTGCTGACGACCTCGAACGTCATGCCGAAGTTGGTTTCCCGCAGGAAACCGATGCGGCAGGCAATATCGACGCCCGCGTCGATCCGGTCATCGAGGCCATCGACGATGGCAAGGCCGACGGCAGCCGTTTCCTCCATCCAGAAGCGCAAGGCAGCGGGTTCGGCCATGATCTGCGCGGCGGCGTGGCGGGGGACGCCTGCGGGGGTGAGATCGGAGCGCCACAGGCGGGGCTTGATCGCGGCGGGATCGGCAGCCGTCTGGCCGGGGCGATGCGCGGCGAGCAGCGCGAGGGGCATCCGGCTGACATGGCCGTCGCCATAGTGGAGGACAAGCGTTTCGCCCGCCGGTTCTGCCCGCTGCAGCACGGGGGCAGGATCGAGCGTCAGCAGATCGAGCACGCGCTCTTCGGTCTGCGGGTGGAAGGCGCTGGGGCAATTGTCGCGCAGCCAGAGCGTGGGGTAGGTGGCCGGGGCGCCATCGGCCCAAGCGGCGAGGAGCGCGTCAGGGCGCACCTCGAGTCCAGTCAGTGTCATCGGAAAATCCCGTCATGTCGCAAGAGTGATCGCTGGTGGAGCGGATCACGGCTGCGGGGGCGGGCGCCAGTCCTGCACTTTGCCATAGCGAATCGACGCGGGGCGCCGGCCATGGACAAGATCGAGGCAGGAGAAGGTCATGGGATGGCAGCCTATGCCTTTGGCCCTGCGGCAACAAGCGCAAAACCGGGGCGAGTGGATTGCCACGCTTGGGCTTCCGTGCAACCCCTGCACCGGATGGATCATGCGCACGGCACGGCTGGCAGCCAGCAGGCGGACACCGCCCCTTTTCTCCTCACCCTGATCGGCATCGGCGCGGCGACGGCGGCGGCGCATATCGGCAACAATTTCACGACCTACCTCGTCGGCGGGCTGATGGACCGGTTCGGTTTCACGCCGTTTGCGATGGGCGCGTGGAACATGGCCGAGACGCTGAGCTATGCGGCGGCGATGTTCCTCGTGGCGCCGCGCGCGCGGGGGCTGGATGCGCGGGTGCTGGCGATGATCGCAAGCGCGGTGGTGATCGCGGCGCAAGCCGGATCGGCGCTGACGGGTGCCTATCCGCTGCTGCTGGCCGGGCGGATCGGCACCGGGCTGGGTTTTGGCTTGATGAACAGCGCGCTCAATCTGGCGGCGGGGCGCACGGGCAATCCGGCGCGGTGGATCTCGCTCGGCATTGCGGTGCAGACGCTGCTGTATAGCGGGATCGCCATTGTGGTGCCGATGATCGGGCGTGACTACGGCGCGGAAGGCATGTTCTTCGGCCTTGCCGGGATTTCGGTGCTGTTCGGCCTGTGTGCGCTGCTCTTGCCGGGGGGTAAAGGTGCGGTCGAGAACGGGGCGGAAGCGGCGGTGCCGATTGGCGCGGAAGGCTGGCGCGTGCTTCTGGCGATGGCGCTGTTCTCGTTCGGATCGCTGGCGATCTGGCCGTTCATCGAGCGCACCGCCCATGCCATCGGCATCCCGGCGACGCAGTTCGGGCTTTACCAGAGCGCGGCGGTGCTCGCGAGCGCGGTGGGCAATGCGGGCCTCGCGCTGGTGATCGGCCGCCTGCCGCGCGCGTGGCCCTTGGCGGCGGCACTGGGGGCGTGCGCTGCGATGTGCGGCCTGCTGACGACAGTGGGGAGCGCGCCCGCATTCGGCGCGGCGTTCGTGGCGTTCATGGTCAGCTGGTTCCTGACGTATCCGCTGCTGATCCGGCTGGCTTATGCGCAGCCGGCGGGCGAGCGGCTGGCGGTGATGACCTCGGGTACGTGGCTCCTGGCGCAGAGCCTCGGCAGCCTTGCGGCGGGCGCGATGGCGCAGGGTTTTGGTGCCTATACGCTGATCGGGCCGGTGGGCGGCGTCATCTGCGCGCTGGCGATTGCGGCGGCGCTGCCGGTGGCCAGAAGGCTGGACCGTGAGGCTGCCTAGCTCTCTGCGAAAGTGAAGGGTTCCGGCGTCTTGCGGTAGTCGTCCGGCAGGATTTCACGGCCCAGCGGCGGTTCCGCGCGGGCGGTGCAGGTGGCGCGGTTGCACAGGCGGCAGGTGACGCCGATGGGGGTCGCCGCCGGTTGCTCACCGCGCGCATAGACCAGTTTGGGCGCGTGTTCGGCGGCGCAGCCGAGCGCGATGGCGCGCAGAATGGCCGGGCGGCCATGCGCGCCGCCGCCCGAGGTGACCGAGCGCGCGACGCTGAAGAAGCGCTCGCCGCTGGGGAGTTCGAGCCACTGAGTCAGCACTTC
Source organism: Novosphingobium sp. PASSN1 (assembly GCF_002278815.1). Taxonomy (NCBI): domain Bacteria; kingdom Pseudomonadati; phylum Pseudomonadota; class Alphaproteobacteria; order Sphingomonadales; family Sphingomonadaceae; genus Novosphingobium; species Novosphingobium sp. PASSN1. Next base: position 173,601 of record NZ_NKIS01000008.1, on the reverse strand, counting down.
GCCGGGGCGGCGGAAGCAATCGTGCAAAGTCCACAGCGGACAGCCGCCACCGTGCGCAGCGAAGGGGAAGCCCGCGCTGTCGAGCCTTTTGGAAACATTGCCGGCCGCATCGACGCGGATGAAGAAGAAGGGCACGCGCTCCTGTCCGGGGCGATTGAGCGTGGTGAGGCGGTGCGCGACTTGCTCGAAGCTCGCGCCGAACTGGCCGGAGAGCGCTTCGATATCGTAGGCGCGCGCTTCCACTGCGCGGGCGAACCGGTCGTAGGGCATGATGAGCGCGGCGGCGCCATAGGCGGCGAGCGCGCGGCGGACGAGCTGCGCGGCGGTCTCGCTGGCGAAGCTGGCACCGCGCACCATCGCCGCGATCTCCGGGCGTAGCGCGGTATAGGCGATGTGCAGCGCCATCTGCCAGCGCCGCGCCTGCGGGCTGAGTGTTTCGTCGATCAGCAGCTGTTCGGCGTGGCGATCATAGCGGCGCAGCGCGTCCATCATGATGTCTGCGGGCATGAGGCGCACGCGCAGGCCCTGCCCGCGCAAGTATTCGGCAAGGCCGCCTTCCTGCAGGCCGCCCAGCTTTTCGATTTCCTCCGAAAGCGCTTCGGCCTTGCTGTCGAGGCCGGGGAAGTAGTTGCGGCGGTCGGTGACGAAGCGGCGCGCTTCGGCGAGGGGATCGGCCATGCCGCTGCCGCCGCTGCCGCGCAGGCCCGCCAGCGCCTGCTGTTCGCGGATATAGGCGGTGTGGAGCCGCAGCATGGCCTCGGTAATGCCGGGATAGCTGGTGGCGACGTCGGCCACTTCGAGGGCGGGCAGGTCGATCTCGGCGAAGATCGGATCGCGCAGCACATCGGACAGGCGGCGGGCATAGTCATCGCGCTCGTCCGCCGCGAGTTCGCTGACATCGAGCTTGTAGGCCTTGGCGAGTCGCAGCAGCAGGTCCGCCGTCAGCGGGCGCTGGTTGCGTTCGAGCAGGGCGATATAGCTGGGCGAGATCGCGAGATCATCGGCCATGACCGCCTGCGTGAGGCCGAGTTCGCGGCGCAGGCGCTTGAGCCGGGGGCCGAGGTAGAGCGGGCGCGATTCCATGAGTCCTCCTGCGTGTTCTCCGGCCTTGTGCGGGCTGCACAACTTTACAAGCATATTCTGTAAAGTTTTACAACATGACTGCGCTGCGGGTTTCGCGCTGCGGTTTGCGGGTCTAGCCGGTGGTCATCAAGCCTGTTCCCTGAAGAAAGCAAGACCCATGACCTACTCGCAGACCATCAACGAAGCCGCCAAGGCGATCGCGCCTTATGGCCAGCCCTGGGATGGGATCGACGCCGCTTCGGTGGCCCGCATGCGTCTGCAGAACCGCTTCCAGACCGGGCTCGACATCGCGAAGTACACCGCCAAGATCATGCGCGCCGACATGGCCTCCTATGATGCGGACCCTGCCAAGTACACGCAGTCGCTCGGCTGCTGGCACGGGTTCATCGGCCAGCAGAAGATGATCTCGATCAAGAAGCACTTCGGCACGACCAAGGGCCGCTACCTCTACCTCTCGGGCTGGATGGTCGCCGCGCTGCGCAGCGAGTTCGGCCCGCTGCCCGATCAGTCGATGCACGAGAAGACCAGCGTTCCGGCGCTGATCGAAGAGCTCTACACCTTCCTGCGCCAGGCCGATGCGCGCGAGCTGGGCATGCTGTTCCGGGAACTCGATGCAGCCAAGGCTGCGGGTGACGCGGTCAACACGCACCGCCTGCTGCACAAGATCGACGAGTACCAGACCCACGTCGTGCCGATCATCGCCGATATCGATGCTGGTTTCGGCAATGCCGAGGCGACCTATCTGCTGGCCAAGAAGTTCATCGAAGCGGGCGCGTGCTGCATCCAGATCGAGAACCAGGTCTCGGACGAAAAGCAGTGCGGCCACCAGGACGGCAAGGTCACCGTGCCGCACGAGGACTTCCTCGCGAAGATCCGCGCTGTCCGTTACGCGTTCATGGAACTCGGCGTGGACGACGGCGTGATCGTGGCGCGCACCGACAGCCTTGGCGCAGGCCTCACGAAGCAGATCGCGTTCGTGAAGGAGCCGGGCGATCTGGCTGACCAGTACAACGCGTTCCTCGATTGCGAGGAAGTCGATAGCGCCAACCTTGGCCACGGCGATGTGCTGATTGCCCGCGATGGCAAGCTGATGCGCCCCAAGCGCCTGCCTTCGAACCTGTTCCAGTTCCGCCCCGGCACCGGAGAGGACCGCTGCGTGCTCGATTGCATCGCAAGCCTGCAGAACGGTGCGGACCTGCTGTGGATCGAGACCGAGAAGCCCCACATCGGCCAGATCGGCGGCATGGTGAACCGCATCCGCGAAGTGATCCCCAACGCCAAGCTGGTCTACAACAACTCGCCCAGCTTCAACTGGACGCTGAACTTCCGCCAGCAGGTGTTCGATGCATGGGCTGCTGAGGGCAATGATGTGAGCGCCTATGACCGGGCGCGGCTGATGAGCGTGGACTATGATGGCACTGATCTGGCCGACGAAGCCGACGAGCGCATCCGCACTTTCCAGCGCGATTCGGCGCGTGAGGCGGGGATATTCCACCACCTCATCACGCTGCCGACCTATCACACCGCCGCGCTCAGCACCGACAATCTGGCGAAGGAGTACTTCGGCGACGCCGGGATGCTCGGCTACGTCAAGAACGTGCAGCGCGAAGAAATCCGTCAGGGCATTGCCTGCGTGAAGCACCAGAACATGGCCGGGTCCGACCTTGGCGATGACCACAAGGAATACTTCGCTGGTGAAGCCGCCCTCAAGGCGGGCGGCACGCACAACACCATGAACCAGTTCGCAGCTTAATCGCAGAACAGAGGAGCAGGACAATGGCTGAACCGACCCGGGCCCGTGCGGTCCTTTCCACCGAAGATTTCAAGCTCATCCGCGAGGCGGTGCTGCACTACCTCAAGGTGATCGAGGACCAGCCGGAATCGGTGAAGTTCTCGCACCTTTATCACCGGCTCGGGAGCGCCATGGGCCGCTAAGAGCTGCCGCGCCCCACACGAGACTTTCCTGGGGAGGAAAGCTGGCCCGTCGCACTGCGGTGCGGCGGGCCATTTTATTTCAGATGCTGACGCGCCACTGGCTGAGGCGCGCGACGGCATCTTCCAGCATGGCGGGCGGCTTGCAGTGGCACAGGCGCACGATGGTGGTGGGGCCGCCATCACCCTCCCACAGCGCGGAAAGCGGGATCGAGGCGACACCAGCCTCGCGCACCGCGCGTTCGCTGAAGGCGGTGTCGTTCAACGCGATGCCGCTGGCGGTCAGATCAATGCAGGCGAACCACGTGGCGGCGCTTTCGAGCACCGCGAACCCGGCGGCGCGCAGACCCTCGACCAGCACCTTGCGTGAGGCGGACCAATCGGCGTGAAGCCCGGCGGTGATCGCAGGATCGGCCAAGCCTTCGGCGGCGGCCCATTGCAGCATCGGCGGCGTGGTGAAAGTGAGGAACTGGTGCGCCTTGGCAAGGACGGCCACGAGCGCGGCATCGCCGACCATCCAGCCGACTTTCCAGCCCGTCGCGCCGAAGATCTTGCCTGCAGAGCCGATCTTGATCGTGCGCTGCGCCATGCCCGGCTCCGCCAGCAGCGAACGGTGCGTGCGGCCATCGAAGCGCACGGCTTCCCACACTTCATCGCAGATCGCGACAAGATCGTGTTCGCAGGCGATCCGGGCGAGCAGCGCGAGTTCTTCGGCGCTCGCGACCGAGCCTGTGGGATTGAGCGGATCGTTGAGGATGAGGGCGCGGGTGCTGGGGGTGATGGCGGCGCGGATGGCAGCTTCGTCGTAAGCCCAGTGCGGCGGGCTGAGCGGCACGAACACCGGCACGCCGCCCGCGCGCCGAACCAGCGGGGCATAGGCATCATAGGCGGGCGCGAAGAGCAGCACTTCATCGCCGGTTCCCACCACGGCAAGGATCGCGGCGGCGATTGCCTCAGTCGCGCCCGAGGTGACGACGACCTGTTCGCGGGTGAGTGCAAGGCCTTGCTCGCGCGCATAGAACCCGGCGACGGCATCGCGCAGTTCGGGCAGGCCCATGCTGGGCGGATAGTGCTGCGAGCGGGTTTCCATCGCGCGCATGGCGGCAGCGGTCAGCGCCTGCGGCGGCGGGCTATCGGGAAAACCCTGCCCGAGATTGATCGCGCCGAGGCTGCGGGCGAGGCCCGACATATGCTCGAACACGGTGACGGGCATGTTCGCGTAGATCGGATTGAGGGCGCGGGATGGAGTGCTCATCCGCAGAGGGTTAGCCCGGACCAGCAGGGAGTGGCAATGCACCCTCGCTGGCCCGGGCGTATGATCAAAGCACGAAGTCGGTGGCAAGCAAAGTGATCTGCGAAGCCAGGGTGATGCCAAAATCGGCCGTGCCATCGCCGTTTGTATCGCCCAGAATCAGCGTGTCGAAAAAACCGGGCGAAGTTTCGACAAAGCTGATGCGAAGTTCACCCGCCACGTTTTGGAAGGCGGCGGTGCCGATGAACGTAAAGGCGTCGTTTGTGGCAGTGCCTGCCTTGGCGTCGACCGCTGCCAGGTTGATCTTGTCGCCACTGGCCCGGCTGAAATCTGCGATGTAGTCTGACGTGTTGCGGGTTATCCCACTGAAATCGCCGGGTCCAAAGAGGAACAAATCTGCGCCGCCGCCGCCGGTCAAAGTGTCCTCGCCGCTGCCGCCGGTCAGGCGATCGGCGCCATCCCCGCCGTTCAGCAGGTCATCTTCGCTGCCGCCAAGCAGGATGTCATTACCAAACCCGCTGATCAGCCTGTCGGCGCCGCCAAGGCCTGATAGCGTGTCTTTGTCGCCGCCGCCGATCAGCGCGTTGTCGTTCTCGTCGCCGACAAGCGTGTTGGTCTCCGTGCGCGAGCCGAGGATGTTTTCGAATTGCGCATAGCTGTCACCAATGGCCACGCCGGTGAATGCAAAACTGCCGTCGAGCGCAACCTTGATCGAACCGGCGTCGCTGAAATCGAGCGTGTCGATACCGGCCCCGCCATCTGCGAAGTCGGCGTTGGAGCCGGGTCTGAAGCGGTCATCACCCGAACCCATATCGATCTGGCCGTCGATCAGCCCACCACGATTGTCGAGCACATCGTTGTTGGCCTCAAGCTTCACATCACCGACGATCGTGCCGCGATTGATCAGCTTATCGTTGCCTGAAAACAGCCGGACCGTCCCTGCGATGTTGCCGTGATTGCGCACGATGTCGTCACCGGCATCGGTGAAGATGGCTGTGTTGTTCGGATCACTGCTGATCACGCCGAAATTGTTTATGACGCCAGTGCCTGAGGCGAAGAATATCCCGTTGTAGCCAGCGATTGTGCCGAAGTTGGCAATGACGATCTTGTCTGTGGTGTTGAGCTCGCCGCCAACCACAATCGCCGAACCGACGCTGCTTATGCTGCCATGATTGGTGATCCGGCCATTTTTGGCAGACAAGTTGATGCCGTTGTCAAAGCCATCGACACTGCCGCCGGCGTTGACCAGCACCGAGTTGCCCGAATCGGTCTGCGCCGATCCGAGTTCGATCCCGATGTGCGCACCAAACAGGTTGCCCGAAACAACCACCTTGTGCCCACCCCCGCTGCCGAGGACAGAGTTGTCGCCGGTGGAAACGCTGGAAACACGGACCGGGACGTAGAGATTGTCGAGCGTTCCCAGGTTGTAGGTTATGCCAGTCGTGGTCTGGTTGGTGGCAATTCTGAGCGGCATGGACTGTTCCTCTGGTCATGGCGAAGCGGAAATTGGGTTGGCTTACGGCGCGACCAGACGCTCTTGAGGAAAGAATAAGCACAGCTGCGGCGAGGTGGCAATCACATACTCGATCATTGCTATGCCTAATGGCAGAGCATTGGTGCCGGTGCGCGGGGGTGTTTTTCGGTAACTGCTTTACCGGGCGCAGGCCTTGCACGCGCAGGGCTGCATTTTTTCAGGTTCGGTTGACCTGCTATTCGCCACGCTGTCGCCTTTTTTGGGAACAGGACGGTAGGGCGGGAGGTGTGGCCTGCAGAATAAATCGCAGAATGCCCATGGGATAACCAGCTAAGTGCTGGCTGGGGCGGGAGGATTCGAACCTCCGAATGCCGGTACCAAAAACCGGTGCCTTACCACTTGGCGACGCCCCAACGGGAGCCGCGCTTATAGCGGCGACTGTCTGAATGAAAAGAGGCGGATGGGGCAGGATTTCGCCCCATCCGCGCTTTCTCTTAGAGCGTTCCTTCGGGCAGGGCCGCGAAATCGGCGGCGCTGTGGCGTTCGAGCACGCCCTTGTTGGTGTTGACGAGGCGGCCGCGCTTCACGCCGGGGCGCGCGTCGATTTCCGCGACCCAGCGGCCGACGGCTTCGTATTCGTGCATCGAAAGGAACGTTGCCGCCTCGCCGTAGGCTTCGCCGCGATAGATGTTGCCGAGCCACGGGTAGGCCGACATGTCGGCGATGGTATAGTCATCGCCGCCAAGGAAGCGGGTTTCCTTGAGGCGGTTGTTCGCCACATCGAACAGGCGCTTGGTTTCCATCGAATAGCGATCGATCGCATATTCGATCTTGAACGGCGCGTAGTGATAGAAGTGGCCGAAGCCGCCGCCCATGAACGGCGCGGAGCCGACCTGCCAGAACAGCCACGAGAGCACCTCGGCGCGCGCCGGGCCGCTTGCGGGGAGGAAGTGGCCGAACTTTTCAGCCAGATGCATCAGGATCGCGCCCGATTCAAACACGCGCACCGGCTCCGGCCCGCTGCGATCGACCAGCGCGGGGATCTTCGAATTGGGATTGATGGATACGAACCCGCTGCCGAACTGGTCACGATCAAAGATCTTGATCAGCCAGGCATCGTATTCGGCTTCCTTGATGCCGAGCTCGAGCAGCTCCTCAAGCATGATCGTGACCTTCTGGCCATTGGGCGTGCCGAGCGAATAGAGCTGGAACGGGTGCTCGCCGACCGGAAGCTCCGCTTCATGCTGCGCGCCGGCAGTGGGGCGATTGACGGCGGCAAAGGCACCGCCGTTGTTCTGGTCCCAGACCCAGATTTTGGGGGGCACGTATTCTTCGGACATCGGGATCTCCTTGGGGATGGATTGCTGGGGCCAAGAGTGGCGCTGCCATGCGCGGATGGCAAGGCGGGGGAGGGACGGAGATAATCTGCGCAGGCCCCACCTTTTTCTATCAGGCCAGCATTTCCAGTGCGGGCACCAGCTCGTCGAAGTGGTCGATCACCGCATCGGCGCCGAGTTCGTGCGCGGGCAGATCGTTGAAGCCGAAGCTTACAGCGACCACCGGCATCTGCGCGGCGCGCGCTGCGCCCACATCGAACGTGGTGTCGCCGACGAAAGCGGCCGCCCCGCCGCCGCCGCGCGCGGTCATTTCGTGCAGCATGTCGGGCGCGGGCTTGGCGCGGCCGGGGCCAAGCGTGTTGCCGCCGATGATCGTGGCAAAGCGGGGCGTGAGGCCGAGTTCATCGAACAGGCGGCGGGCGAGATCCTCGCGCTTGTTGGTGGCAATGGCGAGGTGGACGCCGCGTGAAGCCAGCGCATCCATCATCGCCTCTCCGCCCGGAAACAGCGCGGTGTGGCGGGCGATATTGTCGGCATAGAAGGCCAGCAGGCGCTCTTGCAGGGACGCAAAATCCACCCCGTCCAGTCCGCCGCTGGCCATCAGCGCATTGTGAAGCATCTGCGCGCTGCCGCCGCCGATGAAGCGCCGCGCCTCCTCCAGCGGAACGAGCGGGCGGCCCGCATGGGCGAGGGCGTGGTTGAGCGCGTGGCCGATATCATGCGCGGTATCGAGCAGCGTGCCGTCGAGATCGAAGCCGACGATCTGGAAGGGAAAATCCGTCATGGTTCAATCCGTGGCGGCGCATTCTGGAAACTGCAAGGAAATGCTGGCAAGGACGCGTGCATGACTGACACGGCTTCTCCGCTCGCACTTGTTGTCCTCGCCGCTGGCAAGGGCACCCGCATGAAAAGTGATCTGCACAAGGTGCTGCACCCCATCGCCGGGCGGGCCATGCTGATGCACTTGCTGGCCAGCGCCGATGCGCTCCAACCGCAGCGCAAGGTAGTTGTGGTTGGTGCTGGGCGCGAGCAGCTGGCGGCGGCGCTGGGCGAATCTGCGGAGCTGGCGGTGCAGGATCCGCAGCTTGGCACCGGCCATGCGGTGCAGCAGGCCGAGGGTGCGCTCTCAGGTCCGGACGGGGCCGGATTCGCTGGCGATGTGCTGATTCTCTATGGCGATGTGCCGTTCGTGCGTGCCGAGACGATGCGCGCGATGTTGGAGCGGCTGCACGGGCCGGACAATCCCGCGGTGGTCGTGCTGGCGTTCGAGCCGGAGGATGCGCTGCAATATGGCCGCGTGATTGCGCAGGATGGCGCAATCCTGAAAATGGTGGAGCACAAGGACGCGAGCGAGGCGGAGCGCGCCTGCCGCTTGTGCAATTCCGGCCTGATGGCGGTGCGCGGGGACGAGCTCTTCGGGCTGCTGTCGCGCGTGGGCAACGACAACGCGCAGGGCGAATACTACCTCACCGATATCGTCAACGTGGCGAACGGCGATGGCCGCGTCTGCGCGGTGGTGGTGACGGACGATCCGGATGAAGTGGCCGGGATCAACAGCCGCGCCGAACTGGCCGAGGCGGAAGCGCGCTGGCAGAAGAAGCGCCGCCTGCAGGCGATGGCGGACGGGGCAAGCCTCGTCGCGCCCGAGACAGTGTGGTTTGCGTGGGACACGAAACTGGGCCGCGATGTGACGGTGGAGCAGAACGTGGTGTTCGGCCCCGGCGTGACCGTGGCGGACAACGTTTCGATCCACGCCTTCTGCCATATCGAAGGTGCGCGGCTGGAAAGCGGCGCTTCGGTCGGCCCGTTCGCGCGGCTGCGGCCCGGCGCGGTGCTGGAGGAGCAGGCGAAAGTTGGCAATTTTGTCGAGGTCAAGAACGCAGTGCTCCACGCGGGCGCGAAGGCCAGCCATCTGACTTATCTGGGCGATGCCGATGTCGGCGCGGGCGCGAACATTGGCGCGGGCACGATCACCTGCAACTATGACGGCTATTTCAAGTATCGCACGGTGATCGGCGAGCGGGCGTTCATCGGCTCCAACTCCGCGCTGATCGCACCGGTGAAGATCGGCGCGGACGCCATCGTCGCCGCAGGCAGCGCCGTCAGCCGCGATGTGGCAGACGGCGAGCTGCGGCTGGTGCGCGCCGAGCAGCTGGTCAAGCCCGGCTGGGCCGACCGCTTCCACGATGCGATGAAGCGCAAAAAGGCGGAGCGGAAGTGATCGCCATTGTTCAGGCCGGACCTGAACATCTCGATGGCTGGGCGGCACTGCGGCACCTGCTGTGGGACGAGGAGCCTGCCAGCGCCCACCGCGCGGAGGCGGAGGAGCAGCTGGCGGATCCGGAGCGGTTTCTCAATCTTGTGGCGCTCGAGCACGGCGCGGTTGTCGGCTTTGCCGAGGCCTCGATCCGCCATGAGTATGTGAACGGGTGCGAGGACTCGCCGGTGCTGTTCCTCGAAGGCATTTGCGTTGCGCCCGAAGCGCGGCGACGGGGCGTCGCACGGCGGCTGGTGGCGGCGGTGGCAGAGTGGGGCCGGGCGCGGGGTTGCGGTGAGTTCGCCTCGGACGCCTGGCATGACGATACCGAAAGCCATGCTTTCCATCTTGCCGCCGGTTTTGCGGAAACCGAGCGTGTCGTCTATTTCCGGCAGGAGCTTTGATCGATGCCTATTGCCCAGATCAACGTTTCGCGCTTTCGCAAAGCCAAGGCCGATCCCGCCAACCAGTCGTTCATGGACGCGCTCGATCGCGTGAATGCGCAGGCCGATGTGGCGGACGGGTTCATCTGGCGGCTGGTGGGTGAAGGCGACGCCAACGATGCCACCGCCATTCAGGTCATCGCGGGAGACGCAGACTTCATCGTGAACCTTTCGGTCTGGCGCGATGTGCCTGCGCTGGAAGCCTTTGCCTATCGCCAGGCCGATCACCGCAGCGTGCTCGCGCGGCGGGCGGAGTGGTTCGATGCGGTGGAGCCTTCGCTGGCGCTGTGGGAAGTGCCTGCGGGATACATCCCCACGGTGGCCGAAGCGCTGGACATGCTGGCGCAGCTGGGCCGCGAGGGGCCGAGCGCGGCGGTGTTTACCTTCAAGTGGTGGCGCGAGAACCGTTGAAGGCGTTTTGTTTACCCGGCACGCCTATGCATTTTTGCCTATAGCTATGCCAGTGATTTCTCTTGACATGATATCATGATATGATATCATGATATCATCATGACGCGCATCCTTGCAGACTTGCCCGACGAAGACATTGCCAAGCTCGATGCCCGCGCGGCTGAGCAGGGCCGATCGCGTGCGGCCCTGGTGCGTGAGGCGGTGCGACTGTTCCTCGTGCAGGGGGACCGGAGCAACGACTGGATCGAACGCTACGCCGGGCTCTGGGCAGACCGTGAGGATATCCCGGATGGGGTCGAATACCAGCGCGCCATCCGCGAGGATCGCCGTCCTTACGACGAAATCTGAACTGTGTCCGATCCCTTTTTCGACACCAATATCGTCATCGATTGGCTGAAGCGCCTGCCGCAGGCGACGGCGGAGCTTTCGCGCTATCGCCGCCAACGTATCAGCCGGATCGTGTGGACCGAAGTGCTGGCCGGCGAGGCGCTGGAACGCCGCGATCTGGTGCGTGAGGCGCTCAGCCATTTCGAGACGGTGGAGATCGACGCGCGCATTGCCATGGCCGCTGCCGATATCCGCTATCGCAGCCGCATGAAGCTCATGGACGCCTATATTCTCGCCACGGCGCAGATCAACGGCGCGATCCTCGTCACCCGCAACACCAAGGATTTCCCGGCTGAAATGCCGGGCATCCGCGTGCCCTATACCCTCTGAGAGAAAGTCCCTCGCTCCATGTGCGGAATTATCGGAATTGTCGGCAAGGAACAGGTCGCGGACCGGCTGGTAGATGGCCTGCGCCGCATGGAATATCGCGGCTATGACAGCGCCGGGATCTGCCTTGTCGAAGGCGGCCAGCTGGTGCGGCGGCGGGCCGAGGGCAAGCTCAATAATCTCGTGCTCGAACTCGCGCGCAATCCCGCTTCGGGCCTGATCGGCATTGCCCACACCCGCTGGGCGACCCACGGCGCGCCGACGACCAGCAATGCGCACCCGCACGCCACGGGCGAAGTGGCGCTGGTGCACAACGGCATCATCGAGAACTTCAAGCCGCTGCGCGATGCCCTGATTGCGCGCGGGCGCACGTTCGAGAGCGAGACCGATACCGAAGTGGTCGCGCATCTGATTTCGGAGCAGGTTGAGGCGGGGCTTTCGCCGCAGGACGCGGTGAAGGCGGTGCTGCCCACGCTGCGCGGCGCGTTTGCGCTCGCGATTGCCTTCCGCACGCACGATGACATGCTGATCGGCGCGCGGCTCGGCTCGCCGCTGGTGGTGGGCTATGGTGAGGGGGAAACCTATCTCGGTTCCGACGCGCTGGCGCTCGCACCGCTGACCCAGCGCATCACTTATCTGGAAGAGGGCGACTGGGTGGTGATCACGCGCGAGGGTGCGACGATCTTCGACGTGAACAACACGCCCGTCACGCGGCCCATCGTGGCCTCAGGCGCGACGGCTTCGGCGATCGAGAAGGGCGAGTTCCGCCACTTCATGCAGAAGGAAATCTTCGAGCAGCCGACCGTGGTGGCGCAGACGCTGCGCAGCTATCTGCGCCGGATCGATCAGACCGTGGCGCTGCCGCAGATCGATTTCGACCTTTCCAAGATTTCGCGCGTGACCATCGTGGCCTGCGGCACCAGCTTCTATGCCGGGATGGTCGCGAAGTACTGGTTCGAGCAATTTGCGCGCCTGCCAGTCGATATCGATGTGGCGAGCGAGTTCCGCTACCGCGATCCCGTGCTGGAGCCGGGCGGCCTTGCGCTGTTCATCTCGCAGAGCGGCGAGACGGCGGACACGCTGGCAGCGCTGCGGCACTGCAAGGCGGCGGGGCAGACCATCGCGGTCGTGGTCAACGTGCCGACCAGTTCGATGGCGCGTGAGGCGGATTTGCTCCTGCCCACCCATGCCGGGCCGGAAATCGGCGTGGCCAGCACCAAGGCGTTCACCTGCCAGCTGGCCGTGCTGGCCGCACTGGCCGCGCATCTGGCCGTGAAGCGCGGGCGGCTCAACCGTGAGGAAGAGGCCGAGATCGTCGGTCATCTGGCCGAAACCCCCGCCGCGCTCAATGCCGCGCTGGCCCATGATGGCGAGATTGCGGCGATGGCGCATCTCATCGCCCCGGCGCGCGACGTGCTCTACCTCGGACGCGGAGCGGACTATCCGCTGGCGCTGGAAGGCGCACTGAAATTGAAGGAAATCAGCTATATCCACGCCGAAGGTTATGCTTCGGGTGAGATGAAGCACGGGCCGATTGCCTTGATCGACGAAGCCGTGCCGGTCATCGTGCTCGCGCCCTCCGGTCCGCTGTTCGAAAAGACCGTGAGCAACATGCAGGAAGTGCGCGCGCGCGGCGGCAAGGTCGTGCTGATCTCGGACGCGGAAGGCATTGCCGAAGCGGGCGAGGGCTGCCTCGCCACCATCGAGATGCCGAAGGTGCATCCGCTGATTGCGCCGCTGGTCTATGCCGTGCCGGTGCAACTCCTCGCCTATCACGTGGCCGTGGCCAAGGGCACGGACGTTGACCAGCCGCGCAATCTGGCGAAATCGGTGACGGTGGAGTGAGCGCGCCTGACGCGCGGGCGATGCTCGCGCTCAATCAGGCGCATGTGGTCGAAACGTCCTCGCTCGATCTGGCGGGGATGCAGGCGCTGATCGATCAGGCGTTCTATCTGGGCACCTGCGAAGCGGGCGGGGCGGAGGCCTTCCTCCTCGCGGTCGATCAGGATGCGGACTACGCGAGCCCCAATTTCCGGTGGTTCCGCGCGCGCTATCCGCGCTTCGTCTATATCGACCGGGTGATCGTGGCACCCTCGCAGCGGCAGAAGGGCTGGGGGCGGCGGTTCTATTCAGCGCTGTTCGATGCCGCGGCAGCAGCGGGCCACACGGTGGTCGCCTGCGAAGTCAATGCGGAGCCGCCTAATCCGGCGTCGGACGCCTTTCACAAGGCACTGGGCTTTGCCGAAGTGGGCAGCGCGGTGCTGGCGGGGCGGGGCAAGACGGTGACCTATCTGGTGCGGGCGTGCGGCCCCGGCTGAGGGTTCACCCCATCACCACTTTGCCGATGGAAAGCAGCAGTTCGACTGCAATCAGCGCGATGATAGCGACTTCGAGCCGGACGGCACGCTTGTCCTGCGCGATGTCGAGCAGCACGTCCGTGAAATCGCCGAGCGCGCCAAACTTGCGTTCGAGCACTTCGGCGCGCTCGCCCAGTTCGTATTCGGCTTCGAGCCGGGTGTAGAGCCGGTCAAGATCGGGGTGGTCCCACAGCAGATCGGGTCGCTCGCCCGCTTGCGCCGTGCCCATCACCCGGTGGCGCGCGGCCAGCACGCCGCCGACCATGCGCATGACTGCGGGGATCGAGAGCCGTGCCTTGCCGTTGACCTGCAAGTCCGCGACCAGAGGCACGCTCGAAGCGAACACTTCGGAGACGAGCATTTCATCGCGCGAGAGCATGACCGAATGCGCCAGCACGGTGGCGACAAGCAGCAGGCGCGGCTCGGTCTCGTCGGCAAGGTGGATCACGCCATCATCGTCGACGCGTTCCTTGCCGCCGTCGGTAAACAGCACCGATGCCGTTTCGATATCCTGCTGCTCAGCGGGTTCCTGCACGTGGGCAAGGAGGGCCATGTCGAGCGCGGGGATGCGTTCGGCGCTGGTGCAGAAGGTGACCGCGACGCCGTAGCGGAAGGCGAACGTGAGGCCGGCTGCACTGGCCAGATCGCGCAGCACCAGATCGGCGGCAAGCCCGCGCGTGTCGATCCGCGTGCCGAGATGGCGGGCGTGGACAATGAGCTGCTCGCCGGGCGGGAGTGCGCCCAAGGCCACTTCGTCGGGCCAGCCCGGCGGTTTGGTGGTGGCAGGCTGGGCGCGGCCCCCGGTTTCAGGCATGGGCCGCGCTTTCGCGGAGCGCCGCAATATGTTCCGGCCCGATGCCGCAGCAGCCACCGAGGATGGATGCGCCTGCCTGGTGCCAGGCCGCGGCGAAGCGGGCGTAACCTTCGGGCGTAAGGTCTGCGCGGATCGGGCTGAGGCCGGCATTGGCTTCGGCATCGGCGGCCATCGGCGGGAAGGCATTGGCATAGACGCCGATGCGGCTGGGGCTGTCCGGCCCCAGTTCGGCCTTGGCCACGCGGACGGCGGCTTCCATCACTTCGGGCTGGCTGCAATTGAACAGCAGCGCGGCGGCGCCGATTTCAGCGGCGAGGCGGGCGGCCTCGGCCACGCTTTCGCCCGAGCGGAGGGTGGGTTCAGGCGTGGGCTTCTCGTCTTCCAGCGTGAAGGACAGCCAGATCGGCTTGCCGGTCGGCGCGGTGAGCGAAGCGGCGAGGCGGGCTTCGGCGAGCGAGGATAGCGTTTCGGCGAGCCAGTGATCGACATGGGGGGCCAGCGCCGCGACGAGCGTTTCCAGCACCGGACGGGCGCGGTCCAGATCGACGAGATCGGGGCGGTAGGAGCCGCAGACCGGGGGGAGCGAACCGGCAACATGGACCTTGCGCGGCGCTTCGTCCGCCACTTCGCGCGCCAGCCGGCCCGCCAGCGCGGCGAGTTCGCCGCCGTGCCGGGCAAACCGCTCATCGCCGATATGGAAGGGGACGACGGCATAGGAGTTGGTGGTGATCACATCCGCCCCGGCGGCAACATAGGCGCGGTGGACGGCGCTCACGAACTGGGGCCCTTCGATCAGGGCAAGTGCGGACCATTCCGGTTGGCGGAAAGGTGCGCCGCTGCGCGCAAGCTCGCGGCCGGTGCCGCCATCAAGGATCAGGAGGGGGGCATTCATGGCTTGGCGGCTGCTCTCTTCTTAGTGCGTTTTGCAGCGCTAGCATGGCGCGCGGCGGATGGGCAGGGGCCGGTGCGCAGCGCAGCGTCGCTTCGAGAAAACCTACTGCGGAATTTACCGAAATATCAGAAAAAAATTAAAAATATCAGTTATTTAAATTAAATCCGAAGTGGTTTTTTCCGGACCGGAAATTTCCAACCGCTTACCATTGCTCAAGGTTTGTCCACTAAGCCTTGCGAGGTGACACGCGCATCCGATCAAACCATGCCTGCTTTGCCGCGGGACCTCCCGGCTCTTGCCGTGCTGGGGCTCAGCGATTCGGCGGAAGGCGATTGGGGACGGCTGCGCGGACTGCAATACTCCGGACTTGCGCGGTTGACGCGTCCGCGCCTTGCGGCACACGGCCTCGCGGCCCTGCTCGTGGTGCAGGCGCTGGCCGGGGCGGTCCATCTGGCCATTCTCCTCGCATGGGTCGGGCTGCTTGGCGCCGTGCTGGTGTGGGGCGCGCGGTTCGAACATACGCTGGAGGATGCCGATCGTCGCCGGATGGCAGGGCATGAGATCCGTCGCCACATGGTGCGCACAGTTGCGGCCGGGCTGATCTGGGCCATCCCGATCGCGGTGTTTTCCCCGTTCGCGGCGGCCGAGCAGCGGTTGCTCGTCTGGACGGTCATGGCGATGCTGATGGGAGGGACAGCCCTCGCCTTTGCGGCGGTGCCGCTCGGAGCAGTGCTGTTCAACGCGATTCTCGGGCTGGCCAGCCTCCTGGTGTTCTTCTGGTATGGCCAGATGACAGCGGCCGCGGCTGTGGTCCCGTTCGTGATCTTCCTTGCCGTCGGCAGCCTTGAGGCCGGACGCATGTTTCTGGCGGGGAAGGTGGCCGAAGCGGGCATGGCGGAAAAGAGCGAGGTTGTCTCGCTGCTGTTGCGCGAATTCGAAGAAGGCGAAGCGGACTGGCTGTGGCAGATCGATGCGACGCGGCGGGTACGATCCGCTTCTCCGCGCTTTGCCTTTGCGCTGGGCGAGGATCCCGAGGACATCGATGGCAAGCCGTTGATTCAGCTCATTTCTGGTTCGGCTTGGGAAAGCGGGCATTTCCATTCGTCGCTCCACGATCTGGCCGAACGGCTGAAGCGGCGCGAAAGCTTTTCCAACTTGCTCGTGCTGGTGACGCTGCATGGCCAGAACCGCTGGTGGGAGCTGTCCGCTTCGCCGCGGTTTGACGACAACGCGACCTTCATCGGCTTTCGCGGCGTGGGTTCGGACGTGACCGAGCAGCGCGAAAGCGCCGACAAGATCGCTTATCTGGCGCGGTATGATACGCTCACCGGCCTGCCCAACCGCCTGATGCTGACCGAGACGCTGGGCGATGCGATGGGCGAAGCGGATCGCTGGCGGATGCGCTGCGGCTTCATGATGATCGATCTCGACCGGTTCAAGGCGGTCAACGATACGCTGGGGCATCTGGTGGGTGATCAGTTGCTGGCCAAGGTTTCCGGTCGGCTGAAATCGCTGATGAGCGAAAACGAGCTGTGCGGGCGGCTGGGCGGAGATGAATTTGCCATCGTGGTGCGCGATGCGGGCGACGGGACGCGGATCCGCGAAGTGGCGCATGCGGTGATCACCGCACTTTCGCAGCCCTATGAGATCGACCACCACACTCTGTTTGTGGGGGCAAGCGTCGGCTCAGCTATCGGGCCGCGCGACGGGGCGACGGTCGAGACGCTGATGCGCAATGCCGATCTGGCGCTCTACCGCGCCAAGGATGAAGGCGGCGGGCTGCACTTCGATTACGAACCGGCGCTGCATGCCCATGCCGAGGAGCGGCGCAAGCTGGAGTTTTCGCTGCGCCACGCGCTGGAGCGGGGCGAGTTTCAGCTGGCCTACCAGCCGGTGGTGGATGCCATCACCGAGGCGCCGGTGAGCTTCGAGGCGCTGCTGCGCTGGAATTCGGCGGATCATGGGCCGGTGAGCCCGGTGAAGTTCATCCCGCTGGCCGAAGATACGCGCCTGATCGTGCCGATTGGCGAATGGGTGCTGCGCACGGCCTGCTACGAGGCGATGAACTGGCCCGCCCCGATCAAGGTGGCGGTCAACGTTTCGGGCGAGCAACTGCTCGATCCCAGCTTCGCCGAAGTGGTGGTGAGCGCGCTGGCCGGGAGCGGCCTGCCGCCGCACCGGCTGGAGATCGAGGTGACCGAAAGCATCTTCGTGCGCGACGGGACGGCGGCGCAGCAGACGCTGGAGCGGATCATGTCGCTGGGCTGCGGCGTGGCGTTGGATGATTTCGGTACGGGGTATTCCTCGCTCGGCTATCTGCGCAAGCTGCGCTTTTCGACGATCAAGGTGGACCGGAGCTTCGTGCAGGGCGCAGCGCGCGACAATCCGGAGAGCCTTGCCATCGTGCGCGCGGTGGTGGCCATGGCCGATGCGCTCGAAATGTCGACCACCGCTGAAGGCGTGGAAACCGTGGAAGAGCTTGAAAAGATCCGCCAGCTTGGCTGCAAGAAGATCCAGGGTTACTACTTCGGCCGCCCGATGACCGCGCATGACGCGGGCGCGCTGTTCGAAACGCTGGAGTGGCGCCGCCTTCAGGCTTGAGTTTGCGAAGCGCGCGAAAAAGCGCGCTTCGAGGCGGCACCGGCCCGCTCCCCCGCTCGGCCACCCAACGAAATTGTACGTTGTGGGTGGCCGGGCGGGGGAGCGGGCCGGTGCCGCGCCATCCGAACCCTTGGGTTCGGATCGGATTACGCGGCGACGCTGAGCCCGGCCAGCACGCTTTCGAACAAGGCGCGGCCATCGCTGCCGCCTTGGGCGGGTTCGATCATGCGTTCGGGGTGGGGCATCATGCCCAGCACGTTTCCGGCTGCATTCAGCACGCCCGCGATATTGCGCTGCGAGCCGTTGACCGGTTCGCCATAGCGGAAGGCGATGCGGCCTTCGCCTTCGAGGCGGTCCAGCGTTTCGGCATCGGCGAAATAGTTGCCATCATGGTGCGCGACCGGGATCGTGATGCGCTGCCCGGCGGCGTAGCGCGCGGTGAACAGCGACTGGTTGTTTTCGACCACCAGCGGCACATCGCGGCAGACGAAGCGGATGCCGGCATTGCGCATCAGCGCACCCGGGAGGAGGCCCGCTTCGGTGAGAACCTGAAAGCCGTTGCACACGCCCAGCACGGCCACGCCGCGATGGGCAGCGGCAATCACCGACTGCATCACCGGCGAACGCGCGGCCATCGCGCCAGAGCGCAGATAATCGCCATAGGAAAAGCCGCCGGGCAGGGCGATGAAATCGAGCCCTTCAGGCAGCTGCGCATCGCCGTGCCACACGCGGTGGACGGTGCCGCCGGTGATTTCACCGATCGCCACCGCCATGTCGCGGTCACAGTTGGAGCCGGGGAAGGTGATGACAGCTGCGGTGAAGGCCATGGTCAGGCGACCTTTTCGATGCGGAAGTTTTCGATCACCTGATTGGCGAGAAGCTTGCGGCACATCTCGTCCAGCGCGGCGTCGGTCGTGCTGTCGGCCACGTCCATTTCGATCAGGCGGCCAGCGCGCACATCGTTGACGCCTGCGAAACCGAGGCCTTCGAGCGCGTGATGGATGGCGCGGCCCTGCGGATCGAGCACGCCGTTCTTGAGGCTGACGTGAACGCGAATTTTCATGGGCAGCGGGCCTTTTTCAGGAGGGGCTGGGAGACTCGGCTGCGCCTATGCCCCGATGCGGCGCGTGAGGCAAGTTTGGGCGCAAATTGACACGGTTGACACGGTCCTGAGGGAAAACGCCCGGCTCTGGAATTTGGCGGAGAACCGGGGTGCGCTGGCAGAAACAGCAAAGGGGGCGGATGGCGCTGCATCCGCTCCCTTTGTCAGAAACCATACCTGTAGGACAGGATCGGAGAATCAGGACAGGATCAGAGCACGAAGTCCGATGCGATGAGCGAAGCGCCATTGGTGAGGCTGATCGTGAAATCGGCCTGTCCATCGCCGTCCACATCGCCGCGGATGGCCGTGGTGCCGGAAACCGTGCTGATGCGCAGTTGACCTGCCGCACCGGTGAAGGCCCCGAAGCCGATCGATGTGAAGGCTTGATTGCCGCTGACCGCGGTGTTTGCGTCAATCGCCGAGAGGTCGATCTTGTCAGCCTGCGCGCGGCTGAAATCGGTGATCTGATCCTTGAATTCGAGCACGTCGAAGCGGAAGATATCAGCGTCTGTCCCACCGGTCATCGCGTCGTCGCCCCGTCCGCCGAACAGCCGGTCCACACCAGCTCCGCCTATCAGCGTGTCATTGCCATCGGCGCCGATCAGATTGTCGGCACCATCGCCGCCATTGACCGTATCGTTGCCAAGGCCGCCGGACATGCTGTCGGCACCGGCGCCGCCATTGACCGTATCATCGCCGGCGGAGCCGTTGAGGGTGTCGTCTCCGGCATCGCCGTTCAGCGTGTCGGTGCCTTCAGCGCCGAACAGTTCGTCGTTGCCATCGCCGCCGTTCGCGGTGTTGGCTACGGCGGCAGTTTCGGCTGCTGCGGTTCCGTTTGTGAACAGCGTGTCATTGCCGGCACCGCCATTCACGGTATCCGCGCCAAGGCCGCCGATGACGTTGTCGTTACCGGCATCTCCGTTCAGCGTATCGTTGCCATCTCCTCCGGCGACATTGTCGATGCCATCGCCGCCCGAAAGGATATCGTTTTCGGTCCCGCCATCGATGTTATCATCGCCGAGGCCGCCGCTTATGGTGTCGGTGCCTTGTCCGCCGATCAGGCGGTCGTTGCCCTCGTCGCCATTGATCGTGTCGTTGTTGGAACCGCCGTCAATATCGTCATCCCCCGCGCTACCGCTGAGACTGTCGTCTTCGCTGTCGCCCCGGATCGTATCCGCACCATCGCCGCCGCGAATGGTGTCGCGGTTGGTGCCGCCCGATAGGCGGTCATTGCCGGTCCCTCCGTCGATGAAGTCATTGCCCTGACCGCCGTCGAGGATGTCATCGCCGCCAAGGCCGTTCAGCGTATCAGAGCCGATATCTCCCACGAGGATATCGGCAGCAGCGCCGCCGATCAGTGTGCTGTCGAACGCGCTGCTGCGGATGACGTTGGCACCCGTCAATGAACCGATGACTCGTTCGAACCCGCTGTAGACATCCCCCTTGGCAACGCCGGTGTTCGCAAGGCGGCCATCGAGCGCAACCGTGATCCCGTCCGTTTTGCTGAAATCGAGCGTGTCGATCCCGTCCCCGCCATTGACCGTCTCGATCACGGCACCGGGGGTGAAGAAATCCGCCCCGCCGCTGAGCAGCACGCTGAGCGCATTGGTGCCGGTGGCACCGGAATTGTCGAACACATCGCCGCCATCGCCGGTGACGACCGTGGTATCGATCTGGCCGCGATTGATGATCGTGTTGTTGCCATTGCCCAGTTCGATGCTGCCGATGCGGCCGCCGAGGTTGAGCACGCTGTTGTTGCCATCGCCGAGGTTGAGCGCGCCGATGCGGCCGCCGTTGTTCTCGATCCGATCAAGGTTGCTGCCGCCCGAAACCGTGCCGACGATGCTGCCGGTGTTGGTGAGCGTGTTGACGCCTTCACCCAGCGCGATGGCGGTGATGCGGCCATCGTTGTCGACCGTGTCGTTATCCGTGCCGCCTTGAACGGTGCCGCGAACCGTACCGGTGTTGGTCAGCGTGTTCTGGTCTTCGCCGAGCGCGACATTGCCGAAGATGGAGCCTTCGTTGGTCAGCACATCATCCCCGCCGCCAAGTGCGATATCGCCCCGGATGCGGCCGAGATTGAGCAGGCTATCGACCAGATTGCCGGTGCGGATAGCCACATCGTCAGTGGTGGCGATCAGGCCTTCGTTGGTGATGGTGGCAAGCCCGGTGCCGGTGGTGACCCCAGTTTCACCCGTGATCGTGCCGAAGTTGCGCAGGACGAAGCGCGCATCAGGATCGCCGGAAAGCGCGGCGGCGGCTCGATCGAGTTGCACGGCGCTGCCCGAAAGGCTGCTGATCGTGCCTGAATTGACGACGACGGAGCGGGTGGAATCAAATAGCTGCACCCCGGCAAGATCGCCGATGATATTGCCGGTTTCCGCCACGGTGACGCGTGAGTTGACGCCGCTATCGATGCGGATGCCCGCTTTGCCCGCCAGCAGCGAGCCGACGACGGCAAAGCGATGCTCCCCAGTGCCGATGACGGCGTTGCCATTGATCGAGACGACCGTGACCCCCAGCGGCTGGAGGAAGTTCACGCCGGTGCCCAGCGGGAAGGCATCGTTCAGGGTTCTGGTATCAATGGCTATACGCGTGGGCATGCAGGGTTCCTTCGGTCCAAGGTCCATGTGCCGGGTGAACCGGGGCGTCCCCTGGGCGCAGCCGACCGCGAACGGATGGCGGCGACAAGGGCGGCGGTGAGAGCCACTGGGCCTGAGTGACAGGCTTTCTGCGGTGTTTCCCCCCGAGGTCTTGCCCCGGAAGGCCCTTCCCGATGCGAACCGGCCCGCAGGGTTTGGTTCATGCGGCGGTGCGGTGCAATCGGGTTGCACACCGATATGGTTCTAGTTTGGCTGGGGGAGGGGCTCGGCTATTTGTCCGGCGCCGCCGCGCCTTCGGGCAGCACGAGCGCGATGACCGCCTGATCGGGGGCGAGATAGCGCTGGGCAAGCGCCTGAAGATCGGCACCGGAGAGCGCATCGAGGCGGGCGCGGGCCTGCTGGAAGCGCGCGATGCGATCCGGCTGCGATCCGGCGCGTTCGGTGAGTGCGAGCCAACCCGCGTTGGTCTTGAGCAGGTTGGCAAGGCGTTCGCGCATGGGCGCGCGGGCGCGTTCGAGCACATCGGGATCGGTGGGGGCGGCGGCAAGACCGGCGACCGTGCCAACAATGGCGGCGCGCGTGGCGGCAACATCGGCCAGATCGACCGAGGCGGTGATGGTGAACGTGCCCCAGCCGCGCCACACCCGGCTGAGCGAGGACGCCGCGCCGGGGGAATAGGCCTTGCCGAGCGCCTCGCGAACCGTATCGAGCACGGCGATCTCAGTCACTTCCTGCAGGAGTTCGAGGCCGGTGGCGGCCACGGCATCGCGATCATCGGTGGTCGGCCAGACATAGCGCACGATGGCCTGGTTGGGCTCGCCCTTGTGGCGGATCACGGTGAGGCCGCGCGATGGTGTAAAGCTGCGCTGGCGGGCTTCCTCGCGCGGCTGGAACTCCGCTTCGCGCGGGGGGAGCGCGCCGAACGTGCGCGCGGCCATGGCAATCGCGGCGTCGGGATCGAAATCGCCAACGAGGGTGAGTTCGATCGCCCCTTTGGCGAGCCGGTCCGCAATGGCCCCTTTCAGCGCGGCCATGGTGAGGCGCTGGTAGGCTTCGGGCGGCTGGATGGTGAAGCGCGGATCGCCGCCGGACAGCACGCCGGGGAGCGTATTGGCCATTGCGGCAGCGGGCGTGGCATCGCGCCGCGCGAAGAAGTTGGTCATCGACTGGTGGTAGATGACATCGGCGGAAGGCCGCCAGCCGGGATCGGTGATCGTGGCGGCGAGGAGCTGGAGCTGGAGTTCCAGATCGCGGCGCGTGGTGCCCGCACCGAGCGCGAAGACATCGCCCGAGGCGGCAATGCTGGCGCCGACGGAGCGCCCGGCGAGCAGGCTTTGCAGATCGTCCTGGCTGTGCTTGGCAAGGCCGCCGGTGGGGATCATCTGCGTCATTTCAGTGGCGAGGGGATTGTCCCGGGTATCGATCAGTTCGCCGCCATCGACGAGGAGGCGCACGAGCACGCGGTCCTTTTCCAGATCGGTGCGCTTCAGATTGAGGCGTACGCCGTTGGCAAAGCGGATCTGGCGCAGGCCGAGATCATCGCGCGTGGTATCGGCGGCGATGGTGCCCGGCGGGCCGAAATCGGTGTAGGCGAAGGTGCCGGAGGGCGGGCGGACACGGATGCGCAAGGGCGCGCGCATGGCCTCGTCCCACGCGGTGCGCAGGGCGGCCTCACCGGTTTGCGCGCCGTGCGCCGGGGCCGTGCGGCCCTGAAAGCGGATCAGCGGATTGTCGAGCGCCGCGAGATCGGCGCGCAGGGCGGCGAGCACGGCGGCAGGGGTGAAGCCGGGGGCGTTGCGGTTGAAGCGTTCGAGCACCGAGGCCGGGGTGGTCGGCACTTTTTCATCGCGCAGCAGCACGAGCGCGGCATTGACGAGCGCATCGTTGCTGCGGGTATCGGCGGAAGCGGCGGCGTTTTCGATGCCTGCCCGCGCGCCTGCGACTTGTTCGGCCACTTCGGCATCGGTGAAGCCGTGGGCCAGCGCCTCGCGATAAAGCTGCGCGGCGGCGAACAGGCCCGCGCGCCAGCCCTTGTCCGCCGTATCGACGACGAGGTTGGTTGTGCGCCCGATTTCGAACACCGCGCTGGTGCCCAGCCCCGCGCCCCGGAACGGCGGATTGACGATGCGGCTGAGGCGCAGGAGGCGGCGGTTGATCACGCCGTAGCCGATCTGGCGCAGCATGGCGGTGCGGCGCTGGTCGGCGGTGTCGCGCTCGCGGCGCCAGGGGGCGTGGCGCGAGACGGTGACGCGTTCGGACAGCGCGGGATCGAGATGGATGCGCGCCTCGCCCTGCTGATCGGGCAGGACGCGGCCTTGCGCGGGGCGCTTCGCGGGCGCGCGGGCGGGCCAATCGGCGAAGCGGGCGCGGATCGCGGCTTCGGCAGCGGCGGCATCCACATCACCGACAAGGATCAGCGTGGTTTTCGCGGGCACATATTCGCGCGCCCAGAACGCCCTGAGCGCAGCGGCGGCGGCGCCCTTGAGCGCGGCGGCAGTGCCGATGGGGAGGCGGTCCGGATAGTGCGCGCGGGGATAAAGGAAGGCCATCTGGTCCTTCGCGTTATCGAGGACATAGCCCTGCCCGTCGCGCAGTTCGGAGAGGACGACGCCGCGTTCGCGCTCCACCGCGGCGGGATCGAAGGTCAGTTCGCTCGCCGTTTCGCGCATCAGCATCAGCGCGGTATCGACCAGCGCGGCATCGGCGCGGGGCAGGCTAAGCATATAGAGCGTCTGCTCGAAGCTGGTCTGCGCGTTGGTATCGGCCCCGAAGGCGAGGCCGGCGCGTTCGAGGAGCTTGATCATCTCGCCTTCGGGCACGCGGGCGCTGCCGTTGAAGGCCATGTGCTCGACGAAATGGGCAAACCCGCGCTCGTCGTCGCGTTCATCGAGCGAGCCGGTATCGATCTGCATCCGCACTTCGGCGGTGCCCTTGGGTGTGGCGTTGTGCCGGATGATGTAGCGCATCCCGTTGGGCAGGCGGCCGAAGCGAAAGGCGGGATCGGGGGTAAGGTCGCTCCGCTCGAATGCCCAGACAGGTTTGGCGGCGGCGGGCGCCGGGGCGAGCGGGGCTGTGAGCGCGAGAAACAGGAGCGCGAAGAGGCGGGCGAAGGGACGCGGGATCATCGCGCGGGATTCTGGCGGCTCGCGGCTGAATGCGCAATGACGGGGTCTTGCGCTGTGCCGGACTTGTAACAGGAATGGCTGTTTTGAAGCCTTGTCAGTGGGCAGGTCGCGCTCCACAAACGCCGTGGGCGAGGGCCGGGAAGGCGGCACCGGCCGCAGGAGACGAGATGGCGGACTACATCGGCACGGCGGGCAACAACAGGTACACCGGTACGGCCGAAGCCGACACGATCAGCGGCGAGGCGGGCGCGGATATCCTGAACGGCGGTGACGGGAACGATTACATCGCGTCCGCCGGTCGGCAGCGGCAGTTCGATTCGGGGCCTTTCGGCTATGCCGATGTGAATTCGGTCGATACCGGCGCCGAGAAGGATGCCCTGATCGGCGGGGCTGGCGACGACCATTTCTTTGCCGGCTATGGCGACAGCGTCGATGGCGGCAAGTTTGATCGCTACGAGCGGAACTCGCTTTCGCTGAACCTGATGGGGGCGAGCAGCGGTGTCGTTGCCGATTTTACCGCCGCGACGGTGACGATCGGCGGAGGGACGATCAAGAACATCACGGACCTGACGTGGGTCTCCGGCAGCGCCTTCGGCGACACGATCACTGCGGGCGATCTGGGTTTCGGCGACGTCTATGGCATGGGCGGAAACGACCACCTGATCGGCGGATATTATACCGTTCTGCTCGACGGCGGGGACGGCGCCGACCTCATCGAACTCGGCGCGGGGAGCTATGGCCCGGTGCTGCGCGGCGGTGCCGGCAATGACACCATCAACGCGGTCGGGTCCAACGGGGCAACCGCCTACGGCGATGCCGGCGACGATCACATCGAGGCCACGGGACCGACCTACGGCGGTACCGGCAACGACAAGATCATTGCCCACGAGACGAGCGGGCGCGGGGTGATGCTCGGCGACGAGGGCAACGACACGATTTCCGTGGCCGACAACTTTCCGCTCACGGCCTTTGGCGGGGCCGGTGCGGACAAGCTGATCGGCAATGGCGGCGAGGACATGCTCTCGACTGATATCCTGCCCGATCCGCTGCCCGGCAATGTCTTCACCGGGTTCTACGACGACTATGCCGCCCATCGCGACACGGTGGATGCGGGGGCGGGCAACGACCTGATCGCAGCCGGCATTGGCGACACGGTGGAGGGCGGCGCGGGGACGGACCGGCTGCGGCTGACGCTGGCTGGGGCCGGCCAGGGCATCACGCTTGCGCTCGCCAATCTGATCGCCGCGGACGGCAACGCGTTTGGCGGCGGCAAGATCACCGGCATCGAAGTCATCGAGTACGTTGGCACGACCAACTTTGCCGATTCCGTGCGGGCAGCGGGCACCCGCCTGCCGGAAACGCTCGATCTGCTGGGCGGCAACGATGTAATCAGGAGCAACGGGTCGGCGATCACAATCGACGGTGGCGACGGTAACGACCGGCTGCTGGGCACGAAGAGCGGCGGCATATTCAATGGCGGCGCCGGCTATGACAAGGCTGACTTCACCAAGGCCGCCGCCAAAGTGACCGTATTGTTGTATGACCGGCCCGAGGATTTCGACTATCCTGATCCGTACTGGCAGGAGCCCGGCATCATAAGGGGCGTCTCACAGCTCTCCAAGGTTGAGGAAGTGCTGGGATCGGGGTTTGGCGACAAGATCACCGGCAACCGCTTGGCCAACCTGCTGAAAGGCATGGCCGGGGACGACCTGCTCGATGGCGGCGGCGGGAACGACACGCTGGACGGCGGGGCCGGGACGGACCGGCTCGATGGCGGTGCAGGCGATGATACTTATGTGATCACTGATGCGCTCGACCAGATCATCGAGGCGGCGGACGGCGGCAGCGATACCGTGCGTACTGCGATCACGTGGAAGCTGGCAGGCAATGTCGAGAATCTGGAACTGACCGGCAGCGCGGCGGCAGACGGCACGGGCAATGCGGGAGCCAACCGGCTTGTCGGCAATGCCGGTGCGAACGTACTCATGGGATATGACGGCAAGGATGAACTTGATGGGAGGGCAGGTGCCGATCGACTCGACGGCGGATCGGGCGACGATATCTATCTGGTGACCCGCTTCGCCGACCACACGACCGCCGAGATCACTGACAGTGGTTCGGGCGGGCGCGACGAACTGCGCATCGCCACGACGGCGGCCGGACGCTTTACCGCCTACGCCGGGGAAGCCGGGCTGGAGCGCGTGGTGATCGGAACAGGCACGGACGCGGTGTCTGATCGCAGCGGCACGGCGGCGATCGATCTCGATCTGGCCGCGCTGCGCAAGGGAGCAGTGATCATCGGCAATGCCGGGATCAACGGCATGATCGGCACGGCGGGTGACGACCTGATTGGCGGTGGCCTTGGGTCAGACACGCTTTCCGGTAGCGATGGCGCGGATACCTTGTTCGGTGAGATCGGGCGCGATGTGCTGAACGGCGGCAATGGCGCCGATCTGCTCTATGGCGGCGAAGGGGCAGACCGGCTGACCGGCGGAACCGGCGTGGATACTTTCGCGATTGGCACCGATCCTTATGAAGGCATCGACACGATCACCGATTTCGTTTCCGGCACGGACAAGCTGCTGGTGATCAATCCCTACCTTTCTGGCCTGCTGCTGGCGGGGGGCTTCCGCAATGGCACTTATGCGCAGGATCAGGATGACCTCGCCGTTTATGATCGTTCCAGCGGGCGGCTCTATGTCGACTATGACGGCAATGGGCCACAGGGGCAGGTGCTGCTGGCCATGTTCACACCCGGTACCAACCTTGCCGCCAGTGATATCCAGCTCATAGATACCGGCGCGTTCCAGTCGCAGACCAGCGCGGCGCAAGCCGAGCTGCTGCTTTAGCGGTTGGCAGCAAGTGGCTCGGTGTTAAGCTCCCCCCTTCTCGGTTTGAGGGGGGAATGAGCATGACACTGCGCACGGCGATGATGGCGGGGCTTCTGCTGGCGAGTGCCGGGACCGGCTGGGCCGCCCCCGCCAAAGGGCCGGTCTATGACGAGCGGCCAGCAACCATCACGCAATCGGTTGCGGAGCGCGATTATGACCGGCGCGCGGTGGATATTCCGATGCGTGACGGGGTGAAGCTGCACACCGTGATCATGGTGCCCAAGGGCGCGAAGGGTGCTGCAATGCTGCTGACGCGCACGCCTTATGACGCTGAGGACATGACCAGCCTGCATGGCTCGCCCAAGATGGCAGTGGCGCTCGATGGATATGACAGCGCGCCCGATGTGGTGATCGGCGGCGGTTATATCCGCGTGGTGCAGGATGTGCGGGGCAAGCATGGCTCCGAAGGCACGTATGTGATGAACCGGCCCTTCGTCGGCACCTCGCTCAATCCCACGAAGACCGACCACGCGACCGACACGTATGACACCATCGACTGGCTGGTGAAGCACGTGCCCGAAAGCAATGGGCGGGTGGGGATCATCGGCATCAGCTATGATGGCTTCACCGCGCTGGCCGCGCTGGTGAACCCGCATCCCGCGCTCAAGGTTTCGGTGCCGATGAACCCGATGGTCGATGGCTGGCGCGGGGACGACTGGTTTCACAACGGCGCGTTCCGCCAGATCGGCATCAGCTACATCTGGGAGCAGGTGGCGACGCGGGGCAACGCCAGCA
This sequence comes from Novosphingobium sp. PASSN1, assembly GCF_002278815.1. Taxonomy (NCBI): domain Bacteria; kingdom Pseudomonadati; phylum Pseudomonadota; class Alphaproteobacteria; order Sphingomonadales; family Sphingomonadaceae; genus Novosphingobium; species Novosphingobium sp. PASSN1. Next base: position 145,578 of record NZ_NKIS01000008.1, on the reverse strand, counting down.
AGTATGAAGTGGCGGAGGCGGACGCCTATACGCACTACATGAAGTATGGCTCGGCAGGCGCGCTGGCCACGGCGCAGGGATTGGACCAGATCGGGTTCTGGCAGAAGCTGAAGGCGCATCAGGCGTGGGACAGCTTCTGGCAGGAACAGGCGATGGACAAAGTGCTGGCCAAGGCCCCGCTCACGGTGCCGACGCTGCTGGTCCATTCGCTGTGGGATCAGGAAGATATCTATGGCGCGCCCGCGGTGTGGAAGGCGCTGAAGCCGCAGGACAAGGCGGGCAACCTCTATATGTCGATCGGGCCGTGGTATCACGGGCAGGCGATCGAGCGGGCCGATACGCTGGGCGCGCTGAAGTGGGATGGCGATACCGGCAAATGGTGGCGCACGAACGTCCTCGCGCCGTTCCTTGCGCACTATCTGTATGACAAGCCGATGGACGTGCCGGTGGTGAGCGCCTTCCGCAGCGGGACGAACGAATGGCAGAAGCTGGCGGGCTGGCCAGCATCGCGCGCGGAAAAGAAGCTCTATCTGCTGCCGGGCGAGGGGCTGGGGTTCGCCCCTTCAGCCGAGGCGGGAACGGTGGACTATGTCTCAGATCCGGCCAAGCCGGTGACCTACTATCCGCGCCCCAACCAACAGGAGGGGTATGACGGAAACCCCTGGCCGACATGGCTGGTGGGCGATCAGCGCCCGGTTTCAGGGCGGCCCGATGTGCTGAGCTTCACCGGCCCGGTGCTGACGGAGGCGGTGACCATCGCAGGCGCGCCGGTGGTGCACCTGACGGCATCGACCAGCGGGACCGACAGCGACTGGGTGGTGAAGCTGATCGACGTCTACCCCGATGCCGTGCCCGGCGATCAGGCGATGGGCGGATACCAGTTGGCCGTGGGCATGGACATCTTTCGCGGCCGCTTCCGCGAAACGCTGGCCGAAGCGCGGCCGCTGAAGGCCGGGGCGGCGCTGGGCTATGTGTTTGAACTGCCGCAGGCGAACCACGTGTTTTTGCCGGGGCACCGGATCATGGTGCAAGTGCAATCCAGCTGGTTCCCGCTCTATGACCGCAACCCGCAGACGTTCGTGCCCTCGATCATCGATGCCAAGCCGGGGGATTATGTGAAGGCGGTGCAGAAGGTGAGCGTGGGGGGCGCGGAGGGGAGCTATATTGCGCTGCCGGTGGTGGAGTGAGGGGGATTGGGGGTTGTTGCACCTGTCACCGTAATTCCTGTCACCGTAATTCCGTGCGGATCGACGCTTTTCTGGCGGGCGTCGCGTGATGGGTTGAATTTGGGGACTTTATGACATGTCAACGTAATTCTTTATCATCGCGAGTGCGGGCGGCGAGTGAGTGCTCAGGCCTTAGGGTGCTGTTTGCCCCCAAGCTGATTTAATCGAAGGCTAACATATTGGGCTTTCGCCACATGTTCGTCGCCTTTGCCAAAAACTAGTGCGCGAGCCCAGGTTTCAGGGTCCATATTTCCAGTCAACAGCTCTTCGCCAGCGACTTTATAGAATGCTCCATCATCTTGATTTTCTTCATTTATAGATTTTTCTTCTTGTTTTGAAGGTGGTGACCAATAAGTTACATTACCATGATATGACGTTGACGGCGTATCGGTTTTTCCAATGTTTAAAGCAGAATCTGAGTTCCCGTTAGAATCATTTCGCAGATCAGAGCCTGTCGAGTGAGCATTTGCCAACAGCGCACCTATTCCTAATCCTGCCAAAGCTGATGCGAATGTCCAGAATTGCCAATCGGGCAACAAAGGGCTTTCTCCCCGTTGCTGGATACGAATCGTCCCATAAATAACACCGAGCAGAATGAGGGCGCTAATGGCACCCAATACCTTTAGCCACCACTTTCGGGGCTGAGAGGATGGCAGAAAGGCAGCGCCCACAATGGTCCACAGCGTTGTTGGAATAAGGTTTTCCGCCAATCTCTCGACAATGTATCCAAGCATATAAACATCATCCCAACCAGCTTGTGGCGAGGATGAGATTAGTACCCGTCGAAGGTCAATAGAGCAGCCGCTTCAAATCCCGGAGGCACGTCTCGGAGGCGCTGAAAAACTGGCGGTTCCGGCGAATTTCGGGGACTGGTACTACAACCGCTAAATCTACGGGATGCAAGGGCGGTGGCCCTTGCCCGCCGGAGGCTCTTTTGTTCTGACGCCTTTTACCCCTCCGTCAGCCCTGCGGGCTGCCACCTCCCCATTTGTGCGTGCCGCAAAAATGGGGAGGGGCTTAGAGGTTACTTCTTGCCGCGCAGCTTGCGGTGGGCGCCGAGGTCGAAGACTTCGCTGGGGCCGCCGTCGTTTTCGAGCAGGCCGAGGCGGCGGGCGACTTCCTGGTACGCTTCTTCTTCGCCGCCGAGATCGCGGCGGAAGCGGTCCTTGTCGAGCTTTTCGCCGGTGACCATGTCCCACAGGCGGCAGCCGTCGGGGCTGATTTCGTCGGCCAGGATCACGCGGGCGTAGTCGCCATCCCAGATGCGGCCGAATTCCAGCTTGAAATCGACGAGGCGGATGTTGATCGCCGCGAACATGCCGACCATGAAATCGTTGACGCGGATGGCCATGCTGGAGATGTCCTGCATCTCCTCGTTGCTGGCCCAGCCGAAGCAGGCGATGTGTTCTTCCGCGATCAGCGGATCGCCCAGCGCATCGTCCTTGTAGTAGTATTCGATGAGGGTGTGGGGCAGCGGTTCGCCTTCGGGGATGCCGAGGCGCTTGCTGATCGAGCCGGCGGCGACATTGCGCACGACCACTTCGATGGGGATGATTTCCACCTGCCGCACCAGCTGCTCGCGCATGTTGAGGCGGCGAATGAAGTGCGTGGGGATGCCGATGTGGGCGAGGCGGGTGAACACATACTCGCTGATGCGGTTGTTGATCACGCCCTTGCCGTTGATCGTGCCGCGCTTCTGCGCGTTGAAGGCGGTGGCATCATCCTTGAAATACTGGATGATCGTGCCGGGTTCGGGGCCTTCGTAGAGGATCTTGGCCTTGCCTTCGTAGATCTGGCGGCGACGGGACATGGGCGGTTCTTTCACTGGCGTCAGCTTTGGCGCTGGGCCGAAGATAAGCACAGCGCGGTAAATCAAAAGCCCCGGCGGGGCGGGTTTTGCACCGATTGGTGGAAACCTGCGCTGAGCCGGGGCCTTTGGCGTGGCCCATAGGACAAAAACGGCGTCCACGCAAATGGACAGGTGTGGCGGGGTTTGTTCGATATTTCTGAACAAGATGCGCGATTTTATCGGGCTGATCCGGAGAACTGGCGCGCTGTAGGACCGCCTCAGTCAATGCGGCGGGGCCGATTCGGTGCCCTCGCCGGAACAAGGGAATACGAATATGGCAAAGGTTCTGGTGCTTTATCATTCGGCATATGGCCACGTGGAGACGATGGCGCACGCGATTGCCGAAGGCGCGCGCGGTGCGGGCGCGGACGTCGACGTGAAGCGCGTGCCCGAGACGGTGCCGCTGGAAGCCGCGAAGGCGCATCACTTCAAGCTGGATCAGGCCGCGCCGGTGGCGACGGTGGCGGAGCTGGAGCACTACGACGCGATCGTGGTCGGCACCGGCACGCGCTTTGGCCGGATTTCGAGCCAGATGGCGGCGTTTCTGGATCAGGCAGGCGGCCTGTGGGCGCGCGGCGCGCTGAACGGCAAGGTTGGCGCGGCGTTCGTTTCGAGCGCGACGCAGCACGGCGGGCAGGAGACGACACTGTTTTCGGTGATCACCAACCTGCTGCACTTCGGCATGACCATCGTGGGGCTGGACTACGGTTTCCAGGGCCAGATGCGCAACGACGAAGTGGTGGGCGGCGCGCCTTACGGGGCGACGACGATTGCCGGAGGCGATGGCAGCCGCCAGCCGAGCGAGACCGAGCTGGAAGGCGCACGCTATCTGGGCGCGCGCGTGGCGATGACGGCAGGGAAGCTGTTTGGGTAAGGCCCATCCGTCAGCCCTCTCGGGCTGCCACCTCCCCATTTGTCCCTGCGGGAAAAATGGGGAGGAGCGGCAGGCGCTTTGCGTTTTTGTAATGTGGTGCATTAGCTTCGGCCTCGCTAGATACGCGGGGCTGAAGGAGACTGCCTCATGAGCCGTGCCGATACGATTGCCCTGCTGACCCGCTATTATGCCGCGTTCAATGCGGGCGATTGGCAGGGGATGCTCGATTGCCTTGCGGATGATGTGGCGCACGATGTGAACCAGGGCGAGCGAGTGACCGGCAAGGACAAGTTCGCCGCGTTCCTCGGCCATATGGAGCGGTGCTACAAGGAAGAGCTGAAGGACATCGTGCTGATGGCGAGCGACGATGGTTCGCGCGCGGCGGCGGAGTTCGTGGTGCACGGGGCCTATCTCGCGACCGACGAGGGGCTGCCCGAGGCTGATGGGCAGACCTATGTGCTGCCGGCTGGCGCGTTCATCGCGGTGGACGACGGCAAGATCACGCGGCTGACGATGTATTACAATCTGGCCGACTGGACCGCGCAGGTGGTGGGGTGAAGGTCGTTGTTCGCCCGCTGACCGGCCCGGAAGTGGGTGCGGCGCTGGGCGATCTGGCGCGGCTGCGGATCACGGTGTTCGCGTCCTATCCCTATTTGTATGATGGCGATGCGGCTTATGAGGCCGCCTATCTGGCCGAATATGCCGCGGCGCGGGATGCGGTGCTGGTGGCGGCGTTTGACGGGGACCGCATTGTCGGCGCGGCAACGGCGGCGCCGATGATCCACCAGAAGGCGGAGTTCCGCGCGCCGTTCGCGCAGGCCGGGCTGGACGTGGAGCGCTTGTTCTACTTTGGCGAAAGCGTGCTGCTGCCCGAATATCGCGGGCTGGGCGTGGGCCATGCTTTCTTCGATCACCGCGAGGCGCAGGCCAAGGCGTGCGGGGCGAATGCGGCGTGCTTTGCGGCGGTGGTCCGCGCGGAGGACCATCCGGCCATGCCTGCGGACTATGTGCCGCACGATGTGTTCTGGACCAAGCGCGGCTATGCGCCGGTGCCGGGGCTGGTGACCGAACTTGGCTGGAAGGAGCATGGCGAGGCGAAAGAGAGCCTGAAGGCGATGCGATACTGGCTGAGGACTTGGGAATGACCCGCTACACCATCGCCGCCGCGCAGTATCCGATCGAACAGCTCGCCGATTGGGCGGCGTATGAAGCGAAGCTGACGCGCTGGGTCGCCAATGCTGCCGAAAGCGGCGCGGCGCTGGCGGTGTTCCCTGAATATGGCGCGATGGAGCTGGCGAGCCTTGAGCCTGCGACAATGGGCGATCTGGCCGGGTCGTTGGCGAGCGTGGCGGGGATGGCAGCACAGGTCGATGCGCTCCATGCCCAACTTGCGGAGCGGCACGGCCTTCACATTCTGGCGGCGAGTCTGCCGCGCCTCGATGCAGACGGGCGCTATCGCAATGCCGCGCGGCTGTTTGCGCCGAATGGCAAGGTGGGGACGCAGGACAAGCTGGTGATGACGCGCTTCGAGCGCGAGCAGTGGTTTGTTTCGGCAGGGGTGGACGGCATCGCGCTGTTCGAAACGGTGCTGGGCCGGATCGCGGTGCTGATCTGCTATGACAGCGAGTTTCCGTTGCTGGCGCGCGCGGCGGTCGATGCGGGGGCCGAGTTGCTGCTGGTGCCAAGCTGCACGGACAGTGTGCATGGATATTGGCGCGTGCGGCTGGGCGCGCAGGCGCGGGCGCTGGAAAGCCAGTGCTATGCGGTGCAATCGCCGACTGTGGGCGTGGCCGAGTGGTCGCCCGCGGTGGACGAGAACCGGGGCGCGGCGGGCATCTATGGCCCGCCCGATCGGGGCATGCCCGAGGACGGGGTGATCGCCATCGGCACCGAGGGCGAAAGCGCGTGGGTCTATGCCGAAGTCGATCTGGCGCGGGTGGCGCAGCTGCGTGCCGATGGCGGCGTGCTTAATGCACGTGACTGGCGCGATCAGCCGGGCGCGGGGCCCTTGCCTGCGGTACGGGTGGTTTCGCTGCTGTAACAGGGCTGACTTCCTCGCGGCATAGCGGACCTCACGCGTTCCAACAGGAGATTCGCCATGGTATTCCATCTCTCTCGTCGCGCGCTGGTGGCCTTCGGCGCAGGTCTGGGGATCGTGATGTCTGCACCTGCTGCTGCTTCGCCCGGCAATCCTTCGGACACACTGGTATTTGCCCATCGCGGCGCTTCGGCCTTGCGGCCCGAGGAGACGCTGGCGGCCTATGAAAAGGCGATTGCCGACGGCGCGGACTTCATCGAGCCGGATCTGGTGCCGACTAAGGACGGCGTGCTGGTGGCGCGGCACGAAAGCAATATCGCCGAGACCACCAACGTGGCCGACCATCCTGAATTTGCCGCGCGGCGCAGCGTGAAGGTGGTCGACGGCGTGCGGCAGGAGGGCTGGTTTACCGAAGATTTCACGCTGGCGGAGCTGAAGACGCTGCGCGCGAAGGAGCGCCTCGGCGCGCTGCGACCGGAAAGCATGAGCCATGACGGCCAGTTCGAGATCGCGACGTTGGGCGAGATCGTGGCGCTGGCCGAGCGCAGCCGGACCACCAAGGGCAAGCCGGTCGGGCTGATCCCGGAAATCAAGCGTTCGACTTATTTTGCCGGGCTGGGCTTTGACATGGAAGCGAAGCTGATCGCCGCGATCAAGGCTTCGGCTTATTTGCGCAGCGCGCCGCTGATCGTGCAGAGCTTCGAGATCGCGGGCCTGAAGCGGCTGCACCGCGAACTGGCGGGCATGGCCAATGTGGCACTGATGCAGCTGATCCAATCGCCCGATGTGCCGCAACCGGCCGATGTGGTGAAGGCGCGGGGCAAGCTGACCTTCGAGGACATGCTGAGCCCCAAGGGTCTGGCCGAGATCGCGACGTATGCGCAGTGGGTCGGCGTGCCGCTCCGCCAAGTGATCACGCTGGATGCCGAGGAGCGGGTCGGCCCGCGCACGGCGGTGCTGGCCGATGGGCACCGCGCGGGGCTGAAGGTGGCGGTGTTCACGTTCCGGCCCGAGAACAAGTTCATGCCGGCCAACTTCCGCTATGGCGAGCCGGGCGCGCGCTATCCGCAGGGGATGCTTTCGGACGTGACCAAGTTTCTGATCGCGGGGATCGACGGGTTGTTTGCCGATGATCCCGGCGTGGCGCGGCAAGCGGTGGACGGTCCGCAATAAGCGTCTGAGCCTTCAGGCCGAGCGGAGCGTGGCGGGCAGCGCGGGCGCGGTGCGAGCGGCGGCCTTGGCTTGATAAAGTGCCTTGTCGGCATGATCGAACAGACCGTCGGCAGTGGCACCATCAGCAGGCCAGACCGCGATGCCGATGCTGGCGCCGACGGTGATCGGGTGGCCATCGAGCATGTGCGGGCGGACGAGGGCGATGAGCAACTGATCGGCCAGCGGGGTGGCCATGAGCGCGGATTCGGGCGGCAGCAGGACGGCAAATTCGTCGCCCCCCTGCCGGACCACGAGGCCTTCCTCGCCGACGGCGGCGCGCAGCCGGTCTGCCACCGAGCACAGCAGCTTGTCACCCAAGGCGTGGCCATAGCGATCGTTGACGGGCTTGAACCCATCGAGATCGAGCAGCGCGAGTTTGAACGGGCCAGACCGGGCCGAGGGGCGCAGCAGCCCGGCAATCCGATCATCGAGCGCGCGGCGGTTGGCGATGCCCGTGAGCGGATCGGTGTGCGCCAGATCGCGCGTCTGCTGCTGGAGCTGGAGCAGATCGACCAGCATCGCGTGGCTTTGCAGGATGAAGCGGATGAGGATCGCGGTGGCGAGCAGCAGGCTGGTGGCGGCGGCCATCTCCGCCGGGCGGCCTGACGAGAGCATCAGCGCGCCGAGCGGGACGACGCCGATGACCAGATTGAGGATCGCGGCGAAGCGGATCGCGGAAATGCAATAGGCCGTGGCGAGCGAGCCCATGGTGAGGATCATCGCGAAGTCGGCATGGTTTTCCGGCGGCGAGGCCAGCCAGTTGATCACGCACCAGGCGCTGCACATCAGGCCGACCCCGCCCGAGGTGGTACTGGTCTTGCTGACCAGCAGGCGCGCACGCGTGAGGCTCATGCGGTGCTTGCGGCTATAGCGGTTCTCCACCATGCCCAGCACGCACAGGATGGCGAGCAGCGCAGGCATCCCGAAGCGCACCGTCCAATGGACATCCGCCGCGCCTGCCCAGGCCGCCGTTGGCGTGGTGGCGAGCAGCATCAGGAACATCATCGGGGTCTGCGTTTCGACGCGGCGGGCGCGCAGCATGGTGAAATCGTCCCGGATCGCTTCCGGGATGGGCGGCACGATCCGCGTGCGCAGGCTGGCGAAGACCCCTCTCATCTTACGTGGTTCTACGTAGGATGGGTAAAGCGGGTGTTAACGATGTTTGCCCGGTCCGGCGCTGCGGCGATGCCGAGACGGGGTGACGCCCCGCGCGGCTTCGGCTAGGGCTGGCGGGATGATCGCAAACGAAACCGGTTCGCGCTGATGGACGCCGCACAGCAGGTTCATGAGCAGTTTGTCGCCGCGCTGGATGCGGGCACCTTGCAGCGCAGGAGCAATCTGGGGCTGAGCGCGGTGGGCCTCGACCCGAAGCGTGCGGCGGCGATCCTGCATAGCCAGATGGTGAGCCGCCAGCTGGATCGGCTCAGCCGCAAGCTGCAGGCGCGGGGCGAGGGGTTCTATACCATCGGCTCGTCAGGCCACGAGGGCAACGCCGCGCTGGCCGAGGCGCTGCGCGTGGATGATATCGCGTTTCTCCATTACCGCGATGCCGCGTTCCAGATCCACCGCGCGAACCGTGTGCCGGGCGAGAACCCGATGTGGGACATGCTGCTTTCCTTCACCGCGAGCGCTGACGACCCGATTTCGGGCGGGCGGCACAAAGTGCTCGGATCGAAGCGGCTGATGATTCCGCCGCAGACCTCCACGATTGCGAGCCACTTGCCCAAGGCCGTGGGCGCGGCGTTTTCCATCGGGATCGCGCGGCGGATGGGGTTTGAGAATACCGTGCTGGCGAAGGACGGCGTGGTGCTGTGCTCGTTCGGTGATGCCTCGGCCAACCATTCGACCGCCGTGGGCGCGCTCAACACGGCGGCGTGGGCGGCGTTTCAGGGGACGCCGATGCCCATCGTGTTCCTGTGCGAGGACAACGGGATCGGCATTTCGACCAAGACGCCGATGGGTTGGATCGAGGCGAACTGGTCCACGCGGGCGGGGCTGCATTATATCCAGTGCGACGGCTGCGATCTGGCGGACGCATGGCGCGGGGCGAGCGAGGCGGTCGAATACGCGCGGCGCTATCGCAAGCCGGTGTTCCTGCACATGAAGACGGTGCGGCTTTATGGTCATGCCGGGAACGATGTGCAGCAGGTCTATCTCAGCAAGGACGAGATCGCGGCGGACAATGCGCGCGATCCGCTGCTGGCCAGCGCGGCGCTGCTGATCGAGGAAGGCGTGATGACCGCCGCCGATGTGCGCCGCGAGTACGACGCCATCGAGGCGCAATTGCTGCGGCAGGTGGAACTGGCGATAAAGCGGCCCAAGCTGCCCGATGCGGCGGCGGTGATGGCGAGCATCGTGCCGCCGAAGCGCGTGGGGGCCGGGCGCCCTCTGGCCAGCACCGAGGCGCGCGCGGCGATCTTTGCCGATGAAGTGGCGGTGATGGAGAAGCCGCAGCATATGGCGCGGCTGATCTCTTGGGGCATGGCGGACCTGCTGCTGCAATATCCCAATGCCATCGTCTGCGGTGAGGATGTGGGGCCGAAGGGCGGCGTCTATAACGCGACAGCGCGGCTCCACGCGCGGTTCGGTTCGGCGCGGGTGATCAATACGCTGCTGGACGAGCAGGCGATTCTGGGGCTGGCGATCGGCGCGGCGCACAATGGGCTGCTGCCGCTGCCCGAAGTGCAGTTCCTCGCTTATGTCCACAATGCCGAGGACCAGATCCGGGGCGAGGCGGCGACGCTGCCGTTCTTCTCCAACGGGCAGTTCACCAATCCGATGGTGCTGCGCATTGCCGGACTGCCCTATCAGAAGGGCTTTGGCGGGCACTTCCACAACGATAACAGTCTTGCGGTGTTCCGCGATATTCCGGGGCTGGTGATCGCGGTGCCGTCTTGCGGGCGCGAGGCGGTGCTGATGCTGCGCGAATGTGTGCGGCTGGCGCACGAAGAGCAGCGCGTGGTGATCTTTGTGGAGCCGATTGCGCTCTACATGACGCGCGATTTGCATGCCGAGGGGGATGGGCTGTGGACTTCGGTGTACGAAGTGCCGGGTATCAGCGAGATTCGCGTGGGCGAGATCGGGGTGCATGGGGCTGGCACGGACCTTGCGGTGGTGACCTACGGCAACGGCGTCTACCTCTCCTTGCAGGCGCAAAAGTTGCTCGCGGAGCAGGGCGTTTCCGTTCGGGTGATCGACTTACGCTGGATTGCGCCGCTGGCCGAGGAGGCGCTGCTGGAAGCGGTGGCACCGTGCGGGCGCGTGCTGGTGGTGGACGAATGCCGCGAGACGGGTTCGCAGAGCGAGGCCTTGCTGGCGCTGATGGCGCTGCGTGCGCCGGACAAGGCCCTGGGCGTACTGGCGGCAACGGACAGCTTCATCCCGCTGGCGCGCGCGGCGACGCATACCTTGCCGAGCCGCGACGGGATTGTGGCTAAGGCGCTGGAGATGGTGCGTGGCTAAGGAAACTGTCGTCGTCGTCTGCCCCGGGCGGGGGACGTACAATGCGCCGGAGCTGGGTTACCTTGCGCGGCATCATGCCGGATCGCCGTGGCTGGTACATTTCGATGCCGTGCGTGCAGACGCGGGCAAGCCTACGCTGACCGAGATGGACGGGGCGAAGAAGTTCGACCCCAAGCTGCATCCGCGCGGGGATGTGGCGGCGCCGTTGATCCATGCCTGCGCGTTTCTGGATTTTCTGAAGCTGGACCGGGAGCGGTTCGAGGTTGTGGCCGTCACGGGCAATTCGATGGGCTGGTATACCGCGTTGGCCTGTGCCGGGGCGGTCTCGGGCGAGCACGGGTTTGCCATTGCCGATGCGATGGGGATGAATTCGCAGAAGCACGCGCCCGGCGGGCAGGCGGTGATCGTGCTGGCGGGTGAGGACTGGCGGGTCGATGCCCAAACGGCACTGGCCGTGGATGCGGCCTGCGCGCGGGTGGGCGTGCTGCCTTCGATCCGGCTGGGCGGGATGCTGGTGGTGGCAGGACCGGAAGCGGCGCTCGATGCGCTGACCGCCGAACTCCCGCCCTTGCCGCGCCCGCCGCTGCGTCTGCCCGGGCATGGGCCGTTTCACACGCCCTTGATGCAGGCGAGCGCGGATGCGGCGCGGGCGCAGTTGCCGGCGGCCTGGTTCGGCGCGCCGCAAGTGCCGCTGATCGATGGGCGCGGGAAAGTGTGGCGGCGCTTCGAGAGCGACCGCCAAGCGCTGTGGGACTATACCTTTGGGCACCAGATCCTGGCGGCTTATGATTTCACGGCGGCTATCACCGTGGCCTGCCGCGAGTTTGCGCCCGACCGGCTGGTGTTGCTGGGGCCGGGCGAGACGCTGGGCGGGGCCATCGGGCAAGCCATTGTGGCGCTTGATTGGCTGGACATCGGCAGCAAATACGTGTTCTCCCGTAGGCAAGAAGAGGATCCGTTTCTCGTCGCGATGGGCCGCGAAGCCCAGCGGCGGCTCGTCGCAAGCTGACCGGAGTGCCACTGTTGAACCAGCCGTCCGTTCTGTTCGTATGTCTGGGCAATATCTGCCGCTCCCCGCTGGCCGAGGCTGCGCTGCGCGCTGAAGCGATTGCGGCGGGGTTGGCGATCTCCATCGATTCAGCCGGGACCGGGGGCTGGCATGCGGGGAGCCCGCCCGATCCCCGCGCGATTGCCGAGGCGGAGCGCCACGGTATCGACATCTCGCATTACCGCGCGCGGCAGGTGCAGCGCGAGGATTTCCAGAATTTTGGCCATATCTATGCGCTGGATCAGCAGAACTTGCGCGATCTCAGGCGGATTGAACCGAGAAGGCTGCTGGGGCGCTCGCCCGCGCGGCTGGGCTTGTTGATGGATCTTGTGCCGGGGCGTGCTGGGACGGCGGTGATCGATCCCTATGGCGGGACGGCGGAAGACTTTGCGACGACCTGGGACGATGTGAGCGCGGCGGCGCGAGTGATCATCAGCCGGATGACGTGATCCGCCGTTCGGCATCGAGCAGCGCCCGCTTGCGCTCCAGCCCCCAGCGATAGCCGCCAAGGCTGCCATCGGCGCGCAAGGCGCGGTGGCAGGGGATGAGCACCGCGATCCGGTTGGCGGCACAGGCGCTGGCGGCGGCGCGCACGGCGCGGGGCTTGCCGGTGGCGGCGGCCAATTCGCTATAGCTGACAACATCGCCGGGTTTGACCGACATGAGGAAGCGCCAGACGCTGATCTGGAAGGCCGTGCCGATGAGATCGAGCGGGAGATCGGGGCGCGGCGCGGCCGCTTCGAGATGGGCGGCGAGCGCGGCCATCCATGCATCGAGCGGGGCGGCAGCGGCCAGCGCGGCGGGGAGCAAATGCGCCTTGGGAAACTCGGCGGCGAGCTGTTGCAGCAGCTCTGCTTCGCTGGTCCCGAACTGGACGAAGCAGACGCCGCGCCGGGTGGCGGCCATCATCAGCGGGCCAAGCGCGGTTTCGCGCACCGCATGGGTGATGACTTCGCCCGCGCCGCCCGCGCGGTAGGCGCTGGGGGTCATGCCGAGGCTGCCGTCTGCGGAGGCGTAAAGGCGGCTGGTGGAGCCGAAACCGGCATCGAGCCCGGCTTCGAGCACGCCTTCGCCGTCCCGCAAGCCCGCCTTGAAGCGGGCGAGGCGCTGGGCGGCCTGATACTCACGCGGGGAAACGCCGAGCGCGGCCTTGAAGCTGCGCTGGAAGTGGGCGGGGCTCATGCCTGCCTGATCGGCGATGCGGGCGAGCGGGAGGCTCTCTGCGGCATGGACGGTGATGTACTGCGCCATGGCCTGCATGAGCGAGGCGGCAGGTTCCTGCGCGGCGGCGGGATGGCAGCGGCGGCAGGGGCGCAAACCGGCGGCTTCGGCTTCGGCGGGGGTTTCATGGAAGCTGACGTTGGCGCGCTTGGCGGGGCGCGAGGGGCAGGAGGGGCGGCAGTATATGCCGGTGGTCTTCACGCCGTAGACGAACGTGCCATCGCCCGCACGGTCGCGCGTGGTGACCTGCCGCCAGCGGGTTTCGTCGAGGGTTTCGGGGTTTGCCACGGGCGGGCCGTAGCGCGTGGGTGTGGGGATTGCCATGGGCACGGGAGCTTCTCCTGTTCGCTCAGGAGGGGATAGCCGCCGGAGCGCGGGGCACGCGCTCCGGGGCTTGCGGTGCAATCGCTTAGGCTACCGCCATGAGGCTGGCGTTGCCGCCCGCTGCGGTGGTGTTGTTCGAGAGCGTGATTTCTTCGAGCAGCAAGTCGAGCGAGTAGTCCGGCGTATGCAGCGAAACGATAGCGCCTTCGCGCGCCGCGAGCTGGCGGCTGAGTTCGGCGATGCGTTCGCCCGGACCTTCGGCCAGCATGGCGGCAAGATCGGGGATGCAGGCCAGATCGGCATCCACCCATTCCACGCGCGCGGCAAGCGCAGCGGGAAAGCCTGCGGGGCGCGTCGCGACCGGGCCAAGATCTGGGGGACTGGGGGCGGTGATCACGGCCGTGTTGCCGGTGGCGAGGACGGCGGCGACTTGCTGCCAGAGCGCCTCGACGCTGGTGGCCGAGCAGGCCACCCGGCCGCGCGGGACGAGGCGGTACTGGTTGCGTTCGCCGACCGGGCCGGGAAGCTCAGTGGTGAAGCCGAGGCGTGATGCCTTCGCGGTATCGCGTGCGGCGGATGCCGTGGCGGCAAGGCCTTGCGTGGTGGCCCACTGCGCGAAGGCATCGAGCGCGGGATCGGGAGCGGCAGGCCAGGTGCCTGCGGGCAGGCTGGACACTGCATTGTGGCTGAAGCGGGTGAGATAGAGCGGTCCGCCCGCCTTGGGGCCGGTGCCGGAAAGGCCGCGCCCGCCAAAGGGCTGCACGCCGACGACCGCACCGATCATGTTGCGGTTCACGTAAAGATTGCCCGCGTGGATGCGGCGCGTCACCCGCTCTACCGTCTGGTCGATGCGGGTGTGGAGGCCGAACGTGAGGCCGTAGCCTGAGGCGTTGATGGCCTCGATGAGCGTGTCCAGTTCGTTGGCGCGGTAGCGGACGACGTGGAGGACGGGGCCGAAGATCTCGGCCTTGAGGTCTGCCGGGCGGTGCAATTCGATCAGGGTCGGGGCGATGAAGGTGCCATGTGCGGTCTCTTCGCCGAGCGGCATTGCGGTGATGGGGAAGCCTGCAGCGCGCATGGCGGCCACGTGGGCGGCGATGCCGCTGCGGGCGCGCTCGGAGATGACCGGGCCAACATCGGTGGCGAGCCGGCCGGGATTGCCCACCGCGAGTTCGGCCATCGCGGCCTTGAGCATGGCAAGGGTGCGGTCTGCGATGTCTTCCTGCAAGCACAGCAGGCGCAGGGCCGAGCAGCGCTGGCCTGCGCTATCGAACGCGGAGGCGAGAACGTCGGCCACGACTTGTTCCGCGAGCGCCGAGCTATCGACCACCATCGCGTTAAGGCCGCCGGTTTCGGCGATGAGCGGGATGGGCTGGCCGTGGCCGTTGAGGCGGCCCGCCAGCGACTGCTGGATAGCGCGGGCGGTGGCGGTGGAGCCGGTGAAGACGACACCTCGCACTTCGGGCGCAGCGACGAGCGCTGCGCCGACTTCGCCGCCGCCGGGGAGGAAGTGGAGCGCGTCTGTGGGCACGCCCGCTGCGTGCAGGATGCGCACCGCTTCGGCGGCGATGAGCGGGGTTTCGGGGGCGGGCTTGGCCAGCACTGGATTCCCGGCGGCGAGCGCGGCGGCGATCTGGCCGGTGAAGATGGCGAGCGGGAAGTTCCACGGGCTGATGCAGACGACCGGGCCGAGGGGCTGGGCACTTTCGCCGAGTGTCCGGGCCTGCACGGCATAGTAACGCAGGAAATCCACCGCTTCGCGCACTTCGGCCAGCGCATTTGCGGCGCTCTTTCCAGCTTCGCGGATGAGCAGCGCGATAAGGGGGACGCGCGCAAGCTCCATCGCCTCGGCGGCGCGTTCAAGCGCGGCGGCGCGTGTTTCTACCGGGGTGGCTGGCCAGCTTGAGGCAGCGGCCTGGGCGGCGGCGCGGGCGGTGTCTTCAGCACTGGCGGGATGGACATGGCCGACCACATCGCGGTGATCGGCGGGGTTCAGCACGGCGTGCGCGGGGCGGGCGGGATCGCCCGCACGGTGATCCTGCGCGGCGCTGGCGATGAGGGCTTTTGCCAGCGCGGCAAGGGTCGGCTCGTCGGCGAGGTCCAGCCCTCTGGCGTTCTGGCGGTCTGCGAACAGGGCCTCCGGGTGCGTGATGGCAGGGTGCGGCGCGCCGGGGGCGGGTTCGGACGCGACCGCTTGCGCTGGGTCTTCGATTAGCGCCTCGACCGGCACTTCCGGATCGGCAATGCGGTTGACGAACGAGGAGTTCGCGCCGTTCTCGAGCAGGCGGCGAACGAGGTAGGCGAGCAGCGTTTCGTGCGTGCCGACAGGGGCGTAGACGCGGCACGGGCGGGCAGGGCCATCTGCCCCCACGACTTCATCATAAAGCGGTTCACCCATGCCATGGAGGCACTGGAATTCATAGTCGCCGGGGGTGAAGTGCGGCCCGGCAAGGTGGTGGATCGTGGCCAGCGTCTGCGCGTTGTGCGTGGCGAATTGCGGGAACACCGCATCGCGCGCGGCGAGGAGCTTTTGCGCGCAGGCGACGTAGGCGAGATCGGTGTGGACCTTGCGGGTGTAGACCGGGAAATCGGAAAGCCCGGCTTCCTGCGCCCGCTTGATTTCGGCGTCCCAATAGGCCCCTTTGACAAGGCGGATCATCAAGCGGCGGCCCGTGCGGCGTGCGAGATCGACGATCCAGTCGATCACCATGGGGCAGCGCTTCTGATAGGCCTGGATGACGAAGCCAAGGCCCTGCCAGCCCGCGAGACTGGGCGCGTGGGCGAGCATTTCGAGCAGATCGAGCGAGAGTTCGAGGCGGTCGGTCTCTTCGGCGTCGATGTTGAAGCCGATGTCATAGCCTTTGGCGAGTTCGGCCAAGGCGAGGACGCGCGGGGCAAGCTCGGCCATCACGCGCTGGCCTTGCCCGCGGGAATAGCGCGGGTGGAGCGCGGAGAGCTTGATCGAGATCCCGGGGCCGCCGATCACCCCGCGCCCAGCGCTGGCCTGCCCGATGGCGTGGATCGCGGCGGAGTAGGACGCGAAGTAGTGCGCGGCGTCTTCGGCCGTGGCGGCGGCTTCGCCCAGCATGTCGTAGGAAAAGCCATAGCCGCGCGCCTCACGCTGGCGGGCGCGGGCGAGGGCTTCCGCGATGGTTTCGCCCATGACGAACTGTTCGCCCATCATGCGCATCGCCACGTCGACGCCGCGGCGGATGACAGGTTCGCCAAGCCGGTGGACCATGCGGGTGAGCGCGTGGCCGAGGCCGGTTTCATCGACGCTGGCGCTCAATTTGCCGGTGATGACGAGGCCCCAGGTGGCGGCGTTGACGAACAGCGGCTTGGCGTGGCCGAGGTGCGCGGCCCAATTGCCGGTGGCGAGCTTGTCGCGGATAAGCGCATCGCGCGTGGCATCGTCCGGGATGCGCAGCAGCGCTTCGGCGAGGCACATGAGCGCGACGCCTTCGTGGCTGGAGAGCGCGAATTCCTGCACGAGCGCCTGCACGCCGCCCAAGTTGCCCTTATGCCGGGCCTTGGCGCGCAAGGCTTCGATCAGGGTGCGAGCTGTTGCGGCGATGGCGGCGCGGCCTGTTTCTGGCAGGGTGGCGGCGGCGAGCAGGGGGCGGATCGCTTCGGGCTCGGCGATGCGCGTGGCCTGCGTGATGGCGCGGCGCAGCGGGGTTTCGGGCGAGAGGCGGGGGGCGAAGGGCGGCAGGTTGCTCATGGGGCAGAGAATACCATATCGCTCCAAGGCCGTTTGCCTGATTTTGATTGTCTGGCAGTTATACTGGCCTTAAGTTTGCCGCTATGGTAGGCGATATGGAAAATGATAAGGCAATTGGCGGGCCGTTAGACCGGTTTGACCGCGCGATCCTCGAGATTCTGGCGGTGGACGGGCGGCTGCCGATCACCGAACTGGCGCAGCGCATCGGGCTTTCCAAATCACCGACGCAGGCGCGGCTGAAGCGGCTGGTGGCGGAGGGGTATATCCGGGGCTTTCGCGCGATCCTCGATCCGGGCAAGCTGGGGATGGATCATGTCGCCTTCACCGAGGTGAAGCTTTCCGACACGCGCGAGGCGGCGCTGGCGGCCTTTGCAGAGGCGGTCCTGCGCATTCCCGAGATCGAGGAATGCCACATGATCGCATCGAGCTTCGATTATCTGCTCAAGGTGCGCACGGCCGATATTCGCCGCTACCGCGAAGTGCTGGGCGAGAAGATATCGAGCCTGCCGCATGTGGCCAGCACATCGACGTTCGTCGCGATGGAGACGGTGCGCGAGTCCCATGATTGAGAGGGGAACATGATCACAATTTGAAGGCGCTTTCCCGCTTTGGAAGGCTTCTCCATCTCATGACCTGCCAAATGTGATCACATTCCTGATTGACACGGCGTGGGCCTGCCCGGTATTTTGGGCCTCATGACCGACCGCATCATCGACACCTTCTCGCCCGCTTCGCCCTATGCGGGCATGCCGACCTACTACGCGGCGAGCGCCAATCCCACGCCGCGGCGACCCGAGCTGCTGGGTGAGGAAGTGGCCGACATCTGCGTGGTGGGCGCAGGCTTCACCGGCATGGGCGCGGCGCTGGAGCTGGCCGAGCGCGGCTACAAGGTGATCGTGGTCGAAGGCGAGCGCGTGGGCTGGGGCGCTTCGGGGCGCAACGGCGGGCAGCTGGTCAATGGCTATAGCCGGCGGATGCAGGAAGTGCGGCAGCACTATGGCGCGGAGGCCGAGAAGGCGTTCGGCGCGATGGCGCTGGAGGGCCAATCGATCATCCGCGAGCGCGTGGCCAAGTACGGCATCCAGTGCGACTTGCGCGCGGGCAATGCGATCATGGCGATGAGCAAGCCGCAGCTGAACTTGCTGGCTGAGCGGACCGAAGAATGGCACCGGCACGGGCACACCCAGATGTTTCTGGCCGAAGGCGCGGCGGCGCGCGAGCACATCAATTCGGACCGCTACATCGGCGGCATGTTTGATCCCATCGGCGGGCACATGCATTCGCTGAACTATGTGCTGGGCGAGGCGGCGGCGTTCGAGAGCCTTGGCGGGCGGATCTTCGAGAACTCGCGCGTCACGCATGTTGATCGCGGGGCGGAGCCGGTGGTGCACACCGCCAAGGGCAAAGTGCGCGCTAACAAGGTGCTGGTTTGCGGCAATGCCTATCTCGGCGATGCCGCGCCTGATCTTTCGGGGCGCGTGCTGCCGGTTTCCAGCCAGGTGATCGCGACCGAAGTGCTGGGCGATGATCTGCTCGAAACGCTGTTTCCGACCAACTATTGCATCGAGGATATCCGCTATATCCCGGACTACTACCGGCGCACGGCGGATGGGCGGCTGCTCTATGGCGGCGGCACGATCTATGGCGGGTTCGATCCGGCCTCGATCGAGGGCAAGATCCTGCCGCAGCTCCACCAGACGTTCCCCCAGCTCAAGGGCGTGAAGGTGGACTTCCAGTGGAGCGGCAACTTTGCGCTGACGATGACGCGGTATCCGCAGATGGGGCGCGTGTCTGACAGCGTCTATTTTTCGCAGGGTGACAGCGGGCACGGGGTGACCACGACGCAGATGCTGGGGCGCCGTCTGGCCGAGGCGATTGACGGCCAAATGACCAAGTTCGACGTCTTTGCCTCGCTGCCGTACATCCCGTTCGTGGGCGGAAAGCTGTTTCGCGTGCCGTACTGCGTGGTGGGCGCATGGTACTATGGGCTGCGCGACAAGCTTGGAATCTAAGGACGAATCCTGAATCTAAAGCGAGCTTTAGGTTAGATTCAGTTCTCCGATTCCTTTCAATGCCTTGGCGATGAGGCCTGCCTTCCAGTTTGCCCCCGCAAGGTCGGGGCGGGCGTCGCTCCAGCCGATCAGCATGAGGGTGCGCATAAGCAGGAAGAGACGCAGTTGCGCGTGGACTTCGGCCGGGAGCGCGCGGCGCTGCGCGTAGCCAGCAAGGAAGCGGGCTAGCAGTTCGGGAAAGCGAGGTTCGCTGGATGCGCTCCACAGGCTGACAGCCATGTCGAAGACGGGCCAGCCCCATGCACAGTCGTCGAAATCGATGAGGCCCAATCGCTCGCCGCTGACGAGGACGTTGGCGGGGTGTGCATCTGCGTGGATGAGGATGAGCGGATCGGTGAGCGGGGGGAGGCGGGCGGTGACAAGATCGCGCGCTTCGACGAGGATGCGGCGTTCCTCCGGGGTCAACGCGCTGGCTTCCCAGAAGCGGCCCCAGAACGGCGTTTCACCGACGAGGCCGTCTTCATCTAGGCGGTGGCGGGTGAAGCCTTGGGGCGGCGTCCAGTTCGCGGTGGCGTTGTGGAGTTCGGCGAGGAGTGCGCCGGTCCGTTCGAACCAGGGCCAGGTTGCGAGGCCGCGGTCCTTGCCGATCAGGCTTTCGAGGGTCTGGCCGGGGTGCCAGAGCGTCATCCCGGCGAGGCGGGTGGCTTCGGGGTCGGGCGTGGCGACTTGTGCGTACCATGCGCCGCTGATGGTGCGGCGGCCGGTGGGGACGAGGAGACCGTTTGCAGAGAGATGTGCGGTGAGTTTGCGGTCTGACTCCAGCGCGGGGAGGGCGTGGTAGCCTGGGCGGTGGAGGCGCAGCGCCCATGTGGTGTCATCGGGCGCGTCGGCGCGGAAGACGACGTTTTCGCTCTTGCCGATGGGGTGGGGTTCGGTTTCGGGGAGGCCGAACTGGGCGAGCGCGGTGCGGGCGGCGGGAAGGTACGCCTCGATCTCAGGCACTTGCAGTCACGCGGTCGAAGGCATCGAGGAACGCGAGTGCGTCCTCGCGCGGGAGGACGAGCGGGGGGCGGATCTTGATGCAGTTGTTGAAAGCGCCATCGACCGAGGTGAGGAAGCCCTCGCGGCGTAGCGCGCAGACGAGGGCGAAGGCGTGGGCGGCGTCGGGTTTGCCCTCGGCGTCCACGAACTCGGCGGCGAGGAACAGGCCCTTGCCGCGCACGTCGATCAGGCCGGGGGTGTGGCCGAGGCGCTGCTGGAGCGAGGCCTTCAGTTCGGTGCCGAGGGCGCGGCTGTGTTCGACGAGGCCTTCCTCCGCGATCACATCGAGCACGGCGAGGCCGACCGCGCCTTGCAGGGGGCTGGCGGCGAAGGTGTTGAAATAGCGGGTTTCAGCGCGGAATTGCTCGACCACCTCGCGGCTGGCGCACGTGGCGGCGAGGGGTAGGCCAGCGCCCATCGGCTTGCCGGTGACGACGAGATCTGGCGTTAGGCCGACATGATCGTAGCCCCACCATGTGCCGCTGCGGCCATAGCCGGCTTGCACTTCATCGGCGATGATGAGGCCGCCCTCGGCGCGGACCAGTGCGGCGGCCTTGGCCATGAAGTCGGGCGGAATATCGGGCAGACCCTCGTTGGCGAGGATGGGGCATAGGATGAGAGCGGCGAAGCCCTGCCCGATGGTTTTCAGGTCTTCGATAGCGGCCTTGAGGCGCGCGACATAGGCATCGCCGAGGGCTTCCTCGGACAGGCCGCGCGTGAGCGGGCGCAGGGTTTCCGGGAAAGGGATCGAGCGCATATCTGGGTGGCGGGTATCGCCCGTGGGGAGATTGGTGAGCGCGCCGACGACCACATTGTTGCCGTGGTAGGTATGGTTTGTGCAGACGATCCCGCGCTGTCCGGTGGCCATGCGGGCCATGCGCAGCGCGATCTCGATGGCCTCGGTGCCGGAGCAGCTGAACACGGCGCTTTCCGTCACGCGCTGGAGCGCGGTGAGGCGTTCGGCCAGCGCAATCGCGGGTTCGCTGAGGTAGCGGCTGTGGGTGTTGAGCGTGGCCTGCTGGCGGGCCATTGCCTCGACAATGCGCGGGTGCGCGTGGCCGACCGAGGCGACGTTGTTGTACATGTCGACGTAGCGCCGCCCGTCCGCACCGAAGAGGCTCGCGCCTTTGCCGCGTACCAAGTGGAGCGGTTCATCGTAGAACAGCTTGGCGCCGCGCCCGAAGGCGCGGTCGCGGCGCTGGAGCAGGTCGCTGTCAGGCGTTGCGGAGGTACCAGTCATAGTCGAGCGCGGTGACCTCGCTGTAGAACCGATCCTGTTCGGTGCGCTTCACTGCGCAGTACATCTCGACGAAGGTATCGCCGAGGTAGTCGCGCATGAGGGCGGAGGCGTGGAGCGCATCGACGGCGGCGTACCAGTTGCCGGGGACCTGATAGGGGCTGTCTGCGGCGGCCTTGTAGCCATCGCCGAAGACGGCGGGGCCGGGATCGATCTGGTTGACCATGCCGTGATGGACGCCCGCCAGCATCGCGGCAAGCGCGAGGTAGGGGTTGGCATCGGCCCCGGCAAAGCGGTGTTCGACATGGCGCGAAGCGGGCGGGCCAGCGGGGACGCGCAAGGAAACCGAGCGGTTGTTGACGCCCCAGATCGGCGCGGTGGGCGCGTAGGAATTGGCGCGGAAGCGGCGGTAGGAATTGGCGTTGGGGGCGAAGATGCCGAAGGCCTGAGATTGCGTTTCACGCAAGCCCCCGATGGCGTGGCGCATTTGCTCGGTGCCTTCGGGGTCTTCGCTGGTGAAGACGTTCTTGCCCGAAGCGTCCGCCATGCTGAAGTGCAGGTGCATCGAACTGCCGGCGGAATGGCTGAACGGCTTGGCCATGAAGGTGGCGGCCATGCCCTGGGTCTGCGCGACGCCCTTGGCGAGGCGCTTGTACATCTGCGCTTCGTCGCCCGCGCGCAGGGCATCGGGGCGGTGGTGGAGCGTGAGTTCGACCTGCCCTTGCGCATACTCGGAGATCACCGCTTCGAGCGGGATGCCCTGCGCATCGGCCTGCCGCCACAGCTCCTTGAAGAAGGGGGCGAAGTCCTGAATGTCGGTCAGGCTGAACACGTCGATGAGGTGCGGCTGCGCGGAAGTGTGCGGCGAGCGGGCGAGGTGGACTTCACCGCGCGCGCCCCGGACGGGATCGACGAGGTAGTATTCGATCTCGCACGCGACGACGGGGGTAAGGCCGAGCGGCTTGAAGCGTTCGACCACGCGGGTCAGCACGTGGCGCGGATCGAGTTCGCAGGGGGTGCCGTCCGCGTAGTACATCGATGTGATCACTTGCGCGATATCGTCGCCAAGCCACGGTGCCTTGACCAGCGTGCCGGGGACGGGGCGCAGCATGTAGTCCGGATCGCCATTGCCCCAAACGAGGCCGGTGTCCTCGCAGTCCTGCCCGGTGATATCCGCGACCAGCATCGAGCTGGGGTAGAGGCGCCCGTTTTCGTAGATCGCCATAAGCTCGCTCTTGCGCACGCGCTTGCCGCGCGGGACGCCGGAGAGCGCGGTGAAGATCACTTCGATGAAGGCGATCTCAGGATTGGCGGAGAGGAAATCGCGCGCCTCTGCCGGATCGGCGATCATGGATTGCGGGGCGGTCATGGGTCGACAGGGTCCTTGGGAGCTTCGTACCGGGTGGTATGGAGCGGGGCGAGGGGTGTCAATCGCGCTTGGCGCGGGCGCAGATTTGTGATCACATGGCGGCATGACGGCAACAGATCTTTCGGCGGAAATCGAAGCAACGGGTGAAGACCCGCGCACATTGCACCAGCAGGTGCTCGCGGGGCTCAGGCGGCGCATCCTGCTCGGCCGGATCGAGCCGGGGCAAGCGCTGACGATCCGGGGGCTGGCCGCCGAACTGGGCGTGAGCGCGATGCCGGTGCGCGAGGCGCTGCGCCAACTGGTGGCAGAACGCGCGCTGGAACTGATGGACAACCGGCGGGTGCGCATTCCGCCGATGACGATCGAGCGCTTCGAGGACCTGATCGCGGCGCGCATCGTGCTGGAGGCCGAAGCGGCGGCGCGGGCCATGCCCTATGTGACCGATGCGGTGATCGCGCGGATGGAAGCGGAAGACGCGGTAATCAACGAGGCCGAGGCCGCGCGCGATTATGACCGCTGGATCGGCGCGAACTATGCTTTCCATTCCGTGCTTTACGGGGCGGGAGGGCAATCGGCATTCCTGCCGCTGATCGAATCCTTGTGGCTGCAGATCGGGCCGTTTCTGCGCCGGGCGATCCGCACGATTTCGGGCCACTACACGGTAGACCGGCACGGCGAGGCGCTGGCGGCGCTGCGAAGGCGCGATACGATGGCGCTCAGGATCGCGATCGAGGCTGATATCCGTGACGGGATTGCGCATATCGGCAGCACCCTGATCCGCAGCGACATGCTGGGTGCGGTTGGGGGCAAAGTACCGGAGGGCGCTATGGCATGAGCGAGCATTCGTCCGAGCAGCAAGGCCAGCCGAGTCTGGCGAAGGGCGCGCTTTCGGCGCTGGAATCGACCATCATGGGGATCGCGGGCACCTCGCCCGCCTTCACCGTGGCAGTCACCACCGGCACGATCTATGCCGCCATCGGGCCGCTTTCGGTGGGGAGCCTGCTCTACAGCGGCCTCATCATGCTCGGCATCATGTTCGCCTTTGCCAAGCTCAACCGCGTGATGCCCGATGCGGGCGCGGCGTTTGCGTGGGTGGGCGCGGTGTTTGGCCCGGTCTGGGGGTTCTTCGCCGGGTGGGGGCTGATGGTCGCCTCGGTGGTGTTCATGGTTTCCGCCACGCTGCCCGCCGCCACCGCGACCTTGCTGCTGTTTGCGCCCGGTGAGGTGGAGAACACGCCGCTCGTGACCGCTATTGCTGCCGTGTGGCTGACGGTGGTGACCGCCATCGTCCTGCGCGGGATCAAGCACGCCAGCACCGCGCAGGTGACGGTGACGGTGATCGAGGCCGCCATCGTGGTGGCGCTGCTGGGCGCGGCGGTGTTCTGGTTCGGGGCGAACCCGGCCCATGTGCCTTCGCTCGAATGGATCGCGCCGGGCTCGTTCACGTTCCGCTCGTTTGCCGATGGGGCCATCGTCTCGGTATTCTTCTACTGGGGCTGGGACGTGACGATGAATCTGGGCGAGGAGACCGAGCCCGAGGATGCATCGAAAGGCGCGTTCTGGGCGATGATCAATCTCATCATCTTCTTCGTGGTGCTGATGACGGTGGTGCTGATCGCGCTTTCCGACAAGGAAATCGCCGCTGCCAACACCAACGTGCTCTATGCGATTTCGGCCAAGATCTTCCCGGCGCCGTGGAGCTATCTCGTCGTGCTGGCGACGGTGCTGAGCACGGTGGGCGCGCTGGAGACGCAGATCCTGCAGTTCAGCCGCAGCATGTATTCGATGGCGCGCGCCGGCGTGATGCATCCGCGCTATGCCGCCGTGCACCGCGAATGGCAGACGCCGTGGGCGGCCACGCTGGTGATCTGGGGGCTGGGGCTCGTGCTGCTGTTTGCCGCATCCTACATGCCTTCGGTGGCGGCCATTCTGGAGAGTTCGATCGAGGCGATTGGCTTGCAGATCTGCTTTTACATGGGGCTGACGGGCTATGCTTCGGCGTGGCATTTCCGGGGGCTGCTGAAAACCGACCTGCGCGAGTCGTTCACCCATGTGATCATGCCGCTGATCGGGGCGCTGTTCATGACCGGGGTGGCGGCGTGGGTGATCCCCACGTTCAGCGCCATCGTGCTGACGGTGGGCATTGGTGGGCTGGCGCTGGGGTTCATTCCGCTGGGGCTTGGCATCTTGCGCAAGAGGCGCGGCTGAAGGATCAGCATATAGTCCTCAAATATACCTAGGTGTTAACTGCATGTTCGGGCCGTCCTGCTAGCTCTGCTGGCCGGAGACCTGATTTTGAACGACGAATCCTTTACCATGCGGCCGGGGAAGCGGGGCCTTCCCGGAGCAGGCCCAGCTGCTGCCAGCGCTGATGGCAGCGCTGCAGCCTGCTTTGCCGTGCAGCCGTGGCGCGCGTGGGATTCGCCTGAGGCGCAGGCGGTGTGGGACGGGCTGGCGGCGCGGGCAGGAACGCCCAATCCGTTTTTCGAGCCGTGGTATCTGCTGCCGGGGCTGGCACGGTTCGATCCCGGCGCACGGGTGCAGATCGCGGCGCTGATGCGCGGCGGTGCAGCCGAGGCACTGGTCCCCTTGGAGCGCGCGTGGCGTTATGGTCGCCATCCGCTGCCGCATCTGGCGGTGTGGCTTCATGCCAACGCGTTTCTGGGTGCGCCGCTGGTGGCCAAAGGGGCGGAAGAGGCGTTCTGGGAGGGGCTGCTCGATTGGGCGGACCGCAATCCGGGGGCGGCGCTGTTTCTCCATCTGGCCGCACTGCCGCTGGATACCGCGCTGGCCGATGCGCTGCTGGAGCTGTGTGCGCGGCAGGGACGGCAGGCGGCGCTGGTGCACCGCGAAGAACGTGCGCTGCTGGCGACGAACCTTGTGGCGGCAGACTATCTGGAGCAAGCCCTGCCGGGCAAGAAGCGCAAGGAACTGCGCCGCCAGCAAGCGCGGCTTGCCGAGCAGGGGGCGCTGGCGTTTGTGCGCCGCGATGACGCAGGCGGGATCGGGCCATGGATCGAGCAGTTTCTTGTGCTGGAGGCGCGCGGCTGGAAAGGCAGTGCGGGCAGCGCGCTGGCCTGCGCGGCGGAGACGGCGGGCCTGTTTCGTGAGGCGATGATGGCGGCGGCGCAGCGCGGCTGCCTTGAACGGCTGAGCCTTGAGCTGGACGGCCAGCCGATTGCCATGCTGGCGAGCCTTATCGCGCCGCCGGGGGCATTTTCCTACAAGACCGCGTTCGATGAGCGCTATGCCCGGTTTTCGCCCGGTGTGCTGCTGCAGCTGGAAAATCTGGCGCTGCTGGAGCGGCCGGAGGTGTGCTGGGCCGACAGCTGCGCTGCGCCCGATCACCCGATGATCGATTCGTTGTGGCGCGAGCGGCGTCCGCTGGGCCGGGTTTCCATCGCGATTGGCGGCGCGGCGCGGCGTTCGGTGTTTGGCCGCCTCGTGTCCCTTGAATTGTCCCGCAGTCCGCCCCGCATCTCACAAGGTCTGGCATGAGCTTTTCCGCGTTTCCTCCGCAAGCCCGCACGGCCTTTGCCGCGGCCTATCCCGAAGTGCCGCACCGGCTGACGCACGATCTGCGCGGGCACCCGCTGCTGACGCTGGAGGCATTGGCCGACCTGGCCGAGGCGCTGCCGGAAACGTCGCGCGAGTATAACCGCGCCGATCTGCCGGTGGGGCTGAACGGGATCGTGCCGCCCGCCAACGGGCTTGGCATTGGCGAGACGATCCGCCGCATTGGCGAGACGGGGAGTTGGGCCGCGCTCAAGAACATCGAGCAGGTGTCCGCCTACCGCGATCTGCTGCTGGCGCTGCTGGAGGAACTGCGCCCGGTGATCGAGGCGAAGACCGGGACCATGCTGCGCCCACAAGGCTTTGTGTTCATCACCAGCCCGCACGGGGTGACGCCCTATCACTTCGATCCGGAGCACAACATCCTGCTGCATCTGGCGGGTGTGAAGACGATGACGATGTTTCCGCAAGGGAACCCGAAGTATGCGCCGGACGAGACGCATGAGGGCTATCACACGGGCGGCGGGCGCGAGCTGTTCTGGACCGATGATCTGGCGCGCGGCGGCACCGAATGGAAGCTGCGGCCGGGCGAGGCGCTTTATGTGCCGGTGATGGCGCCGCACTATGTGAGGAACGGGCCAGGCAGCGCCATTTCGCTTTCGATCACGTGGCGTTCGGAATGGAGCTTTGCCGAAGCGGACGCGCGCGCGTTCAACCGCGTGCTGCGCCTGGCCGGGCTGCGCCCGCGTGCGCCGGGGCGCTGGCCGCAGGATAACCGGGTGAAGGCGGCGGGCTGGCGGGTGCTGCGGCGGCTGCCCCTCTTTGGCTGATGCATTTGGGCTGATGCCAGCTTTCCGTTGACGCAAACGGCAGGCTGGGCAATGCGCTGAGCTTATGAGCGAAACTTCCAACTCCGATCCCGCCGATCTCGTCGCCGGCTTGCTGCGTCTGCTGGATGTGGCCGATCAGGGCGGCGATCACTTTTCCGGCGCGCGCAAGCCGGGCGGGGTGGGCCGTGTGTTTGGCGGGCAGGTGATCGGGCAGGCGCTGGCGAGCGCCGAGCGCACGGTGCCCGAGGACCGTCCGGTCCATTCGCTCCACGCTTATTTCCTGCGCGGCGGCAGCGAGGATTTCGGCATCGATTTCGAGGTGATGCGCGATCTCGATGGCGGGAGCTTTGCCAACCGGCGCGTGGTGGCCAGCCAACCCGACGCGAGCGGAAACCTGCGGCCGATCCTGACGATGGTCGCCTCGTTCCACAAGCGCGAGCCGGGGGTGGAGCACGCCGAAGCGATGCCGCACGTGCCGGAGCCGGAAAGCCTGCGCAGCGAGCAGGATCTGCGCGCCGAATATGCCGACAAGGTGCCCGAGCGGATGCGCCGCATGATGCTGGAGGCGCGGCCGATCGAACTGCGCCCGGTGGAGACGCGGCACTGGATGGGCGCAGGCCCGCGCGAGCCTTTGTCACACACCTGGATGCGCGCTGTGGCGCCGCTGCCCGATGATCCCAAGCTGCACCGCGCAGTGCTCGCCTATGCCAGCGACATGCCGCTGCTGGGCACCGCGCCGCTGCCGCACGACATCAGCTGGGCCAAGGGCAACATGATGGGCGCGAGCCTCGATCACGCGATCTGGTTCCACGACGATTTTCGCGCCGACGAATGGCTGCTCTATGTGTGCGACAGCCCATGGGCCGGGCGCGCGCGCGGGTTTAACCGTGGGCGCATCTTCACGCGCGATGGCCGGCTGGTGGCCAATGTGGCGCAGGAAGGGCTGATCCGCCCGCTGACGAAGACGTCTGCCGACTAGAGCACTTTCCGACCAATCTGGCTCACCGCGATTGCCGCAGGAAGCCTCCCGGCAAGGAACCTTGCGCCGGGCGGACTGGTAGCCCGTCCAAGCAAGGTGACGCTGTCCGAGGGGCTTCCTGCGGCAACCCCTCCGGTGCGGGCCCCTTTTGGCCGATTGCCGCGTCGATCGTCGGTCACAATGCTTCAGCATTGCTCCCTCCTCTCTCCTTGCACTCGGCCAAAATCGGCTCCGTCGCAGTGAGCCAGATTGGTCGGAAAGTGCTCTAAGCTCTATGGCTTGCCCGGCGGGCAGTTCACGATCGCTTCGAGCAGGGTGACCTGTACGAGTGAGGAGGACACCATCGTCAGCAACCGGTCGGTGTTGGTCTTGTCCGACAGGGCCACCACGATAGCATCGAAGGCCTTGCAGCGCTGCAGCGTGGTCATGCCCGCGCCATACTGGTTGCCGATCATGGTGAGGTAGCGATCAAACGGATCGGTGCGGCGCGAGATTTTGGCCGCAGGCTTTGCCGTGGCCGGGGGCGCAGGGGCGGCTTTGGCGGGGGCGCCTTTTACGGGAGCCTTGGTTACGCTCTTTCCGGGAGCCGCCTTTGTCGGCAGCGCGTTTGCGAGAGTTGCCTTGGCGAGAGCTTTGCCCGCCGCAGGTTTGCCAGTAGCAGGTTTGGCGGGCGCAGTTGCGGGCGGGGCCGAGGCGGCGGGCGCGGCTGCCGGTGCGCCCTTTGCCGGCAAGTTGCGCAGGAACGCAGCGACCCGGTCGTTTGCGCTTGTGAGCGTGGTGCGGCGCGCAGAGGTCATTTCGTCGAGGTGATCGCTGATCGGCACGCTGACATGCTTGCAGCGCACTGAAACGCCCATCATCATCGTCTGGAACTCGACAACGCGGGCAGCTTGCACGGTCGCCGCATCGGGGCAGTTGGCTCGGGCCGCTTCTGCTGCTTCTGCTGTCGCCGGGGCAAACGCCAGCGCCAGCGCCGCAACCGGCCCGGCGCGGCGCAGCAGATGCGATGACATCATGGCTGGCGAGGCGTTTCGCAGGCCACGATCGGGACGGCCATTAGCGCGGAGAAGGCGTTTACCAGCACCGATTGCGCGTTGAACGCAGCAGCAGCAACGGGGCCATACGCGCGCGCTTCGGCGGCGACGGCGTTGACCGGATTGATATCGCCTGAAAGCTGGTTGGAATCGTAGAGGTCCTGAAGCTGGCGCAAGTAGGCGATAGCGGTATCGTTGTTGCGCTTCGCCGCATCGACCGCAGTGATGTAGGTGCTATCGTGGAAAGCGTTGCGCGCTTCGGCCGAACAGAAGCTGACCGGGAAGGCCAGCGGAGGAATCTGGGCGAGCCGGGGCCGCGACGGCATCACGAAGCTGGACGGCAGCGGGCCGACCGCGATCGGGTGCGGATCGGCTGCGGCGACAGTGCTGGCCGACAGCGCAGCGGCATCGGGCACCGCGAGGGGCGGGCCCAAAGCGGCCGAGGGGGCTGCCGGTCTGGCCACTTCGACAAGGCGCGGGGCGGCAGCGCCCGGTGCGGCAGCAGGCACGGCAGACGGTGCTGGTGCGGCGACTTGCGCGCCATCGGCAGGCGCTGTTTCGGCTACGTCGACGATCGGAGCGGGCGGCGGCGCGCCGGTGCGCTGGCTATCGCCCAGCGCGCCAAGCAGGCGGCGCAGGGCGGCACTGTCAGCATTCTCTCCCGCCGGTTCGACGGGCGGTGCAGGGGTGACGTAGGGCGCTGATTCGGACGCATCGCGGGGGGCGATCCGTTCGCGTGATGCGGGCAAGGGGGCGGGCAGGGGGGCTGGCGGTGGCACTGCCTTGGCAGCAGCGAGCTGCCGTGTTGCCGGTGCCGGGGTTTGCGGGGCCACCGCGGGCTTCGGGGGCGCTGCTGCGGTGATGACCGGTGGTTGGGGCAGCGCGGGAGGCGGCACCGGGGCCATTGCCGGGGCTACGGCAGGCGGCGGGGCGATTTGCGCCGGACCAGGGGCAGGCATGGCTTGGCGCAGCTTTGCGAGCTTTACACGCGCGAGCGCGGCGAACGTGCCATCGGGGTACTGCGCCAGATAGGCTTCATAAAGCGCGGCATCATCACCGCTTTCGACCGATTGCCAGAAGGTCAGTTCAAACTGCGAGCCGACGCCGGTGGCAGCAGCACCTTGTGCCAACGCGGAAGCTGGCAGCGCAAGTGCCAAGGGCACTGCGGCGATTGCCGCGAGCCAGCGTGCCGACTTATGCCGGACGCGCGTGTCCGCGCTGACAATACCCCTGTTAACCACCGTGCCCCTCGGTTCGTTTGCCGCCAAGCCCTTGCGAAGGCTGGATCAGGAAATGTCCCTATCACACGATGGTAAAGATTCGAAGTCGATATGGGCGCGACTGGATCAGCACGCCTGCATCATTGGGCCATCGGCGCGGCGCAGGGACGCAGCGGCACGGTCATCAGGGCATCGAACTGGCGCACCAGCGCAGCCTGCACGGTATAGGCGCGGGCGGCTTCGGCCTGATAAGCGCGGGCTTCTGCGGCGATGGCATTGAGGACTGCGGTGTCGCGGCCAAGCTGGCCCCGGTCGTAGGTCTGCTGGAGTTGGCGCAAGTAGGCGATAGCGGCCTCGTTGTTGCGCGTGGCGACTTCGACCGCCGGGCGATAGGTATTGTTGTGGAACAAGTTGCGCGCATCATTGCTGCAGAACGAGCCGGGCAAGGCAACATCGGGCACCGGCAGCAGCAGCGGCCGGGCGGACGCATAGTTTGCGCCCGGATTGGCGGCTGAATTGGCAACTGGCGCGGGGGCATAAGCAGGCTGGATTTGGGCGGGCTGGCTCAGGCCGGGCGCGGTGGCGGCCAGCGGCTGGACTGGTTGCACCGGCGTGACGAGCGGAGCGGCATCAGGCGCGGGCGCGACGGCGGTGCCTTGCGCGGCAGGGTCGCCTGAGCTGCGCAGCTGCGCGAGCAGGCGGGCGAGCGGCGAGGGGGCTGCTTCGGCCAGGGCAGGCTGCTGGAGGTTGGCCGGGGCTGAGGTCGGTGCGGCAGATGGTGCGCTGGCGACAGCCGCCGGGATCGGTGCGAGCGGCGCGGCGGATTGCGGCAGGGTGAGCACGGCAGGCACCGAGATCGGGGCGGGGGCTGCAATGGGTTCTGGCGCAGGCGCTGCGGCAGGCTGAACGGCTGCGGCGCGCTGGATCGCGGCGATCCGGGCGCGGGCCAGCCCGCTGAACGTGCCATCGGGATAGCGCGCGAGATAGGCTTCGTAGCTGGCGGGATCCTCGCTGCCGGTGACCGATTGCCAGAACGTGAGTTCGAAGGCTGAGCCGACTCCGTTGGGTGCGGCGGCCTGCGCTGCGCCAGCGGCTGTCTGCGCGGCGGCGGGCGGCGCGGCCAAGGCGGCCAGCGCCGCAAGCAGGACGGGCGTGGCAGCAAGGCCAAGGCGTTTCATGCGCATCGTGTGCTCCTCATGCTGCTGGCAGCCTGATTGATCGGTTCCCTGTGCGGCAGTTTCACCTGCGAGTGGTGGACGAGTGCCAAAGGCTTGCGGTTAACTCCAAACTCACCGTGTTTTGTGAGGGGGGCGGGTCAGTTCTCCGCCGCACAGGCCATTTCATCGAGTTTGGGGCGGGCGATCAGCGTTTCGGCGACTTGCGCGAGGAGGCGCACGTCGGGCACTTTGGCCAGCTCGCCCGCGACCTGATCGAGGGTCTGGCACGTGGCGAAGCTGGTTGCGCCGCCGCCGTAGCTGTTGCCCAGGATCGTGGCATAGCGATCGAAGCCGCCACTGTGCGGATCGATCCCGTCGCCGCCAAGGAAATGGCGCAGGCGCGTGGCGGCCTGGCCGAACGGGGCCTGATGCGCCGTGACCATGCCTTCATAGGTGCCGCGCATATCATAGCCGATGCGATTGCAGCGCAGCGACACCACCATCATCATCGTTTCGAACTGGTGGATGCGCGCAGCGGTGGCGGTCTGGCGATCGATGCAGGCGGCCTGTGCGGGCGCGGCCATAACGAGGCTGAAAAGGGCGAGCGTTGCGATGGCGCGGGAGAGGCGGCGGCTCATTGGCTGGCTCCACATGTGGTGACGGGTGCGGTCATGATGTCTTCGAACTGGCCGGACAGCTCTTCCTGAATGGAGCCGGCGGCGTTGGCGGTGCGCGCAAAATCCTTGGCTTCGGCGGCGATGGCGGCCTGCGCGCGGGTATCGCCGCTCAGCTGGTAGTTGTCGTAGAGCGTGCGCAGCTTGCGCACATAAGCGGCGGCAACTTCGCCGTTGTGGCGGGCGATGGCCATGGCGGGCTGATAGATCCCTTCCATGAAAGCTCCGCGCTGCTGCGGTGAGCAGAAGCCCTGCGGCACCGCGACTTCGGGCATCGACATCAGGCGCGGGCGGGTGGGCATCGCCATTTCCTCGGCGAGGCCATACTGGCTGCCGGGGGTTTCCTGCGAAGTGACGAGCTGGCCCAGCATGATCCCGAGCGGCGAGATCTGGCGGCCGACATCGGGCATTTCGACCGAGACGGCGGCGGTGGAGACGACCGCGCGCATGAAGCGGGCGTTGCCGGATGGGACGGCTGAGCGGCGGCGGCGCGGCGGGACATACGTGGCGGCGGCATAGAGCGCGCGGGGGGGCGCTGATGCTGCCGGGGCCGCAGCGTAGACCGGTGCAGGCGGGAGGATAGGTGTGGTCTGGGCGGCGACGGCAGCTTCGAGTGCGGCGGCAGAAGGCAGGCTGACCGGAGCCGCGCCGAGGGTGGCCAGCAGGGTGGGCGCGGCGAGCGGGGCTAGGGGCGCGGGGGTCGGAGGTGGAGCTTCTGAGGCACGCTCTGCGCTCAGCGAGGCGAGCAGCTTTGCGCTGCCAACGGGCATGGCCGCGCCGTTGCCGAGGAGTTCACTCGGGGCTTCCTGGGGCGCTACCGGCGCTGCGTCCTGAGCGGGGGCGGCGGCGAATGTGAGCACCGGCGGCGCGGTCGGCGCGGGCGGTGCATGAAGCTCGGCGGGGGCGGCTGGCACGGCTGCAACAGCCGCTTCTGCGGCTTCGGCAGCAGCTTTGGCGGCGCGGACCGCGCGCAACACGCTTGTGGCATCTGGTGCGGCTTCTTGCGCGCTGGCTAATGGTGCCGCGATGCCGCAGGCGGCGCTGCATGCGCCGAGCAGCGCGGCTTTCGCCAGCAATGCCTTGAACATTCGGTTTCGCGCCACGTTGCTGCTCCCGTTTCGCCTGGGTTGCAGCCGCTTCGTGGGGGGAAGCGGCCATGGCGGACGGTATGGCCGAGCAAGGTGGAAATCGGTTCAAGCAGCGGCTGCGTATCTATCCCTACACATCGCGCATAATTGACTGAATTATGACGAAAATCAGGCTCCGGGATGGTAAAAGTCATAGACCGCCTGCGCGACGGCGCCGCTGACCCCGGGCGCGCGCTGGAGGTCTTCCAGACTGGCGGCGCGGACTTTGCCGGCAGTGCCGAAATGCAGCAGCAGCGCGCGTTTGCGGGCCGGGCCGATGCCGGGCACTTCATCGAGCGGGCTGGCGGTGATCGCGCGGCTGCGCTTGGCGCGGTGCGCGCCGATGGCGAAGCGGTGGACCTCGTCGCGCAGGCGCTGGAGGTGGAACAGCACGGGCGAGTTCACGGGCAGCATCTTCTCGCGCCCATCCATGAAGTGGAACACCTCGCGCCCCTCGCGCCCATGGTGCGG
Organism: Novosphingobium sp. PASSN1; assembly: GCF_002278815.1. Lineage (NCBI taxonomy): Bacteria > Pseudomonadati > Pseudomonadota > Alphaproteobacteria > Sphingomonadales > Sphingomonadaceae > Novosphingobium > Novosphingobium sp. PASSN1. The sequence continues at coordinate 111,939 of NZ_NKIS01000008.1, read as the reverse complement.
GCCTTTGGCGATGCCGATGAGGGTGACGTCCTCGATGCCCATGGCCTCCAGCGTCTCACGCGCGGCGGAGAGCTGGCCCTTGCCGCCGTCGATCAGCACCAAATCAGGCCACATGCCCGCCTCGCGGTCCGGATCCTCGTCCTGTGCTTTGGCGAAGCGGCGCTGGAACACTTCGCGCATCATGCCGAAATCGTCGTTGGTCTGCGCGGTCTTGATGTTCCACTTGCGGTACTGGCCGGTCATGAAGCCCTCCGGACCCGCCACAATCATCGCGCCCAAGGCATGCGCGCCCTGAACATGGGAGTTGTCGTAGACTTCGACGCGGCTCGGCGTTTCGCCGAGTTCCAGAAACTCCGCCATTTCGCGCCAGGTCCGCGCCTTGGTGCCGCTTTCGGCCATGCGGCGTTCCAGCGCCTCGACCGCATTGCGCTGGGCTTGTTCCATCAGGCGGCGGCGATCCCCGCGCTGGGGGACCGACACTTCGACCTTGCCGCCCGCCGCGCCGTGCAGCGCTTCGGCGAGGAGGTCGGCTTCGGGGAGTTCCCGGTCGACGAGGATCAGGCGCGGCGGGGGGACTTCCTCGTAGAACTGGGCGAGGAAGCTGGTCATCACTTCGTGCTCCTCCAGCCCTTCGGTATGGCCGGGGAAGAAGGCGCGGTGGCCCCAGTTCTGCCCGCCGCGGATGAAGAAGGCCTGGATGCTGATCTGGCCGCCCTTGTTGGCCATTGCGAACACGTCCGCATCGCCAACGCCTTCGGCGTTCACCGCCTGGCTGCCCTGAATGAACGTGGCGGCGCGCAGCCGATCCCGCAGCATCGCCGCGCGCTCGTAATCGAGCGCTTCGGCGGCCTCGGTCATCTGCGCTTCGATTTCCTTTTGCACCGCGCCCGATTTGCCGCCGAGGAAGTCCTTCGCCTGCCGCACGAGTTCGGCGTAGTCGCCCTCGCTGATGCGATCGACGCAAGGGGCCGAGCAGCGCTTGATCTGGTAGAGCAGGCAGGGCCGATCCCGGCGCGACATGAAGCCATCGTTGCAACTGCGCAGGAGGAACAGCTTCTGCAGCGCGTTGATCGTGGTGTTGACAGAACCGGCACTGGCGAAGGGGCCGTAATAGTTGCCTTTGGCACGGCGCGCACCGCGATGCTTGGAGATGCGCGGGAAGGCGTGATCGCCGCGCAAGAGGATGAATGGGAACGATTTATCATCGCGCAGCAGCACGTTGTAGGGCGGGCGGTAGCGCTTGATCAGCTGCGCTTCGAGCAGCAGCGCCTCGGCTTCCGAATTGGTCGTGACGATGGTCATCGAGCGCGTCTGGCTGACCATGCGCTTGAGGCGCTGGGGCAGGCGATCGACCTGGGTGTAGTTCGCCACGCGGTTTTTCAGCGCGCGCGCCTTGCCGACATAGAGCACATCGCCGCGCGCATCGTGCATGCGGTAGACGCCGGGCTTGGGCTTCAACGTGGCGACGACTTCGCGGATGGCGGCGACCCCGCGCTCGATATCCGGCTGTTCGGCTCCGCGAACGGTGTAGGTCGCCTTGTCTTCGTTAAAGCGCTCCGAAGCCTGCGGGAGGAGAGGTTCGGGCACTTGCGGGCCGGAATGCGTATCGGACGCAGGAGGGGTGTCGCGGCGGGCCATGGCGCGTTCGAGATAGTCGCCCTGTGGCGGTTTGGGGAGGGGCAGCGGGCAGATATCCCCGCGCAGCGGACGGCCTCTAGGGGAATCCTGCTAGGGGCTTGGCGAGTGCCGGTTAACTGGTGCTGGCGCATGGCTGCGCGTGATGAGCAACATATCCGCCCTCCCAGTGTTTCCCGGGCAGCAACTGACTGGACGCCGGGCGATGCCGCGCGTCCGTCTATGCATTCCGGCCAAAGTGCAGATGCTGCATGGGTTGGAGAATACCTTGCTCGACGATCTTTCGCAGACGGGGGCACGCGTGACGCTGGCGGGGCGGCTGCCCGGCGCGGGCGCGGGCGTGGTGGTGAAGGCTGCGGGTCTGGACGTGTTCGGCAACGTGGTGTGGGCGAAAGGTGCCCGCTTTGGCATCGTGTTCGAAGAGCCGCTGCCGCTGCACGACGTTGTCAACGTCCGCCATCTTGCCGATGCCTATGCCGAGCATGAGGCCGAGCAGATGCGGCGCAATGCGCGCATGTTCGTGCAGGGCGGTCCCCGACTGCGCCGGCCCGGCTGAGTATCAGACCGGCTGACGGTCAGAACTGCTTGCGCAGTTCGATGGAAAATACGCGGCCTTCGGGATTGAGGTAGCCGCGCTGGTAGCGCAGCGGGGTCGCACCGGTCTGGTCGGTCACTTTCTGCACCCCGTCGAGCAAGTTGTTGACCCCGAACGCGAGCCGCGTGCCCTTGAAGAACGGCGCGCGCTGGGTGAGCTTGGCCATGCGGCCGAGATCGACGAAGCCGCGCACGTTGAACGTGGCAAGATCACCGAACCGGAGCGTGCTCGCGCCCGGCAGGCCGGAGCCATCGACGCGGGTTCCTGCGGCATATGTCCCGGACAGGCGCAGGCCGAAGCCGCGATAGAACCCGCCGCCCTCCAGCGTGGCGCTGCGCCGCGCGATGCCTGCGCCTGAAAGCGCATCGCCATCAAGCAGATCGAGCACGCGGCCGCCCGGGACAAGGCGCGCGGTTTCGTCCAGCTCCTGTGTAAAGGCGAGGCTGAGGTTCCAGTGCCCGCGACCATCGGCGCTGGGGCCGCGCCCGCGTCCACCCCCGCTGCCGCCTGCCCCACTGCCAGCTGCGCCATTTGGCCTGCCGCCACCGCGCATGCCCGCAAAGGCACCGCGCCGCGCAGCCGGATCGGGCTTGCCGAAAGCGCCGCCGAAATTGAGGCTGGCGCGCAGGCGCGAACCGGTGGTTTCGGCAAAGGTCACCGCGCGCTGGTCCACGCTCACGATGCGGCCCGCGTTATCGCGCGTGACCCGGCCGGGAAAGGCCGCTTCGACATCGGGGGTGAGCAGCGGAAAGGCGTTCGTGGTATCCAGCGAGCGGTTGCGGAAATATTCGACGAGCAAGCCGGTTTCCTTGCCGATGGGCAGATCCCAGTTGGCGGAGAGCTTGATATCGCGCTGGCGTTCCTTTTTGAGCGCCGGGTTGCCGCCGGTGATGACGGCGGCGAGCACACTTTCCCCCCGCGTGAAATCATAGAGCGCGACGCCGGTGGTGACGGTGGCCGGCGCGCCGAGATCGGCAAGGCCCGGTGCCTTTTCACTGGCGATATAGTTGGCGGCAAAGGTCAGCTTGGGCGTGACGCCCCAGGTGATGCCCGCACCCCACGCAGAGAGGCTGCCGAAATCGGAGACGTTGTGCGCCTCGGCGTTGAGGTTGAGCGAAATATCGCCGAGCGCAGCGCCGAAGCCTTCGCGGCGGCTGGTGATGGGCAGATCGAGGCTGAGCCCGGCCTGCGCATCGCCGCGCCGCAGGCGGGCAGGGGCGGCAAGCTGGCGCGAATCTTCCGAACGCAGGGCGGACCAGGCGAACCCGGCCTTCACCGTCAGCGCGGCCTGCCCGCCCGGCAGGCGTAGCGGGGAGCCGGTGAAAGTGGCAAGCGTGGTCGCGCTATCAGACCTGCTGCGCGCGATCCCGGCGGGAAGCGGCAGGATCGCGGCGGCAGGCAGGGCGGCGGTGGGAGACAGCGCGCCCTGATCGACCAGCGTTTGCAGCCCGGCAAGGTCTGCGCGCGAATCGATCGTGGTGGTGGTGGAGACACGGCTGCCGTCTGCCGTCCACGCGAGCTGCCATGCGCCGAGCGGGAGATTGAGCGTGGCCCCGCCAGAGACGGTATCGGCGACGGTGCGGCTGGCGAGCGGTGCGGGGAGCAAGGTGGTGCGCTGGGTCAGGCTGCCGTCGGGACCGGTGAAGATAACGCTGTTGAGGCCGTTGAGGCTGTGGTTGTCATTGCGCTGGACCAGGCCATTGAGCGCGATCGACGCGCCGGTGCCGAGTGACTTGGCCCAGGTGCCGTTGAGCACCGCGCTGCGCGCATCGGCCAGCAGCGTGCGAAAATCGCCTTGCTTTGGATCAGTGGAGATCGTGGCCACGCCAGCGGTTGCAGGCTGGATGATCCCGCGCTCCGCCTCGGTCAGCGGCGAGCGGCGTTCCAGCGTGCCGGTGAGGTTGAGGCGGCTGCCCTTTTCGATGCGGGTGAGGGTCATCTCCTCGCTGAGATTGGTGAAGCCGCCTGCGCCGGGCAGTTCTGCTTCGGTTTCCGTGCCAAAGCTGCGGAAGCTGTCCTTGAGGATGAAGTTGACCACGCGTTGATCGGGCCGGAAGCCGTATTTGAGAGCGACTTCTTCTGGCAGGACTTCGACGCGGCGGATGGCCTCGGGCGGGATCGAGCGGATTTCGCGGAAGCTGGCGATGCGAAGGCCGTTGAGCAGGACCGACGGCGCGCCCCCGCCGCGCCCGCGCCCGGTGCCCGTTTGCGGGGCGAGCGCGGCGAGCAGCGATTGCAGCGAACCTGCGCCATAGGCGGCGATGTCTTCCTCGCCCAGCGTGACGATGGGCGGGACGGCGGTTTCAACCTGCCCCCGCACGCGCGTGGCCACGACGACGATATCGCCATCGGGATCGGGATCGGGTTCGGGATCACCGGCTGAAGCCGACGTATCAGGCAGGATGGGGGCCTCCGCCCCGGATGCAGCGAACGCTGGCAATGGCAGCAGTGCAAGCGCCGCAGCCGCAGCGCGATATGGCAGGACCATCGCTCAGTATCCCATCGGCGGGCCGGGCGGGAACGCTCGGCGCAAGGTTTCTGCCCCCGGTTTTTTCCTAGGGCGGGCCATTGCCGCGCGACAATGACCCTTTCGTATCATTTTGTCGCAGCGCAGCAATTGGCTTCCCACTTTCCTTTTTGCGCCGAGGCGGCTATGCGCCCCCGCGAAAGGGCGCTGGACGCGCCAGCAATGCGTGCCCGGCACGCGCAGCGAAAAGGCAGACGACCCCGCCTATGGCGAAAGAAGAACTCCTCGAAATGCGCGGCCAGGTGGTCGAGCTGTTGCCCAACGCGATGTTCCGCGTGAAGCTCGAGAACGACCACGAGATCCTTGGCCACACCGCTGGCAAGATGCGCAAGAACCGCATCCGCGTGCTGGTGGGCGACGAGGTTCTGGTCGAGCTGACGCCGTATGACCTGACCAAGGGCCGCATCACCTACCGCTTCATGCCCGGTCGTTCAGGGCCCGGCCAGTCCTGAAGCCCGGCTCAGATGGGGGCAGCCTGATGCACGGCGATCAGGCAGCGCCCGCGCTGGTTCTGGCTTCTGCCAGTCCGCGCCGCCGCGAACTGCTGGCGCGGCTGGGGATTGCATCCCCGCAGGTCATCGCCACCGATATCGACGAAAGCCCGGTGCGCGCCGAATTGCCGCGCGCACATGCCGTGCGGCTGGCCGCTGCCAAGGCGCGGGCGGCAGCGGAACTTGCGCCCGGCGCGCTGATCCTTGCGGGCGATACCGTGGTCGGCGTGGGGCGGCGCATCCTGCCCAAGGCAGAGGATGAAGCGACCGCACGGCGCTGCCTTGCGCTGCTTTCGGGTCGCCGCCACCGCGTGTTCTCCGCCATCGCCGTGCTCTCCCCCGATGGCACGCTGCGTGAGGCGCTGAGCGAGACGATCGTGCGGTTCAAGCTGCTCGAACCAGCGGAGATCGAGGCGTACATTGCCGGGGGCGAATGGCACGGCAAGGCGGGCGGCTATGCCATCCAGGGCAGCGCCGAAGGTTTTTGCGCCTGGCTGGCGGGGAGCCATTCGGGCGTTGTCGGCTTGCCGCTGTTCGAAACGCGGCGCTTGCTGCGCGCGGCGGGGCTGGCGATTGCCTGAGTGGCTGGTCGAGCAGGGAATCGGCGAAGAGCGCGCGGTCCTTATCGATCAAGGCGAGATCGCGGCCGCGCGGGTGATATGGGACGAGCCGTGGCGCGCGGGCGCAGTGGCCGAAGCGCGGCTTCTTTCCCGCATTCCCGGCACGCGCCGCGCCGCGGTGCGCCTGCCCGATGGCAGCGAGGCGCTGGGCGAGGGCTTCGATCCGGGCCTGACCGAAGGGCGCGCGGTTATGGTGCGCATAACGCGCGCCGCGATTGCCGAGAAGGGCCGCGCCAAGCTGCCGCAAGTGCGCCCTGCCGCGCCCGGGGAGGCCCCGCGCGCCGCGCCTGCGCTGCTGGAAGAACTCGCCGCCGGGCCGTACCCGGTGCGGCAGGTGCCAGTGCCGGGCCGCGCCTTTGCCGATGTCGGGTGGGATGATCTGGTGGCCGAGGCGCTGACGGGCGAGGTGGCGTTCGCAGGCGGGAATCTGATCGTCAGCCCCACACCGGCGATGACCCTGATCGATATCGATGGACCGCCGCCGCTGCCCGCGCTGGCGCTGGCGGCAGTGCCCGCGATTGCCGCTGCGCTGATGCGCCTGGATGTGGGCGGATCGGTGGGGATCGATTTCCCCTCGCTGCCGGAAAAGGTGCAGCGCCGCGCAGTGGACGAGGCGCTGGCGGCTGCGTTGGCCGATGCCGGCTGGCAGGGCGAGCGGACGGGGATGAACGGCTTCGGGTTCGTGCAACTCGTCTCCCGGCTGGAGCGGCCCTCGCTGGCGGCGCGGTTTGCGCGCGCGCCTGCGGCCGCAGCCGCGCGCCGCCTGCTGCGGACGGCCGAGCGCGTGGCCGAGCCCGGTGCGCTGCTGCTGACGGCGCACCCCGCCGTGCGCCGCGCCATGCGGACGGAGTGGGAGGCCGAACTTGCGCGCCGCACCGGCCGGGTGCTGCGCTGGCAGGAAGACGCAGGGCTTGCGCTTTCCGCCGCTTTTGCGCAGGCGATTGCGGCATGACCATGCCCGCAACGCCTATTCGCCGCTGCCCGATCTGCCGCAAGCCGCGCGTGGCAGAGCACGCGCCGTTCTGCTCCACCCGCTGCCGCGACCGCGATCTCGTCAACTGGCTGGAGGAGGGCTACACCCTGCCCGGCCCGGCGCATGATCCCGAAGGCGATCCGGATGGCGCGATTTAGTCATGTAGGGGCTGGACAAGGGGCCAAGCCTTCGCCATAGGCGCGCTTCCAACGCGCGGAAGAGCCTTGACGGCCCGCCGTGACGGCAATGCCCGGGTAGCTCAGTTGGTAGAGCACGTGACTGAAAATCACGGTGTCGGCGGTTCGACTCCGTCCCCGGGCACCATTGTCCCCTTCCCAAGCTTCCACATGGCTCCGTAAGCATCCACGAAATGGCGGAATTCCGCCATTTTTCTGCGGCCCAGTTCCGTGTTCAGCCGGGGGCATCCGGTTGCAGCCGGGAGCTTTATTGATAGACTTGATGGTATCAGCCCCAAACCAACAGGCCGGTACCATCATGCCCCTCACTTTCACAGCAATTAACGCAGCAAAACCAAAAGCTAAGCCCTATAAACTGACCGACGAACGCGGCCTTTACCTGATGATTATGCCCACGGGTGGCCGCCTGTGGCGAATGAATTATCGCTATGATAATAAACAGAAAACACTCTCGTTCGGAAAATTTCCCGATCTGTCTCTCGCAAAGGCCCGCGAGGTCCGTGATATCGCCCGCGAAGCACTCGCGCTTGGGCTGGATCCGGCAGAGGAACGGAAGGCGAGAGAGCGCGAAGCCAGAGCCAAACGATCCGAGACTTTAAAGATCATCAGCGAAGAATGGCTGGATCGCCTGACGCTTGAAGGCCGGGCTACCAAAACGCTGGCCAAGCTGCGCTGGATGGTCGACATCGCAATTCCTGTGCTGGGTGATCGGCCTATCGCAGACATAACTGTACCTGAGCTGCTGCACGTTCTGAGATCGGTCGAGGCACGAGGCCGTTACGAAACTGCGACTCGCCTGAGGAGCACATTCGGGACCATCTTCCGCTACGCTATCGCAACCGGGCGAGCGCAGCGGGATATCTCCGCTGACTTGCGCGGGGCGTTGATCACCCCAAAGGTAAAGCACCGTGCAGCCATACTCGAGCCTGCGGCGCTCGGCGGACTACTGCGCGCGATTGACGCCTATGACGGGCAGCCGACCGTCAGAATAGCGTTGCAACTGGCACCGCACCTTTTTGTGCGTCCGGGTGAGCTGCGTATGGCAGAGTGGACCGAGTTCGATCTCGCTGCGCGCCTTTGGGTGATACCAGCGGCAAAGACCAAAATGCGGCGCCCCCACAAGGTCTATCTGACCGACGAGGTTCTCGCTCTGCTGAAGAAGTTGCAAAGCATTTCGGGGGACGGCCACTACCTCTTTCCGAGTGTACGGACCCCTAAGCGACCCATCACTGACAATACTCTGAACGCCGCACTGCGCCGCCTTGGTTACTCCTCCGAAGAAATGACTGCGCATGGCTTTAGAGCGACCGCCAGCACCCTCCTCAATGAATCGCGCAAATGGCATCCGGATGCGATCGAACGCCAATTGGCGCATGTCGATGGCAACAAGATCCGCCGAGCATACGCGCGTGGCGAGCACTGGGACGAACGCATAAAAATGATGCAGTACTGGTCGCGATACCTCGTCGGGCTCAAGAAGAAGAGCACCGCAAGTGGATGAGGCTGTGGATTTGCAGGTGTGCGCAACCGCCTAGGCGTGGTAGCTAGTTGCGACCTGATCTGCGCGGCGAATCCTGGGACAAAAGCCGCCGTTCCTTGCTTCCCGATTGGATGACGGCTTTCGGCAAGAGCAGACGCTCCAACCATGCACGGACGGCAACGTGGACTAGCTGAAGTTGGGCCGATTGCGGACTGGAAGGCGGATTGAATTCGCAGCAGTGCTTTAGGACTTGCGGGTCTTATCCCCGCAGGCTGCGAGCCTCCTCGATCAACTGCGCTCGGATGCGCCGCTTGTCGATTTTGCCGTACTGCGTCAGCGGCAGCTCTGAAACAAGGTGCACGGTCTTGGGTACCTTGTAGGCCGATACCCGGCTGCGCGACGAGCTTACGCTGATCGTCGCCAACCGCGACAAGGTTGAACTGGGCATTGGCCGCAATTCCGGTGACAAGACTTCGGCCTTGGAGGTCACCGAGCGGCTTGGTGCTGCCGCCGCTAAAGGGCAGTCGGCCGGAAAAGTGCCAGCGCCCGAGCCAAAGGGAAGAGAGCCGCCCGAGCTTGAGCGCGCGATCACAAAGGTGGTGCCGTTTGAGATGGGGATTTGACGGTGATCTGCGGATCAGCACTTTCGCGCCGAGCAAACTTACCTATCGACTAAAGTCCGGCAAGAAGCGTTTGGCTTCGCATTGACGACCGGCAGTGCTACAAGCAGTCCGTTCGTCGCCATAAAGCACCATCTGGACGCAAATTGGAATCGAACCGGGTATAAATTGTAGTCTGATGGTATTTTTGATGAATTTCGATACCATCAAGATCAGAACTAAAGACAATTTTTCAATACTTTGAATCCTAATGGTGACTCCGTCCCCGACCATCGCCTTATCCGCCAAATCTTGAAAAAACCGCAGAAATCCGCCATATTCTATGTCGGCTTGAACGCTGACGGTTGCCTTTGAACGCCACTAAGCGGGCGATTCCGGGGGCCACTATGGGGGCCACTTTGAAACTGGCGATAGGCGTGGCCCCCAATGACACCGACAGACACCGCGATCCGCAACGCGAAGCCCCAAGCAAAGCCCTACAAGCTGGCCGACGAGAAGGGCCTGTTCTTGCTGGTGCAGCCGTCCGGCGGAAAGCTTTGGCGATTCAAATTCCGCGTCGATGGCCGCGACGAGAGCGGCCAGCCCAAGCGCGTCGAGAAGAAGGTGGCTTTCGGGGCTTATCCCGACGTCAACCTGAAGGACGCACGGCGACTGCGCGATGAAGCGCGCACAACGCTGGTGGCCGAGCGAGCAACGTTGGTTCGGACCATCGGGCAACACCATTGGCCTGCGCGTGCCCAGAGCGTGATTGCGCCGGCCACGATGGCGCACGCGCAACCCTCCCCCGCAGCTCGCGCAACCGCTGCCGCAGCGCGCCGTCATCCGGCCGTGTCGGCTCGTAACGGATCACCCTGCGGCTCACACCAACCAATGCACACGCCCGACGCTCGCTCACCCCGTGATGCTCCCGGGCATGGGCGACGGCTTCCCGCTTGGCGCCGGGCGTTACCATTTTTTTGATGCCGGATCCTTCAGCAAGGCATTGTCGAGCATCGCCTCGGCCAAGAGCTTCTTCAGCCGGGAGTTCTCCTCCTCGAGCGTTCGCAACCACCGGGCCTCGGATACCTCCAGCCCGCCGAACTTCGACTTCCACTTGTAGAACGTCGCCGAGCTGATCCCGTGGCGGCGGCAAACCTCCACCGTCGGCATGCCGCCCTCCTGCTCCTTCAAGATCGCTATGATCTGCTCTTCGTTGAACCTGCTTCGCTTCATATCGTCCGACTCCTTGGCGTCGGACTCTACCTAAATACGGTCACAATTCAGGGGAGCACATCGACAAGCACAGCGCGGCCAGGACCAGAAGACCGGCCGAACTGCGACGTCGCAGGAAAAAACACGCAAGGAATGCATCTTATCGATAGTTAAAAGCGGGCCTGACAGTTGTAATCAATAGTTATGCTTATCTTGCTTGCATCGTCCCCCGTGTCCCATTTGGAAACACCCCAGCTGGCGACTCTTCAAGAATATGCAGCCAATCGCACGATTGCTTGAGAGCCCCAGCGTCGACCGGTTGTGTGTGATGCTCACACGCGCGGCGATCGAATCGCCGAGAATCTGCGGCATACGGGCTACTCGGCATGCAGTCCGAGACCCTCGCTCACGCGGGATGCGGGTATGGCTTGAGATGATCCCGGGCAAGAGGCGTGGCCTGCGGGTTTCCCATACCCCCCAAATGAAGGGGGTCCGCTCTTAGATTACCGATTAGTCACGAAAGGGCAAAGTGCTGTCCAAGCGGGGTTCTCCGTTCGGCGCAATGGCGCGTTCGGTGAGCGTGGCCGTGATGAACGAATCGGCAAAATCGGGGGAAAGAAATGACTACCAATATCTGGGGTTCGGACGCACAGGCGCCGCTCATTCTTGCGTCGGGCCTCCCCCCCGCTGGTCAGGCCTTGTTCGATGCGGCAGACAGCGGCGGCGCTCAAGTCGGCGTGGTCACCTACAAGAGCGGACTGGCCTCGGTCTCGTTCTTCGATCACATGGGCGTGCCGACGGCTGCCCGTCCGACCGCGGTGCTGGCGACGGGCGGAGCGGCGCTGTCCGAAGTGGCGATCACGGCTTCGGGTATCCTCGGCTATGGTGCGGGCTGGATCGAAGCCGGCACGAACGTCATCAAGGCGCAGTATTTCGGCGCGGCCGGAGCCTATGGCACGCCGCTCACCCTGGGAACGGGCCACGGGCTCGACATGGCGGGCTATGCGATCAACGATGCAGCGGGCAAGAAGCCTGCCGTTGATGGTTTCGTGGCAACGTGGATCGGCACGGACGGCAACGCCTATTTCCAGCGCGCCGGCGTACATCTGAACAGCAAGGTTGATTCCATCGGCAATCTCGCGGCGGGCGGCCTCGATGGGATTCCGGCAACCAGGCCGATCGGTGCCACGGCTGGCCCGAACACCGATACGGATGTTGCGATCAAGCTCACCACCACTGGTCTTGCCGCGGAAACCTCGGTCTCTGTCACGCATAGCGGCGAAATCATCCTCGCCTGGACCGAGCACGGCCAGACGGGCGACGCGCTGAGCTTCAAGGTCCTGAACGTCGATGGGACGGAGAATTTCACGGCAACCTTGCCGACGACCCTGCCTGCCGGTGCCCATGTCGATACGGCGTGGCTTGCAGGCGGTGGCTTCGTCATCTCGTGGAACACGGCGGATTCCATTCAAGGCATCGTGTTCAACACGCTTGGCGGCGCAGTCCCGGGCTTCGGCGCGGTGTTCACCTCGACCGGCACGACGACGCTGCAGAGCTTTGCGCCCGGCACCTTCCATGGCGATTTCTCGCTGGGCAACATGATCGACACGATCGGTGGCTTCACGCTGTCATTCACCGATGGCTCTTCGCTCAAGGAGCAGAGCTTCAACAGTCTTGGCGGCTTGCTCGATCCCGCGCAGACCCAGCCTGTCGTGCTGGGTACGGTCGATCCGGCTTCCTCGCTCGCGTCTGCCGCCTTGGCCGGGGACCGGGTGATGGTGCTGTCCGAGGCGATTGGCGGCACGGTCGAGGCCACGATTGTCGATCCGCGCGCCCAGCCGATCGGCACGGCGATCGTGCTCAACGGCCCTGGTCTCACGATCGACGGGCTCGACACCCGGCCCGACGTACTGGTTGGCACCATTGGCAACGACACGATCAATGGCGGCGCGGGCAACGACATCATGGCCGGCGCGCTGGGCCATGACCGGATCATTGCCGGCGTCGGCAACGACACGATCGACGGCGGCGGTGGGACCGATACGCTCGTCCTGTCCGGGCAGCAGTCTGACTACACCATCGTGAACCTTGGCGGCACGCTGTTCCAGATAACCGATCATCGCACGATCGCGAACAACGACGGCGTTGATATCGTGAGCAACGTCGAGGCGTTCGAGTTCTCGGGGCCGACGATTTTCGCTCCGAAGGTGACGGTTGCCGCTGCGTCATTTGGCGGCCTCATGAGCAACATCAACCCCACGGCCTGGGGTCTTAGCAACGCCGACATCGATGCGCTGCCTTCAACCACCCGTACCCCCGATGTCGATGGTTTCATCGTCAACGACGGGGCCAATCGGCCCGGTGTGCAGACTGCGCCGGTCGTCTCTGACAGCATCGGCGAATTCGTCTCGATCCTGTGGGAAGACCATTCCGGTGGCGGCTCGACCATCCGCGGCAACTTCTATGATGTTGAGGGCACGCCCGACAAGATCACCCCGCTGCCCGGCACTTTCGCTATCGGTGACGGCGTTGGCTATGAATTCAACGCCCGCGTCGCGTCGGGCGCAGCCAACTCGGGCTGGGGCGTGGTCTATTCGGAAAAGGTCAATGCGACCACCGAAACGCTCAAGACCAACTTCTTCGGCCTGAACCTGACCGGCAACGAGCAGGCGGTTGATGCCAGCGGCCTGCACCAGCATTCTGCGTCGGTTTTCGGGTCTTATCTCGACCACCGCCTGAACCCGGCGACGGGTCAGATCGACGGCCCTGCGATCATCCTGCCGGCCGGCATGAACGATGGCTACAACGTGGTCTATGTCGAGGGCGGTCAGGTCGGCGACACTTATGGTGCGATCCGCCTGCAGCGCTTCGAAGTGAACCTCGATGCCTTGGGCCAGCCCGGTGCGGCGCGCGCTGCCGGGCTCGACGGTCTGGCCGGTGTCGGCAGCGATTCCGCTGTTACGCTGGCGGCATCCGGCCGTGATCCCGCGATCACCGGGCTGCACACGTTCGAGACGATTGCGGTCTGGATCCAGAAGGATGCCAATGGGGTCGAGCATGTCGTCGGCACGGCGCTGGACGATCTGGCCCAGCCTATCGCCATCGACCTGAGCAACATTTCCGGCACCGATGTGATCGCCGCAGGATCGAAGGTGATGATCGCACAGGCGCAGGCAGTGAACGCGGCGGTGGTCTGGGTTGCCGATGTCGGCACCAATGGCAACCACGTCTATGAACTGCACGCCACCATGCTGTCTTCGCCCGGTGCGGGCCTCGATGGGCAGGGCTTTGCGCTGGTGAAGCCGGCTGCCTCGTTCAACCTGATGACCCTGCCTGCGGGCGTGGACCTCGCCTCGATCCAGGTTTCCGGCATCAGCGGTGAAGGCAGTGCCGATATCGTCGTGCAGTGGGATGGCAGCACGGCAGGCGACAATAATGTTTACGCCCGCCATTTCGGCACCATTCTCGATCCGGCCACCGGCGTCGCGCTGGCCATCGGGCCGGTCGGCAACACGATCCAGGTCAATGCCAACAGCCAGGGCGATCAATCGCACAATGGCGTGGCGGGTCTGCTCGGCGACCGTTTCATCTCGGTCTGGCAGGACAGCAACGCGGCCGTAACCGGCGGCAATGGTACCGATATCGTCGCGCAGATCTATGATACCCGCGCACCGGGGCAGCGCATCGTCGGTGATTTCGTGGCGCCGAACGGCCGGGTTCAGCCGCGGCCCGATATCCTGATCGGCACGAATGGCAACGACTTCATCAAGGGCGATATCAGCGACACCGACGGTCGCCCCGACTGGATCTTCGCCGGCATGGGCGATGACACGATGCAGGGCGGCCCGAGCGATATCGTCGGAGCCGTTCGCAGCGAGATCCTGGACGGCGGCCTCGGCGTTGATACCTCGGTCTACACCGGCAATTTCGCCGATTACGAGGTCACGGCGATTTTCGACAACGTTCGGGGTGCCGGCTTCCAGATCACCGATCTGCGCCCGACCCAGGATGCCAACAACAACCCGCTGCAGAACGACGGGACGGACCTTGTCTACAACGTCGAGAAGCTCGCCTTTGCGGATCAGGTCATCGATGTCGCGGCTGACATCTACAACCCGCCCCTGCCGCTCCCGCAGGCCGGGTGGAATGGCACCCCCAACGCCTGGTCGCTGACCGACGAGACGCAGTACAAGCTGCAGACGCTCGCCACCGGCGTTGCTGCGCAGAGCCAGATCGCGGTGACCAACCTGCAGGACGATTCGGCGATGGTCTGGATCGAAGGGACGGCAGGCGCGCCTGCCCATTCGGTAATGGCCGCGCGGTATCTGGTGACCGGCTTGATCGACCCGCTTTGGCAGGGACCGGGCGCTGCCGCTGCCGGACCGATCGAAATGACCGACGGACATTTCGCGACCAACGCCGTGACGAACCCGGTCGTGGCGAGCGCGGGCCTGCTTGGCGTGCTTGCGGCATGGGAATCCACCACGGTGGGCGGCCAGTCCAGCATTCACATGCGCCTTGGCACTGGCAACAGCGCCACGCCGTTCAATGCGGGCGGCGGTTTCCCGGCCTACGGCTTCGTTGGCGCCGAACTCGTGGTGCCCGGCTCGGCAGGTGGGCAGTCACCCGCAATCCACGGGTATGAGATCGTCAACGCGGCGAATGATACAGTCGAAGTCGGCTTCCATGTCGCGTTCGTCGATGCCACCGGCCATGTCCGTCTGGGCCGCTACGAAATCCCGGTGTTCGATATCGATCCGCTGACGGGAGCCTTGGGTGAGCCGACGCTGCCAGCCAACTTCGGCATCGGTGCACAAACGCAGCCGATCCTGATCGGCGCGGACGGTCTGCGCGATCACGATCCGGTCACCAGCGCCTTGATCGATGATCCGGCCGGTGCGATCACGCTCGAACAGGGCACTACGCCTTCACTCACTTCGCTGCACAATGGCGAGCTGGTGGTGGGCTATATCAACGCCACCGGGCACTATGCCGTCACGCGTTTCGATGTGGTCCATACGGCCGAAAGCCGCGATGCGACGACCTTTGTTTCAGACAAGATCACCTACGAGCCGGGGCCGACCGACACGCTGGGAGCGAACGTCCTCTGGGGGCAGGTGGTCAACCAGCTCAACGGTTCCTACGGTGCCTTCTGGACGGAATCCGATGGCGTGGGCGGCGTGGTCCTGAAGGGCGATGTCTACAGCGCTGGCGGTACGACTTGGCATCCGAGCGGTCCGCTTGTTCTGCAAGCTGGCCTTCCTGCCGGTGTCGACGTAACGGTCGTTTCGAGCGGACTTGATCCGAACCTCGTGGAAGACGGCTTCGTCGCGCTGTGGCAGACCGGTGGCCATATCTCGGGTCAGCGCTTCGACATGGCCGGCGCGAAGGTTGGTCAGGTCTTCCAGGTCGATGACCCGAACGGTGTGGCGCACGGCGGCCTTTCGGCGGCTGGCGTCGACAACGGCCTGATCATCATCGGCCACGAACTCGCCGCGAACAACGGCGATGTCGGCTACAGCTATCTCGACACGCGTCAGCCGGGCGCTTCAGTGCTTGGTACCGGGGCTCTGCGCAGCATCGCCGTCGGCACCGTTGGCGATGACGCGATGGATGGCCGCGATGGTAACGACCAGCTCTTCGGCGGACTGGGCAATGACGTCATCACGCTGGGCGGAGGTTCAGACCTTGGTGATGGCGGCGCGGGCAATGACATCATCCTGGGCGGGCCTGGTCAGGACCAGCTTCTTGGTGGCAGCGGCAACGATCTGCTGATCGTTGGAAGCAGCGGCCCGGCTGATCCGCTCAAGGACGCGGCGCTTCTGGCGGGCCTTACCGCCGCTGGCGTGGGCGCAGGCATCATCGCCAGCGAAACCGGGGCCGATATCGTCTCGGGCGGTCTTGGCGTCGATACCCTGTCGTTCCGTCAGGAAGCAGGTTCGGTGCGCGTGGATCTTGCCAGCGGGCTGGTCTATCGGCCGACCGCAGCCGGGGCCACGGTCAACTTCACCGACAATGGCACGACGGCGAGCTATGCGCTGACGGCGGCTATCGGCGAGATCGTGCCGGATGCAGCCGGCGTGCCGACTTTCCAGTTCACCTCGGATATCGAGCGCGTCGAAGGCGGCAAGGGGGCGGATGTTCTGCTCGGCACTGCCGGCAACAACGTGATCTACGGCGGCGGCGGCAACGATTTCATCGATGGCCGGGGCGGTACGCAGGATATCGGCGTGTTCGCCGGTGCCGCCTCGGGCTATACCGTGGCGCGTTCGCCGACGGGCATTTCGGTGACCCACACCATCCCGGCAACGGCAACCAGCCTTGCTCGGACCGAGACCGTTGCCCTCAACAATGTCGAGTTCGTGCAGTTCGGCGATCGCCGGATCGCAGCGGCCGATGTGCAGCCGGGCGCTGCTGTCTCCGCGGCCTCGCTGACCAACCGCAACCCGGGGCCGACGCTGACCAACGACACCGCGACCCTGGCCGAAGACACGGCGGTCAAGATCAACGTGACCGCCAACGACGCGGCAAACGAGTTCGCCCCGCAGGCTGTGTTCGTCACGGCGATCAATGGTCAGGCCGTCACGGCTGGTGGCCCGGCGGTTTCCGTCGCCAATGGCAGCGTGGCTCTGGGGCTTGATGGCCAACTGAGCTTCACCCCGGCGGCGAACTACTTCGGAACGACCAGCTTCACCTACTCGGCGCAAGATGGCGGCGGGGTGAGCGCAACGGCGACGGTGCAGCTGAACATCACGCCGGTGGCCGATACGCCGACCGCCGTGGCTGATACTTACGACGTGTTCCTGGGGCAGGCCACACAGCTCAACGTGCTGGCAAACGACATCAATCCGGATGCTCCGTTGACCACGCTCGGCATCGGTGCTCTGAACACCACGGGGCTCGCGGGTACGGCGACCAGCAACGGCAGTGCGATCACGTTCACCGGCAATGCGCTGGGAACAACCACACTGACTTATACAGCGACCAATGGCCTCGAGAGCACGCCGGTCACCGTAACGATCAGGGTTCTGGTCCAGAACAACACCCCAACACTTACAGGCGACCTCAACGCGACGGTCGTGGAAGGAGCGCGCGTCACCCTGACGGCTGCCGACATCGGCTACACCGACCTCGATGCAGCCGACATTCTGGTGATGACCGCATCCGGCGCGGTGAATGGCAAGCTGCAGGTCAATGGCGTCGACTCCAACAGCTTCACCATGTTCGATGTGACCGCAGGGCGCGTGTCGTTCGTGCACGATGGGTCTGAAACTCAGGCGGCCAGCTTCTCGCTGGTCGTGACGGACGGCAAAGTCGTGACTGCGCCGGTTACGGTCAACCTTGCCGTGACTGCGGTCAACGATGCCCCGGTCCTGACCGGTTCAGTGGCCACGGCAACCTATGTGGAGAATGCAGCCGCACTTGCCATCGCTCCGGCTCTGCTGATCACGGACGTGGACAGCACGAGGCTGACCGGTGCGACGGTGACGATCTCGGGAGCTCTTCCGGAAGATGTGCTGACCTTCACCGCGCGGGCGGGCATCACGGGGACCTACTCTGCCGGAACCTTGACGCTGAGCGGCTCGGCCACCCTTGCTGCCTATCAGGCTATCCTGCGCTCGGTTGCCTACAGCAACAGCTCGGACCGGCCCGATACCGCACCCCGGACGGTGACCTTCACGGTCAATGATGGTGGTGCGGTCAATCCGACGGCATCGGCGTCAACGACGATTGCGGTCCAGTCGGTCAACGATCTGGCGACCGGAACCATTGCGATTGGTTCCGCCGCCGCGGCAGGTGCGGGCGTGATCCTCACCGCCACTGGCACCCTGCAGGATGTCGACCTCGTCAACCCGGCGGTGGTGCCGACGTATGTCTGGCAATCCAGCGCCACCTTGGCCGGGGTTTACACCAATGTGGCCGCCAGCGCGACGGCAGTCCTGACGGCGACGACCGCTACCGTGACTCCCGCTGCGATAACCTACTACCAGACCCGCGCGACCTACACCGATCCCTTCGGCGTCAATACGGTCACTTCGGTGGATCGGGCGGTCGTGGGCACGGCGGCCGCCAACACCATCTCGACGGCAGGGGTGAAGTTCCTCTCGGCGCTGGGTGGCAATGACACCATCACCTATGCTGCGGGATCGCTGGCCGGACTGATCATCGATGGCGGGGCGGGGACCGACACGGTCAACATCGCTGCAGGCAATGCCACATTCGGCCCGGCTGGCAATCCCACGCTGGTCGGTGTCGAAGCGGTCAGCGCCGCGGCCTTGCTCACCGCGATTGACCTGAACCTGTCCAGCCAGACCGAGGCGCTGACGATCACCGGCGGCGCCGGTAACGATACGATCCGGGGCGGTAGCGGCGTGGATGCGATCAATGGTGGCGGCGGCAATGATCTGATCATTGCGGCCAACGGCGATGGCAATGACACCGTCAACGGCGGTGCCGGTGTCGATACGCTCGACTACTCGGCCAGCACGGGAACGCTGACCATCAATCTGGCGCTCGCCACCGGCCAGGTCACCGGCACCCTGACCGGGACCGATACCGTCACGGCGGTTGAAAACTTTGTCGCGACGGCAGCGGACAATGCCATCACCGGCGATGCGGCAGCCAACCGTCTTGATGGCTTTACCGGGAATGACACCATCCGAGGCGGCGCTGGCAACGATGTGCTGTTGGGCGGACTCGGCAACGACTCTCTCTTCGGCAATGCCGGAACCGACACGCTCACCGGCGGTGCCGGCGCGGACCGGTTTGTCTTCGATGCGGCTGTTACGGCCAGCGTGGATACGATCACTGATTTCGAAGTCGGGACAGTGGGCGGCAGGGTCGATCAGATCGCGATCTCCCAGTCTGCCTTCCTGATCGGGGCCGGGACCGTTGCCACGGGGGCCTGGCTCTCGCTCACCGGAACCTTCACCACGGCCAACCAGAGGATCTCCTACAATCCGACGACGGGATCGCTCGATTACGACAGCAACGGCAGCGCCGGCGGCGGCACCCGCTTCCAGATCGGCATTGTCGACATCAATAACAGCACCACACAGCATCCGACGCTGGCCTTGGATCATTTCATCCTGATCTGACGGCAGGATGAAAACAGACGCCTGCGCAGGCTTCCGCTGGCGCAGGCGTCTGACTTGTCGGTTGGGGTGTGCCGATCGCCTGCGGGCCAGCGCGGCTGGCCTGTTAATCATGCAGAATGCCGGACTTTAGCTGCCAATCTGGCACCAAAGTCAATTATTAACTATTCAAATTAATTCCATTTTTCGTCCGATGATGCGAATAAAATCTCGTGAACAATTGATCTGTTTCAATAATTATTAAAATAATGATCAATAATACCGTCGCCGTAAGTTAAAATAAGATTGAAAATTAGACGAGGTTGGCCGTGGCAAACTTTCTGAATTTGAGCATCAACGATATCAACTTCATAAAGTTGCAGCTCAATTTGCCGGGCAATGTTCCCCTGACTCCGGTAGACAACACTGGCATCAGAGATGTTCAGGGTGTTGGGAACAACGTTTTCAATCCCACCTGGGGTAGCGCGGACCAACTGTTTCCGCGCCTTACCCTGGCGAGTTACGTCGATGCGATGGGCACGTTCAGCTTTGCGCAGAACGGCTCGATCATCATCACGCCCGCCACCATCGACGCGCCGGTTTCCTACGCCACGCGCGGCATCAACCTGGTCGATGCCGCTCCGCGCATCATCAGCAATCTTGTTTCGAGCCAGAGCGGGCTGACGCCGCTGCAGATCCAGGACAATCCGTTCAATCCGAACGGCGCGCGCGTTTCGCCCGTCACCGGCTCGATCAATCCGCTTCCGGCCAGCGGATTCATGACGCTGTTCGGCCAGTTCTTCGACCACGGCCTCGATCTGGTTCACAAAGGCGCCGATGGCATGGTGCTTGTGCCGCTCATGCCGGATGATCCGCTCTACAGCACCGCGCCCGGTGCCTTCAATTTCATGGTCGTCTCCCGCACCAACACGGCAAATGGCGAGAGCACGAACACCATCTCGCCGTACATCGACCTCAGCCAATCATACGGCTCTGCTCCCAGCCACACCGTTTTCCTGCGCGAATACGATGCAGGCGGGCAGGTGACCGGGCGGTTGCTCAGCGGCGGCGGCGATGCCGTCAGCCCGCTCAGCGGTACTTTGGACGGCATGGCGACATGGTTTGACGTCAAGGCGAATGCTGGTCGTATCGGCATCACGCTGCATGACATTGACGTCAACGACATTCCCAAGGTTCGGATGAACGCAGACGGGAGCACCTTCTTCGACGCCAGCGGCAAGGCGTGGCTTGTTGCCCATGATGCATCGGGCGTGACCTACTTCGTCCAGAATACGCACATCGCTTCAAACACGACCATCCTGCAACTGGACCAGGAGACTGGCACCACGATCCAGATGACGGCGGCCGGCACCGCAGACTATGCTGCGGTGCGGTCCGGTCTGACGCTCGACACGATCGGGCATGCCTTTCTGGACGATATGGCGCACGGCATCGCGCCGAAACTGTCCGGTCCTTCCGGTCCGGGTAACGTCGATCAGTTCGGTGATCTGCTGCATGCCGCCATCACGATCTACAACCAGGATGGTTCGATCAAGTTCCAGGGTTTCAAGGACGATCTGCTCGATCACCACTTTGTTGCCGGTGACGGGCGCGCGAACGAGAACATCGGTCTGACGGCCATCCATGATGTGTTTCATGCGGAGCACAACAACACCCTTGCCGATATCAAGGCCATGATCCTTGGCGGAACCGATAGCCATGGCACCACCTGGACCGCCCGAGCCGATGCGGCCCAGTGGACCAGCGAGCAGTTCTTCCAGGCAGCCAAGCTCGTCACCGAAATGGAATACCAGCATCTGGTGTTCGGCGAATTCGTCCGGAAGCTCAGCCCCAACGTCAATGCCTTTGCCGGATATGACGTCACCATAGATCCGGCCATCACGGCCGAGTTTGCGCACGCCGTTTATCGCTTCGGGCACTCGATGCTGACCGAAACCGTCGACATGACGGCATTCGGCGCAAACGGGATCTCGACCGGGCAAGACGCCGACATGCAGCTGTTCGATGCCTTCCTCAATCCGACAGCCTACAACACGGCGACCGGCGGGAAGATCGCGATCGGCATGTCGAACCAGGTGAGCAACGGGATCGACGAGTGGGTTACGGGTGCGCTTCGCAACAATCTCGTAGGCCTTCCCCTGGATCTTGCCGCCATCAACATCGTGCGCGGCCGCGATACGGGCATCCCGTCGTTGAACGAGACGCGCGCCCAGCTGTTTGCGCAGACCGGCATGTCCACGCTGAAGCCTTACCAGAGCTGGGATGAATTCGGGATGAGCCTGCTCCACCCGGAATCGCTCAAGAACTTCATCATGGCCTATTCGCGCGATGCCCTGCTCAGCGGCTTCCAGGGCCATGATCTGGCCTATTGGAATGCGCTGCAGGTATCGACCGCGCCGGCTGACCTTGCAGCCTATGCCGCCGCCTTGAGAGCTGCGGCAGACTTGGCCATGAACGATGCGGCCTTCATGACCGGCGGCGACAACGGCTACGACCGGGTGGACTTGTGGCTTGGCGGTCTGGCCGAAGAAAAGGTTGCCGGCGGCATGCTGGGTTCGACCTTCGACTTCATCTTCGCGCACCAGATGATCGAACTGCAGGCAGGCGACCGCTTCTACTATCTCGATCGGCTTGCCGGAACCAACCTGCTCGGCCAGATCGAAGGGCAGCTGTTTTCCGATATCGTGATGCGCAACACGGGCGTGCAGCATCTCTATTCCGACATCTTTTCGGTGCCGGACGCGAATGTGGAAATCAGCGCCACGAGCACGACCTTTGCCACCGCCTCGGCCTTGCGCAGCGCGAATGCACCCGGTTGGTACCTGGGCACCTTCTACGGCAACATGGGCAACTACACCGATGCCCGCGGCGTTGTGAACCCGAACGGTGTCGGCAATGCCAGCGAGATGATCGGCGGCACTGACAACGCCGAAAAGATCAACGGTCTGGGCGGGAACGACACCATCTGGGGGGATGGCGGCAACGATACGCTGGAGGGCGGGAACGGAAACGATTTTCTGCACGGCGGTGCCGGGGCGGACAGCCTTGCCGACACCCAGGGTGATGACCTCATGTGGGGTGATGGCGGCAACGATGTCGTCAATGGTGGCACGGGCGTCGACCAGGTTTTCGGCGGCGGCGGGGACGATACCCTCTACGGCGGTCAGGGCGCGGACATTGTCGACGGCGATGATGGCAACGACACCATCTTCGGCGACAGCGGCGTCATTGCAAATGGTTCGATGGACCCGAATGGCGGCTCCGATGTCATCGCGGGCGGCGGCGGCAACGACCAGATCTTTGGTGGCGGCGGCGCTGATGTCATCGACGGGGGCGATGGCGACGACATTGTCGAGGGCGGCAGCGGCAACGACAGCCTGATCGGCTGGGACGGCAACGACACTTTCATCATGGATGAAGGCGATACGGGCTTCAACAATACCATCGATGGCGGGCTCGGCATCGACACGGTGGACTATTCCGCGAGCAAGGGCGGGGGGACTGCCCCCAACGGGCGCGTGCGCGGCATCAATATCAACCTCAGCAACGCCGGCGCGGCGGTGCTCCCGGCAGGTGTTGCTGCGCCGGACAGTTTTCTTGCGGTCGAGAAGGCCATCGGCTCCGCGTTCGATGATCTCATGGTCGGAGGTACCGCACAGGTTACCGATCAGGCTGGCGCGCTTGTTTTTCGCACCGATCCGGTTACCGGCTTGCCCTTGCCGCAGCTTGATGCGCTTGGCGCTCCGGTCACCGACCCGGTCACCGGACAGCTGGTTTTCCAGACCATTCCGATCGATTTCACCATCGATGGCGGGGCGGGCAATGATGTCATCGCTGGCGGTCAGGGCAATGACACCCTGATCGGCGGCGCAGACAGCGATATCGTATCCTATGCCGCCGCAACCGGCCCGGTTGCGATCAATCTGTCCGTCGCGGCCGCACAGGCCACGGGCGCGGGTAGCGATACGCTGAGCGGTTTCGAGGGCATCATCGGGTCCGCATTCGCCGACACCCTGACCGGCAGCGCGGCGAACGACATCATCGATGGCGGCGCCAGTCTTGCCAACGACACGCTGACCGGCGGCGCGGGCATCGATACCGTCTCTTTTGGCAGCGCCGGCGCGGGCGTTACGGTCAATCTCGGCACTACTGGTGCCCAGAACACCGCAGGCGCGGGCACGGATACCATCACGCAGTTTGAGAACATCGTCGGTTCGGCTTTCAACGATACCTTGACCGGTGATGCCAATGCCAACGTCATCGAAGGCGGCCTCGGCAATGATGCCATCAACGGCGGCGCGGGGACCGATACGGCCAGCTATGAAGGCGCCAGTGCCGCCGTTACTGTCAATCTCGGCCTGACAACCGCGCAAAACACGATCAGTGCCGGGTCCGATACCCTTGCTGCGATCGAAAACCTCACAGGTTCGGGCTTTGCTGACACGCTGACCGGGAGCGCCGCCAACAATGTGATCGACGGCGGTTTCGGCAATGACGTGATCCTGGCGGGTTCGGGCAATGATACGGTGATCGGCGGTGCCGGAAATGACACGATCGACGGCGGAGCGGGCACTGACATCGCGGCCTTTACCGGCAACCGCGCGGACTACAGCATCGTCACGGCGCGCACTGGCACGCGGACCAGTATCATCATCACCGGCAAGGATGGTGTCGATACCCTGACCGGCGTGGAGCAGTTGCAGTTCGCCGATGGCCTGTTGGCCGTGCCCACGGTCCTCACCACGGGCAATGACACTTATACCGGAACGGCCAGCAATGATCTGGTTCAGGGCCTTGCCGGCGATGATATCCTCAATGGTGCGGCGGGCAATGATCTGCTCGATGGCGGCTTGGGTATCGATACGCTTAACGGTGATGCCGGGGACGATACCCTGATCGGGGGAGGTGGCAACGATCTGCTGAACGGCGGTGTCGGCCTGGATACAGCCGAGTTCGGTGCTTCTCGCGCCAACTACGTGATCTTCACCAACCAGACCACCGGTGTCACCACCGTGACGGACCTGCGCAGCGGCGGCGATGGGGTGGATGTCCTCAACAGCGTCGAAACGCTGCGCTTTTCCGATCAGAACGTGGTTCTGCCAACCTACCTGACGGCCGGGAATGACATCTACACCGGGACCGCCGCCGACGAGACCATCTTCGGGCTCGACGGCAGCGACACGATCAACGGCGCGGCCGGGGTCGATACCCTTTATGGCGGCCTTGGCAACGATACGCTCGATGGCGGTGCCGGAATTGACTTGCTCGTGGGCGGGCAGGGCAATGATATCTACACCGTCGACGCTGCGGGAGACGTCGTCACCGAACTTGCAGGCGAAGGTACCGATCTGGTGCAGGCGTCGGTCAGCTATACGCTCTTGTCCAACGTCGAGAACCTGACACTGACCGGTGCGGCAGCGGCGGATGGAACCGGCAATGCGCTGGCTAACACGCTGACCGGTAACAGCGCCAACAACGTTCTGAATGGCGGCGCGGGCAACGATCGGATTGTCGGCGGCCTGGGTATCGATACCGCAGTGTTCAGCGGCAACGCTGCCAGCTATGCGGTGAGTGTCGATCTGGTCAACAACGCGGTCGTCGTCACGGGCAGTGACGGGACCGATGCCCTCGTCGGGGTCGAGCAGCTTCAGTTCGCCGATCAGCTCATGGCTGCGCCGGTGATCCTGACCACGGGCAACGATACCTATTCCGGCACGCTCAATGGTGACATCATCTTTGGTCTGGCGGGCAACGACACCATCAATGGCCTCGCCGGAAATGATATCCTCGATGGCGGCGACGGTGCCAACTTGTTGAACGGTGGCGACGGTGATGACACCTTGATCGCGGGCAGCGGCAACGATGTGCTAACTGGCGGCATCGGGGTGGATACCGTTTCCTACGCTTCGGCAACCGTTGCGGTAACGGTGAACCTGGCGACGACCACGCAGCAGAACACCGGCGGAGGTGGCCGTGACACGATTACCGGTGCCGAGAATGTCATCGGTTCGGCGTTTAACGATTCGCTGACGGGGACTGCTGCAAACAACACGCTTTCCGGGGCGGCTGGTTCCGACACCCTGAATGGCGCGGCTGGAAATGATACGCTTGCGGGCGGTCTGGGCAACGACACGCTGACTGGCGGTGTCGGTAAGGATACCATCGTGTTTGATACGGCGCTCGGCACGACCAACCGCGATACGATCTCGGGGTTTGTGACGATCGACGACACGATCCAGCTCGATGATGCGGTATTCAACGCGGTGGGCAGTGTCGGCAATCTGAGCGTAGGCGCGTTCAATTTCGGGAGCGCTGCTACGGAAGCCGACGATCGGATTATCTACAATGCGGCCAACGGGGCCCTGTCGTATGATGCCGACGGTGTGGGCGGCGCAGCCGCGATCCAGATCGCCACGATCACGGGCCTGACCGGTACGCTGAGTGCAGCAGATTTCGTCGTCATCTAGAGCTTTTTCCGGCCAATCAACGTGGGCCAGATTGGTCGGATCAAGCTCCAGAGCAGCGTTGCTGCGAGGGGATCCTCACGCTGTATTTCAGCCAATTCGATGCGAAATGCCGGAGGTCCTGCGACTGGTGCTCTCCAGCTGGCCGGATTCTGATTAATTGTCAAATATATCCAATGGCTTAAATTTGACTTTGGCACTTAAGTAAGGTGCTAACGGGCGTTTTGGATCCCGCCCTTAAATCTCTTCAGCATCATTATCGCAGCCTTTCTTGTCAAAGCAAGGCAGGGCCTGCGTCAAGGGTGCATCGGGCTATGAAAAATATAAAGTCGAATCACTTTTTGAATGGGGAATTCGCTTCTGAAGAAATTTATGAAGCAGAGGGTGTATCTGCGTTATCTAAATATAGAGACGTAAACAATATTGGACCTTTTTTCTCCCACGAGAGTCTTTTGTCGAATATTTCATTGCCATCTATTGTAACTGATTGCAACAGAATTTATTATGGTGCAAATCAGGTCGTAAAAGATTTTAATGATATTTTTAATGTTGTTGAAAATAAGGTTGTTTTTAAGAACCGAAAATTAAGAGAGAGATTTTTTGATTTCTCAAAAAGGGTTTTTGAAATAAATCCTAAAATATTTAATCTCCGAGAGACATTTTCGATTTTTGACTATGGGCTGTTCAAGTTCGCTGTAAGTTTAAAGTCGGTCAATGATATGTATGATCGTAGCAAGATCATCATTTCAATACTTAATTTTGACAGTGATCGTGTCATTGATCATGCCATTTTTGGAGAGCTGTTTGGGTTGACTCCCGCCGAAAATCGGCTTGCGGCGATGTTGGTAAATGGCAAGTCGGTCATAGAATGCGCCGAAGAACTGGGCGTCAGAATATCCACGGTCCGCGAGCAGCTAAGCAACATCTTTGCCAAGACCAGAACATCGCGGCAGCCAGAACTGGTTTCAATGCTAAGTAAGCTTGATCTGCTCGTTTGAAGGCGGAGTGCTTACTGCCTGGTTCGCAGGCGGGGTATGGGGTGCGCGCTGAGTTGAAGAAAGCACGTGGTGCGGGAATGCATCCGGTTGCTGGCTTCCTTGGCGCGCATGTCGTTTGTGCTGACTGAACCCTGCCTTCTGTCTTGGCAGGGGGCAAGTGCGCGCCGCGCAGGGCTCAGTTCGTCGGCGCGATCAGATTTCGATCGAAAACTTGAAGCAGCCTGAAACTTTGCCAAGCCGCACGGCGTCGGCTGTCGTATTGACGCCAAGCCGGCGGAAGCAGTTTATCCGGTGCACTTCGACAGTGCGGTGGCTGAGGTTTAGCGCTTCGGCAATCTGGCGGCTGGTCTTTCCGATCATCACCCCGCCAAGCACTTCCCTCTCGCGGGGTGAGAGAGCCTCAACGCGCTCGCGTGCGGATGTGCCTTCTTTTTCAGCCGAGCCGAAACTCGACAGGCCTGTTCTGGCCGTCAGCAAGGCATCTGAAAGATCGTGCTGCTGCCAGGGCCAGTCCATCAATTCATTCACGCCCCGCCTGACCAGTTCGGCCGCCCGTTTTGCTTTCAGGCTATCGGAATAGACCACGCAGGAGATGGGGCGCTGGTTACGCCAATCGAGCACGCGGTCCACCACGTCTCCATCGTCGTTTATCATCGCGATCACTGCGCGCCCATACGCCTCCGGAAACCGATCAGTCGGATCCAGCGGCAGGGCCGGATATCCCATTGCGCTGAGCTGGCTGGTCACCAGGCTGCGGCGTCCCGCGAGGGAATCAATGACCCAGATTTCCATCCCGACCTGCGCCATTCTTATGATAATCCGACATCGCCCCGACGGAGCACCTCAATCACCTTTCCGTTTGGTAACCTTGGTGCCGTCCAACATGAACATTTGGTCACGTTTGGCTGCGCGGGCCGCGATCGCAAAAAGCAATCGGCGCAGTTTTGCGCGGAAAGCCCCTCATTCGTTGCCATTTTGGCTTGGATTTATCGGTGGCTGCTTCCCTTTGGTGAGGGGGGGGCGGGCTGGGCGGTGGCTAGCGTTGACACGGATTTTAATGGATGGTGGCAAATAACTGCGGTTAACTGAAATTAAGTGAAAAATTTTTCGGCAGAAAATGAATCAAAATTGCAAAAAAATATAAATTATATTTAATAATATACATGTAAAATCCACGACATGTATGAATCAATTCTGAAAATTTATCGACAATGTCGATCAATGGAGTGGGTTAATTCGGAATTTTTGCACGAATATAATTGAAAATTAGATATTATTTCAGTCAGTTTCGCAAGTCAATGCATTTGGCTGGGTCAGCGCGTCGGTGCCGGTAGTTTCGGAATGGGACATCGGATCGGCTGCCGCTGTGAGGGCGCCCTTCATTTGGGGGGTGTTCGGTGAGGCCGTGTGCCGCAGATCAAGATGGCAAGGCAGCAACAATACGAAACAAACCGGCCGAGTCTGCCTGCTCTGCCCTTGCCGCAAGCTGTTGCTGCAAGGTGGGGTAGTCATCGGCAGGGTGGGGCGGTTAAGTCGTGTTTGTCGCGAATAAAGAGATAAAAAATTTCCCAAATGGGTAAATATGCGAATCTAAAAATCAAGATTTATGCAGTTAATTGGGTGGTAATGAGCAATTTCTGAAGGGGATATGTCCAGGAATTTTCTTGGAGTATCGTAAATTTTGTAGTTTTGTTCGATCATCTGAAAAATTAGCATTTCTAAATTATGTGAATTTGAAATGCTTTCATCCTTTAATGCGGGGATTGAGATTGTGAAAAGGCGTAGTTTTCTAAAAGCTGGTGCACTGGGTGCGGCCACAGCCACGGCCGCGGCCTTGCCTGTCAGCCAGCTCTCGGCGGCAACAACGTCGAACTATTTTGCGCTGACGATCGCACCGGCGAATGCCCAGATGATCGATGGCGTCATGGTTTACGTTCTCGCGTATTTCCGCGATTCAACGCTCGCCAGCGCCGAGCTGCGGGTGCGTGAAGGGCAGGTCATCACGATCGACGTCATCAACAATGACGTGGCGCCGCATGGCTTCGACATCCCCGGGATCCCCGGCGCGACGATCCCGCAGATTGCGGCCGGCGCCACCGCCAGGGTTTCGTTCGTGGCTCCTCCGGCGGGCAGCTTCCTTTATGTCGATCCCTACAAGGCGCCGCTCAACCGGATCCTTGGCCTCCACGGTCCGTTCATTGTCGAGCCGGCCAACGGGCTCACCACTACCGGTTCGCCGACCCCCTTTTCGCAGGCGAAGCTGACGCCGCAGGTTGCGGCCGTGTTCAACGCGCTGGGCGGTGGCAGCCCGCGCTTCCCGGGCAACAAGTGGGATCCCGTCGATCCGACGCGTGAGAAGCTCTGGCTGTTTTCGCAGACCGATCCGCTGGTCAATGCTGCCGTTGCCGCGAAGCAGACGGTCGATCCGGCCAAAGTCGTTTCAACGTTCCTGCCGCGCTACTTCACGATCAACGGCCTGTCGGGCTTTGATACGGCGGTCCATGGCACGCATGCGAGCCCGCAGGCCGAGCGCATCATGGCATCAGGCCGGCAGGGCCAGCCCACGCTGGTGCGGACGATGAACGCCGGGCTGGCGACCCATTCGGTCCACATCCACGGCAATCACTGCATGATCCTCACGGACAGCGACGCTACCGGGGTCCACCACCTTGAGAGCAACGTCTACGAGCGTGACGTCTGGATGCTCAAGCCGATGCACCGCATCGACGTCCTGCTGCCGTTCGAGCGTCCGCCAGACATTCCGAAGGCGGCTTGGCCGATGAAGGAAGAGCCGTGGCCGCTGCGCTACGTCATGCATTGCCACTGCGAAATGTCGCAGACGGCAGGCGGGGGCAACTACCCGATGGGCGCTGTCACCCACTGGGAAATGACCGGCCCGCTCTGAGGCTTCGTTCAATAGGAATTCAACATGGCTGTAGATCTGAGCGGAACCGCGTTTACCGTGCCGCTGACCTATGACACATTCGGCTGCAAAGTGTATTCAGCTGGTCCGGCCACGCCGGACAAGCTGACGCCGGACGTGGTGATCAATATCCAAGGCGTTGTCGGCAAGACGCTGACGACCCCTGATGGTAAGAAGATTGATACCTGGGGTTTCACTGATCCGACCGGGAAAGTCGCAACGCCGACGTACCTTGGCCCCACGATCCGGGTGAAGCAGGGGCAGCTTGTCCACACGATCCTAAAGACCGCCAAGGGGCCGCATACGATCCATCACCACGGGATCGAGCCGACCACCGCCAACGACGGCGTCGGCCACGTCTCATTCGAGGTGAATGGTCAGTACACCTATCAGTGGCAGCCGCAGCACGCGGGCACGTTCTTCTACCACTGCCACCGCAACACCGTGTTCCATTTCGAAATGGGGCTGATGGGTCTGCTGATCGTCGATCCGCCCGAAGGGCCGGGCAAGCTTTATCAGAACGGCCCGGCCTACGACGTCGAGAAGCTCTGGGTGCTCGACGACATGGATCCGCGCTGGCACGCGATCGGTTCGCACGACGCGGGCCTGTGCGGTCAGGATGTCGGGTTCAACCGCTTCGAGCCCAAGTACTTCCTGATGACAGGCGTGTTCAGCAACAAGACGCTGACCGATCCGACCACCTCGATCACGGCCCCGCTCGGCAAGAAGATCCTCATCCGCATGCTGAACGGCAGCTATTCGGTACTGCGGGTCACGCTTCCGGTCGATGCGACGTGTTCGGGTATGGACGGGCACGGCCTTGGCAAGGAGCCTTGGTGTCAGCCTTATGTGATTCCGGCCAACACGCCCTTCGAAGTCTGCACTGCCCAGCGTTTTGACCTGATCCTTGCGCCGACAAAGAAGGGTGTCTTCACGGCCAAGGTGGAGTTCCTGCACTGGATCACCGGTCAGGTTCAGAACAACGGCGCAGGCGTCATCCAGACAAGGATCACCGTGACATGAGACATTCAGCTATCTTTGTGTCTGACTCTTATGCTGTTTCGGCGGATTACCGCGCGAAACTGGCCAAGGCAGACACGGTCTATGGCCATACTGCGGTCCATCCGGACGAGCTGGGCGGCCACTTTGATTTTGCCGACTGGCGCGGAAACAAGATCAGCAAGGCGAATTTCCTGGGTCGCTGGACGTTCCTCTATTTCGGATACGCCCGCTGCCACGGGTCCTGCCAGGCGGCAGCGCCCGAGCTTGCCGAAGCGGCACGCACCTTGCGTGATCGCGGCTTCGCTGCAAAGGCCGCGTTTGTCGATATCGAGGCCCCGATGCTTGGCGGGATCCAGCGGATCGATCTCGACGATTACGAGATGAACCACGGTAGCAACTGGTCCAAGCGTTATGCCATGGGCTGGATGGCGCTGCGGCATGGCATCGACATCGAAGTGCTGTCGGGAAGCCGCCTGCAACTCTCGCAGGCGACGGCCGCTTATCATGTCATGCGTGAACATGTGCCGCCGCGTAAGTCTGAAGATGGGATGAGCATCAACCACAGCTCGTCGATCTATCTGATCGGTCCGGATACGCTGGTGGCCGGGTATGGCTATCACGACATGGGTGCCGACGCGATGGTCGAGATGGTCGAGACGCTGAGCAAGGCTGAGCGCAATCCGATCGATCTGACGGCGATCAAGCGTCGGTATATCACAGGCATCTGCGGCGAGTGATCCGCTGAGGATTTGCTGCGGCAACGATGTACAATCCGGACCGGTGATGACCGGTCCATCACATTCAGGCCCAAGGTTGCCCGACAAGGCGCAACCTTGGGCCTTGTTGTGTTTTCGGCGCCGTTCATCCCGACCATCCGCTTGATCGAGGAAGCTTGGCCCCGTGACTAGAGCACTTTCCGACCAATCTGGCTCACTGCGACGGAGCCGATTTTGGCCGAGTGCAAGGAGAGAGGAGGGAGCAATGCTGAAGCATTGTGACCGACGATCGACGCGGCAATCGGCCAAAAGGGGCCCGCCCCGGAGGGGTTGCCGCAGGAAGCCCCTCGGACAGCGTCACCTTGCTTGGACGGGCTACCAGCCCGCCCGGCGCAAGGTTCCTTGCCGAGAGGCTTCCTGCGGCAATCGCGGTGAACCAGATTGGTCGGAAAGTGCTCTCGCGTGCCAAAAAGAGACTTGTCCTCGCGATTGTTCGGCAATTTTCGGGATCTTACCCCCCATGTGAAGGGTGTGTCTGGCCAAACGCAGCACTATCCGATGGTCGTTTAAGTGGCTTGAAATATTTAGTTTTTATTAACCAACATAAAAGAGCGAATGTGTTCGGGTCCGGATTTCGCTTTTAATGGAGTGTCCGAATGTCTGATATTCACAAATTCATCATCGATGGCGATACGATCAACTGGTTCGAGCAGGATGACAATGGCACGTTTGTGCCAGAAGACCTCAAGCTCAACCAGGCACTATCGTTTGATCAGGCAACGGGCGATGTCACGCTGACGTCCACGTATGCGAATTATATCCGCGTTCAGGTCTTCCACCAGACGGCCAGCGCCATCGACGATGCGTCGCTCTACAACAAGCCGGAAACCAGCTTCACCACGCTCGACGGCACGCCGATCACTGGCGGTTCGGGCGGCGGAAGCGGCGGCGGTCACGGCGGCGATGATGGCAGCCTCGACATCCCGGAACTACACCAGCACGGCGGCGCAGATGATCTGGATGATGACGGCAGCGATGACGACAGCGTTGATGGCAGCGGTGGCGATGATGCCGTGAGCGGCGGTTTCGGCGACGACGCGATCCGCGGCGGCGGCGGCAACGACGACCTGTCGGGCGACAACGGCGACGATGCGTTGTCCGGCGATCTTGGCGACGACACGCTGTCGGGCGGATCGGGCTTCGATAACATTCATGGTGGCAGCGGCCACGATGATATCAGCGGCGATGACAACGACGACAGGCTCTCGGGCGACGATGGCGATGACAGCGTGCGGGGCGGCACTGGCAACGATGATGCATCGGGCGGCGTCGGCGATGACAGTGTCAGCGGCGGTATCGGCGACGATAGCGTCAGGGGCGACGACGGCTCGGACACGGTTTCGGGCGACGACGGCTCGGACACGGTTTCGGGCGACGACGGCATGGATATCGTTTCGGGCGGCGCTGGCGATGACAGCGTGAGCGGCGGTCTCGGTGATGACAGCGTCAACGGCGACGACGGCAAGGACAAGGTCTCGGGCGGCGACGGCATCGACGATGTTTCGGGCGGCACTGGCGATGACACCGTGAGCGGCGGCACTGGCGATGACAGCGTCAAGGGTGATGATGGCAATGACACGGTGTCCGGCGGCGCGGGTGATGATACCATTTCCGGTGGCGCGGGCAGGGACCAGTTGATCGGCGGCCTTGGCAGCGATCATTTCGTGTTCGTGGATGGCGATCTTGCAAGTGCGCCCGGCGGCGTCGACCGCATTCGTGATTTTCACCATGATCAGGCGGACGTGATCGACCTCTCGGGGATCGACGCGAACACCGGCGCTGGCGGTGATCAGGGCTTCTCCTTCATCGGGACCGATGCCTTCAGCAACACGGCGGGGGAACTGCGTCTCTCGGTCGGCACCACGGCCATGCTGCTCTCTGGCGACACCAATGGCGACGGCGCGGCCGATTTTGCGATCCGGATCGACGGGACCACCCCGATCGAGCTGGCTGACCTCGTGCTCTGATTCCCTTAACGCACTAAGGCAATGGCGGCTCCGGTGCCTCGGCGGCACCGGAGCCGCTGCTGCTTCATGCGGGCGGCTTAAGTGTCTTGTAGCAAGTCAGTTAAACCGTGCGCCGCTATCCCCGAACACGCGCTGGGCGGCTTTCCCGGGCAAACCGGGACCGGCTGCCTCGATCCAGCGAATGACCATGAACGAATCTGCCGACCTCGTGTTCAGTTCTCCCGCGAGGTGTCAGGCATGGGCGGCTCCAGTTCCCCCTCGGCATAGGAGCCGCCCTCACCCCCCACTGGATTGCAAGCGTGAACGGATCTCTGACCGCCCAGGCCAGCGGCCATTGTCTGTCCGGCTGGGAGAACCCGGATGCCGGTGATCGGCAACTGCCCTCGCGCCTCGCCCACTTAAGTACCGGGTAGCGGATCAGTTAAACCACGATCGCGTAAGTCCGAACTCGCGCTTGGCGGCAAACCGGTTTCGCGCGGACGTTTCAGTATGTGGCTTGTTCGGCGTCCCCACAGGTCAGCCTGGGCCAAGTCAATGGCTCATGTCTTTAAGAAATAGGGATATTATCGTGCTTCGTCGGAATCTTTATTGCATCTTCCCGGCCGTGGTCGCGGCGTTGGCTGCCCTGCCGGCGAAAGCCCAGGCCGCCATCGATCCGGAAGGCTCCGGGGTCATCATCGGTGCAGTCAACTGGCTGCAAGGCACGCTGATGGGCACAGTGGCAACGGTGTCCGCGGTCATCGCGGTGGCGGCAGTCGGCTTCATGATGCTGACCGGCCGCATCAACTGGCGTCACGGGGCCGTGGTCGTGCTGGGCTGCTTCATCCTGTTCGGTGCGGCCAGCATCGTCGCGGGTATCCGCAGCGCTTCTGGCGGCTAGGGCGCACCTGCTGTGGCACTTCCCCTTGATCGATCCACTGTCTTCGTGGCGCTCACGCGTCCGCAGATGTTTGCCGGCGTCACGTACAACTTCTTCATCGTGAACGGCATTCTTGCAGCCGAGTTGTTCCTCGTCTTCAAGAGTTTCTGGGCGATCGGCGGGGCGTTGATCGCGCATCTCGTCGGGGCCGCGCTGTGTTTGCGCGAACCGCGTTTCTTTGATCTCTGGATCGCTCGGGTCAGTCGCTGTCCGCGGGTGAAGAACTATGGGCTGTGGGGATGCAATTCATACAGGCCCTGAGCCGAGACGCGCGGGTCGTTGCCCGTGAGACACCCGCCGGTGCGCACCTGCCCTATGCACGCCATGTCGATGATGTGACCATCGAAACGCGTGATGGCATGCTCATGCAGACCATTCGCCTGGGCGGTCTCATGTTCGAGACGGCGGACACCGAGGAATTGAACTACCGCGCGGAATTGCGCGATGCGATGCTTCGCGCAATCGGTACCTCGCGCTTCGCGATCTATCATCACATTGTCCGCCGCAAGGCCGACGCAATGCTTGATGCAGAATTTCCGGACACATTCTCGGGCGCGATCGACAAGCGCTGGCGCGAGCGGCTGGCCGGCCGGCAAATGTACGTCAACGAGCTGTTTCTGACGATTGTTCGCCGACCGATGCAGGGCCGGGGCGGCTTGATCGACCGCGCGCTCGGACTGGTGTCACGCACCGCCAACGACAGGAAAGCTGCTTTCGCATCGGAAAAGCGCTCGCTCGATGCGGCGACCGAAGCGTTGGTCGCCTCTCTCGGCAATTATTCGCCACGCGTCCTGACGGTCTACGATACGCCGCATGGCACCCGCTCGGAACCGCTCGAGTTCCTTTCATGTCTTTACAACGCCGACATGCGCCCGGTCGCCCTCCCGCATGGTGACCTTGGCCATCACCTCCCTTTCCGCCGCGTCAGCTTTGGCCATGAAGCGTTCGAACTGGCTCCTTCGGGCGGCCTGCAGCGCAAGTTTGGTGCCGTAATTTCGATCAAGGACTATCCGGGCCAGACCTTGCCGGGCATGTTCGACGAACTCTATCGCATGCCCTTCGAGATGGTTGTCAGCCAGTCGTTCGCCTTTGTCGAACGCGGCGAAGCGCTGGGCCGGATGAACTTGGCCCTGCGCCGCATGAAATCGACCGAGGACGAGGCCTTGTCGCTGCGCGATGAATTGTCGCGGGCCAAGGACGACGTCGCTGCGGCGCGAGCGGGCTACGGCGAGCACCATACCACGATCACGATCAAGGCGGAGAGCCTCGACGCGCTCGATGCGCAGGTCGCCGAAGTGACGGCAGTGCTGGCGGACCTGGGTATTGTGGCGGTCCGGGAGGATATTGGCCTGGAACCCGCCTTTTGGGCGCAGTTTCCCGGAAACTTCAAATACATCGCGCGGCGTGCGTTGATCTCCACGCGCAATTTTTCCGGCTTTGCCAGCCTCCACAATTTTCCGGTGGGCTTGCCGCAGGGCAATCATTGGGGACCCGCGGTGACCCTGTTGGAAACGACAGCGGCAGGGCCGTACTTCTTCAATTTCCACAACAACGACCTCGGCAATTTCACGGTGATCGGGCCTTCTGGCTCGGGCAAGACGGTCGTCCTCAATTTCCTGCTCGCGCAGGCGCGCAAATTTTCGCCGCGGATCATCTTCTTCGACAAGGATCGCGGTGCCGAGCTGTTTATCCGCGCCGTTGGCGGCCAGTACGACCGGCTTCGTCCCGATGCGTCATCGGGGCTCAACCCGCTGCAGCTGGACGATACGCCGGGTAATCGCCTCTTCCTCATCGAATGGCTCACGCTGCTCGCGGGAGGCGTGGATGCAAACGAAGCCGAATTGATCAGGGATGCGGTAAGCGCCAATTTCGCGCAGGTGCGCGAGCACCGCAGGCTGTGCTTTCTGGTCGAATTGTTTCGCGGACATGCCAGGCCCCAGGTCGGGGATCTCTATGCGCGCATGCGACCGTGGTGGGGGGAAGGCGAACGGGCCTGGCTCTTCGACAACGCCGTCGATCTCACCGACCTGTCCGCCGAAACCGTTGGCTTTGATATGACCGCGATCCTCGACGATCCTGCCGCGCGGACCCCGGCG
Organism: Novosphingobium sp. PASSN1; assembly: GCF_002278815.1. Classification (NCBI taxonomy): domain Bacteria; kingdom Pseudomonadati; phylum Pseudomonadota; class Alphaproteobacteria; order Sphingomonadales; family Sphingomonadaceae; genus Novosphingobium; species Novosphingobium sp. PASSN1. The sequence continues at coordinate 75,370 of NZ_NKIS01000008.1, read as the reverse complement.
CTGCTGTACTTCTTCCACCGCGTGGAAGAGCGCCTTGACGGCACCCCGGCGATCATCGTGGTCGATGAAGGCTGGAAAGCCCTCGATGATGATGTCTTCGTTCGCCGCATCAAGGATTGGGAAAAGACGATCCGCAAACGCAACGGCATCGTCGGCTTTGCCACGCAAAGCGCGCAGGATGCCCTCGAGAGCCGCATCGCCAGTGCCATCGTCGAGCAGGCTGCCACACAGATATTCATGATCAACCCGAAGGCGCGCGAGGAAGACTATGTCGGTGGCTTCGGGCTTACACAGCATGAATACGAACTTATTCGCAGCCTGCCCGACAGTTCGCACTGCTTCCTGATCAAGCATGGCAACGACAGCGTCGTCGCGAGGCTGAACCTCTCGGGTGAGAAGGACATTCTCACCATCCTCTCCGGCCGCGAGGCCAGTGTCCGCATCTTCGACGAGCTGGCCGAGGAGCTGGGGACCGCACCGGAGGCGTGGATGGCGCCGCTGCTGGCGAAGGTATGAGCATGGCCTGCCCATCGGTCTCGACAGGCAAAGGCTTCCTCGCGGGTGCCTTGCAGCACATCGATTGCCAGGCACAGGCGATCGGCCAGTATGGCTATGGTGCACTGGCAGACCCGGCGTCGATGGTTTCGCTGGCCCTGACCGGGCTGCTGACTGTGTTCGTGGCCATCTACGGTCTGCGCCTGACCTATGGCCATGCGTCTGCCGGGCGTGATCTGATCGGAGATATCGTCCGCGTTGCGATTGTTCTGACACTGGCCACAAGTTGGCCTGCCTGGCGTGTGATCGGCTACGATGTGGTCATTCACGGCCCCCAGGAAATCACCGATGTCATCAGCCACGCGGCCAGGCTTCCGGGATCGAGCGGGGACTTGTCGAGCCGCCTGCAGCGAGTCGATGATGCGATGGCGGCGCTCAATGAAAAAGGCGCTGGCAGACCCGGTGTTGCCAATGGCGACTGGTTCCAGCTCGGATTTGCGCGGGTGGCATTCCTCATGGGGACTCTGGGGCCGCTCGGACTGGTGCGGTTTGCGGCCGGCTTCCTGCTGGCCATCGCGCCCCTCGTTGCGGGGACGCTGCTGTTCGGGGTGACGCGCTCCGTCTTTGCCGGCTGGGCGAAGGGACTGGCATCCACTTTTCTTGCGGCGGTGGCGCTGTCGCTGGTCCTGTCTGCCGAACTGGCGATGCTCGAACCGTGGCTGCGCGAGGTGATCAGGCTGCGGATCGCAAACGAGCAGACACTGAATGCGCCGATCGAAGTTCTGATCATGACCCTTGCTTTCGCGCTGATCGCGTTCGGCATGATCGTGCTGGCCGCGCGGATCGGATTTCATGCTCCGACCTGGATCCCTGCGCTTGCAGTTCGGGCTGGCGACGACCGTGCCGCCGTGCCGGCAGGGCAGGGCCAGCCAGCGGCTTCTGCGCCCCCGGTTCAGCAACCCGATCGTACGCGGGATCTCGCGGCATCGGTTGGCAACTCGATCCGGCGGCAGGAACGGATTTCACAGCGCGCGGGCCATGCGCCCCGGATCGTCTCCCCTGCCGAGGCCGGAGTCGGCGCATCTTCCGGACGAGCCGAACTCGCGCTCGCATCGGACGCGCTGGGCAGCAGCTTTCGCCGCACCAGTCTACGAGTTTCCTCTGCGGGCGCGCGCAGGGATATAGCGGGATGAACGAGATGAGTGAGAGTCCTCGAGCCGATTATTATCGTGATGCCGAAAGCTGGTCGGTTGACCGCGAACGCGCCAGCGCGTCTGCCCGCAGGGTCGCGTGGCTGGTCGCCGGTGTTGCTGCGTGTGTCGCGCTGTTCGAAGCGATTGCGCTGATCGTGCTGCTGCCGCTCAAGACGGTCGTTCCCTATACGCTGCTGGTCGACAAGCAGACGGGCTTTGTCCAGGAACTCAAGCCGCTCGATGGTCAGGTCGTGACGCCCGATCAGGCCTTGATCAAGTCGTTCCTGGCCCAATACGTGCTGGCCCGCGAAGGCTTCGATATCGATTCCCTTCAGGAAAACTATCGCAAGGTCGCGCTGTGGTCCGGCGGCGATGCGCGTCGGCATTACATTTCCGGCATCCAGGCGTCCAATCCGCTCAGCCCGCTCGCCACATTGCCGCGCCGGGCCTTGCTCGAAGCCGAAATCCGCAGCATTTCCCTGATCAACAATGGGACCGCGATGATCCGCTTCGCCGTCGTGCGGACCGATCCCGGCGCGCAGCGACAGGAGGCCCAGAACTGGGTTTCCTTCGTCAAGTTCCGCTTCTCGGGCGAAGCCATGAGCGCGGCCGACCGCATGGTGAACCCGCTGGGCTTCCAGGTCATGAGCTACCGCCGCGATGCAGAGACCCTTCCGGTTGCAGCAGCGCCTGCCGCCGCGGCCGCCCCTGCGCCCATCGCTAGCGGTATCGTGCCATGAGGTATCTTGCGGCCCTGCTGCTAGCGGCAACCCCGGCATTTGCCGGGGAACTGCCAGCCATCGATCGTGAGGACAGGCGCTTTCAGGCCGTCGGCTATCTGGTGGGCGAACGCTTCAGCCTGCCCACGGCCGATCAGATCGTCCAGACGGTCCTGTTCGAATCCGGCGAACGGATAGAGTCTGTGAAGGTCAGCGATCCCGGCGCTTATGCCATCAGCATCCTCGATTCCGGCGAAGCCCTGACCGTGCAGCCGAAGGTGCTGGCGGCTACGACCATGCTGAGCGTGCGAACCACCCGGCACAGCTATGAATTCGATCTCGCTCCGGCGCAGGATCAGGAGGTGCCGCTTGTCGTGAGGGTTTCCTCCAGCGCCAGCGATGCCGGTGCAGACCAGAACCTCGGGCAGGCTGCGCGCAATCAGGGGGCTTATCGCATGTCGGGCGACACTTCGGTGCGGCCGTCCTCGATCTCCGACGATGGGGTCCGGACCTTCATCGCCTTTGGCGAGGATCAGGCGATCCCCGCCGTCTTCGCCATTGGCCCGTCGGGCAAGGAGGAGATGGTCGATGGGTACATACGCGGCGGCGTCTACACCCTCGACCGCGTCTACAACGATCTCGTCTTCCGGATCGACGAGGATGCGGCAAAGGCGCGGCGCGTGATCAAGCGAGAAGGCAGATGACCGGCTTTGAACCCGATAGCGGTGCAGAGGCCTTCCCGCGTCCCCAGGTGGCCGTCGCACGGAAAAGTCGTGCGCCGTTGATCTTTGGCATGGTTCTGGCGGCTTCGGCGACCGGCCTGTTTTCCGCGCTTGAGGCGAGGCGGACAGATCTGTCCAGCCCGGCGATTGCCGTGCCATCGGACGGCGCTGGCAGCAGGCTTTCGTCTCCGCCTGCCTTGGCGATTCCGCAAGGGTACGCTGCCGATCTTGGCTTCGGTGATGGGAGAGCGCTAGCGCAGCCGGACGGCCTTTCGGATTCCGAGATTGCCCTGCTGCGCAGGGCGGGCCCGGACGTGCAACCAATGTCAGGAAACTATGGGATGGCGCGCGACAATGCGCCCTATCCCTATCCCCCGCCGCCGCCCGCTCAGGTCATCCAGGCCACGCCGACAGTCCTGCTGCGCCCGCAAGCTCCTCCGGTGTATCAGCCGCAGGCCGAGCCCGATCCCGATCGCGCCGTGGCGAGCCGGTTTGCCAATTCCTCATCGACCGTACCGAAGGGGACCGTAATTCACGCGGTGCTGGAAACGGCCTTCGATTCCACCCGCGCCGGCTTTGCCCGGGCCATTATCTCGCGTGACGTCAGGAGTTTTGACGGTGGCCGGATCCTGGTGCCCAAGGGCAGCAAGCTGCTCGGCGAGTATCAGGCGGATCTCAATCACGGTCAGGATCGTGCCTTGATCCAGTGGCACAGGCTGATGCTGCCCGACGGAGTGCTGATCGATGTCGACTCTCCGTCGGTGGACGCGCTTGGCCGGGCCGGGGTCAAGGGCAAGGTCAATTCGCATTTCTTCTCGCGCTTCGGTGGGGCGATCCTTCAGTCGGTGCTCGACGTCGGCGTGCAGGTTGCGACCCGCAAGGCCGCCGGAGACACGTTCATTGTGGGCCTGCCGATCAGCAACCAGGAAAAAATCGCGCCGCAGACAGACGTCAAACCGACCCTCACGATCAGGCAGGGCAGCAGCGTTGCCGTGCTCGTCGCACGCGATCTCGATTTCACGAATGTCCTGCCATGAACGCGCATTCTCAGAACATCTATCTCGGGAGCTATCTTGCGCCCTTGATCCCATATCTGGACCGCGCCGATATCACGGATATCTTCGTCAACCAGCCCGGTGAGCTATGGTTTGAAACGACCGGGGGCGAAATCGAACGTCGCGAGGTGCCGGCACTGACCAGCATCGTGCTTGATCGCCTTGCCCGCCAGATCGCCGCAAACAGCGCGCAAGGGATAAGCCGGGAGCATCCGCTCTTGGCAGCAAACCTGCCGGATGGATCGCGCGTTCAGATTGTCCTGCCGCCAGCGACCCGGGGCCACATTGCCTTTGCGATCCGAAAACATGTCGCGGTAGGCATGAGCCTGGCCGAATTTGCGCAGGCAGGAGCCTTCAGTGCGACCTCGTTCGGGCGCTCGGATGAGCCGCTTTCCGGCAGGCGCAATGCCGCTCTTGATGCGCATGTGGGTGATGTTGGTGCGCTGCTGAGAACCGCGGTCCAGCAACGCAAGAACATCTTGATTTCGGGCGGGACTTCGAGCGGGAAGACAACGCTGCTGAATGCCTTGCTGCGTGAAATTCCAAGCAGGGAGCGGCTCATCCTGATTGAGGATACCCCGGAGTTGCAGCTCCATCACGGCAATGCAGTTGGCCTCGTTGCTGCTCGAAGCGCGCTGGGCGAAGCCGATATCGGTGTCGAGGACTTGCTGATCGCATCGCTGCGGATGCGGCCCGACCGCATCATCCTGGGCGAACTGCGAGGGCAGGAGGTGACGACCTTTCTGCGGGCGGTGAATACCGGCCACCCCGGTTCCTTGAGCACCATCCATGCCGATTCACCCGAGCGGGCGATTGATCAGATGGCCCTTCTGATACTTCAATCGGGAGAAAATATGACTTGGGATAATGCGATTAGCTACGTAAAATCTTCAATTGACGTGGTTATTCAAATGACGAGAAGTGAATTTGGCCGTCAAGCCGCAAGGATAATTTTGATTTAGGTTCCAGTTTATTTTTATTAAATTTCAAATATATTTTACTTATAAATATATGATATTTAAATCGGATTTTTTTGCTATCAATTTGAGCGGATCAATCTATTATTTTGTGATGTTTTTAATTGATATTAATTAATTATAGTGTAATTAAGTTCTAAACAATTTCGTTCAATTGAAATTAGATGTTGTGCATAATGTGAAAAATAAAAGGGTGATAAATTGCCTGTCGAATTTGCGATTTGTTCAAGAACATTGCCAAGCAAAACGCGGTCTGCGAATGAGATCCTATCGCCAAAGGCCTCATCCAGCGCCAAGACATAGGCAGGCCACATTTTTGCGCGCATTGACGTGACCCCCAGCTTTCCTCCAGCCGGGATTAGAGCCGAGCCATTTTTTGAGGGTCCCCCGGTTTCGTGTCCAGGTATCGTGTGAGCCTCCGGCCTTCATCTGCCGGGGTTAACCCCGGCAGATGAAGCAAATTAGGCTGGCGTAAGCCAGCCTAGGGACGTGTGAGGACGGCACTCGTTATAGTCCCGTCGCCACGCGTCGATCTTGCTCCTGGCGTCGGCGAGAGACAAGAACCAATGGGTGTTCTGGCATTCGTCGCTGAACCGGCCATTGAACGATTCCACAAATGCGCTGTCTGTCGGCTTACCAGGCCGCGAGAAGTCCAGCGCAACCCCGTTTTCGTAGGCCCAGCGATCCAGCGCCTTCGAGATGAACTCAGGGCGATTGTCCACGCGTATGGCACGCGGGGCACCACGGATCGATGCGATCCGGTCCATGGCCTCGACGACCTGTTCCCCCTTGATGCCTTGGTCGACATCGATGGCTAGGGCCTCTCGGGTGTATGCGTTGACAACGGTCAGAGCACGCAAGCGCCGACCATCGAACAAGGCATCCGAGACGAAGTCCATCGACCACATCTCGTTAGGGGCCAGCGCTGCCGGCTGCCGATCCCGCCGAGCCGTACTGACATGCCGGCGCGGCCGTTTGTGCCGCAAACTCAAGCCGTCTTCCCGGTAAAGCCGGTAAACCCGTTTGTGGTTCACGACCCAGCCTTCACGGCGAAGCAGGATGTAAATCCTGAAGTAGCCGTATCGCATCCGGGTCTGCGCGATGTCCCGGATGCGCATGATCAGAGGCGTCTGATCGGCTCGAACCGACCGATATCTTACACTCCGTCGATCAAAGGTCAGCACCGCGCAACTGCGCCGTTCGCTGACCGCATGGCTCGACTGACCATACCGGACGATCTCGCGCTGCCGAGCAGGCCTCAGACTTTTTTTGACAGCACGTCCTGCAGAATGTGCTTGTCCAGGCTGAGGTCTGCCACCAGCTGCTTGAGCTTCCGGTTCTCGTCCTCAAGCTGCTTCAGCCGGCGTAGCTCGCCCACGCCAAGCCCGCCATACAGCTTCTTCCAGCGGTTAAACGTCTGCTCGGAAATCCCCATCCGGCGGATAACTTCCGCAACCGGCGTGCCCGTCTCTGCCTGCTTCAATGCGTAGGCGATCTGCTCTTCGGTCTATCGACTCTTCTTCACGGCATGCTCCTTCAGCACGAGGATCACATTACCGGAAAGCACTCATTCAAGCCGGAGGAAGAAATCGGGGGGACGTCAGCAATAGGCGAGCGTATCGACAGCGGTGCCGTCCGCTGAGCTCGCCCACTCGCCTCTTCTAGCGAAGGCATCGAATACTTACCGGGTAACCTGCATTGGCTTCATGCCCGCGTTCTTCGTGCTGGAGCAGGCTGAAGGTTTGCGCTATCCTCAAGTTTGTCGGGGGATAGGGGACGATCTTGGCGGCATTGGCATGCGATGATCATCCGCTGGTGCGGTCCGCACTGGCATTGGTGCTGGAGGATATTGTCAGCGGGCCAGTGCTCACCGCACAGGACTATGCCGGAGCATGGGCCCATGCCGAGGCGCGGGACGATATCGAAATCGCGGTGGTCGATCTGCATATGCCTGGCATTGGCGGGCTCGAGGGCCTCGCTGGCTTGCGCGAGCGCGCGCCCTATACCCGGATCGTGGTGCTGACCGGATCGGACAGCGACGACGATCTGCTGGCCGTGCTGGCGCTGGGCGTCGAAGGGTTTGTGCCCAAGTCGGTGGAACCCGGCGTGGTCGAGGCAGCGATCCGGCTGGTCATGGCCGGTGGGCGCTATCTGCCTGCACGGGTGGCCGAGCTGGCTGCACAGAGCCCTGCTGCAGCCCCGGCCAGCGCCCCGCGCGCCGCAACCGCACCGCCGATCGAGGCACCGCTCGGGCGGCTCAGCAGCCGCCAGCGCGATGTGCTGGACCAGATGGCACGCGGCCGGGCGAACAAGGAAATCGCGCAGTTGCTCGGGCTTTCCCCTGCCACGGTAAAAACGCACGTTGCGCATATCATCGCGGTGGTGGGCGCCAGCAACCGCACCGAAGCGGCGACCCGCGCGCGCGAACTGGGACTGGTCTAGCGCCTGTGCTGCCCGCGTGGGCCTCTTGCCTCTAGCCCCCGGTGTTCGCCCAGACCGCGCGGAGGCCGCCGATGTTCATGGCGAAGTATTCGCCCGGCACCGATTCAAAGCCCCAGCTGCTGAAATTGGTGAAGGCAGAGACGCTGACTTCGAAGAAGATCATCGACCAATCGGCAGCATAGGCCGCCGGAATTCCGACGAGCTCGGTCAGCGCGCGGGCGGCGAAGCGGGTCGCCCACTGTGCGCTCCCCTTGCCGGGCACGCCCGTAGCGGGCCGGTGCAGGTAGGTGAACGAGCAGCCCGCGTAGGCCGGCATTCTCAGCAGCTTGGCCTGAAGCGCCGGCGGGGCAGCGGCGAAATCCGCCGGGCATGTCGGGGTGGCCGGTCCTGTCGGGCCTGACGGGGTGGCAGCCACGGCATTGACCGCGCGCATGAACTCGGTGCGCTGCGCGGCAGTGGCCATCGGCGCATCGAGGCCGAACGCAAGCAGCGCCGTGTATTTCGCCGAGGACAGGCCGCGCAGGCCCGCATTCGAGCGGCGCGCCATGAATACGCCGCCCTTGCGCGCATGGAGATCGATGATCCGGCCCCCATCGAGGACAGCGATGGTCTCGATCGCGGGCTGGCCATTGAGGCGCACTGTGGCTGCGCGGAAAATGCCGGTCTCGCCGCGCGCCATGGCCCCGGCGATGGCATTGCCGGGCACGGCGCGGTTGGCGGTGGCGGGGAGCGCAGCCGCTTGTGCCGGGGTAACCACCGTCATCGGCCGGGGCGCGGCGGCATCGGCGCCGGAGCCGATCGCGGAGGTGAGGACAAGCGCGGCAGCAGCGGCAAGCGTGAAAGGAACGTGCGGCTTCATGGTGTGGGCTCCTTCGTGTGAAATCAGGGACGGCTCGACGTGCCGAGTTGCGGAGGAACGATCGGTGCAGGGGGCGAGCGAGCGGGCAGCGTGAACAGCACCGTTTGCGCGTAAGGCGCGGCGAAAACCCCCGCTCCCTGCGCCTGCGGGGCGATCGACAAGGCAAAGCGTGCACCGACGCAGCCGGCAATTTCAGTCGCTGTCAGCGTGAGAGTGCCGACCGGGGCGGTCACAGTTGCCGTGCCGCTGGCAGCGGTGAAGCAGGTGTCCGGTGCACCTAGGCTGATCGGTTGGATGCGCCAGGCAATGGCCTCTCCTCCCGCGCGCAGGGCAGCGAGGAAATCGAACCGGACATCGATCCGCGAAGTGAGGCGGGCACCGCTGAAGGGTAGGCCCTGAATGGTGCGGATGCCGTTGCGGGGATCCGAACGCAGCACCAGCGAAAGGCGGCCGGTACCCGGCACGGGGCTGCTCAGCGTGATCGTGCGCTCGCCGACGAAGGTCGCGGCGGTCTCGCGCGTCATTGTGATGACCTGGACTTGCGCATCGGGCAAAGGCAGCGGCGCCGGGCCGATCAAGCCGCTGGTCGTGCCGGTATAGCGCGGCGGCAGCACGGTGCGGTTGAAGCCGGGGTAACGATAGTCCGCGCCACCCTGGAAGCCGCCGACATCGCCGCGTGCCGCGGTGCCGGTGACTTCGAAGATGGCGGGGCGGACAAGGCAGGCCAGTTCATTGGCGCCGCGTGCGCGGGGCAGAACCAGCGTAAGCGTGGGCCGGGCGACCGAATTGCCGCCACTGAACGCGGCGCTGCCGCCGAAATCATCGATGCATTCACCAATACCGGAGGGATAGTCCGGCGTGCGGGTGAGCGCTGTGGTGCCGGAACTGCCGAAGGATGTGGCACCGCCGCCGCCTGGGGGGCAATTGACCGGCCCGCAGCCGGTGCCCCCGTTCGTGATGATCAGCAGACTTGCCGGGGCTGACCCGCCGCTGCCGGTTCCGGCGGGAGCCGAGGCGCGACGCATGGTGGCATCGCTCCAAGTATCGCCGCTGATCGAGGCGTTGACGATGCGCAACGGGAAGGTTTCCGCGCCGATGGCAAGGCTGCCGCTCGCGGCGGGCACGCTCGGCTGCGTCACGATCCGAAGGACCACCGAACCGATTGCGCCGCAGCCGCGCACGGCATTTTCAGGGCCCGAAATCTTGCGCGAGATGGTGGCGGTGAGGCCGGGCAGTCCAGTTGCCGCGACCGACGGGCTGAGATCGATGCCTTGCCCATAGATCTCGATCTCGTTCGAGAAGCCCGCCGGAACTTCGAACGGGCGACTATCTGTGGCGCGCAGATCGGGATTGCGGGTGTGCGGCCCCGCGCATTGCCCGCCTGGCGGGACAGCGGCACCGTTGGCTGTTTCCCAGCGAGCCAGCGCCGGGGTGCTGAACGCGGTTGTGCAAAGCAGGGCGGTGCATGCGAGGACAGCAAGCGGGGAATGGTTCATGGCGATGCTCCCGTGAAAGGCAGAGAGGGAAGGCTGGCGGGTTACGTGGCTACTCCGGTGGGCGCTGCGGCCGGCGGCGCGATCAGGTGAGCGGCAAGGATGCGAAAGAGGGGCATGGCTAGTTCCTTGTCGTCAGTGTCCGCCAGGGCCGAGGAGATCACCGAGCATGCGTTCGTCGATCTTGCCCGGATCAGGCCATGACAGCGGGGAATCCCCCGGAGCCATGCGGGTAAACAGGCGCATGTGCGAAAGCCGCGCGGAGGCATCGACCCCGTTCGAGCTGGGATCGATGACCTGCGTCCACAGCTTGACAAGCCGCTCCACCGCCTCGGCCCGCGCCCAGGGGCGGCCGGGCAGCGCCGCCGGGCGCGCCGGTGTGACGAGGATCAGCACTGAATCGCGGTGCGAGGTCTTGGCGCGCTCGTTGAACAGCGATCCCGCCAGCGGCAGGTCGCCGAGCACGGGGGTCTTGGAGAAGGTCGCATCGTCGACGCTTTCGGAGAGGCCCGACAGCACGAGCGTCTCCCCGAAGCGGATTTCGGCGGTAGCCGCCACGCGCTGGCGGAAGGTGGTGAGCGCTTCGTTGAAGGTCCCGGCGGCATCGGACGTGAGGAACGAGCGCCCGGTCTCGATACGGACGCGTGCGCCTTCCGGCGTGATCTCGATGGGCGTGACCTTCAGTTCGATGCCGATGTCGATCTGTTCGAGCTGGGCTGCGTTGACCCCGTTCACCGCGACCTTGAGCGTGCGGCCGACGAAGAACTCGCTGATCTCGCCGCGATAAGCCGTCAGGCTGGGGCGGGCGACGACCTGGTAGTACTGGCCGCCGCGATTGAACAAGTTGATGTTGTAGGTGAGCTGCGGGATCGAGATCGTCTCGGTGATCACCCGCTGGTTGTTGTCGGTGCGGATCTCGCCGGTGAAGATATTGCGCGTGTCGCTGCGCGCGGTGCCGTATTGCAGGCGCAAGCCGTCGAGCAGGTTCATGCCGATGCGTTCGCGCGACGAATTCTGCGCCAGCACGATGGCGACATCGACCGAGATTTGCGAGGGCGCGGGCTCAGCAGATGGTTCCGCCATGGCCGGGGCCTGATCGACCGCGGTGGTCTGTATCAGTTGCTGCATCCGGGGCGAGACTTGGGCAGCGCTGGCGGGATCGAGTGCGGCCAGCGCAGCAAGTGCCTGCGCGCCCCGTCCTGCCTCGCCCGCCCCGGCTTCGGCTAGTGCGGCAAGGCGCAGGGCGGCGGCCTTGCCTGCGGGATCGGAGGCAAGTTCGGCGGCACGGGCGGCGGCAGCGGCGGCGAGCGGCGCATCGCCGCTGCGATAGGCAGAAGTGGCGAGCGCGAGAATGGCCTCGGGATGATCGGGCCTAACCATCACGGCTTGGGCGAAGCGCCGCGTCGCTTCGCCGAAGCGCCCGCGATCGAACGCCGCACGCCCGGCCAGCGCGGCGGCCCAGAAACTGCTCGGTTCTGCCTTGAGCGCGAGATCATATCCGGCAAGCGCCAGTTCGGTCGCTTCGGGATCGGTGCTGCCAGCGCGCTGGTAGGCGAGCGCGAGCAGCGTCTGGCTTGCAGGATCGCGCGGCGCACGGGCAGTGAGTTCGGAGAAGGCGGCAATCGCCGGGCGAAGTTCGCCAGCGGCGAGCGCGGCAAGGCCGCGGCTGCGCAAGGTCGGCTCATCGAGCGGGGCGACCGGCGGGGGCACGGCCTCGACCCGCGCACCCGCTGCGCCGCAGCTGCCAAGCAGCATGGCGCAGCCGATCATGAAGGGGAAGCGGCGGTTCATGTTCGCGCGCCTTCCGTCCGGACGCAGACATCGGCACTGCGCGTGCTGTCGACGCGGTAAATCGCGCGCGGATCGGCGCACATGGTGGGGAGGAACCCCGGTGCGCGCGGCTGTCCCCGGTTGTCCAGCGGCGCACCGCAAACATCCCGGCCGGGCTGGACGATCAGGCGATCATGGCTCGGTTCTGAGCAGATCGGAGCCACCAACAGCGCGGCGACGAGGGTGAGGTGGTGCATGGCAGCGGTTCCCGGCTGATCATGTGCGGTTGGCATTCGCGTGATACGGTCCAGCCCGCGCTTGATCCGGACTTGAGGTGAAGCTGCCTGTGCGGCGCGCGCATGGCTTCGCCCAAATGGCCTAGCCGCATGGGCGAGCCAGATGAGCGCTTGGCAAGAAGCGAGCCGCCCGCAATGATCGCGCTGGTGAGCAGCTCCAACGATTCTGCCGAACATGTACGTGTCCGCGCGGCGGAGTCGCGGATCGAGTTCGCTGTCGCCGGCGCCTTTACGATTCTGATCGCCGGAACGCTGGCCTATGTTCACCTGCTGCTTGCCGACATCATGCCGCCTGCGCGGCTGTGGACCTGGACCGGCCTGTTCATTGCCGCGATCGTGGCAATGGTGCTGGTGCCGCTGGCGGTGCTGGTTCGCCGACCGGACGACGCCGAGATCATGGCGATCTGGTCGCCGGCGGGCAAAGTGGTCGCGATCCTGTTCGATGTGGCGGTCGCGGCAAGCGTCTGGCTGCTGTTGCCCTATGCCTCGGAGCCGCTGCGGCTGCTGATGGTGGTGTTCTATGCCGCCTGCGTTTCGGGACAGGTTATCTCGACCGCGGAATCGCTCGGCACGATCACGTTTGGTGTGGTCTCGATCTTCGGCTCGGCGGCGTTCTTCTTCATGATGGCACCCGGACCCTATTCGGCGGGGCTCGCCGTATTTCTTGTCGCGTTCGGGGCGCTGATGATCGGGGTCGCGGCGACGCTCAAGGTCGCGATCCGGTCGGCGATTGCGGCGCGCCTCTCGGCAGAGGCGATTTCAGGCGATCTTGCCGCTGCGCTCGCCGCAGCGACGGAAGCGCGGCAGGCCAAGACGCGCTTCATTGCGGCGGCAACACACGATCTGCGCCAGCCGCTCCAGGCGGCAGCGCTGTTTTTCAACCGCATTGCCGCGCGCCAGTCTGCCACGGGCGATGCCACGGTGGTCAACGCTCGGCTCGCCTTTGCCGAAGCAGCGGCGCTGCTCGACCAGTTGCTCGAGCACTTGCGGCTCGACGGCGGCATGATCCGGCCCGAGGTGCGGTCCACGCCGCTTGATACGATCATCCCGCGCGTCTGCACCGAAGTGGCCGAGATCGCCGCAGTGAGCGAGTTCCGCATCGCGCAGGCGAGCAGCAGCCTGGTGGTTTCTGCCGATCCGGCGCTTCTCATGCGCATCATTCGCAACCTTCTCCACAATGCGATGCGCCATTCGCGTGGCAGCCGCATCCTGGTGGGGGGACGGCGGCGGGGCGGGCAGGTGCGCATCTATGTTGTGGACGATGGCCGGGGGGTATCGAACGCGATGGCTGCGACCCTGTTCGAGGAAGTGAAGCCGGACAGCGCAGATCCGGTCGGCCAGAGCGGCGTGGGGCTCGGCCTGCCCTCTTCACGACGCATGGCCGAGCTCATGGGAGGCAGCGTGGGGCTCGATCCAGCCTGGCGGCACGGCGCTGCGTTCTATTGCGAGCTGCCGTTGGTGCAGACTGACAGCTCCGATCAGCCCCACATCAGCAGTTAAAGCAATTCCTGAAGTACCTGAGAACACCGCTCACGAGCTTTGTCCAAGTTGCCAATTCGAGTTGGCTCCATTCGGCGCTAAAAAGGTACTGGCTAAGCGTTGATTGGGAGCGAACCTGGTCTGCATTGCAGCCGGGTGGTATTTTGGATGGAGATCGATACCATCAAAATTTTATTTATATATTTCAAGTATTAATTTGCAATTTATGACTCCGTCCCCGGCATCATTGCCTTATTCGCCAAGCCCTACAAGCTGGCTGACGAAGAGAGCCTGTTTCTGCTGAAGCAGCCATCCGAGGGCAAGCTCTGACGCTTGAAGTTCCTCGTCGATGGTCGTGATGAAGCGGGCCAGCCCCAGCGGGTTGAGAAGAAAGTGGCGTTCGGAGCCTAAGTGTCGGCCGCGAAAGCTCCATACGTCCCCTTGAGGAACAGGAGCGGGCCGGCGGCACGTTCCACTGCCAGAGCCTCGACCAAGCCTAGCACGATGGTGTGGTCTCCGGCGTCGATCTCGTCGGCGATGGCGCATTCGATATGCGCCACCACACCGCCCAGCAGCGGTATCCCGCGCCGCGAAAGCCGGTATGGAATGCCTTCGAATTTGTCGCCCCCGCGCGCAGCAAAGCGGCGGCACAGATCGATCTGGTCATCCGCCAGCACATTGACGCAGAAATAGCCGCTGCCGCGCAGGCGGGGCCAGCTGCTGGATGAACGATCCGGAAAGAACGCCACAAGCGGCGGATCGAGCGAAACCGATGTGAAGCTGCCAACCACCAGTCCCGCAGCCGTGCCATCCTCGTCCGCACCCGTGATCACGCAGACCCCGGTCGGGTAATGGCCAAGGACCGACCGGAAGTGCCCCGGTTCGATCACGGTCTGGATGTCGGTTTCGGTCATGTCGCTCGCCTTTTTGCGATCATGTCAACGCCTCCCCGAAGTGACGCCTAGGAAACCAGCTGCATGGGTGTTTCGATCAGATTGCGCAGCGCCGCCATGAATTGCGCTGCAATCGCGCCGTCGATAACGCGGTGATCAAAGCTGGCGGTTGCCGCCATGATGGTCGCCAGCGCGATCTCGCTGCCGACCTTCCAAGGCTGCTCGATGCCGGCGCCGACACCGAGGATCAAGGCTTGCGGCGGGTTGATCACGGGGATCATCTCGTCGATCCCGAACATGCCGAGGTTCGAGATCGAGGCCGTCCCGCCCTGATAGTCCGCAGGCATCAGCTTCCCGGCGCGAGCCTTTGCTGCCAGGTCCTTGCTCTGCCGCGCAATTGCAGAGAGCGACAAGGCGCCTGCGTCACGGATGACGGGGGTGACCAATCCGCCCTCGATGGCAACCGCCATCGCAATGTCCACGCGCGAGAAGCGATGCAGATGCTCCCCGCCGAACTGGACGTTGGTATCCGGAACCAGTTCCATCGCGCGGGCCATGGCCTTGATCAGCAGGTCGTTCACCGACAGTTTGACGCCGTGATCCGAAAGGCTTGCATTGATATCCTGCCGCAGCTTCAGAAGCGCGTCGATGTTGCACCGCACTGTCAGGTAGAAATGCGGGATCGTCTGCTTCGATTGGGTGAGGCGGCGCGCAATGGTCTTGCGCATGCCCGGCAGTTTCATCGTCTCGACCGGAACATCTGCAGGAGGCGGCATAACGGGAGCAGGCCGCTCGAGGCTCGACTGGTCTGCCGGAGTGGCGGCAGGGGCACCTGAGATCGGCTTCAGGCCAAGGTCGGCCTTCACGATCTTCCCGCGCGGGCCAGTTCCTTTTATGCCGCTCAAGTCGAGCGTGGTCGCATCGGCGATACGACGCGCCAGCGGAGTTGCGTCTGCTGCGGACGGCGCGGCTGTGGCAGGAGTGGCCGTGGCTGGCTCTGCGGGCACTGCGACATCTGGTACCGCGCGCACCGCCATTGCTGGCGTGGCTTCGACCGTTTCTCGCTTGGGCTGCGGCGTTGGCGCGGCAACATCCGCTGCCTCTCCAAGCACGGCGATGACGGCACCAACCGCCACGTTCTCGCTCCCCTCGGGAACGCGGATTTCGGTGACGTGGCCTTCATCCGCCGCCTCGAATTCCATCGTCGCCTTGTCGGTCTCGATCTCGGCGAGGATGTCGCCCGGCTTGACGAGATCGCCCACGCTCACCAACCATTTGGCCAGGCTGCCGCTTTCCATCGTGGGGGAAAGCGCAGGCATTTTGAGCTCGAGTGCCACTTTCAGTCTCCCAAACGTCTTCGCGCCGCGGCATAGGGAGCCGCTGCTGCATGGTTAGATGATCGGTGATCCGCCAGTGCGGCGGCGCGGGCCCAGCCTCAGGATGTGCGGCACCGGAGTGCAGAACCCCGGATGCTCAGGGGCTCTGCACCTCGTTCACACCAGCGCCTGCGGGCAAGCAGGCTGCGGGAAATCGAACCTACCCGGCCACGCCTACTTCGTAGTCGATGTGGCTGATATGGCCGTTGAAGGACGCCGCCACTTCGCGCACGCGTTCGCGCATCGCGCGGCGTTCTGCCGATGCCAGCATGGTCTCGAGCGCCGCAAGATCGGCAAACTCGACGATGATCTGGCAATAGATTGCCGGCGGACCATCTTCGAGGCGGCGCGGCCAGAGCGCCCTTGCGCTGCTGACGCCCGGCAGCTTCCCGAGCGCCGGCACCAGTTCCGCATTGATCGCCTTATCGAACACCTCGGGTTCCACAGGTTCGCCAGTCCAGAAGGCAGAACGGATCCACATAGCTTCAACTCCAACTTGCACGGGCAAACCGCCCTTCGATCGCAGGCTATGCGGCGACGCGGTTTTCGATCGCGCCGATACCTTCGACCTCGCAGCGCACGACATCTCCGGGCTGGAGGAATACCTGCGGGTCCATCGCAACGCCGACGCCTTCCGGCGTACCCGTCGCGATGAGGTCGCCCGGCTCGAGCGTGAACGCGGTGGAGAGGTAGGAAATCTGCTCCCAGAGATTGGCGATCAGGTGGCGCGTGTTGCTGGACTGACGCTGCTCGCCGTTGACGAAGCACTTGATCTCGAGGGTATGGGGATCGGGGATTTCATCCCGCGTGACGATCCACGGACCGATCGGGCCGTGCGTATCGAACGATTTGCCCATCGTGAATGTCGGCGAATGGAACTGCCAGTCGCGCGCGGATACGTCGTTGGCAACGAAGTAGCCAAAGACGTGATTGTGCGCGTCTCCGGCAGACACCATCTTGGCGGCCTTGCCAATGACGAGGCCCAGTTCGACTTCATAATCGAGCTTCTCGGTCACGCCGGTCACGATTTCATCGAATGGGCCGGTCAGGCACGTGGTCTGCTTGTTGAACCAGACCTGATATTTCGACCGGGTGACGCCGAGCTTGTCCGCTTCCTCGAGGTGCTTCTGATAGTTCATGCCGATGGCGAGGTATTTGCCCGGCTTCTCGATGGGGCAGAGCAGCAGCGAACGGTCGAAAGGAACGAGCTGGCTGCGCCGTTCCAGCGCCGCATGGGCCGCGTCCAGCCCTTGCTGACCCGCCGCAATCAGCTCCAGCATGGTCGCAAAGGGCAAGCCCGAAGTGGTCAGGTCGATGATGAAATCGCCTTCCACTGCACCGATGTGGACCTCATTGCCGTTGTGGAAACGGATTAGCTTCATGCTGAAATACCTCTCTTGAAACGTCACTCGGGGGATGCGGCAAGACCATGATCAGGCCGGGCATGGCAGGCGATACGTGGGCAGGCGATGCGCAAACCGGCTGCGCATCACCGCTTCCTTGCCCGGTCAGACCAGCGCCGTGACATCGCCCTCGATGCCCAGCAGGGCCTTGCCATAGACTTCCGCGCTGATCGACGGAGAGATAACGGCATGGCGTCCAGCCGTTTCGCAATCGCGCCAGAGGCGTTGCATCAGGCTGCCTTCCGCAAACGAACCGGCACCATGGATCGAGATCAGCGTATCGATCGCTTCGCGGGCAAGGGTGACTGCCTTGCCGACGTCCATCCGCACGCGGGCGCGTTCGAGATAGGACAGCCAACGGCCTTCCGACGCCGCGTTGTCGATATCTTCGGCCGCGCGGTAGGCCACGAGGTGCGCCATATCGAGCAGCGAGGCCGCTTCCGCCAGGCCCAGCTGGAAGCTCGGCGAATCCATCTGGCGATCATAGAAGGAATACGAAACGCCTCGCGTCTTTGCCTTCTCGCGCACATATTCCATGGCGCGCGTGGCAAGCCCGAGCTGCGGGCCGACAAGGCCGAGGGCCGCCACAGG
Source organism: Novosphingobium sp. PASSN1 (assembly GCF_002278815.1). Lineage (NCBI taxonomy): Bacteria > Pseudomonadati > Pseudomonadota > Alphaproteobacteria > Sphingomonadales > Sphingomonadaceae > Novosphingobium > Novosphingobium sp. PASSN1. The sequence continues at coordinate 57,607 of NZ_NKIS01000008.1, read as the reverse complement.
GATGAACGAGGAGCGATAGAGCTTCTCGTCGGCGAACGGTGTGGCCGTGCGCCCTTCGATCAGCGCTGGCACGCTGACGATACGGTGGCTGGGCACGAACACATCGTTGGCAACGATGGTGTTGCTGCCGGTGCCCTGCATCCCCACGACATACCAGGTATCCTCGATCGTCACGTCGCGCATCGGGAGAACCGCGAAGCCCTGATCGATCTGGTTGCCTTCGGCATCAACCACCGGCACGCCGACCAGCGCCCAATCGGAATGGAGGCAGCCGCTGGCCCAGGCCCACTTGCCGGTAACCCTCAGCCCGCCTTCGACCGCAACGCTGGTGGACGAAGGCGCGAACACGCCGGCGATGCGCGAATCGGGGTTCACGCCCCAGATGTCATCCTGCAGTTCCTTGCTGCCGAAGCCCGCAAACCACGAGCAGATGTTCATCAGCGTGGTCACCCAGGCGGTCGAGCCGCAGCCCATGCCCAGTTCGCGCGAAACGTCGAGGAAGGTGCGCATATCGGTCTCGAGCCCGCCATAGCGCTTGGGCACGGTGATCCGCATGAGGCCCGCCGCGCGGATCGCCTCGATGTTCTCCTCGACCACGCGGCGATCGGTCTGCGTCTGCTGCGCATTGCGATCGAGCAGCGGGCGCAGCGTGCTGGCCCGGCGCACCAGTTCCTTGCGCAGGGCCACCGGATCGAGGCCATCCAGATCGCTCACGTCGATATTGCCGCTCTGGATCGAGGGGGTGAGGAGGCGCAGCGGCGGCGGGGCGGCCGCCGTCACAGAGGACCCCTTGCGGGCATAAGGCATCGCGCTATCGGTCACGGTCTTGGGCTGTACGGTCGCCATGGTTTTCTCCTCTCAATTTCTGTTTCTTGCTGGAATTAGGCACGCTCGCAGACGTGTTCAGGCGTAGGCCCGGTAGACGTTCATGCGATTGGCAAAGCGCTTGCGCCATTCGCCGTAGGGTTCGAACCCTTCCTGCTCGCGGCTGAACTTTTCGGTCGCCGCGCGGATTTCCGCGTCGGTCATGGTGAAGTCGATCGGCACGAGGAACGGCTGGGGGAAGTACCAGTCGGTATCGACAAAGAACTCCAGATTGTTGCCCTCGGGATCGTGGGCATAGATCGACCACGCGATGCCGTGGTTCGCCGGGAAGATGCTGGCGACGTTCTCGGCCAGGAAGATCTCATGGATCTTGCGCAGTTCCTCGAGCGAGCTGACCTTGAACGAGATCTGGTTGATCACGCTGCCGAACTGGGGATTGTGCGGGTGGGCCGGGATGCCCTGCGGCTTGCCCGATGCCAGCACGACCTGGTGATGATCGTCCGGATCGCGCGAGAGAAAGATCAGGTCCATCCCTTCGACATGGCCGCGATCCGTGACGGTGAAATCGAGCACCCGAGTATAAAAATCACGCATAAATTCAATATCATGCACGGCAAAGCCGAAATGGCTGAACTTGAGATTGGGGTGGTGCTGCGTCTTGCCTTCGCTCGTCATCGTCACATCCTCTCGCATCGCGGGCTGCCTTTGGGCCTCGGATCATTCCGGCAGTTCGAATCTGCCTCATGCGTGATAGTATCGTCAGGATGACAGAAATGTCTATATGAAAATTTGGCGCCGTGCTGACCGTGCCTCGGCGGGGCAGGTGCATTGTCCCGAACACCCTCCTGCACTTTTCATATGGACGACATTGTCGGCATGACATATGTGTCACTTCGCAACTCCGCACGATAAGCGGTGGGCTCCGGGATGAGGCAGGCGCGAATCGGCATTCGCCTCTTTTTCGGAAAACGGATTTCGGGCCGGCGCATTGCGTCGGGGAGAGGGAGCACGGGATGAACTTCAGGACTTCATGGTATCTGCGCACGAGCGCGGCCGGTCTGGCACTTGGGCTCGCAGCCCCGGCGTGGGCGCAGCAAGAGACTCCGGCGCAGCCAAACGGCCAGCCGGCTGCCGAAACCGCAGGCATCGGCGACATCGTCGTGACCGCGCAGAAGCGTTCGGAATCGGTGCAGCGCATTCCGGTGACCGTGCAGGCACTGAGCGGCGAAACGCTTGCTCGCACCGGCTCGAAGGATCTGCTTCAGGCGGTCAAGTCGGTTCCCGGCGTCATCTTCAGCCGCGCGCCGGATGATGGCCTTGCACTGACCTTCCGCGGGCTCGGCACGATTGCCCGCTCGCAGGCCTTCGATCTGGCACAGGCCCTGTTCGTCGACGGCGTGTTCATGGGCAAAGGGCGGCTCTACACGACGTCGTTCTTCGACGTGAACCGGATGGAATTCATCAAAGGTACCCAGTCCACCCTGCTTGGCAAGAATGCCAGCCTCGGCGCGATCAGCGTGATCACCAAGCAGCCCGGCGACAGCTTCGCATTCGAAGGCCGCGCCGGTGCCGAAGTGGCCGATGGCGGCTATTCCCTCGATGCCGCAACCGATCTGCCGCTCTCGGACCAGACCTCGCTGCGCCTTGCAGGCCACTACAACGACCTCAATGGCTGGGTGCGCAACACCGCCAACAACCACAAGGGGCCGGAACAGCGCGATCTCGGGCTGCGCGGCATTCTGCGCAGCCGGTTGAGCGAAGACCTCACGGTAACCGGCTCTTATCAGTACGCCCGCAACGAACAGCGCGGCGCAAGCTATTCGATCATCAGCCCCACTCTGCCCGCCGAGTTCGGCTCAGGCGTGCTGGGCGGCGAGGTCAATCAGCGCATGACGGCGTCCCCCACCGGCGATACCTATCATGATACCAAGTCCCACGTGGGCAGCGTGAAGGCAGAACTCGCGCTTGGCGAACACACCCTCGTCGCGCAGAGTTCCTACGTTTCCTACAAGCTGCGCATGTTCGACGATTTCGACTTCAGCAAGGACGATACGGTCGATTTCATCCGGCGCGAAAAGTACCATCACTTTCAACAGGAAGTGCGGCTGCAATCGCCGGGCGGGCGGCCGCTCGAATACATGGCTGGCGTGTTTTACCTTTCCAGCCATTGGGAATCGATCGAAGACCAGAACTTCCGCGTTCCTGCCTTCCCGCCGCCGCCGAACCCCGTTTCGGGCCAGCTGTTCAACGGTACGTTCCGCAACAACTTCAACCAGGACACCAAGAACATCTCGGTGTTCGCTTCGGGTGCCTACAAGATCACGCCCGGCCTGCGCCTTGCTGGCGGTATCCGCTGGACGCACGAAAAGAAGGACGTGATCTTCGGCCGTATCGTCACCAGTGCGCCAACGATCTGGAACACGATCGCCAACCCTCCGTTCGATCCCACACCGCTGGCGCTCTCGAACAACTTCCTCGATGGCAACGTCAGCCTGCAATACGACGTCACGCCGGACGTGATGGCCTTTGCCTCGTTCGGGCACGGCAGCAAGTCGGGCGGTTTTGCCGAGACCAACACGATCGCCATCCCGCCGCCGCTGCTGGTGGGCGGCAAGGTGCCCGCGGCGCTCGTCCGCGCTGGCTCGCAGATCGATAACGAATATGCCAAGACCTACGAAGTCGGCATCAAGTCGACGCTGTTCAACCGGCGTCTGCGCTTCAACCTGACCGGCTTCTGGACCGACGTGGCCGGGTTCCAGGATACCGTGTTCACCGGCGGGCCGCTTGGCTTCATCACCGCCAACGGACCGGCGCGGAGCAAGGGCTTCGAAGTGGAATCGAACTTCCAGGTGACCCCGGAGTTCCAGTTCGGCGGCAGCTTTACTTATTCCGACGCGGTGGGCACGATCCAGCCCATCGATGCCGCCACCAGCGCACCGAAGGTGGATGCGCAGGGCGCGCCGGTCTATCAGGCGTTCCGGCGCACGCAGGCTCCGAAGGTCATTCTCAATCTCAATGCGAGCTACGAGCGCGACCTGAGCGACGCCCTCAGCATCCACGCCAATGCCGCCCTGCGGCATCGCAGTTCGATGTTCAATCAGCGCCAGGAGCAGTTCCTGTCACGGGAACTGACCACGGTTGACCTGTCGGCGGGCTTCTCGGGCCGCAATGACCGTTGGGGCATCGATCTTCTGGTCAAGAACGCGTTCGACAAGATCAGCGAGGACTTCGCGAGCCCGACGATCGATCCGCGCTTCGCTGCGTTCTATGGTGCCTACATGGCCAGCCCCACGCAGCACCGCACGATCATGGTCTCGGTCCACTTCAAGTACTGAGCCGCTGACCACCACACAAAAAAATCGCCGGCAGCCCTAAGCTGCCGGCGATTTTTTGTGTCCGCCTTCAAGTCCGGCGTCAGGTGGCGATCTTGCGCGCCGAAGGCTTCTTGCGCGGCGGTTTCACGGCGATCTCAGGATCAGCCTTTCCCCGCTCCCACCAGTTGGCCCGGGCGCCATGCGCGCTGAGGTATTGGTCGCCCCACGCCATGACCCGCGATACCTCGTCTTCGGCCACACCGAGCGAGCGCAGAACGAAGCGCACTGCCTCGTGGCAATAGAGTTCGATATCCTCGTCCGGACGGACCATCAGGCCGCGGATGCCGGTAAGGTTCATGCCCATGAGGAACTCTGCCGCCCATTGCACGTTGGCGATCCGGAAGTACCCGGCCTCGAGACCGGTCTTCATGTCCTGGCGGATATATTCGATCACCCGCGAATTGTGGATCGTCAGATCGGCGCGCAGAATGAACGAGGCCCACTCTGGGTCATGAACCGCCCGGCCGAGCACCAGAAAAGTGCCGACGCAGGCACGCTGGAGGGGATCGGTCAGCGTGTCGTAGATCGAGACGATGGCATCGGCCAATTCGTTCATCAGTTCGACGCCGACAGCCTCGATGACTTCCGGCGAGGAACTGAAATAGCGATAGAACGCGCCGCGAGAGATTTCCGCCGTCTGGATGATCTCGTCAATGGTCGGGATGACGGTGGGATTTGCCGAGCACACCTTCATCGTTGCGGCCATGATCCGCGCACGCATTGTCTCACGCCGACGGCGCGCCACTTCGATGCGATGATCGGGTTTCGCGTCTGGGATCGGTGTGGCCGGGCTCGCGCTGGTCATTCCGGCAGCCCTGTCTTGTAGCAAGTCATCCAATCGTCCTGTGCGTGTTCGGTCATCTTGCGGGAATGCCCTGTCCTGCCCGAATAATATGCATTTCGACGAAATGTCGATAGGAGTTCCTAGTCAACAATCCCAAATGTCAAAAGTGTCATTATGGGACGACGCGTGCAAATCATCCAGCCTGCCGCGCGGCAGATCCGGTTTTGCATTGTCGATCCGCCGTTTGGGTCAATGGGAGCTCCAGATCCCGCCCATGCCGCTCGTTCCAGCGAATACCTCGCCCACCGCTCGCAAGGCGCACTGCCGATCTGTGCATCGCGAGCGCGCGATCGGCAGCTTGCGCCATAGCAGGCGTCCGCGGTGGCTGATACGAGAGGGCGGGTGTGGGGCGCCAGGTGCCTAGGAGTAGCCTGCTCATCGGGTGCCGAAGCATGCTACTGGCGGCCATTCCCGATTGGGGCAGCCAGGTGACAAAAGCTTCTGTGTTCAGCCAGGCAGCGGCCGCAAGACTTCGAGCAGCCGGTCGATCTTTACTGTGGCAATGGTCGAGAACGTATCGGAAATGGCATAAGGCATCACGATGCGGCCGCCAAACTTCATCGCCCCGCAGGAATAGACCACGTTGGGCACATAGCCTTCGCGTTCGGACTTTGCGGGCTGCACCAGTGGCACCTCAGCCCGGCTGATCACGCGCGACGGGTCGTGCTTGTCGAGCAGCACCGCGCCGATCGAATAGCGGCGGATCGGCCCCACGCCGTGAGTGAACAGCAGCCAGCCCTCGTCGAGCTCGATCGGCGATCCGCAATTGCCGATCTGCACGAACTCCCATGGGTATTTCGGGCCAAGGATCGGCACCCCGTGGTTCCATTCGAGCAGATCGTCCGAATAGACCAGATGCAAGCTTTCATTGTCGTAGCGCGCGATCATCGCATAGCGCCCGCCAATCTTGCGCGGAAACAGCGCCATGCCCTTGTTGACCGCCGCCGCGCCCCTGAGCGGCATCAGCCGGAACGACTGGAAATCGCGGGTCTCGATCAGTTCGGAGCGGATCGCACGCCCGCTATAAGCGGTATAGGTCGCGTAATAAGTCGTCCGCCCTTGATCCTTGAACGCGACAAAGCGCGCGTCCTCGATGCCGTTGGCCTGTGCCTCGGTGATCGGGAAGATCACGCGCTGCGAGATATTGCTGCCTTCCGCAAAGGAAAGGTCGATCTTGTCCCCCACCCGGCGCGCGATGTGCGGCAGGCAGGCGAGCCGGACGGGCGGCTCGATGCTTATCTCGCCTTCGCCGCTGATCGTGCCGCGCCGGAATGTCAGCGACGAGATATGCCCTTCACCCACTGCGCGCAGCGAGAGGATGAAGCGCAAGCTGCCCGGCTCCACTCCGCTCTGGTCGGGGTGGGGCACGATGCTGGGGTTGAACAGCGCGGCGGCCTCGAAGCTGTATTCGTGCAGGAAGTACGCGCCGACAAGGCTGCGCTGGATCGGCGTGAAGGCGGCATGCCCGGCAAAGACCTGATCCATCTCGGCCGCGCGCTCCTCGAATATTTCCAGCAGGTTGCGCTGCGGATCGTCGAAGTTTTCGAGCACGCCGTCGAGCACGCTCTGCGCCTCGGTTTCGTCCATCGCCAGGACCCGGTCGACGATGTGGTTGGCGCGCGACGTATCGATCGGATTGTAGTCGCGCGGCTCGACCGAGGGGCGGAAGGCGCGGACGATGACGCGGGAGGGATCGGGCCGCAGGTAGTGGGGATGGCGGTTGAAGAATGGGCTCTGGTTCATGTCCCGCAACCGCTGCCGATGGCATGGGGCGGGTCGATCGGCACTTCGACTTTGCGCGCAACTGTGCGGGCCGGGATCTCCACTGCCGGTCTCTCGCCGAAGCGGTCCATGTCGGTCAGCGCCATCAGGTAGGACAGCAGCGATTCCGCCCCCCGGTTCTCGTTGGCGCGGTTGCGGTGAAGCCCGTCGCGGCAGCTGCCAGTGCCCGCATCGACCAGCGCGGTGCCCAGATCGTTCGCGCCGGAGAACCAGGCAAAGGCGCGCGCTGCCTCGGTCTGCCAGTACGGATCGCCATCGACCGTACTGGCGGCAAGGCAGGCGGCAACCGTGGCGCAGGCTTCCAGCGGCTGCTGGTCGAACTGCTGCGGCTCACGCGAGGCGAGGAGGAAGCCTTCCGATCCGACCGGCCGGAAATGGCCGCCCGGTGCGGTCTGGCGGGCGATGAGCCAGCGCAAGGGCGAAAGCCCCGCATCGGCGATGTGCGGCAGGCCCGCGTCGCGTCCGGTGACGATCAGTGCTTCGCACAGGCGCGCATTGTCATAGGTCAGACGGTTTTCGAACCACGTCCAGTCGTCGCGGCTGCAGGTCAGCAGCAGTTCCTGCAGCCGCTCGGCAAGGACAAGCCCGATATGGCTGGCCTTGCGGTCAAACGGTCGCCTTGCCGAGTAGCCGTGCAGGCCCAGCAGAGTGAAGGCCCATGCGCGCGGCGAGGTGAAACCCTCCACTGTCTCGAGCGCCCATGCAAACAGGTTGGCCGCCCATTGCGCCAGATCCGTGTCCGGGCTTTCGGCTGCGGTCATGCCCAGCGCCCACAAGGTGCGGCCATGGCTGTCTTCCGAACCGACCTCTTCCAGCCAGCGGCGGTCAAATCCCATGAAGTTGCGGAAGCGCCGACGATCCGGGTTCCAGCCATGCTGGATGAAGGCGGCAAACCGCAGCGGCTGGATGGTGGGCAGATCGGCCAGCCGCGCGCTGCCAAGCGCGTGCGTAAGCAGCAGCGCGCGCGCATTGTCGTCGATGCAATAGCCGTGCTGGCGATCCGGAATGCCGCCGACGGCGTGCTGGAGCAGGCCGGTATCGTCGCACATCGCGGCAAAGTGGGCGAGCGGCAACGCCCCCGGCTTCGGTTCCGTTTCTGCGCAGGCCGTCTGGAAGGCCGCGCGGTAGGCGAGCGCGGTCCTTGTCCAGGTGACGAGCCGGCCCGCCCGGCTGGCGGCGCGTCCCATCGCAAGGCGCGCCGCTTCGTCGGTGAGGAGGCTGGCCACCGCTGCACCGAGGCGGACGGGATCGCGGAAAGGAACCAGCACGCCCGACCCGTCGCCCAGCAGTTCGGCGGCGTGCCAGTAGGGCGTCGAGACCACTGGCCGGCCAAGGCCATGCGAATAGGCCAGCGTGCCCGAGGTCATCTGCGCCTCAAAGAGGTAGGGCGTCACATAGACATCGCACATCGCGATGTAGTCGAGCAGTTCCGGCTGATCGACGAAGCGGTTGATGAACACCACGTGGCCATCGAGGCCCAGCGCGTGGACGCGCGCGAGCAGGCTCTCGCGGTAGGCCTCGCCCTCGGCGCGCAGCAAGGCAGGGTGCGTCGCGCCCATCACCACATAGACCGCATCGGGCGCGGCCGCGAGCACCATGGGCATGGCCTCGATCATCACCTCGATGCCCTTGTTCGGGCTGAGCAGGCCGAAAGTGAGGATCACCTGCCGGTCGGCGAACCCGAGCCGATGCCTGGCATCCTGCGGGTCGGCCAGCGGCAGATCGGGAATGCCATGCGGAATGACCGCAATGCGCGCGGGATCGGCGCCGTAGCGTTCGATGAGGATAGTGCGGGCCCTGCGCGCCATGACGACAACCCGCGCCGAGGCGGCCAGCAGGGCCATCATCACCGCGTGCTGCGCCTCGCTCGGCTGGTCGAGCACGGTATGCAGCGTGGTCACGAGCGGAACGCGCAGCGCGGCGATCAGCCCGAGGAGATAGTTTCCCGCCTCGCCGCCGAAGATGCCGAACTCGTGCTGGAGCGAAACCACATCGAAGCCCGCCGCATTGATATACTCCGCCGCCGCGAGATAGGCGCCGGGCTCGTCCTGCGCGATTTCCAGCCGCACCGGCTCGGCATAGGCGCAGGCGGTGCCGTGATCGCGCATGGCCACGCTCGCGGTCTCGCCCGTTTCGTCCTGATGGCGCATGGCCAGCTCGAGATCGGTGGTGAACGTGGCGATGCCGCAGCGCCGGGGCAGGGCATTGCCGATGAACACGATACGCATCGCCTGTGCAGCGCTGGAAGACCAGGCCTGGCCTGCCGGAAGGAAGTCTGCGGCGGCCTGAGGCCTGATGAACGAGACAGTCTGATCGGCCACGATGGCGGTGTCCTTCTTGGGAGAGCGTGCGTCCAAGTGGCCGGTCGGCGGCGCGGCGTCTGCCCTCGGAAACTACGCTGACGGACCTTGGCCCCGCGCCGCGCGGCTGGCGCGGCGCAGCGGGGCGGCTTGGGTAGTTTCCGATCCTGTTGCCGATCCCGCGCAAGCCTAGGGTTGCCAGGCCCCATGTGGCGTCAGGTCGTTGCGGCCTGCTTTTGTCTTCCCGTCGTCTTTTGCTCGTCTCTGAAGGAAACCACCCGATGCGAATGGTCATTATGGGCCTCGTCGCCACAAGCCTCCTTGCCGGATGCGCTGGTTATGGCGGAACTGAAGCCATGAACTCGCAGTGGCGCAACTACGACTACGCCCGCCCCGATCCGAGCTACGGCGGCTACGAAGCCGAGCGCTATTACCGCGAGGATACCGCCCGCTATCGGGAACGGCGCATGAGCAACAACGAGCGGCTCTATCGCGGCAACGACGGGCGCTACTATTGCCGCCGGTCGGATGGGACCACCGGCCTCGTCGTCGGCGCGGTTGCGGGGGGCGTGCTCGGCAACGTGATTGCACCGGGCGGATCGAAAGTCCTTGGCACCGTGCTCGGCGGTGCCGTTGGCGGTGTCGCCGGCCGCCAGATCGACCGCAGCCGGACCGTGCGTTGCCGCTGAGCCGGCGCTCCGCCCCGCTTCATTCCGCGCATCAGGGAAGGATCTGTCCATTGCGCTGTGTCATCACTATCGCGGCACTCGCCGCCGCCACCCTGCCGCTTGCCCCGGCCGCCGCGCAGAGCATCCACGGCTATGCCGCCAGTGCAGCGCGGATCCATACCGGGCCGCTGCGCGAATATCCCGGTCTGCGCACGGTGCGCCGCGGGGCGATGATCGATGTCCATGGTTGCCTGCGAGACTGGAGCTGGTGTGATGTTACATCCGGCAGCGATCGCGGGTGGATCGCGGGCAACGCCCTGCGCGTGGTTCACAAGGGGCGGCGCCGCGCGATTGGTGCCGGGATGGGTGTCGGCGTCACCACGTTCTCGTTCGGCTCCTACTGGGACAATCACTACACGGGGCGGCGGTTCTACGGCGAACGCCAGCGCTGGCAGTCGCAATCTGACCGCGCCTATCGCCCCGCGTGGGGCGAGCGGGAGCAGCGCAAAGACAAGGACCTTCCCAGCAAGAGCCCCGAGATGGAGGAACTGCACCGCCTTTACGGAGAACGGGGCGAGCGCACCGGCGAACCGGTGATCCAGCAGTATATGGGGGCGCCCTATCGCTTTCCCGATCATGCCACCGCTGACGAGCAGTCCGATCACCTGCGCTTCGTGCCGGGCACTGAAACGGCGACCAGCAACCCACAGAACGCAGGAACCGCGCCAGCCCCTGATTGAGCCGTGGCCTCAGGGCCTCCTCACCACTGACCGCGTCATGGCCCGATCATGTCTTCCCTCCCGCACGATCGGGCCAAGACAAACGGGACCGTACCGGAACCTCAGCTGCGGCGAAGTTCCGGTACGGTCTTGCCGTACCAAACCGGTCCCGATCGACGGGGCTTCAGCAAGAGTATCGCCTCATGTCGCTTATCAATCTCATCATCGTTCTGATCGTGGTCGGGGTCCTGCTCTGGCTGATCAACACGTACCTGCCGATGGACGGCAAGATCAAATCCATCCTCAACGCGGTGGTCGTGATCGCGGTCGTGCTCTGGCTGCTCCAGGTGCTGGGCCTGCTGTCCTCGCTCAATGCCATCCGTATCGGCAACTGATCGCTGCCGCCGCGCTTTGCTGCGGAGGAGTCTAGTCAAACAGTATGAGGCCCATGCTCACGAAGTGTGTTAGGCGTACCTATCGAAAGAGGTATTCCATGACCCGCAGACTTCCGGCCTGGCCCCTCGGGCGCAGGAGGTTCCCCACCTCAACCGCGCGGTGGTAAGCCCACCACGCGAAACAAGTCCCACATCCCCGAGGAACGACGTCCCGCCAAGGCCGGTGCTGCCGATCATCGCGATCGGGGCTTCGGCGGGCGGGCTTGAGGCGATCTCGCGCTTGTTCGATGCGCTGCCGGGCACCACAGGCTGCGCGTTCATAGTCGTTCAGCACCTCGATCCGCAGCACGAAAGCCTCATGGCGCCGCTGTTGGGCGAGCATACCGCGATGCCCGTGGTCGAGGCCGTGCACGGTTGCCCGCTTGCGGCGAACCATGTCTATGTCATTCCTCCGGGGCGCTTTCTTTCGGTGCGTGCGGGCACCTTGCGGCTCTCCGCGCCTGAGGCGGGGCACGGCGCCCGGCTGCCGTTCGATTGGCTGCTCCGCTCGCTGGCAGCCTCCTGCGGGCGGCAAAGCGCGGCGGTGATCCTCTCGGGCACCGGCGGCGATGGCAGTCAGGGGCTTGCCGCGCTCCACGATGCCGGCGGCTTGATCCTCGCCCAGTCCATCAGCGAGGCTGAACATCCCGGCATGCCGCAGGCCGCGCTCGATACCGCGCTGGTTGATGCGGCCCTCCCGCTGGCGGATATGCCCGAGGCGATCCTCGCTTTTGCCGCGCGCGTCACGCTTCCGGGGTTTGCCGCAGTCCCGGCCACACCAGCCGGCAGCGCCGAAGGCTTCGCCGCCATTCTCGCCGCTCTCCGGCACACTACCGGGCAGGATTTCAGCCACTACAAGCCCGGCACGATCACCCGCCGCATCGCGCGTCGCATGGCGCTGCACGGCATGTCCGCGGGCGACATGCTCACTTATGCCGAACGACTGCGCGGTGATTCTGCCGAATGTGCCCTGCTGGCGAGCGAGCTGCTCATCAACGTCACCAGCTTCTTCCGCGATCCCAAGGTTTTCGAGACGCTGGAAACCGCAATCCTGCCCGAACTGCTTGACCGGCTGGTCGCGGGTCAGGCCCTGCGCATCTGGGTGGCGGGCTGCAGTACCGGCGAGGAGGCCTATTCGATCGCGATGGCCTGCCATGACGCGCTGGCCAAGGCGCGGCGCGACATCAAGTTGCAGATCTTCGCCTCGGATCTCGATCCCGATGCCATCGCAACGGCGCGCGAAGGGCTCTATCCGCATGATAGCGCCGCCATGATCCCGCCCGAGCGGCTGGCACGCTATTTCACCCAGGAAGAGACTGGCTACCGGGTTGTTCCCGCCTTGCGCGGGCATGTCGTGTTTTCGGTTCAGGATGTGCTGACCGACCCGCCGTTCTCGCGGCTTCACATGATTTCCTGCCGCAATCTGCTGATCTATCTCGATAGCGCTGCCCAGGCACGGGTGATCGCGCTGTTCCACTTTGCGCTGCGCGCAGCCGGCGTCCTGATGCTCGGTACGACCGAGACGATCGGCAAGCCCGATGGCCGGTTCGAGCCCATTGCGCGGGCCGATTGCTTCTACCGTCATGTCGCGCGGACACGGCCGGGAGAAGCGGGCTTCCCCTTCAGCTTCGATGGCAAGCTGCCTATCGTCACGGGTGCGGCGCGCGAAATGCCCGCCGCGCGGCGCGATTTCGGGGAAATCTGCGAGCGGGCGGTGCTGGCGAGCCACGCGCCCGCTGCCGTGCTGATCAACCGGCACAACGATTGCCTGTTCTCGATGGGGCCGACGCACCGGTTCCTCCAGATCATGCCCGGCTATCCCACGCAGGACCTGCTCGCGATGGCCTCGCCGGCGCTGCGCACCCGCCTGCGCCACGCGATCAACCGTACCAGTGCGGAAACGCCTTTCGTCGATGGCGGCCTTGCGCGGGTGATGATCGGCGGCGCGCAGGCGCATGTCCGCATCACGGTGGAACGCCTTGTCGAAGCGGAGGAGGAACTCCTGCTGGTCTGCTTTGCGCAGCAGCAGGCAGGCAGTCCTGTGGTGCCGGACAATCCCTCCCCGGAACAGGCCAGCCGGATCACCGAACTGGAGCGTGAACTTGCGGAAGCCGATGCCGAACTGCAAGCCTCTATCCGTGACCGCGAGGTGGCCATCCAGGAGCAGAAGGCGATCAACGAGGAAGCCTTGTCGATCAACGAGGAGTTCCAGTCCACCAACGAGGAACTGCTGACCTCGAAAGAAGAGCTGCAATCGCTCAATGAGGAACTCACCGCGCTCAACAGCCAGCTGCAGGAAACGCTCGATCGCCAGCGACTGGCTTCCGACGATCTCCAGAACGTGCTGTTCAGCACCAACGTCGGCACGATGTTTCTCGATGCGGCGCTGCGGATCCGCTTCTTCACCCCGGCGATCACTCCGCTCTACAATGTCATTGCCGGCGATATCGGCCGCCCGCTGGCCGATCTCAGGCTCATCGCCGAAGACCCCGAGCTGCTGGCCGATGCGCAGCGCGTGCTGGGCAATGAGGCAACGATCGAGCGCGAGGTCCGCGCGCCGGGCGACACCTGGTTCGTTCGCCGCATCTTCCCCTATCGTGCGCATGACAGCCGTATCGAAGGCGTGGTCATCACTTTCGCCGATATCACCGACCGCAAGCATGTCACCTCAGCGTTGGAGGAGGCCAAGCTGGAGGCCGAGCGCGCCAATGCGGCGAAATCGCGCTTCCTGGCCGCGGCCAGCCACGATCTGCGCCAGCCGCTGCAGGCGCTCGCCCTGCTCAAGGATTTCCTTGCGCCGAACGTGACCGGCGAACGTGCCGCCGAACTCATGGCGCGCTTCGACAAGACGCTCGGCGCGCTTTCGGGGATGCTCGATGTGCTGCTCAACATCAGCCAGATCGAGGCCGGTGCGGTGCAGCCAGAGCCAGTGGTCTTCCCCGTGGGCGAGATGCTGGAACGCCTGCACAGCGAGTTTCTGGCTGTCACCGAAGCGCGCGATCTCTCGCTGCGGTTCATGCCGAGCACGGCCTGGGTCGAAAGCGATCCGCGCCTGCTTGAGCAGATGGTCCGCAACCTCCTCGGCAATGCGGTCAAGTACACGCGCACCGGGCGAATCCTGATGGGCTGCAGGCGGCGCGGCCCAACCTTGCGCATCGAGGTGTGGGACACCGGCATCGGCATCGAGGCCTCGCAGCTCGAAAGCATCTTCGAAGAGTTCCACCAGGTCGATAACCCGGCGCGCGAAAGTGGGCTGGGCCTTGGTCTCGGGCTGTCGATCGTCCGGCGGCTGGGCCGGCTGCTGCGCCATCCCGTCAATGTACGCTCCGAGCCGGGACGCGGATCGGTCTTCGCGATCACAGTTCCCCTGCGCAAGGGTGTAACACACTTGCCTCCGCCGCCCCCGCGCGATCCGTCGCCCGAAACCGCGCCCAAACCCATCGCGCGCCCTTCGGCAATCATGGTCGTCGAGGACGATCCCGATCTGCTCGAGCTCGTCGCCCAGATGCTGCGCGATAATGGCCACATGGTAAGCTGCGCCCCTGATGCGGCCGAAGCGCTGCGCCTCATCGGGGCCGGGGCAATCCGTCCTGACATCCTGCTGACCGACTACAACCTGCCGGCGGGGCAGAGCGGCGTTGACCTGCTCATGGCGCTGAGGGTGCGGATGCAGCGTCCGCTGCCCGCCATCGTGCTCACCGGTGATATCTCCCACACCGCGAAGGCCGCAATTGCCGAGGCGGACTGCATCCATCTCAAGAAGCCGGTAAACCCCGCTGCGCTGCTGCGCGCAGTGGAATCGCTGTGTCCGCCGGCGCCGAACCCGGTCGTCGCCTTGCCGCCGGGCCACACCCCGCAAGTCGTGCCGGTGACGTATGTGATCGACGACGAACCGCATGTCTGCGAAGCGATCCGCAATCTGCTCACCGCGCATGGCCGCGAGGTGGAAGACTTCCTCAATGCCGAAGACTTTCTCGCGGCCTATCAAAAGGGCCGGCCGGGTTGCCTGCTGGTGGATGCACACCTGCCCGGGCTCAGTGGCATCGGCCTCCTCGGCAAGCTGCGCGCGAGCGGCGATCACCTGCCGGTGATCCTGATCACCGGGGACGAGGATATCGGCCTTGCGGTCGCGGCCATGCGCGCGGGGGCCTGCGATTTCATCACCAAGCCGGTGGGGCGCGATGCGCTGATGGACAGCATTGACCGCGCGACCGAGCAATCGCTGGGCACCACCATCGCCGATGTCGCGCAGGCCGAGGCGGCGATATGCTTCGCCGCGCTCACCGCCCGGCAAAAGCAGGTGATGGACATGGTCCTCGCCGGCCATCCCAGCAAGAACATCGCCGCCGATCTCGGCATCAGTCAGCGCACGGTCGAAAACCACCGCGCCGAGATCATGCACCGCATGGCCGTGCGCTCGCTGCTGGAACTGGCGCGCAAGGTGCTGATGGTCGAGACCTGAACGCGAAAATGGGGCCGGCAACGTGCCGGCCCCATATCATTTTGCCATTTGCAGCACTTGCGCTGCGCGTTCGATCAGAAGCCAGAGCCGGGGCCGTAGCTGATCTCGACGCGGCGGTTCTGCACTTCGCGCACTCCGTCGGCCGTGGGCACGCGCTGTTTGGTCTCGCCGTAAGCCTGGCTGGAAATCACCCCGGCAGAAATGCCATGCCCAGTGAGGTAGCTCTTGACCTCGCCGTCACGCCGTTCCGAAAGCCCCAGATTGTAGCGCGGCGCGCCCGAAGTGTCGGCATGGCCCGCGAGCATGATGCCGACATTCCCGCAGTTTCCGTAAGCCTGCACCGCGTTGTCCAGCACGCTGGCCGCCTCGGGCGAGATATCGGACCGGTCCCAATCGAAGAACACGATGAACGGACCCGGATTGCAGACCGCGGCAACCGGCGGTGGCGGCGGGGGCGGCGGCGGCGGTGGCAGCGGAGCCGGAGGAGGCGGGGGCGGCATGACGGCCTCGGGTTCCGGCTCTTCCGTCTTTCCGCCGAAATTGAACGTCAGCGTTGCGAGCAGCGCGTGCGAGCGCAGGCGCGCCGTCCGCGCGGTGCCATCGGCGGCGATGAACTCGTCCGCGCCGTCGGGGCGGAAATAGCGGTACTTCACACCCAGATCGACAGTGCGGCTGAGCGGTACGGTCACGCCGGCGATCGCTTGCCATGCAAAGCCGTGCGCGCGGTCATTCATCTTGACCGCAAAAGGCACGCTCTCGCTGAGCTTGGTGGTAGCATAGCCCACACCGGCCCCGGCATAGGCCTTGATCCCACCCCATTGGCCAAGGCCGATGAGCGCGTTGCCCATCGCCGCAACCGTGCTGGTCCGGCCAAACAGCCCGGCGCCACGGACGTAGGTGCCGTTGGGCAGGGGAGTGCCGAGCGGACGGGTCTGATCATTCAACAGCGAACGGGCATAGAAACCCTCTGCCTCGAGCCGGAAGTGCCCGAAATCATAGCCCAGCGCGCCGCCCGCTTCCCAGCCGGTCTTGAACCGGTTGGTGTGCTCGTAACCGGCGCCGCTGAAGACGTCCGAATGCTCCTGTTTGACCACACCGCCTTCAAGGGTGATGTAAGGGCCGGTTTCATTGGCGCGGGCTGTCACGCCCAGCGCACTCGAAGCCAGCAACAGGCTGACGATGATTTTCCTCATGAGATATCCGATCGTTATGGGTGGCATCGCACAATGCGGCCACGGGGTAAGAGGGAAGATTGAACAGGGCCGGTTCGCCCTGTCAGGGGTGCTCATGCTGCATGGCCACAGGCTCCCTCCGCAGCGCGAAAGGGAAGCCGGCGGTTGCATGCAACCGCCGGCTCTAAGTGAAATGCCGCGGGAGTGGGTGGGTCGCAGACCTTCCCGTTGCGACCAGGCCCCTGGGAAATGGGGGGGAAGGGGCCATCGCCGGCATCGCAATTGTCAGATAGGCCCCCGGCAGGACGCGGCACAGCCTCGGAAACTACCCATGCGCAGCGCCTGGGTACATTCCGAAGCCTGCGGCTCTGGGCCAATCAGCCTAGTCCGCTGCCTCGGGCCATGCATTTCGCAGGCCCCGGGCAGGAGTTCAGCCAATGGACAAGGACAGAATCGCCGGGTCGATCGAACAGGCCAAGGGCGTCATCAAGGAAGGCGTCGGCAAGGCTACCGGCAACACGAAGCTTGCCGTCGAGGGTGAGGCGGATCAGGTGGTCGGCAAAGTCCGGCAGGCGGCGGGCCGCATGAAGGACGCCGCGCGCGATGCGTTGAAGAAGTAGCCTGCGCCTTTCCAGACAAGAGCCCACTTTCCCGGCACGGACGGGCCGGAAAGTGAGGCCGGGTGCGCTGGATCGCGCATCCGGCCTCTTAGTGCCTGCCCTCCTCAGAAAAAGGCACGCAAGAACACCATGGATCTGAACCAACTGCTCAGCGCCCACCAGCGTGCCGTGATGGAGACTGGCCCGTCCAGAGGCCGCAGGGCGGATCGGAAGCAAGCTGCCGACGTTGCTCACTATGCGGATCGCATCCAGCGCATGCGCGATCACTATGCGTCCGATGATACCGGCGAGATCGAATCGTGGGAAAGCGAGGGTGGTTCGGTGCCGGAACCAGCGCTGATATTGCCGCCCGGCGTGACCATGACATTGCGGCCTGAGTACCGCGTCGGCCCATACGTCTACTCCGATCTGGCGCTCGCCCTGAGCGAGCTTGAGCGGCAGGCGAGGTAAACGGAGACGGTGAGAACTTTGCCAGTGGCAAGACTCCAGAGCAGGCCGATGGTGGTGTTTAGTGCATGATAGTGCCGGGATTTTGCCGATGCCCGAAGCGCCCCGGATGCAAGCGGAACTTGTGCAACACGATCTGGATGTGCGCATCCAATGGGCTGGATGCCCCTCCACCGATGCTTGGGCCGCACCAAAAAGCCGGCCCGCTGGTTGGCGGGCCGGCTTCGTGTTGCTTAGGATTTTCCCTCAGAAGCGGTAGCTGATGCTGCCGCCAAAGGTGCGGGGCCTGCCGGTGCGCATCGGGGATGAGCCCGCGCCAGGCCACCGGGCCACGCCTGCGCCCGGCGAAACCCGGCTGATGATGGTTCGCTTCCCGCCGGACACGATCTTCGCGGACCCGCGCTTCGACGGCGGCCAGTTCGGGGCCGAGGCCGCGCAGCACATTCCGGGGCTGATCGAGCAGTTCGAGCCCGAAGGGGGCGGTTCCCACACCACCGCCTCGATCGACTACGAGATCGTGCTCGATGGCGAGATCTGGCTTGAGCTCGACGACGGTGCGGAAAAGCATCTGAAGCAGGGCGATGTCGTCATTCAGGGCGGCACGCGCCATGCCTGGCGCAATCGCGGGGACCGGGATGCCACGATGGTGTTCGTGCTGGTTGGTGCTGCGCTTCCGTCAGAAACCTGAGCCAGCAAAACCGCTGCCTCGCGAGAGCAAAAGGAGAGGATCGCGATGATTCCGAAAAACTGCTGGTACGTCGCGGCGATGACCCGCGAAATCGCCCCCGGCGGCGTGCTTTAGCGCATGATCTGCCATGTGCCGATGGCGCTCTATCGAACGGCTGGCGGTCGATAACCTGCTCGACCTTACGCACACCGCGTTCGTTCATGCGGATACGTTCGACAATGCGGGCGTGCTGGAATCCGAACGGGTGGTGAAGGCCGTGGGCGAGGAGCGGCTGACCGATTTCTTCGCGTTCAAGAACGCGATGTCGCGCCCGCTGCGCGATGGCTATCTGCTCGACGAGACGGTGTCGCTGTTCGACAATTTCCTCGAAACCTACTGGCAGGCGCCGGGGATCATGATCCTCGTCCACGGCGCCGTGCCCGAGGGGAGGGAGCGCGAGGCGGAAGGGGCCATCGTGCTCAACACCAATATTCTCACGCCCGCTTCAGACAATACCTGCCACTATTTCTGGGCGCAGTCGGTCTATCGCAACCGCGGCGACGGGAAAGTGCGCGATATGTGGGACATGATGACGAAGGCAGCCTTCGCCGAGGATGAGGACGTGCTCGAGAGGCAGCAGGCGAACCTCGAAAGGTTCGGCAGTTCCTCGTTGGCCGATGATGTTTCGCTGGTGCTGCGGGCCGACAAGGGGATTGTCTTGGCGCGCCGCATTGTCGGTCGTATAGTGAAACGCGAAAGCGCCGCGCACGATGCTCAGGGGCCTGTACTCTGAGCAAGACCGCATGACCCGCGCTTTGAAAATGAGGTTCGTTTGACATCCGAGAACTCGACCGTCCTGCGATCCCATTTCCTTTCGGGGGGGGCGCTGGCAAACGACTGCTGCGCCGTTTGCGCGAAGACCTGATCAGTTGCGTTCTCAAGCCGGGTGACAAGTTGCGCTTCGAGGCCCTGCGCGGGCTTTACGGCGTTAGCTATTCCACCTTGCGCGAGGCGCTCTCGCGGCTTTCCTCCGAAGGTCTGGTGATCGCCGAAGGGCAGCGCGGGTTCTTCGCGGCCCCGATTTCCGAAGCAGACCTGCTCGATATCACCGACGCACGCGTGGTGCTCGAGCTTGAATGCGTCACCCGCGCCATGGAACGCGGCGATGCCAACTGGGAGGCTGCCATTATTTCGGCCTTCCACAAGCTCGACCGGCTCGAGGATTCGATGGGCGAGAAATTGCGCACGACGCCCGAGTGGGACCGCCTGCACATGGAGTTTCATGACGCGCTGGTTGGCGCGGCCGGTTCGCCAACCTTGAGCGAGCTGCGCCATCTCCTGTTCGAACGGGCGCGGCGGTATCGCCGGATTTCGGCGCTGGTGCGCAAGGAGCCGCGCCGCAAATCGGGCGAGCATCGCGTGATGATGGAAGCCGTGCTCAGCCGCGACATCGACGTCGCGCGCGATCTGATGGAGCGGCATATCCGCGAAGTGGCGCAAAACGTGCTGCGCAACGGGCTGAATGTGGCGCTCGCCGAAGTTCAGGCCTGACCTGATCTGCGCGAGGGGTGCGAAGGACGGCAAAGCAGGTGTGCCTTGCGCCCAACTCAACCGTGTTCAGCTGTATTTTCGATAATTTCGAAAGAAAAATTCCGTGGGCAATCGGGCGATAATGGCTTATTTTTAGACATTCTTCGCGCCTAGGCAAAAAATCCCGATCTAATTTTCGAAATAACCCAGTATTTTCGACTCAGGCATCGGCATGGGGTTTCGTGCGGCCGTGCACGGCCTTGCAGGTGGCCTGAACGGGCGGTGGCAAATCGCTTGCGCCATCGTCTGGGGGAGGGGAGTCGGAATGAGACTGGTCAGCTTCGACTTGCATGGCGAGCAGGCCTATGGCCGCGTCGTCGATGGCGAGGTGACCAGGCTTGACCCGCCTTGCCGGGGCGCCGGTTGATCTGAAATCCGCGCTGGCGACCAGCTGGCTGGCCGACCTGCCGGACGGCGGCCAGGCTGAAAGGTTTGCCCTTGCAGACCTCAGCTTGCTGCCGCCCGTGCCCAATCCCGGCAAGGTACTGTGCGTTGTCACCAATTTCCACGAGCCTGAGCGGGGTGCGAAGCCGGTGCCTGAATACCCGCTGGTGTTCACGCGCTTTGCCGACAGTTTTACCGGCCATGGCCAGCCGCTGACCAAGTCTCGGCTCACCGAAAAATACGACTACGAAGGTGAACTCGCGGTTATCATCGGCAGGCCGGGCTACCGGATCGGCCGCGAACAGGCGATGGATCACGTTGCGGGCTATACCTGCCTGAACGATGGCAGCATGCGCGACTGGCAGAAGCATTCCACGCAGTTTCCGCCAGGCAAGAACTTCTATCGCAGCGGCAGCATGGGGCCATGGCTCGTCACTGCCGACGAACTGCCCGATCTGGCAGCCATGCGCCTCGAAACGCGCGTGAACGGCGAGGTGCGGCAGGCCATCGGCATGGACCGGATGATTTTCGATATTGCGTGGCTCATTGCCTACTTCTCGTCGTTCACGCCCCTCGCGCCGGGCGACATTATCGCGACCGGGACGCCATCGGGCTTTGGCTCATCGCGCGATCCGGCGCTCTTTCTGCAGGCTGGCGACGTGGTCGAGGTCGAGATCAGCGGCATCGGCGTGCTGCACAACATGGTCTGCGACGAAGCGGCAGGCAGCGCTTGCGGGCCAGCTTGAGCCTGCTTCGAAACAGCCCCGATCCTGAGGAGAACGACATTGCAAGAGGCGGTAACCTTTGATTCGGACGGACTGACGCTTTCGGGGGTCATCCATGTGCCCGATGCCTATTGCGGCGAGCCATTGCCGGCGTTCATCGTGTGCCACGGTTTTGTTGGCTCGAAGGATGAAAGCCACGCCCAGATCCAGGCCGAGATGATGGAATCGTTCGGCTATGTCGCGCTCCGCTTTGATTTTCGCAGCTGCGGCGAAAGCGAAGGCGAACGCGGGCAAGTGCGGTGCTTCGATCAGGTTGCCGATGCCAAGAACGCCTTGAGCGGGCTGGCCAAGCGCCCCGAGGTAAACCCCGAGCGGATCGGCATTACCGGGCACAGCTTCGGCGCGGCGGTTTCGGTTTACACGGCGGGCGTTGATTCCCGCGTGGCGTGCTGCCTTTCCAGCTGCGGCTGGGGCAACGGCGAGCGCAAGTTCCGCGGGCAACACCCCACCGAAGCCTCGTGGAACAAGTTCATGGGCATCCTCGAGGACGGGCGGCGGCACAAGCAGGCGACGGGCGAAAGCCTGTGGATGTCACGGTTCGATGCCGTTCCGATCCCGGAAGCGCTGCGCAAGAACCTTTCGCCCAAGGCCATTATGGAGATTCCCACGGAGACGGCGTGGTCGATGATGAACTTCCGCGCCGATGACGTGGTCGCCAATATCGCGCCGCGCCCGCTGCTGCTGTTCCACACTGCGAACGACACCATCACGCCGACCATCGAATCCGTGCGGATGTTCGAGAAGGCCGGGCATCCGACCGAGCTGATGCTGATCGACACGACCGCGCATTTTCCGCTTGCGCCCGCCGATGCGCCGCGCACCAAGGCGATGATGAAGGGCTGGCTCGACAAGTTCTTCCCCTCGCCGCTGGGCCAGTAGAAGATTGCTGAGGAGCACGGCATGGCATTGATCGGGCATCTTGAGCTTCAGCAGTACGCGCAGGCGCTGCTCCGTGCGGGCGGGTTTGGCGCGGCGCAGGCTGGTGAAATGGCGGACCTGCTGGTCTGGGCAAACCTGCGCGGGATCGATTCCCACGGGGTGCTGCGCATTCCGCGCTATGTCGAGATGCTGGAACTCGGCCTGTTGAAAGCGGATGCGGCGATCACCGAGGTTCACCGCAAGGGCGCCATCGTCGTGCTCGATGCAGGCAAGGCACCGGGGGCTTCGGCGATGAACCGCGCGGTTGGCGAAGCTGCGGCGCTGGCGGACGTGCTCGGTCTGGGCTGGTGCGGTGTGCGCGATACGTCGCACGCCGGGGCCATCGGCTATTTCGTTCGCCAGCTGGCCGAGCAGGGCAAGATCGGCATCGCGATGACCGCGTCCAAGCCGCTGATGAGCTATCATGGGGCCAAGGGTGAGGCGCTCTCGTCCAATCCGCTGGCCATCGGGGTGCCTTGTGCGGATGGCGAGCCGATCATCCTCGATATGTCGACAGCGGCGGTCGCGCTGGGCAAGATCATGGCGGCCAAGGATGCGGGGCGCGCGATCCCCACAGGATGGGCGGTCGATGCGAACGGCGCGGATACACAGGATCCTCAGGCAGCGGCGGTGCTGCTGCCGATGGCCGGGGCGAAAGGCAGCGGCCTCTCGCTGATGATCGAGGTGCTTTGCAGTCTGCTGGTGCGCAACGCCAATATCGCGCCTGCGCTGACCGGAGCCAAGGGCGGCGGCTTCAACGGCATGGTCCTTGCGGTCGATCCGGCGGCTTTCGGTGCGCCCGAGGCGCTTTCGCAAAGCGTTGTCGAACTGGCGCGCGCCATCCACGGGCTTGAGCCTGCGCCGGGCTTCGATGCGGTAGTGCTGCCGGGGGAACGCGGCGCGCGGACCGAGGTAGTCCGTTCGGCGGAAGGCATTCCGCTCCCTGCGGGAACCGCAAAGCGCTTGGCGGAGCTGGCCAGCCGGCTTGGGATCACCGTGCCTGCGGCACTGGCATAGCTTTCGCAACGAACCGGACACGGACGGAAGGATCGGGATAATCAAGGCACGCGCGGCACTCGCACACCTCGGGATTTTCGTCTGGAATCTCTCGGCGATGGAGCGGTTCTATTCCGATGTGTTCGGTCTTGTGGTGACCGATCGCGGCGTCGGTGCGGTCTTCCGCAACGATGTGGGGTTCATGACCGGCAGCGCCGATCAGCACCACCAGCTCGTGCTGGCATCGGGCCGGCAACCGGATGCCCCCAGCACGGTGATGCAGATATCGTTCAAGGTTAGCGATCTGGCAGACCTGCGCGACTTGCGGGACAAGGCGCTGGCTGCTGGTGCCAGCGATGCCATCGGGCTGAACCATGGCAACGCGTGGTCGGTCTATTTCAACGACCCGGAAGGCAATCGCATCGAGATCTACCTCGGTTTCAGCGAACAGGCGAAGGAAACCTTCGATCGCTATCCCTTTGGCGGCCTGTGCGAATACATGGTCGCCCCTGCCAATGGCTGCGTGAAGCTGCCGGACAACGTCACCTGCCAGCAGGCGACGCGGCTCGGCTATACCGGCACCGGCTATTCCGCGCTGCGCAAGGGCGGCGCGGGGCCGGATGTGGTCACGCTGATCAACGGCGCAACGGGCACGCTGGGGCTGCCCACGGTGCTGTGTGCGCTGGCGCTGGGGACGACCAAGATCCTCGCGGTGGCCCGCAACAAGGCGCTGCTGGAGGAACTGCGGCAACTCGCCCCCGGGCGAATCTTCACCCATTCGACCGACGATGGACCGGTCCGCCCTTGGGCTATCGATCAGACCGAAGGCGACGGGGTCGATCTGGCGGTCGATTGCGTCGGGCCGGGCGGCACGGCGGCACGGCGGCACAGATGCTCGACGTGATGCGCACGCTGCGCCGCACGGGCCGGATCGTCAATGTGGGCGCGGTGGCAGAGCGGGTGCCGATCAATGCCCACAAGATGATGGACTGGAACCAGTCGTTCATCGGTTCGGTCTGGTTCACCACCGTGGAGGGGATGCAACTGGCCGAGATGATCCGCGCCGGGACGCTCGATTTCGGCCTGTTCCGGCAGGAAGGCTTGCCGCTGGACCGCATCAACGAAGTGCTGGCCGGGATCGTGAACCGGCACGGCGGGTTTTCGAACTTCAGCGTGATCCCGACGCCTGAATGAAGCTGACACTGCACCGTGACGATTTACACCAACCCGTGAGGCGAACTTGACCGAGCACCGCACAGCCATCGCGCTGGAACTGGAAGACCGGCGCTTTGCCGCGATGGAGGCGAACGACGTCGCCGAACTCGAAGCCTTGCTGGCCGATGACCTGCACTACACCCACGCCGACGGCATGGTGGAAGACAAGGCGGAAGTGATCCGCCGCATCGCCAGCGGCGAACGCGTCTATCGCCGGCTGCGGATGATCGCGCGCACGGTTTCAGAGCAGCCGGGCTTTGTCGCGGTGTTCGGGCAGGTGGAGATGGAATTCTCGCGCGCGGCGGGCCTGCTCGTCACGCAGCTGGATTATACCGCGATCTACCGCGACCACGATCCCCGGCTGTTTGCGTGGCAGGCGACCAAGACTTACGCGCCCTGACGGCGCGGCATCACTCCATCTCGCCCAGCACCGGGGACGGCTTCGCCTCGGCCAGCGGAGACCGCGAGAAACGGATGGGAAGGCGCACGCCGGGGATCACCTGCCCATCGGCGCGCGCCATTTCCAGCGCCAGTCCGCGGTGGCGCACTTGCGGATCGGCAAACGCCTGATCGACCGAATTGATCGGCCCGGCCGGAACCCCGCGCGCTTCCAGCACTGCAAGGAGATCGTCGCGCTTCCACAGGCGGGTGGCCGCTTCCAGAGCTTCCGTCAAGGCGACCCGGTCGGCCAGTCTGCCGGCATTCGTGCTCCATTGCGGCTGGGCTTCGATGCCGATGCCTGCGCAGAGCCGCGCAAACTGGCCGTCATTGCCCACCGCGATGATGAGCCAGCCATCGGCTGCCGGAAAGACAGCGTAGGGCACGACATTGGGATGCGCGTTGCCCATGCGCGTCGGCGTGTTGCCGGAGACGAGGTAGTTCATCGCCTGATTGGCGAGAACGCCGGTCATCACATCGAGCAGGGCCATGTCGATATGCTGGCCTTGGCCGGATCGTTCGCGTTCCGCCAGCGCGGCCTGAATGGCTATGGTCGCATAAAGGCCGGTCATGATGTCGGCGAAGGCCACGCCGATCTTCTGCGGCTGGCCCTGCGGATCGCCGGTCAGGTCCATGACTCCGCTCAGGCCCTGCACGATGAAATCATACCCCGGGCGCGGCGCATAAGGGCCATCCTGCCCGAAGCCGGTGATCGAGCATTAGACCAGCCGGGGATTGACCTGCGCGAGGCTGGCGTAATCGAGGCCGAACTTCGCCATCCCGCCCAGCTTGAAGTTCTCGATCACCACATCGGCTTCGGCGGCAAGGCTGAAGGCGCGGGCCTTGTCAGCAGGATCGCCAAGATCGAGCACCAGCGAGCGCTTGCCCCGGTTGGTCGCGTGATAATAGGCCGCGTCGTGGCTGCCATCTGCGTTCTCGACAAACGGCGGCCCCCACGTGCGCGTATCATCGCCCGCGGCGCTTTCGATCTTCACGACCTCCGCCCCAAGATCCGCGAGGATCTGGCCAGCCCACGGGCCTGCCAGAACGCGCGCGAACTCGATGACCTTGAGGCCGTGGAGCGGGGCAGTGGCGGCCTGCTCCATCAGAACGCGGGAATGCCGGTGATCGCCCGCCCCAGAATCAGCGCGTGGACATCGTGCGCGCCTTCGTAGGTGTTGACCGTCTCGAGGTTCACCATGTGGCGGATCACCTGATATTCTTCCGAAATGCCGTTGCCTCCGTGCATGTCGCGCGCCATCCGGGCGATATCGAGTGCCTTGCCCACATTGGTGCGCTTGACCATCGAGATCATGTCCGGGACGACACGGTGCTCGTCCATCAGGCGGCCAACGCGCAGCGATGCCTGCAGGCCGAAGGCGATGTCGGTCATCATGTCGGCCAGCTTCTTCTGGTAAAGCTGCGTCGCGGCCAGCGGACGGCCGAACTGCTTGCGGTCCATCCCGTATTGCCGGGCAGCGGCAAGGCAGAACTCGGCAGCGCCCATCGCGCCCCACGAAATGCCGTAGCGCGCGCGGTTGAGGCATTCGAACGGGCCTTTCAGCCCTTCGACCTCAGGCAGCAGCGCATCTGGCCCGACGCGCACTTCGTCCATCAGGATCATCCCGGTGGTGGAGGCGCGGAGCGAAATCTTGCCCTCGATCTTGGGCGCGGCAAGGCCCTTCATGCCCTTTTCGAGCACGAAGCCACGGATGCGCCCGCCATGCGCTTCGCTCTTGGCCCAGACCACGAAGACATCCGCGAACGGCGCGTTGCTGATCCAGGTCTTGGCGCCGTACAGCACGAAGCCATCGCCGTCCGCCCGCGCGACGGTGCGCATCGAGCCAGGGTCGGAGCCGGCGTCCGGCTCGGTCAGGCCAAAGCAGCCGATTAGCGTGCCTGCGGCGAGGCCGGGCAGATAGCGCATCCGCTGGGCTTCCGAACCGAACGCATGGATCGGGTGCATGACAAGGCTGGACTGGACCGACGCCATCGAGCGATACCCGGAATCCACGCGCTCGATCTCACGCGCGACGAGGCCGTAGGCGACATAGCTGGCGCCCGAGCCGCCATACTGTTCGGGCAAGGTCATGCCGAGCAATCCGGCGCGGCCCATCAGCGGAAACAGCTCGGGCGCGGCCGTCTCGTTGCGAAACGCCTCGATCACGCGCGGCTGCAGTTCGCTTTGCGCAAAGCCGTGCGCGGCATCGCGGATCATCCGCTCATCGTCCGTCAACTGGCCGTCTAGATCGAAGGGGTCTTCCCAATTGAAATGCGCCGCGCTGCTCACAACCGTGTCTCCTTTGCGCAGAAGGATTGCGCTTCCTACGCTATCTCGACAATGCTCATTTCTGTTCGTTGTTATCGCGATGGAGAATAGCAGGTGATCGATATCGAGGGGCTGGCGGCCTTTCTCGCCATTGCGGACGCGCAAGGCTTCTCGCGCGCGGCAGACAAGCTGGGCGTTGCGCAGTCCGTTGTCAGCAAGCGGCTCAAGCGGCTGGAAGATCAGCTGGGCGCGGACCTGATGGACCGCACGGTCCGCAACCGGGTGAAGCTGACCCGCATGGGCGAAAGCTATCTGCCCACGGCCCGGGCGGCGATGGTGCAATTGCAGCAGGCGGAGCGGGTGGGCCGCAACCTTGCGCGCGGGACGGCCGGGCCGCTGCGCATCGGCGCGATCTTTTCGGCTGCGATGACCGGCGTGCTTGGCGCGGTCCTCTCGGCGCTTGCGCGGGATCTGCCGGATGTGACGGTGGACCTGCAGATGATGGAGACGCCCGAACAACTCGCCGCGCTGGGTGAGGGGCGGCTGGATATCGGGCTGGTCCGCCCCCGGCTGGCCTTTCCGTCCGTCTGCAAGGCGCTGCGCGTTCACCGCGAGCCTCTGGTTGTGGGAATGCCGGCCGATCACCCGCTCGCTGCCTTTGCCGCGCTCTCGCCGGAAGCCTTGCAGGGCCAGCGCTTCATCATCCCGCAATTCCGGGAGAAGGTGGGGCTGGCGGAGAACCTGGAACGCCTGTGCGCCGCCGGTGGCTTCATGGCGGGCGAGATCGTGCGGACAGCCGATTTCGTCACAGCCGCGGCGCTGGCTGCTTCTGGCCACGGCATCGTGCTGGCGCCAGCCTCACTGCGGAACATCGGGCTCGCCAACATCGCCTTCCGCGACATCGCCGGGTTCGACGACCGGATCGAGACGGTGCTGCTCTATCGCGACGACGCTCCGGCGCGTGCAGTCGAGTCCATCCTGCGCGCCGATCTGCCGATGCGGGAGGGGTGGCAGATTTGATGGGAGATGACGGGATTCAGATAAGTTCGTAAATAATGAACTGGCGTAGAGTTCGCGTTTGAAGGCGGAAATAAGCCTAAAAAATGTGGGAATTTCGGGGAAATTAATCTCGTCCGTCCTGTCCTGCAGAGGGGGGCGGAGAACTTGCGAAAATATTGGCAGGCGAAGGCCGAGCGTCTCCTATGCGCGGGGCCAGGCGAATCGAGCTGGGAAGGGCAGGGAAAGGCGGGCTGCGCAGACAGCTCGGGAGGATGAACGATGACCATTCCGCGCTTTGACGTCGATCTGATTGCACCGGAGATCGTGGCGGAACCGTTCGAAGCCTACCGCCTGCTGCGCGACATTGGCCCTGTTTGCGAAATGCCCCGTTATGGCCTCTACGCGATGGGCCGCCATGCGGACGTGAAAGCCGCGCTGGGCAATTGGGAAGTCTTCAGTTCGGCGGACGGCGTTGCGCTCAATGATATCTGCAACGGCTTCATGGCGGGAACCCCGATCGGATCGGACCCGCCGAACCATACCCGTTTTCGTGACCTGCTGGCTCGGCCGCTCGCACCGAGGCGGCTGGTCGAGATGCGCGGCCGCCTTGCCGAACTGGCCAGCGAACGTGTCCGCGAAGTGGTGGGCTCTGGCCCGATCGATGCGATGGAACTGCTCGCCCGCCACCTTCCGCTGCGGGTGATTTCCGAACTGGTCGGTCTTCCGGAGGAAGGGCGCCAGCGCATGCTCGGATGGGCGAATGCGGGCTTCAACTCGATGGGCGCGGCTGCCGTCCCCGATACCGGGCAAGCCCTTGCGACAATGGGGGAAATGATCGCCTTCATCAGTGATCCCGAACTGCCCGCCCGCATGCGCGAGGGCAGCTGGGCCGCCGAGCTTTGGGCGGCGGTCGCGTGCGGCGAGCTCACCGCGCCCGAGGCGCAGGCCATCCTGCAAGGCTACGTCACGCCTTCGCTCGATACGACGATCTACACGCTGGGCACGATCTTGTGGCTGCTGGCCGGCAACCCCAATCAATGGGCGCTGCTGAAGGCCAATCCCACCTTGATCACGCGCTGCATCAACGAAGCCTTGCGGATCGAAGGGCCTGCCCGCGGCTTTTCGCGGGTAACGCGCAGGGACCATGCCATCGGCGACTGCACGCTGCCTGCCGGTTCCCGCGTGATGACCGTGCTGCCCGCCGCCAACCGCGATGAACGGCGCTATGCCGATCCAGACCGTTTCGACATCACCCGCGATGCGTCCGATCACTTGGGCTTCGGCAGCGGCATTCACCGCTGCGTCGGCGCGAATATCGCGATGCTCGAGTTGACGGTGATGCTGGAGGCCATCGTCCGCGAGGTTGATGCCATCGAGCTGATCGGCGCGGTCCGGGCAAACAGCATGATGCTGCGGGGATTTGAGCGGCTGGATCTGCGGCTGATCGGGAACTGAGAGTCGGGGCGTTAGCTCGCTCCGCTTGCCTGTTCCGGGCGGCATCGGCGGTTTGCTTCGCTGAGCGGCTAATTCCTGCGCTGGCAGCCTTTTGGCTGCATTCGTCCTCCACCTATGACGGCCGATACCGAGCGATGAGTCCGCTCGGCACAGAGGTCGGCACGGGCCTGAGGGAGCATGATCATGGCGAGCGTTCGCGACGAGGTTGGGGTCTACGAATATAGCGGCGGCATCGTCGGGCCCGGCATCACACCGGCGGCCACCGTGCGCAATGGCGGCGTGATCCGCACCGGCACACCGCCCGGCTGCTGGGGGCCGATGATCACCCCGAAGTTTCAGGGCGGACACGAGGTCACCCGGCCCGTCCTCGTCGAAGGCGCTGAAGTCGGCGATGCGATTGCCATTCGCCTGCGCAAGGTTCGCGTCACGTCGCTGGCGACCTCGTCAGGCGTTATGGAGTTCGTCGATGGCCGCTATGTCGGCGATCCGTTCGTGGCCAAGCTGTGCCCCGCTTGCGGCACGACCGCGCCTTCCAGCCATGTCGAGGGCATTGGCGATGATGCGGTGCATTGCGACAGCTGCGGCGCAGAGGTGAGCGCGTTCCGCTTCAGCAATGGCTACGTGATCGTCCTCGACCGGGAGAACCAGGTCTCGCTGACCGTGAACAAGGAGGTCGCCGAGGCGCTGGCGCAGGACGCGAAAGTCAACGCCGCCCTGCCGGAGGCATCAGGCCAGCATTCGATCCTCTCGCTCGCCCGCGCCGACATTGCCGGTCTTGCTGCCCGTATGCGGCCCTTCCTTGGCAACATCGGCACATCGCCCTCGCGCGATCTGCCGGATTCGCACAATGCCGGGGACTTCGGCACGTTCCTGCTCGATGCGCCGCATGGCTACAGCTTCACGCAGGAGGAACTCGACCGGCACAAGACCGACGGCCACATGGACACGAACAGCGTCCGCGAAGGCGCGATCCTGATCTGCCCCGTCAAGATTCCCGGCGGCGGGATCTACATGGGCGACATGCACGCCCAGCAGGGCAACGGGGAGATCGCCGGGCATGCCACGGATGTCGCCGGGGAAGTCGAACTGCAAGTCGAGGTGATCAAGGGCCTCGCGCTTGATGGCCCGATGCTGCTGCAGAACCTTGATGATGTCCCGTTCCTCGCCCGTCCGCTCGATGCCGCCGAGCGGGAGGCCGTGATCGCGCTGGGTGCGAAATACGGCCAGAACGAGATCGAGGACAATGCGCCGATCACCTTCATCGGATCGGGTGCGACCCTCAACGATGCGACCAAGAACGGCCTCGACCGCGCAGCGCGGATCACGGGCATTCCCTATGACGAAGTGCTGAACCGCGCGACCATCGCGGGGTCCATCGAGATCAGCCGCCTGCCCGGCGTGGTGCGGGTCACCTTCATGTGCCCCAAGCCGATCCTCGCCCGGCTCGGCATCCTCCATCTCGTCGAGGAACAGTATGGCTGAGCGCAATTGTGCGCTTCCCGTGCAGGGCGGTGCAGTCGCGGGATAGCGGCGCGGCGGCCTGCGGGGTTAGCGCATTGACGCGGGATTGCTGACGGAGGGCATGTCCTCCGCGCAGCGCCAGTCCAAACCATCAGCGCGCCCGGTTTGCCCCAAGGGTGACAGGCGCAGGAGAGCGAGCATGGCAACAGAGGCACTTCAGATCGACAAGGCACCCGGCCGCTGGGCGCGCAAGTACCCCGAGCTTGGGCAGGAGCCGCTGCCGGTCGCGCCCTACATCGACCCGGCGTACTACGAGAAGGAGAAAGAGAAGATCTTCAAGAAGCAGTGGCTTTACGTCGCGCTGGAACGGGAAGTTCCCGAGGTCGGCTCATACAAGGTCCGCCGGTTGGACCTTGCCGATACCTCGGTGATCATCATCCGCGGCAAGGACAAGGTCATCCGCGCGTTCCACAATGCCTGCTCGCACCGCGGCAACACCGTGGTGACCGAGACGGGGCAGGAAACCTATGGGCGCAACCGCGCCGGGGTGGTCACCTGCCGGTTCCACGGCTGGGTCTACAACGCGCAGGGCGAACTGGTGAACGTCCCGCAGGAAGAGCGGTTCTACAGCTGCTTCGACAAGGCGGAGAACGGCCTGACGCAAGTGCACTGCGAGACGTGGGCCGGGTTTGTCTTCGTCAACGTCGATCCCGGCCCGGTCCAGTCGCTCAAGGACTTCCTCGGTGGCTACGCCGATCACTTCGGCGGCTTCGATTTCGCCGCCTGCGATCACGGCTTCACCTATCACACGACGCTCAACTGCAACTGGAAGGTCGCCTCGGACGCCTTTGCCGAGGCCTATCATGTCGACACCATCCACGCCGGATCGTTCCCCAATGTGTTCGAGGGGCCGATCGAGGATGTGCAGCTGTTCGGCCCGCACCGCACCTGCTCGGTCCGCCTCCAGATCGACAACCTGCCGCGTACCCCGGTCGGTGATCTGGCGAACGCGCGATCACGCGGATCGCTGGCCGTGCAGAGCGGCGCCACGAGCCTGCCGCCTACGCTGAACCCGAACCGCGAGCCGGACTGGGCGTTCGAGCTGAGCGTGCTGTTTCCCAGCGTGCTGCTGCACGTGTCCGAAGGGATCTGGTTCACCCACCAGTTCTGGCCGATCGCGCACGACAAGACGCTGTGGGAGGGCAAATACTACCTCAAGAAGCCGCGCACCTATAGCGAGCTGTGGGGTTTCGAGCGGTCGATGGTGCTCCAGCGCAATGCCTGGCTCGAGGATACCGCGACGATGGAAGACACCTATCGCGCGATGCTTTCGGGCGCGAAGACGGTCCAGCACCTGCAGGATGAAGAGATCCTGATCCGCCACAACTGCAAGGTTGTGGACGATTACATCAACGCCTGAAGGACCCTGAGCATGACCCAGCCAATGACCGTCCCTGCGGGCTTCGAGGCCCTGATCCTCTTCGCCCGCTGGAACCTTGCCACCGCCGACGAACGCACCCGCGCGCGCCGCGAAGCCGGCGAGACGGACCTACAGGCCCTTTATGGCGGCGTGCTGCCGCACATGGAGGCGATCCTCGATGCCTGCGACGCATACCCGCTCGGCGAACTGCCGGAATCGCATCAGGGCATCTTCAACATCGCGCTCTCGCTGGCCGAAGTGGCGCCGCACATCGAGTTCTACCGGGGCAGTGTGGGCGTGCCCTATGCCTTCGAGGAGCAGCGTTTCATCGCGGTGCATGGCCGCGACCAGACCTGGCAGGCGCTCCCGCCCAACGGACCGCGCTGATCGTGCCTGCCGAGTTCGAACTGCGGCTGCGGCGAGTCGAGGCCTGCGAGGCGATCCGCAAGCTGATCGCGACGTATGCCGTGGGTGCGGACCGCAAGAACGATCCCGCCGTCCTCGGGCCGCTGTTCCATCCGGACGCCGAATGGCATCTTTACGGGGTTGCGCATCTGGTGGGCCGCGACGCGATTGCTGCGGGCTTGTCGGAGCTGGCGCAAGGCTTCGTGACCTGGTCGCTGCACTACATGGTCTCGCCGCTGATCGAGCTCGGGCCGGATGCGACGACGGCGAACTGCCGGTGGTATCTGTGGGAGCTTGCGACCATGAAGCAGGACGACGGCAGCGCGCACGATACCTGGTATGGCGGCTGGTATGACAGCGAACTGAGCGAGCGGGGCGGCGTCTGGCGGTTCGACCACGTGCGGCTCGATCCGCGCATTGCCAGTCCGGCCGCAGCACCGTGGACCGGCAAAGTGCCGATGGCCTGAGCGGCCCGGCAACCTACCCCATTTCAAGGAGATTTTCGTGCTGACACTGTGCCGGGCCAGCGATGTGCCTGCCGACGAACCGTTGCAAGTGGTGCTGGACGATGGCCATGCGCTGGCAGTCTATCGCTGGAACGATGGCTTCTACTGCACGGACGATCTGTGCAGCCACGGCGAGGCTTCGCTGGCGGAGGGCTATGTGGAGAACGGCCAGATCTTCTGCCCGTTCCACATGGGATCATTCTGCATCAGCACGGGCGAACCGCGCGCAGCGCCATGCTCGGTGCCGATCCGCGCTTACAAGGTCACCGAACAGGACGGCGAGCTGCGCATCGAGCGCTGAGGCGCATCAGCCCAGAAAGGCGAGGACCGCCTCGGCAAAGGCTTCCGGCTGTTCGACATTGGACAAGTGGCTGGCATCGAGCGACACGAGCATGGAGCCGGTGATTGCGCGGTGCAGCAAGGCCGCATGTTCGGGCGGGGTAGCCGGATCTTGCAGGCCGCTGATCACGAGCGTGGGCCGGTCTATCAGCGAAATGATCGGGCGCAGGTCCATGTCGCGGATCGCGGCGCAGCACCCGGCATATCCGGCGGGATCGATGGTCAGCAGGTTTGCGAGCACTTCGGCTGTTGCCGGGCTGCTGGCAAACGCGGGGGTGAACCAGCGCGCGACCACGGCATCGGCAATCGCCGCAAGCCCTTCGCGGCGCACGCGGTCCATCCGCTCCTGCCAGCCAGTGGGCGGGCCCATGTAGGCCGAGGTATTGGCGAGCATGAGCCGCCGCACCCGCTCGGGCGCGAAAACGCCGAGCCATTGCCCGGTCATGCCGCCCAGCGAGAGCCCGCAGAAATCCACCTGATCGAGCCCGAGCGCATCGAGCAGGTTCACCACGTCGCGCCCCAGACGGTCGAGCCCGTAGTCCCCCGGCGTGACAGCGGACTGGCCGTGCCCCCGCGTATCGTAGCGCAGGACGCGATAGCGGGCGGCGAACGCAGCGACTTGGGGCTGCCACATGGCGCGGCTGGTGCCGAGCGAATTGGACAGCATCAGGACGGGGCGATCTTCCGGCCCTTCGAGGGTCCAGGCGATGGCTGCGCCGTCATTCATCGTCGCAAGGCCGCTGCTTTGAGTCATTGTCGTACCTTCTGAAAGTTGGTTCAACCAGCCACGCCGGTCAAATCGAGCGGGGCGCTGGTGCGCTCCCGCAGGGTTTGCGCTGAAACGCCGGGGGCGAGTTCTAGCACCTTCAACCGGTCCGCGCCGCGCGTGCAGGCCAGCACCGCAAGATCGGTGATGATCAGATCCACCACGGCGCGCCCGGTGAGGGGCAGCGAGCATTCAGTGACGATCTTGGGCGCGCCGTCCTTGCTGCAATGGTCCATGATCACGACCACCCGCTTGACCCCGGCGACAAGGTCCATCGCGCCGCCCATGCCCTTCACCATCTTGCCGGGAATGGTCCAGTTGGCGATGTCGCCGCGCGCGCTCACTTCCATCGCGCCGAGCACGGCCACGTCAATATGCCCGCCCCGGATCATCGCGAAGCTGGCGGAGGAGGAGAAGAAGCTCGACGAGGGCAGCTGAGTGATCGTCTGCTTGCCCGCGTTGATGAGATCGGGATCGACTTCATCGTCGAAGGGGAACGGCCCCATCCCGAGCATGCCGTTTTCCGATTGCAGCGTCACGTGGACGCCCGGCGGAATGTGATTGGCGACGAGCGTGGGGATGCCGATGCCGAGATTGACATAGGCGCCGTCGTGCAGTTCGCGCGCCGCCCGGGCGGCCATCTGATCGCGTGTCCAGGGCATCAGGCAGGCTCCCGCTGGCGCACGGTGCGCTGTTCGATCCGCTTTTCGTTGATCGTGCTGAGCACGACCCGGTCGACATAGATGCCCGGCGTGTGGACATAGTCCGGATCGATCGCGCCTTCGGGGACGATTTCCTCGACCTCCGCCACGGTCACCTTGCCCGCCGTTGCCATGTCCGGATTGAAATTGCGCGCGGTCTTGCGGAACAGCAGGTTGCCTGCCGTATCTGCCTTCCACGCCTTCACGATGGCAAGGTCCGCCCTGAGCCAGGTTTCCCGCACGTATTCCTCGCCTTCGAACATCTCGGTCGGCTTGCCCTCGGCAACAACCGTGCCGACGCCGGTGCGGGTGTAGAATGCCGCGATCCCCGCGCCGCCCGCCCTGATCCGCTCGGCCAGCGTGCCTTGCGGGTTCAGTTCGAGTTCGAGATCGCCCGAAAGGTATTGCGCTTCGAACAACTTGTTCTCACCCACGTAGGAACTGATCATCTTGCGGATCTGGCGGGATTGCAGCAGCATCCACAGCCCGAAGCCTTCGGCCCCGGCATTGTTGGATATCACCGTAAGGCCGCTGACCCCGCTGGCGCGGATCTCCGGGATCAGGCTCTCGGGATTTCCCGAAAGCCCGAAGCCGCCCGACATGATCGTCATGCCATCGAACAGCAGCCCATCGAGCGCCGCTGCCGGAGAAGCAAAGACCTTGCTCACGCGGCCGCCCGTGGCCGCTGCGAGAAGCCCTGTTCGTCAGATGACCGTGCCTTCTGCATGCGGAAATCGAAGGCGATGTGCGCGCGGTCGCCAGTCCGCTCGGGCACCGGCAGCAGCCCTTCGCGCGTGCCGAACGCGAAGTCGTCGCGCGCGTGCGGATCGTCGCCGAAATTGATCTGGGTGGTCAGCGTGCGATAGCCCGGCGCTTCGAGGAAGAAGTGGACATGGGCCGGGCGGTTCCCGTGCCGACCGAGCGCATGCATGAGCTGTTCGGTCGCGCCGCCCGGGGGGCAGGCGTAGCCGCGCGGCATCTTGGAGCGGAACGCGTAGCGGCCATCGGCACCGAGCTTGATCCGGCGGCGGTTGTTGAACGGCGATTGCGCGCCGGTCGGGTCGAAGTGCGAGTAGAAGCCCTGCGAGTTGGCGTGCCAGACATGCAGCACCGCATCCTTGACGGGTTCGCCGTCCGGCCCGGTGACGGTGCCCGACATTGTCAGGGTCTCCGTATCATCGGGATCCTGCGTCAGGTTCACATCGTTGGTGCGGGTCAGGTCGCCATCGACGAGCGGGGCGCCCGCCACATAGAGCGGCCCTTCGATCGTGCGCGGCGTGCCGCCGCTGACCCCGGCCTCGGCGTCCTTGGCGTCCATGTGCAGATCGAGGAAGTGCTCGATCCCGATCCCCGGAGCGATCAGCCCGAATTCCTGCGCGCCGTTCTGGAGGAAGGAGAGCCCCGCCCAGAACTCGCTTTCGGAAATGTCGTGCTTCTCGATGGTGACGGCGAGCGCTTCGAGCAGATCGCGCAGGATCGCCTTCAGCCGCGCGTTGCCGCCTGCCTGATCCAGCCCGGCGGCGCGGTCGAACAGGGCCTGCACGGCCGGTGATTTCACGATATCGGTCATGGCATCCTCCTCGTAGCCGGTCAGTCGGCGGAAATGGCGGAAGGATGACGGCACAGGGCGGTCACCTCGGTGGTCATGTAGGGGAACAGCGGGAGGCCGATCATGAGGTCGTGAAGCTCGGCCGCATCGGCGACATCGAACACGCTGACGTTCGCATACTGCCCGGCAATCCGCCACAGATGCCGCCACTTGCCGCTGCGCTGCAAATCCTCGGCCCTCGCCTTCTCGATGGCTTTGAGGGCGTCAAACTTCGCAGGATCGAGCTCGTGGGGCACGTGCACGTCCATTCTTACCATGAAAAGCATCAGGCATTCTCCTGTCGGCCGGGCGTGCTGACCGTTCTGGACGGCGCATCGCGGCGGAAGTGGTTGATCTTGTCGAGATCGAGCGCGAGCCCCAGCCCCGGCGCAGCGGGAACGGTGAGTGCGAAATCGCGGTATTCGAGCGGTTCGGCCAGAATGTCCTCGGTCTGGAGCAGCGGTCCGAACAGTTCCGTGCCCCAGCGGAGCGAGGGAAGGGTGGCGAACAAGTGCGCCGAGGCGGCAGTGCCGATGCTGCCCTCCAGCATCGTGCCGCCATAGATGCCGATCTGCCCGGCCTCGCCAATCGCCGCCACATCGCGCGCGGCGAACAGACCGCCGGCCTGCGCGGGTTTGACCGAGAAGGCATGACAGGCTCCGGACTTGACGTAGTCGATAGCATCGAGGGGGCCACGCAAGGCTTCGTCGGCCATGATCGCAATGGGCGAAAGCCGCGTCAGGTGCGCCATCCCCGCACGGTCGGCGCGGGGCAGGGGCTGTTCGATCAAGTCTGCGCCCGCGTCGGCCAGCATGGCAGCCCCGCGCAGCGCGGTCACCACGTCCCAGGCCTGATTGATATCCACGCGCACGGAGGCTTCGTCGCCCAGCGCGCGCTTGATCGCGGCGACATGCGCCACATCCTGCCGCAGATCGCGCTTGCCGATCTTGAGCTTGAAGATGTTGTGCCGCCGGCTGGCGATCATGGCCTCGGCTTCGGCGATGTCCTTGGCGGTATCACCACTGGCCAGCGTCCACAGCACCGGGATCCGTTCGCGGTGGCGCCCACCCAGCAGTGTGGAGAGCGGCACGCCAAGCCGCTGCCCCTGGATATCCAGCAGCGCAGTTTCCACCGCGTTCTTCGCGAAGTGATTGCCGACGACCGTGCTGCGGATCGGCGTAAGCTGTGCCGCCGGATCGATCAGTGGCTGGCCGATCAGCAGGGGAGCCATGTACTGATCGATGGTCAGCTTGATCGCTTCCGGGCTCTCATCGCCATAGGCCAGCCCGCCGATGGTCGTGCCTTCGCCAAGGCCGATCACGCCATCGCTGGTGTAAATGCGCACCAGCGTCATGCTCTGGCGGCTGATCGAGGTCATTGCCAGAACATGGGGGCGAATTGTCGGTACATCGACAATCCAGGTATCGATATGGGTGATCTTGACTGTCATGACAGGATGGTCTTTGAAGCTGAAAGGGCATGAAAACAGGCGGATTTGTGCTGATTGGCCGGGGATGGCCCCGATGATCGGCCAGACCTTGAGGGTATGATATGGATCTCAGACGCCTCAGGTACTTCGTCGCGGTGGCGCGGGAACGGAACTTCACGCGCGCGGCGCAGAGCCTCAACATGGCGCAGCCGCCGCTCAGCCGGCAGATCCGCCTGCTTGAGGACGAAGTCGGGGCTGAGCTGGTCGACCGGTCTTGCCGCCCCTTGAAGCTCACCGAAGCGGGCCGTCTGCTGCACGAACAGGCGGTGCAGGTGCTGGCCGGGATGGAGCAGATCCAGTCGATGGTCGGCCGCCTGTCTGATCAAGGGGTGCGCCGGTTCGTGATCGGGTTCGTCGGCTCGACGCTGTATGGCCTGCTGCCGCAGGTTATCCGGCGCTTCCGCGAAGAATCGACCAGTGCGGACGTTTCGCTGCTGGAATGCTCTTCGGTCGAACAGATCACCGCGCTCAAGGAAGGGCGGATCGATGTGGGGTTCGGCCGCCTGCGCGTGGAAGACCCGGCGGTTCGCCGCATCGTGCTGGCTGATGAACCGCTGGTTGCGGCGGTTCCGGCAGATCACCCGCTGGTATCGGTGGGCCGCGCCGTGCACTTGTCCGAATTGCTGGTCGAACCGCTGATCGTCTATCCCAGACCGGCGCGGCCGAGCTATGCCGATCAGGTGCTGGGGGCCATCCATGATCTGGGCCTCAGCGCCGCCAAGGTCATCGAAGTGCGCGAATTGCAGACTGCCATCGGGCTGGTCGCCGCTTATGCCGGGTTTGCCGTTGTCCCGGAATCGGTGCAGCGCCTGCGCCGCGACGATATCCGCTATCTGCCGCTGGCGGACCGCGGTGCCCGTTCGCCGATCATGATGGTGCACCGCTCGGGCGATGTGACGCCCGAACTGGCGACGCTGATCCGGATCAGCTGCGAAATCCATGCGAGTGCTGCCCACGGTCATGGCTAGGCGAAAGCCCTGAGGGACATGGAGGCGTCGCTGACCAGCGCCCGGTCAAGGCTCGCGCGGGTTCCGATCAGCTTGCGGGCGGCCATGAACTCGCGGGAGTTGTTGACGCAGTCGACCGCGATCATCCGGCCTTCGCGCAGGTAGATGATCGAGAACGGGCCTTGCTCGAGATCGCCGCGCACCACAAAGTCGTCCGCATCGCGCGCGATCCCGGCCGATTGCAGCCGCAGGTCATACTGTTCGGACCAGAATGTCGGCACGTCCTGATAGACCCGTGTTTCGCCCATGATCGTGAGCGCGGCCACGGCTGCGGAATCCTGCGCGTGCTGCACGGATTCGAGGCGCCACATGCCGCCCGCGAAATCGTTGGGATGGCGCGCGCAATCGCCGATCGCGAGGACGCGGGGGGCCGAGCTGCGGAACTGGGCGTCCACCACGACGCCGCCGTGGCAGGCAATCCCGGCCGCTTCGGCAAGCGCCGTCTCGGCATCGATCCCGATCCCGACTACGACCGCGTCCGCCGCGATCTCGGTGCCATCATCCAGCACCACCGCCTCTACGCGGCCACGGCCCGCAAGCTCCGATACCGCATGGCCGAGGTGGAAGGTCACGCCATGGCGGCGATGCACGCCTTCGAAGAAGCGGGATACGGGCACGGAAGTCACCCGCGAGAGGACTCGCTCCTGCGCTTCGATTACCGTGACGGTCTTGCCCAAACTCCGCGCGGATGCGGCCACTTCAAGCCCGACATAGCCGCCCCCGATCACTGCGACGGTCTGCGCGGTGGCGAGGTGTTCGCGCAGGCGCTCCATATCGGCGTGACCCCGCAAGACATGGCAGCCCGGTAGATCGGCACCGGGACAGGTGAGCGCGCGCGCCCTGCCGCCCGTGGCGAGGACGCACCAGTCGAAGCTGACGGTCCGGCCATCGGACAGGGCCGCCTTGCGCTCCGGCGGGTTCAGGGTGGCAACCGCGACGCCGCTGACAAGGTCGATCCTCGCCTCGGCCCAGAAGCCGCCGGGGCGCAGCAGGGGCGCTTCTGCCTGCGCCGGATCGAGCAGGCAGAACTTCGACAGCGGCGGACGCTCGTACGGCGGGCGCGCCTCGTCATTCACCAGCATGATCGCACCGGCATAGCCCGCCTGGCGCAACTGCACCGCAACGGCCGCGCCCGCGTGCCCTGCGCCGACCACGAGCACGCCGGTTGTCATGGACTTGCGCATGGTTGTTCTCATGTTCCTTCGGTGCATTCTGTCAGGCAAGGCCGCGAAGGCCGCGCCATACCCTCTCCGTCACCCTGTGGTGCTGCCCCAAGCTGCGCGCTGGGGCCGCGCGGGGCTATCCCGAAGGCGCAAGGGCTGGCCGCTGACTGCGGAAATGGGCGAAGCTTGCAGGCAGGCTGTCGCGCAGGTGCAGGGGGTGCTGCGCATCATACTTTTTTGATCTGGTATGATGCTGTATTCAGTATTGGACGTGATCGCGCGCCCGGATCACCATTCCGCCGCTTGACAAGCGGGCCAATCCGGAGCCCGGCCTGATCATAGGCAGAATGATCCAGAGGGCCTGAGCCGCTTTCGGACAAATATGGGGAGCCGGGCCTATGTTACCTGCACTCGCACCAAGCCGCTGGGATGGCAGCGGGATGCCGCTGGCGAGTTTTCCGCGTCTGGTTTCGCACGACATCGACCAGGTGCATCACCATATGAGCGAGATGTTCTGCCCGCACGACTTGCGCGTCGAGGGGGGCAGGCCGCCGATTGCCTTCCGTCATCATCATGCGTCGCTGCGCTCTGTTTCTTTCAATGCCACAGACTATGGCAATCCCTATGGGCGCGTGATTGTCGACATTCCGCCGATGGATCACCTCTATCTCGTCCAGTTCTCGCTCGTCGGCGCGGTACAGATCACGCAAGGCAAGCGGACGTTCGCGCTGGAGCCGGGGCACATGTGCGTGCTCAATCCCGGAGAGCGGGTGCAGCAGGTCTTTGGCGAGGGCTACAAGCATTTCACGGTGAAGCTTTCGAAGAGCGGGATCGAAGCGGCACTTTCGCAGGAGCTTGGGTTCAAGGCGGCTGACCTCAGGTTCTGCCACACGCCTGTCTCGCTGGCGGGCGCTGCGGTGAGCTTTGCGCAACTGGTGCGCACGATCTGCGACGATCTCGACCGGGGATCATCGGCCTTCAGCCATACCCGCGTGGTTGGTTCGGTCGAGCAGGCGCTGCAACGGTTGCTGCTGGCCGCCGTGCCGCACAACCATTCCGAACTCTTCGACACCCCGGCTGCCGCACCGGCGCCTTACTATGTGCGCCGGGTCGAGGAGTTCATCCGCCACCATGCCGCCGATCCGATCACGCTTGACGAGATGATTGCGGTATCGGGCGTGTCGGCGCGTTCGCTGCACACGGGCTTTCGCCGGTTCCGCGGGACGACGCCGATGGCATACCTCAAGAACTGCCGCCTTTCGCTCGCGCATCGCCAGTTGCAGGAGGCTGCGGAAACCGGCCTCACGGTGACCGAAGTGGCGCTCTCGTGCGGGTTCACTCACCTGTCGAAGTTCGCGCGTGATTATACCGAGCGTTTCGGCCAGCGCCCTTCGGAGACGCTGAAGCGCATCGGCTTCCACTGAGCCGTCCTTCTGATCGGGCAGCAGGCCCGGATCATTGCCCGGCATGAACAACAAGGGGGCAGTCGCAAGGCTGCCCCCTTTGTCGTGACGCCGCCCTGCACGGCTCATCTCCAGCCATATGCCGTCCATAGCCACGTTCGCGGCGCTCACGTGTCCTACCCGGCGTTCAGAGGCTAGCCGCTTTGCAGGCAGGCAAGGCATCACACTGACACAATCGGGCTTGGGGTCCGGGCTGGCTGGTACACCATCACCGCTGGTTCGTTTCGCTCCGGCCCGACGCAATCAGACAACGCAATCAGACGACGAAATCAGACAAGGACGGGGAGTTTATCATGCAAGAAGTGTCGGTGATATCCGGGGGGATGCCGGTCAACCAGATCCGTGCGGGAGCGACCAAGCGCTGCGGGCCGTTCCTTGGTGCATCGCTTTTCGCCGTGCTGGTCGGCACGGGCACCGCGCACGCGCAGGCTGCCGATACGCCCCAGCAGGCGCAAGCCGCCGATAGCACCGGGGTGGAAGAAATCACCGTGACCGCACGCCGGCGCGCGGAATCGCTGCAGGATACCCCGATCGCCATTTCCGCCGTCACCGGTGAGGGGCTGCAGGCACGCGGCATCGACAACGTCACCCAAATCGGCGACTTCACCCCGAACGTGAAGTTCAACAGCTCGGTCCCGGTTTCCGCGAGCAACGCCACCGCCGCCATCTTCATCCGCGGCATCGGCCAGAACGATTACCAGCTCTCGGCCGATCCCGGTGTCGGGCTCTACCTCGATGGCGTCTACATCTCGCGCGGTGTGGGCAACGTACTGGATGTGCTCAACATCGAGCGCATCGAAGTCCTGCGCGGGCCGCAGGGCACGCTGTTCGGCCGCAACACCATCGGCGGCGCGGTGAGCGTGGTGACCAAGAAGCCGGGCCATGATCTTGCCGGTACGATGGAAGCCACGACCGGCAGCTTCGGCCGCATCCAGGTCAAGGGCAATATCGACGTGCCTCTTGCCGAAGGCGTCTACTCCAGCTTTGCGGGCTTCGTGCACAAGCGCAACGGCTACGTGAAGGGCGTGATCCCGGGCGCGCCGGATCTGGGCGATACCGACAATCTGGCGGGCCGGTTCGCGCTCAGGTTTGAGCCCAGCAGCGACTTCACGCTCGACCTTGCGGTGGACGGTTCGCGCACCCGCGAAAACTCGGCGCCCAACGTGGCTATCGCGATCAACGAGAACGCACCGGCGGCCCAGTACTGGAATGCGGCCTATTCGGGCGCAGCGGCGGTCTGCACCGATACCACCAACCCGGCGCGGCTGACCAACACGTCGTGCTTCAACAGCCAGTGGGCGCTGGCCCCCTACCAGCATGGCGGCACGTTCACGACGATTTCGAGCGTGTTCAACAAGTTCAATCCCAAGCCTTATCAATCGGCTTCGGACGTCAACATCTGGGGCGCTTCGGGCACCGCCGAGTGGAAGATTGCCCCCAACGTCTCGATCAAGTCGATCACCGCCTACCGCAAGGTGACGGGCTTCTGGACGCGCGATTCTGATCACAGCCCGGCCTCGATCATCCAGACTAACAGCGACTGGAAGCAGGACCAGTTCTCGCAGGAAGTCCAGGTTCTGGGCGATCTGCTCGACAAGAAGCTCAACTGGGTGGTTGGCGGCTACTATG
Source organism: Novosphingobium sp. PASSN1 (assembly GCF_002278815.1). Lineage (NCBI taxonomy): Bacteria > Pseudomonadati > Pseudomonadota > Alphaproteobacteria > Sphingomonadales > Sphingomonadaceae > Novosphingobium > Novosphingobium sp. PASSN1. Next base: position 14,307 of record NZ_NKIS01000008.1, on the reverse strand, counting down.
CCAGCGAGAGCGGCAACCATCGCGATCTGGTCCAGATCGTCGATGCCGTGTTCCTCAGCGGTGCGGCGCTGAAGGGCAAGAGCCTCGCGTTCTTCGGGCAGGCTACCTACGAAATCGTGCCAAACCTCAACCTGACCGGCGGCATCCGCTGGACGCAGGACGAGAAGACCTTCAGCAACGAGAACCAGTTCGTGGTCGAGGCGGGCTTCCTGACCGGCGCACCGCTCAATCCTGACGGGTCCGGGCTCAAGGACGGCGATCCGCTGATGGGGCCGCTGGGGCGGACGTCCTCGATCAAGGACAAGGCCTGGACGCCGATGGCGAGCCTGTCCTACCGGTTCAGCCCGGAGCTTCTGACGTACGTGTCCTATTCCAAGGGCTTCAAGGGTGGCGGCTTCACCCAGCGCGTGTTCCCGCCGTTCGCGTTCATCCCCTCGTTCCGGCCGGAGACCAGCGAAACCTACGAGTTCGGCTTCAAGAGCGACCTGCTGGATCGCAAGCTGCGCTTGAACGGTGCCGTGTTCCTTAACAATTACAAGAACCTGCAGATCACGGTCAACGATCCCAAGTTGGGCTTCGCCCCGATCATCCAGAACGCGGCCGAAGCGCGCATTCAGGGTTTCGAACTGGAGTTTCAGGCAAGGCCGGTGGATGGGCTGCGGATCGAGGGCGGTCTCGGTTTTCTGGATGCCAAGTATCGCAATGTCGATATCCGCGCGCTCAACGCCGGTGTGACGACGGCGACCAAGCTCCAGAATGCCCCGCGCTGGACGATGAGCGCAGCGGTTTCGTACAACATCCAGGCAGGTAGCATCGGCAGCTTCCAGCCGCGCGTCGACTGGTCGTACCGCACGCGGGTCTACAACGACGCGGTGAACACGCGGCTGCTGATTCAGGACGGCTACCACCTCGTCAACGCTTCGATCGCCTACACCGATCCGACGGAGAAGTGGGGGGCAACGCTCGGCGTCAAGAACCTGACCAAGGAAGTCTACCTCGGCTCTGGCTATGCCGACTCCTTCGGCGGGATCACCGAGGGCGTCTATGGCCGTCCGCGCGAATGGTATCTCTCGGCGCGGTTCTCGTTCTGAAGAATGCCGGGCTGACCAGTGCCGGGGTGGCCCTGCGCCACCCCGGCAGTGACAGGAAGAAAAGCGATGGACATGGCCAATCTCGAACAGCGCCTGCGCCAGCTTGAAGCGCTGCGCGCCATTGACGAGCTGATTGCGGACCTTGGCCGCGCTTTCGACGCTGGCCCATCGGCGGAAGCGCTGCACCCCTTGTTCACTGCAGACAGCCGGTTCGTGATCGACCAGTACGGCAGCTTCGAGGGCAATGAGGCCATTGCCGCCGGGGTTGCCGGCAATGCCGATGCCGGTTTCCGCTGGACGCTCCATTTTCTCGTCTCGCCCAAAGTTTCCCTGGCCGAAGATCAGACGGCGGGAACGGCCGACTTCTATCTGTGGGAGACGGCCACAGCGGCCAGCGGCAAGGCCTATTGGATCGGTGGTAAGTACCGGGCGCAAGTCAGGCTCGACGCGGGCCGCTGGCGCTTTGCTTATCTCGAACTCGAGGCAGACCTGATCTCGCACTACCCGGACGGCTGGCAGCCGAAACCGGCACAACTTTCGGACGCCTGAGCTCCGTCCCCATTCCTGATACCTAGGAGACAGCACATGAACGATCTTTCCGGAGCAACGCTGCGTCCGGGCGCGGAGAAATTCGCCCATCTCGGCCGTTCGATCGACCAGATCAGAGCGGAGCTGGGTGTCGGCCCGGTGGCGATCGATGCCATTCGCGATCCCGAAATCTATGCGCAGGAGCGGGAGAAGGTGTTCGGCCGCGCCTGGCTCAAGGTGGCGACGGACTGGGAAATTCCGGACCGGGGCGATTACAAGGTCAAGGAAATGCCGGTTGCCGATACCTCGGTGCTGATCGTGCGCGGCAAGGACGGCAAGGTCCGGGCGTTCCACAATGTCTGCACCCACCGGGGCAACAAGGTCGTGCCGACCAGCGGCTTCGAGAGCTTCGGCAAGGCGCGGGCCAATGTGCTGTCGTGCCGGTTCCACGGCTGGGTGTTCAACACCGATGGCCCGCTGCGCGCGGTTCCGCTGGAGAGCGGCTTTGGCGAGCTCGACAAGGCCTGTCTCGGCCTGCGCGAGATTGCCTGCGATGTCTGGGAAGGGTTCATCTTCATCAACTTCGCGGACCAGCCGGAGCAGAGCCTGGCCGACTATCTGGGGGATTTCGGCACCTTGTTCGGCGGCTTCCCCTACCATGAGGCGACGACCGCGTTCCGCTATTCGACGGTGCTGGAGTGCAACTGGAAGGTTGCGCTCTACGCCTTCTCGGAAGGCTATCACGTTCCCACCATCCACGCCGGTTCGCTGCCCGGTTTTACCGGCATCGAGCACGCCGATTTCAAGCTGGTGGGGCCGCACGCGTCCTCCACGATCTACGGAGGCGGGATGGATGCCGCCGCCTCGACGGCCCAGTTCGCCGGGGTGCTGCACGCCGATCGCGAACACGGCCCGCGCCCCGAACTCGTACCGCCGGGGATCAATCCCACCGGGCGCAGCGATTTTCAGTTCGAACTGCCGAACATCTTTCCCAACTTCCTGATCCATCTGGCGGCGGGCTGCGGCTATCCCGGCATGGCCTATTTCACCCACCAGTTCTGGCCGCTCGATCATGGCCGCACCTTGTGGGAGGGGATCAACTACTTCAGGCCAGCCCGCAATGCGGCCGAGCGGATCGCGCAGATCCACGTCAATGCGCTGCACCGCAACGCCTGGCTGGAGGATACCGGCACGATGGAGGATACCTTCCTCGGCATTCGCTCCGGTGCCATCGATACCATGCACCTGATGGATCAGGAATTCATGATCCGCCACGCCGCGCGCACGCTCGACCAGTATCTCGCGCGCTGAGGAGAACACCGATGACCACGACACTTGCGCTGCCCGCTGCGTTTGCCGATCTCGCTCCCTTCGCGCAGCAGTGGGGGCGGGCCACGGAGATGGATCGCAGCCGGATCCGCTGGGGTGCGAGCGCGGCAGATTTCGCCAGCCTCTATGCGGCTGTGATGCCGCGCCTCTCCGATATTCTGAAGGCGCTGGCCGAATGCCCGCTGGACGGCATGGACGAGGCGCAGACCAATCTGTTCAACCTCGCCGCCGCCTTTGCCGAAGCGGCGCCGCACCATGAACTCTATGGTGGCAGCGCCGATGTGCCGTTCAGCTTTGCCGCGCCGCGGTTTCAGCCCGGCCACGGCGATGTGCCATCAGCCGCCACCCTGCTTCGCTAGGAACACGGCAGGGGCTGAAGGCCTGCCGGGCGAACGTTGGCAGCGGCAGTTAGATCGAGCGCAGGATCCCGTCTGCCGCGCCGACGGGGCGATCCGCTTCGACCCGCTCCGAATAGCGATCAACCAACTGGTCGCCATGCGGCCTGAGCAGGACGGTCAGCCGCACCAGTTCCTCGCACACATCGACGATGCGGTCGTAATAGGATGAGGGCTTCATGCGGCCATCAGCATCGAACTCCTCGTAGGCCTTGGCGACGCTCGACTGGTTGGGGATCGTGAACATCCGCATCCAGCGGCCAAGGATGCGCAGGGTGTTGACCGAATTGAACGACTGCGATCCCGCGCTGACCTGCATCACCGCAAGCGTCCGGCCCTGGGTGGGGCGCATGCCCTTGAAGGCGAGCGGCAGGTGATCGATCTGGGTTTTCATGATCCCGGTGATCTGGCCATGCCGCTCGGGGCTGCACCAGACCTGCCCCTCAGACCAGAGCGAGTGTTCGCGCAGTTCGTGGACGGCCGGGTGGTCGTCGCCCGCGATCTGGTCGGGGAGCGGCAGATCGAACGGATCGAAGATGCGCGTTTCGCAGCCGAAGAACTGGAGCAGCCGGGCGGCCTCCTCGACCACCAGCCGCGAGTAGGACCGTTCGCGCAGGCTGCCATAGAGCAGCAGGATGCGCGGCGGCGGATCGCATGCGCCTAGGCCGAGAGCGGGCCGCAGATGGACGTAGGCGGGTTTGAGCGCCGGAAGGTGTGCGGGTTCGGACAGGGGCCGCAGGCGGGGGTAGGGCGTGCCGGTCATTGTGCAGGTTCTTCCGGTGCGAAAATCGCGCCGCCTGCGACAGCAGCGGCAAGCGCGCCCGCCAGTTGCGCGGCGATGAAAGCAGGCGCGTCGCTGGGAGCAATGCCTGCGAAGGTATCCGACAAGGTGCGCGCCAGCGTGATCGCGGGATTGGCGAAGCTGGTCGACGAGGTGAACCAATAGGCCGCCACGATGTAGAGCGCGACGCTGGCGGGAACGGCCTGCGGACGGTGGCGGATGGTGCCGAGAATGACGAAGACGAGGCCGAAGGAGGCGATGAACTCGCTCGTCCATTGACCGGGCCCGGTGCGCACTTTGCCTGAAAGTTGCAGGATCGGCTCGGCAAACATGAGATGCGCGGCCCATACTCCGGGAATGCCGCCCGCCAGTTGCCCGGCGATCAGCCGCAGCGCCGCGCTGGTCGAAAGGTCGCCGCGCAGGCGGACAACCAGAGTAACCGCTGGATTGAAGTGCGCGCCCGAGAGCGGCCCCAGCATCGTGATCAGCACGAAGAGCATCGCGCCGGTGGCGGCGGTGTTGCCGAGCAGGGCGACCGCCATGTTTCCGCCAGCAAGCCGCTCGGCCATGATGCCCGAGCCGATCACCGTGCAGAACAGGAAGAAACTGCCGATCGCCTCGGCCCAGACATCGCGGTTCATGCCGCGCCGTCCATCTGACCGATCACCGAGAGGAAATCGGCCAGTTGCCGGGGGTTCATGCCTTCGAAACGGGTGGCGAGCAGCGTGCGGACCCGCAGCTCGAGCGCCTGCCAGGTGGCCTCGAACGCCGCGTCGACGTCCGCCTCGGTGCCCTCTGCGTCCGCCGGATCGGGAAGGCCCCAATGCCCTTTGACGGGCGCGCCGATAAACACCGGGCAGCTTTCCTGCGCGGCGTTGTCGCACACGGTGATGGCGATATCGATGCGCGGGGCACCGGGCGCGGTGAAGGTGTTCCAACTCTTCGACGCGAACGGGGCGGTGTCGATCCCGCGCCGTTCGAGCAGTCTGAGCGCGCCGGGATGGGGCACGCCTTTGGGCTTGCTGCCCGCGCTGTAGGCACGCAGCCTGCCCTCTCCGCGCACCGCGAGGATGGCTTCACCGAGGATCGAACGCGCGGAATTGCCGGTGCACAGCACCAGCACGCCGGGGAGACTTTCAGGCATTGATGATGGCTTCCTCTTCGCAGCCGCAATTGAGGGCAATGTCCGCCAGCGGCGCGCAGATATCGGATGAACCGGCGCAGCAGTCTTCCATCAGGAACTGCAGCAGCGCGGTCATTTCGCCGTAGCGGACGGTGTAGATGATCGATTTCCCCGCCCGGCGGCTTTCGACCAGCCCGGCGTGGCTCAGGATGGTGAGATTGGCGGACAGCGTGTTGGGCAGTGTGCCAAGCGCGCGGGCCAGCACGCCCGCCGCCATGCCGTCCTTGCCCGCCTTCACCAGCAGGCGGAAAGCCGCAAGGCGGCCTTCATGCGCCAGCGCGGAGAGGGCGGAGACGGCGGCTTTCGATTCCATATTTCATGGATATTGGAAATGATCGTCCGTGGCAAGCATGTGCGCGCGGCTTGCGCCGATCAGGGGTGGCCGCTGATCTGTTCCCAATCGAGCGCGAAGCGGAGCAGATATTTTCGCAGGCGGTCGGCATCGTTGGTGCTCGCGCGGCGTGTGCGCGAAGCGGCGAACAGCCGCCGGCCTGCTTCCGAGAGCGAGCGGCTACTGCGGCACTCCGCCACGACATGGGCCAGCTGAACCCGGTCGAACGGATCGATTGCGGCAAGGGTTTCGGCATCCAGCAGGCCGGTGAGCGCGTCAGCCGCGTTCGGGCCGCTGCTCCACAGCCGGTGGAGCCGGGCAATCTCGGTGGTCACGACCGCGCTGTCGATCCGGCCCTTGGGGGAGAACGTTGCCATACGCGTCACGCTGGCGGCGAGGTCGCGGAAATTGGCGGGCCAGCGCGCGGCAGGGCTCATCGCGAAGGCAAGAAAGCGTTCGCGCGCTTCCTTGTTGAACGTCACCCGCTCGCCCTCGCGCTCGGCATGGCGGTCGAGTTCGTATTCGAGGTTCGGGGCAATATCCTCGCGCCGGTCGGCGAGGCCGGGCAGCGCGAACGTCCACAGGTTCAGCCGGGCGAACAAGTCTTCGCGGAAGGTGCCCTCGGCCACGCATTGCGCCAGTTCGCGGTTGGTCCCGGCGATCAGCTGGAAATCGCTGTGCGTTTCGCGGTCCGCGCCAACGGGGAGGAACCGCTTGTCTTCGATGGCGCGCAGGATCATCGCTTGCTCGTCGAGCCCGAGTTCGCCGATCTCGTCGAGGAAGAGCATGCCGCCATCGGCCGTGCGCAAGAGGCCGGGGCGGTCTGCCGCCGCGCCGGTGAAGGCGCCCTTGCGGTGCCCGAACAGCGCCGACATCGCGCTATCGCCGCGCAAGGTTGCGCAGTTCACTTCGACAAGCTGGCCGCTGATCTGCCGCTTGAGCTTCTTGAGTTCGAAGATGCGGCGGGCGAGTTGGCTCTTGCCCGCGCCGGTCGGCCCCATCAGCAGGATCGGCGCGCGCGTGCGGCTGGCGACTTGTTCGATCTCGTCGATCATCGCGTTGAAGGCGGGATTGCGCGTCTCGATACCCGATTTGAGGAACGAGGTGCTCTCGGCGCTTTCGCTGGCGAAGCGCGTGGCGATGCTGTCGTAGCGCGAGAGATCAAGGTCGATCACGCTCCAGCTGCCCACCGCATCAGGCCCGCCGCGCCGGGGCTGGGTCTGGAGCAGGCGGCCGGGCAGGTAGTGCGCCTCGGTCAGCAGGAACAGGCAGATCTGCGCGACATGGGTGCCGGTGGTGATGTGGACGAGGATGTCTTCGAGATCGGGATCCAGCGCCTGCGCGCGCGCGAAATCGAGCAGCTTGCCGTAGACTTCCTCGAAATCCCACGCGTCGGCAAAATCGATCACATGAAGCTCGACCTCGGTTTCGGGCGAAACGGAGCCGATATCCTCGCGCACCAGATCGGCGAGGCGGCGGTGCATCGTGCCGTGGATCAGCAGGAACCGGTCTACGCGCAAATCCTCGTGCATGCACAGGCCGACGGAAGGCCGCCACTTCATCCAGCGCGAAGGGCCGAACTTGGCGGCATCGAGGGTCGAGCCGAGGAATCCGATGACGGTGGTGGGCTTCATGCGCTGAATATATATCAGTTTATATCATCATATCAATTTTTCGGGAGGCGAAGCTTCGCCTTTCCAGTGATCGTGTCTGCTTGATTCGGAAATAGTGTTTATTTTTCAGATATATCTGGGAATTCGGCAGGCAAAGCCCGGCAACTGGCACACCCTCTGCAAAGGTATATGTGCCGGGTCGGTCGAACAGCTCGGCACCAGCGGAACCAAGAGGCGGCCGGAATGGGTCGGCCGCCTCGAAGGTCCGGCGGCAGCGCGCCGCGGGGCAGAAACACCTCGCCAGCTCGCGTTGCCGCGATCAGAATGAACAGCAGGAGGCCGCCATGGCCGAGACGACGTTTGAATTTCAGCATGTGCCCGGCGGTGTGCCGATCAAGATGTGGACGCGCGGTGTGCCCGTGGAAGACGAGGCGCGCGCCCAGCTGGCGCGGGCGGCGGCCATGCCGTTCGTGTTCCGGCACGTGGCGGCGATGCCCGATGTCCATGTCGGCATCGGCGCGACCGTGGGTTCGGTGATCCCGACCAAGGGCGCAGTGATACCGGCGGCGGTGGGTGTGGACATCGGTTGCGGCATGATGGCCGCGCGCACTTCGCTGATGGCGCATGACTTGCCAGACAGTCTTGAAGGCGTCCGCTCTGCGATCGAGCAGGCGGTGCCGCACGGGCGCAGCGTGGGGCGCGGAAAGCGGGATCACGGATCGTGGGGTTCGCCCCTGCCCGCGATTGTCGAGGCCTGGGCCACGCTGGCGGTGCGCTTCGCGCGGCTGTGCGACAAGCACCCGCGGCTGAAGAACACCAACAACCTGACGCATCTCGGCACGCTGGGGACGGGCAATCACTTCATCGAGCTGTGCCTCGATACGGCGGGGCAGGTGTGGGTCATGCTCCACTCCGGCTCGCGCGGGGTGGGCAATGCGATCGGCACGTTCTTCATCGAACTGGCCAAGCAGGACATGCGCAAGTGGCATATCAACCTGCCGGACCAGGACCTCGCCTACTTCCCGGAAGGGACCGACCATTTCGACGACTACGTGGAAGCGGTCGGCTGGGCGCAGGACTTTGCCGCGCTGAACCGCCGCCTGATGATGACCCATGTCATCGCTGCGCTGCGGGGGGTGATCGCGAAGCCGTTCGAGGCCGAACTCGAAGCGGTGAACTGCCATCACAACTACGTGTCGCGGGAGAACCACTTCGGCGAAAACGTGCTCGTTACCCGCAAGGGGGCGGTGCGCGCGGCCAAGGGCGTGCTGGGGATCATCCCGGGTTCGATGGGGGCGAAAAGCTTCATCGTGCGCGGGCTGGGCAACCCGGAAAGCTTCGACAGCTGCAGCCACGGCGCGGGCCGCGTGATGTCGCGCACCGCGGCCAAGAAGCTGGTGAGCCTCGACGAGCATATCGCCGATACCGCCGGTGTCGAATGCCGCAAGGACGCAGGCGTGATCGATGAAACGCCCAAGGCTTACAAGCCGATTGAAAAGGTGATGGCCGCGCAGGCCGATCTGGTGGAGATCGTCCACACGCTGAAGCAGGTGGTCTGCGTGAAGGGGTAAGGCCTCTTTGCGCAGGCCATCGGCCTTGTTTGAATGAATGGACTCATGATCACCATCGATGGATCGCAAGGCGAAGGCGGCGGACAGATGGTGCGCAATTCCTGCGCGCTTTCGCTCGTGACCGGCGAGCCCTTCCGCATCACCCAGATCCGCGCGAAGCGTTCGAAGCCGGGGCTGATGCGCCAGCATGTCACGGCGGTGGAGGCCGCCTGCGTCATTTCCGGCGCGGAATGCAGCGGGCTGGCGGTGGGCGCATCCGACCTCACGTTCCGGCCCGGCCGCGTCATGCCCGGCGAATATCACTTCGCGGTGGGGACCGCCGGTTCGACTGGTCTCGTGCTGCAGACGGTGCTGATGCCGCTCCTGCTGGCAGGCGGGCCATCACGCCTCGTGCTGGAAGGCGGCACGCACAACATGCTCGCCCCGCCATTCGAATTCATTGCGCGCACGTTCCTGCCCATCATCAACCGGATGGGGCCGCAAGTGACAGCGCGGCTCGTGCGCCACGGGTTCTATCCGCGCGGTGGCGGGCGGATAGAAGTGGACATCGTGCCTGCCCCGCTTGGACCGCTGGCGTGCACCGCGCGCGGCGAGCAGCTCGGCGTTTCCGCGCGGGCGGTGTTCGCCGGTCTGCCGGGCGAGATTGCCGAGCGAATGCTCGCGCGGGTGCGGCGTGAGCTTGGGGATTGGCCGGATGCAGCCTTTGCCCTGCACCAGGTTCCCGCCGATGAAGGCCCCGGCATCATTCTGCTGCTTGAGGCGCGCCATGCACACGTGACCGAAGTGGTGAGCGGCTTTGGCCAGCTGGGCGTGCCCGCCGAACGACTGGCCAAGACTGCGGCGGCGCGGATGCAGGGGTATGTCCAGGCGGCGGCCTTTGCCGGCCCTTATCTTGCTGATCAGCTGGTGCTGCCCTTCGTGCTGGCAGGTGGGGGGGCGTTCACCACAGTGAAGCCAAGCCAGCACCTGCTGACCGCAATCGACATCGCGCGCTGCTTCACGGGACGCAGCATCGCCATCGCGCGGCAGGACGGGGGCGAGCATCTGTTCACCGTCGGCTGAAGGCGGAGCGACGGAAACCGGGGGCGAATATCCGGCCCGGCGCGGTCAGGTTCGCAGGCCGATGGTGCGCAGGGCATCGCCGCGCGTGCGCACTTCCAGCTTGCGGTAGATCGATTTGACATGGTTCCCCACGGTGTGCGGCGAAATGCCGAGATCGCGGGCGGATTCCTTGTAGCTGCGCCCGGCCGCGAAGGCTCTCAGCAAGTCCATTTCGCGCGGGGTCAGCCCCGTGTCTGCCGGCGGCAGCGGGGCAGGGGCGGCCTGCGCCGGATTGCGCAGCAGATCGAGCAGATAGACCGCTGCGGCCGGGCTGACCGGCGCGCCGCCATCGAGCGTGATCGCGATGCCATCGAGGATCTGCGCAGGCGTGCTGTCTTTCAGCAGATAACCGTCTGCCCCTGCAGAGAGCGCGCGCACCACCGTATCGCGATCACCGAATGCGCTGATGATCAGGGCCTTGGCATCGCAGCCCGCCTTGATTTCGGGGACGAGGTCATAGCCGCTGCCATCGGGCAGGCCGATATCCATCAGGAACAGATCGGGGCGAAGCGCGATCAGGGCGCGGCCGGTGGCGATATCGGGGGCGACGCCGACCACGTCATGGCCCTCGCTCGCGGACAGGATGCGCATGAAATACTGGCGCACCACCGGGTCGTCCTCGATGATCGCGATGCGCGTGGGCGGGGTTTCAGCCTTGTCTGCCATGCGCGCGGCCTAACACGAGCGCGGCCGCCGCCGCCATGCCATGATATGGCAGGCGGGGTTGGCCATCAGGCAGGTTGTGCCACCCTGCCGTGCAGTTCGAGGCTGATCTCGGTTCCCCGTCCCGGAACCGGATCGACCGCAAGGCCAGCGCCGATCGCTTGTGCGCGGCGGGCCATGTTGACCATGCCGCGCCCGGCCCCGGCCTCGGCGTTGCCGCTTCCGTTATCGGCCACGCGGATCACGATGGCCGCACCTGCGGGCTGGGTGATCGCTATGCTCAGCGCCGTCGCGCCGGAATGCTTGAGCGCATTGGTCACCGCTTCCTGCAGGATGCGGAACAGCTGCAACACATCGCGCGGGCCATAATCGGGGAAGGGCAGGGCTTCGTCCTGCTGCCAATCGAACACGAGCCCGGCAGCGGCCACGCGCGGCTGCATTCTGGCGCGGAACGTGGCGAGCGCGGATTCGAGCGATTCTCCGACCGAATCCATCGAATCGACCATCAGCCGCATCTCGTCGATCACCGCCTGCAGCCCTTCGGCGACGGTCGCAGGCTCTGCCTCTCCCAACCGGGCCGAGAGCAGCATCGACATGAGCTGGCTGCCAAGGCCATCGTGAATGTCCTGCATGATCCGGCGGCGTTCGGCATCGTGCGCTTGCTGGCGCACGAGATCCTGTTCGCGCGCATGAGCCAGCGCCAGTTCCGCCTCGCGCTGGGCAACTTTGTCCTGCAGCAGCGTGTTGAGCGCCGCCTGCGATTGAAACAGGCGGAAGTTGCGGGCCAGGAAGGCTGTCAGCATCGCCAGCATCAGGAACGGCGCGGCATTGTTGAGATAGCCCTCACGCAGGCCCAGCTGCGGATACCAGCTGCCCAGCGCATCCAGCAACGTCGCGACCGCCAGCACGCTCATCAGCGCGCTTTCGAGCAGGCGATCTTCCGGCTCGCGCGCGAAATGCCACAGCAGCCGCGCCAGCGTGGCCAGGCTGAGGAGTGCCAGCACCCAGACCCACACCATGGCCGGGACATCGAAGGCGTCGGGCATGGGCGTGGCCAACAGCCGCCAGCCGATATAGCCCGCCGCCGCCGCATATCCGGCCAGCGCCAGCGGCATCAGCCAGCGCAGGGGTTGGCGCGTCCAGGCATCGATGAAGCACAGCAGCGCGGTGGGGATGAGCATGTTGATGGCAAAGAAGGCCAGCATCCGGCCCCAGCCACCGAACGGCGGATCGAGCACCACAGCATAAAGGTAGTTGGCGACGAAGGCCCCGCACAGTGCGCTGAGCCAGGCGGCAAAGCGCCAATCGTCCGAACGGAACACCATGACCGTTGCCAGAAGCCCGAGCAGGCCCAACAGCCCCGCGCCATATCGGGGAAAGTCGTTCAAGGCCCAGAGCCTGCGCGCCGAATGATCGCGCAGGGCGGTGTATTCGCCAAGGCGGGGCGGATAGATGTCGGTATAGGGATAGCCATCGCGCAGCGTGACATACGTCATGGTATTGTCACCGCGCTGGAGGAGGCCGGCCGGGATACGGGTCAGGAAGGTCTTCTGGCCGTGGAACGTGCCGCTGCCCGGCTCCATCCGGCCTTCCCCCACGAGCAGGCTGCCGTTCACGTAAAGCCGGTAGTTATCGACCTGCAGGCCCGAGATCAGGCCCAATCCCGCTGGCGGAATGTCTGCCATCCGGAAGGTGATGCGTACCGCAAACATCGCGGTATCGCAGCAATGCGTCCACGGCTGCGCGACATCTTCGAACCGGGCGCGGTTGGCGGCGGCAAGGGTGGGCTGCAAAAGGCGGGCGACTTGTGTTCGCACCTGTTCGGCCGAGGGCGGCGCCTCTCCGGGATTGGCGCGGAACAGCGGTTGTTCGATCAGCAGCCAGTAGACCGATTGGACCAGACATATCATTGCCACCAGCTGTGCCAGCTGGCGCCAGTTCACGCGCACGACCACCCGGTACTCCCCCGAACCTCTCCGCCCGGGAACTTAGCGGTGTGATGGTACGTTGCAACCGCAGCCCGATCCGAACCCGAGCGATCGGGACGCTGCAGTGCGCCCCGTCTGGTCCGGCGGCGGCGAGATGCCATGATATGGCGCCATGGTACATGGCATGTGCCGGGCGCCTGGTCCCCGGTAGCAGGGCCTTCGACAAACAGACCCGCGAATATCGCTGCGGCCTGCTGGAAAGAGGAGAACCCCGCGTTGAAGCTTCGTCTCGCCATTGGCCTCGGCAGCCTGCACCTTGGCCTGCTCTGCGCGCTCGTGCTGCCCACGGTCTCGACGCCGGTCGCCGCGCAGGGGCAGAATACGGCCGCAGTGAAGAAGCCCAGCGGCGGCGTGGCGTGCCCATCGGGCTGGCGGACGGTCGATGGCAACACCAGCATGTGCGAGCCGCACGAAAACAAGGCCCCGCTGATCTACGGCAAAAAGGACAAGGAGACCTGCGCTGCCGGATATCACGAGGTTTACAGCTTGTGGTGCTCAACGCGGCGGCCCTGAGGGACGTACCCCAATTCAAGGATGCGAACCCGCACGGCGTGAGCGCAAGTCACCCCTTGTGCCGTTGCCTAGCTGTTCGCCGACTTTACCGAAACTGGCTTCCCGCTTTTCTGCGACCCATTGTTGGGAAGTCACAACCTGCGGGTGTGCGCGCCGGTTCGGTGCCGCACACCCGCCTTTTTCGCAGCATCCGAAATGCAGGGCATCGCGTCTGCGATCGCCCTTGCCTTGCCGTGTGGTCTTTTTGGGCTTTTCTCGCCAGAAAAGGCGGATCAGGCATCCTTGGGGCTGAAGGGCGAATCGTGCAGCAAGGCTTGAGCGGGGATTCGCGCTCAATTTGTGCTCGATTCGCGCGCTTCGGCACGCCCAGGCGGAGCGTGACGCGTTCGAAGCCTTTTTTGGCACAGCCCGAAAACGCCCGTGGCGCCGGGCAAAACAGCGCGGCAACCCGCCGTTGGGGGGAAGATTTTGCAGAAAGGCGTTGACGCGGGTTTGGGTCACCCATATAGGCAGCTCCACCAGCAGGGAGCGGGCGCTTCAGTCCCTTTCTTCTGGTCGCCAACATAGACGGACACCAAGTCCCCCGGTAGGAAAATCGGGGAGTGCTGGTTGTCCGCCAAATTTGTTTGGTGGGTTCTTTGACATTGTTAGTTTAGATGAAGGGACATGTGGGCGACGGCGCCCGGTTCTGAGGGTCTTTGGGCCTCGGAAACCGGTAACCAAGTCGATGCCAAAGCATGTCCTTACGTAACCATACGTTTGACAAGTGCAGGTATCGGCTCCCGAAGTTAGGTATCGCGCGGTTGGCGGGTTTTTCCTGTGCCGTGAGATATTTTGACAAAACTTGAGAGTTTGATCCTGGCTCAGAACGAACGCTGGCGGCATGCCTAACACATGCAAGTCGAACGAGACCTTCGGGTCTAGTGGCGCACGGGTGCGTAACGCGTGGGAATCTGCCCTTTGCTTCGGAATAACAGTTAGAAATGACTGCTAATACCGGATGATGTCTTCGGACCAAAGATTTATCGGCAAAGGATGAGCCCGCGTAGGATTAGGTAGTTGGTGGGGTAAAGGCCTACCAAGCCGACGATCCTTAGCTGGTCTGAGAGGATGATCAGCCACACTGGGACTGAGACACGGCCCAGACTCCTACGGGAGGCAGCAGTGGGGAATATTGGACAATGGGCGAAAGCCTGATCCAGCAATGCCGCGTGAGTGAT
>NZ_NKIS01000007.1:138061-288859 GCF_002278815.1 Novosphingobium sp. PASSN1 | reverse complement strand
ATCATCCGGCCACAAGGCTCGACGAGCTCCTGCCTTGGAACTGGGCGCCGCGCTCCGAAGCAATCGCCGCATAAACCCGGCCTACGCTCCGGTCGGGATCACGCCGTGGCCTTCACCGGATGGATACCCGGGTGGTGCGCCGCCCAGAACCGATCCCGCCTATGCCGCTGCCCTTCCGCGTTAATCGAAAAAGTCTGCGTAAATGGCATATTTGATCAGATTTGTCGATAATTTGCAGCAATATGCAAACTGGAAACTCGAAATCCGTGACGACCGGACATACCCTCAAAACTTTCAAAAGGTACGTGCAGCGCCGATTGTCTGACTTGGTTCTCAGGATAGATGAAGCTTTACTCTGAAAGAAGGATGCCAAATGTGACGTTGCCCGGCTCCGAGGTTTCGATCACCATGTCAGTGCCATGAATTCGCGCGACTTCGTTGACAACGTAAAGGCCTATGCCTGATCCCTCTTTCGCCTCAGCATTGAGGCCGCGGCTGCCCCTGCCGACCATGTCGCGCTCAAAGACAAAAGAGCTTTCGACACAATTTTTCACTGCGATCAAAACACCGAACCGCTCCTCATCCAACGAAATTGAAAAGACAATCTCCGTTTCGGGTGGGGAGAACTTCGCGGCATTGTCCAGCAGGTTTCGCAGGGCCAAGCGCAGAAGAATCGGGTCGACAGCGAGGAAAATGTCGTTTTCGGGGAAATCAATGACGATCCGCTCGCGCACACCATTCGGGCAGTCGAGCAAGGCGAGTTGCGCTATGCTAAGGATTTCGCAATCGTGCAGATTCGCGCCTTTGCCGCGCTCAACCAAAGTGGCGCCAACGATAGCGTTTGAAAGCGAGAGGGTTATGTCGTCAAGGATCCCCTGGATCCGGATGGCGACGGGAAGTGCTCGCTTCTGATTGCCGCGCATGGGCTGTAGATCGGACATGATCCCCTGCAATGCGGCCTGGGCGTTGTTGATCGGCTGGCGAACCTCATGTGTCAGTGTTTGAAGCAAGCGGCGCTGTTCATCAAGCAGGCGGGAGATTTCCTTGTTCTGCCACCTGAGTGAAACTGACCGTGCGCGGACACGTTCCTCGCGGCGCTGCTTGATTTTCGCGTAATACTGGGTGCGGCTGGTGAGCATCAGCAGGAAAGCCATTTGACCAATAAAACTGATAATTGCCAGAAAAGTCAGAACAAATATCACCTCATCTTTGGAGCTGAGGAGGAAAAATATCGTTTCTTGCTGCCAACTTTTTAAAAGTCTCAGAAATAGTAAATATATTGCAAGAATAAAATTTAAAATCATTACAAATTTGCTAAAAAATCCTTTCCAATATTTGTTATATATAATTACGATAATGCACGCCGCAGTCGCTGATACAGCCGCAAAATTGGCAATGAATGGGCCAGGAAGGATTCCTGTAATTTGATAAATTGTCAAAGGAATCATCAAGCAAGTGACCATCAATCCAGAAACAATCCACCGGATTCTCGGCCACTTCAAGCTATGCGCAAGAGCAAGGAACTTGAAAAACGGAGCAAAGCCCTGCAATAAAAAGACCATCGGCCTCAGATGGATGTGTAACTCTAGTTCTCCGACTACAAACATCTCCATAGCCAGGCCAGCAACTAAATTGGAGATTATCCAAATAAGAGTCGGCTTTCGGCTTGTCTTTTCGGCGGCAAATACCAGGCAAACGCTGAAACAGAAAAGCATGGCGACATAAAAGTGCGCTATCTGGACGAAGCTAAATTGGATCATTGGCCGGATTTCAGGGAGCTTTTCAATGCCATCGGCGCGACCATTTGGAAGCCGACCGCATGCACCGTCCGGAACGGCGGGCGCGTACCGGTTTCTGCCTCAACCTTGCGCCGGAGCCTGAAAATAGCCGCATCGAGGTTTCGATGGGCGCCCTGTGTATCCGATGAGAAGTCCAGGAACTGAGCGCGCGGCACAGGTGCAGTACCGGCCGCATACAGAGTTGCAAGGATGCGGGTTTCCAAGGGCGAAATCGCGACCTCGGCCCCCTCGGGTGAGGTCAGCCTCCCCTCTTCTGGGTCGAACATCCAAGGGCTGTCCTGCTTGACTTTATCGACGCCAGTCCGCCTGGCGACGGAAGCGACCGCATGATAGATCTGATCAAAGCGCACAGGCTTGTTGATGAACATGTCAGCGCCGGCAGCCAAGGCTGAGTTGAACGCGTCCGGCCCCATCCTCCCGCTCACGATCAGAATACCCTTGTTCGTCTGCGCCCGGATCAGAGCGATCAGATCGACTCCATCAATCCGCCCCAGATTCAGGTCGAATATGAAGAAATCGAACTCGGCCACTCTGCCGGATTCGATAAACGCCTCGGCGGATTGAAAGCCCAACGCATCCGCCCCGCGGGCGCGCAGGTAGTCAGCCAGGAATTCGACGAATTCGCTGTCGTCATCGACAATGCAAAATCTAGCGGGGAACGCGCTCATAAGGGCAAAATCCTGATTTCCTAAATCCGCTATCCGCTTTGCACCCAAGGCCGACGATGCAGCGCCTTGCCCAATCGGAACCGGCCAAAGTGCCGCCCTCATACCGGGATTTCCCCTTCGATACAGCAGGCAATGCCGTCAAGGCTGACGGGGCGTTCGGCTGCGGTAAAATTGATGCCAAAAATGCGATAAGATATGACTTTCTCTGAAAATTCACCATATTTTTGCGCCGAGACAGGCTCAAGGTGGTTACCTATTTGGTTTAAATGTATGTTTTAAAATCGTTTATTTAAATCACCAAACTTGCGCCATATCTGGTTCCAGAATCATCTTGATAGTGATAGGCGCATCATATCTGATTATTTTAGGGAAAAAATTCCCCAGATTGTCGGAAAATAAAAACATAAAATCCTCTTGCACGGCGTCACACCATGAAAATTTATTCCGTTCCAATCCTTATCTTCGCGATCGGCTTCGTACATGGCCCGGCATTTGCCGGCGGCCAAAGTGAAAATGCCCCGTGGCAGGCCGAGGCGACAAACGAGAAGGCCAATCGGGGTTACCTTGAGGATATGCGCATGAAGCGCACCTCGGGTTTTTATTCGTCGCCTGTCTACAACACCACGATCGGCGCACAGTACAATTGCAACGTCACTGCGACTGCCTCGGGCAACGGCGGATCGAACAGTGCAAGCGCAAACTCCGCGCAAGCAATCGGCCCCACGGGAACCGCAACTGGCAACCAGACGTCCTCCAACGTCAATCCTGCAACCTCCGGGTCGCGTACCGTGCTCAACAGCGGACAAGACAATTACGGACAGGTCAACAACACCACCACTGGCAATGCCGGCAGCAGCGCCAGCAACAACACCAGCTCGCAGGTCCTCAATACAAACCAGCAAAACTCCGGCGCCCAGTATGCCACGGTAGATGGCGCAAATGCGTGTGCCTTTGCCGGCATGGCCGCAGCATCACGTTGAGCGATGAACGGTCTTGCGGATCATAGGCATGTTCAACGCACCGCGCGGCAAACGCGCTTTCGCTGCGGGTATCATGATGCTCGCTAGTTCAACCCTGGCAAGTTGCGTGTCGACGATCATGCCCCGCGCAATCAAAACACAGACCGTGATGAATGGCGAACGGCCGGTCGTGCTCGGCTCTACCGTTCGCGCCAATTACACCCCCATGGAGGCACCGCTTGCCTGCCTGGCACGCGGGCTGAACCTTGCCCGCCGCCGGCCACTGGTCATCGGGGTGGGGGAGATCAAGGACTACACCGGCCGCTACTCCATCAATGAGGGCAACGTCGTCACACAAGGCGGCGCGTTGATGCTCTACTCCGCCCTTGCCAAGCTGGGAGGCACGGTCCGGGTGGCCGAGCGCTATGATCCGGGGATCGGCGAGCGCGAACTGGCCTATACGGACCGCCGCCAACTCGGCAACGGCGCGCCGCAACTGGTTGATGGCAAGAGCGTGCCCTGGGTGCCCTATTTCGGGGGCACCATCCAAGGGTCCGACTACTACATTGTCGGCGGCATCACCGAGGCCAATGCCAATATCGCGTCAGGCGGTGCCGAGATTGCGGTCAACAATATCGGGGCGAAGCGGCGCACGTTCACGCAGAGCGTTGCGATCGATCTGCGGATCGTCGATTCCCGCTCGCTGCTGGTCGTCGATGCGGTGAGCCTGCAAAAGCAGTTCACCGGCTATGAAGTGGGAGCCAACACCTTCCGCTTCTTCGGGCTTGATCTGTTTGATGTGACCATCGGGGCCAAGGCGCAGGAGCCGATGCAACTGGGCATCCGCGCAACGATTGAAGAAGCGGCTATCATTCTGGTTGGCCGGGTCAATCAGATGGACGTCAGCCCCTGCCTGCAGTTGATCGGGACACGGCTGCCAACGCGTACTTCGGAGCAGTTTTTCCGCGAGGCAGTTTCTGGCAAAGCGCCCGAGATTTCCAAGGCTGCATCCCGTATTGCTGGTCTCCCCAATGGTGCGCCCGCGGAGCTGGCAAAGGCCCCGCCGCCCGCCAGGTCGATGACCGACCACGCGGCACCGCAAACGTCCCACGCTGCCGACAAGCCGCTCAATCAAATAGCAGCCTCCGGCAACGCCGACGGCAGCGAGATGGTTGTTCTCACGTTCGAGGTCAACGAGGTCAATCTCCCCGGAGCGGCAGCCGCGATGCTGGACCGCATCGTCGCCATGGCCCGCAACGACGGCGTGACGGTTTCGCTGACCACGCGCGACAGTGAGAGCACATTCCCGGCGCAGCGCACCCGTCTGCTCGATGCGCGCCTAGCGGGCCTGATCGCCGCGCTGGCCACGCGCGGCATTCCGATGGCCGCGATCACTGTCGAGTGGCGGCCCGACAACGCCGATTCCACCGTTTACCGACAAGGGGCAGGCCTTCAGGCCCTCGCCCGTATCAAAATTAAAACCTGAGATACTTCAGGCTTAATACCTCCCAAAAAACAGGGGCATACCATGAAGAATACAAGTAAGATGAAGGCGCGTTTGATGTTGGGAGCCGGCTCGGCGCTCATCATGTCGCTCGCGGCCACTGCTGCACACGCGCAGGCTGTAACGATCGCCGGCGCTGTCACCACGACAATGGATGGCACACTGGTTTCCGATCAGACCGCCACAGGCAACGTCACCTCGGCGTCCACCGGCGCGCAAATCAAAACCAACGAAGGTGGTGGCTCGGTAAGCGCGAGCACGCTGAACGTTGATGGCAACCGCGTCGGTGCCTCGGCATCGGGCAACGTCGATACCCTGATCTTTGCGGACACGGGTTCAGCCAATTCCAGCACCGGGGCCGCCGCGGCTGCCCGGCAGGTGACCAAAGGTGTCGCAGGCTTGGACCCCAGCAACTTCACCTACGACTCAAATCAAAACGCCACCAACCCGAGCGACGGCAGCGTATACACTTGGAGCTCAGGCAACCAAAAGTTCTACGACGCAGCAAATAGGGAGTACACCTCCCATTACGATGGTACCCGCTACGTCCTTGACGCTGTCTCCTCCGTGCCGGTTGAGATCAAGGCCACTTCCAGCAACACCTTTGTCGAGCTTCGCACGGGTGCAGCGAGCCAGAGCAACCTCTCGCTCAAGAACAACACCGATGCCGCAACCGCTGCTGGCAACACCCTCGCCCAGTCGTTGACGCTGGACAGCGCCAACCTTTCGATTGGCAATGGCAATGCCGTGGGCAACGCCGCATCCACGTTGAAGCTTGATGGCAAGGCGCTCACAGCCAGCCTTCAGAACAACAACGACACTTTGGTTTCCGCCAAGGTTGAAAGCTCGGATGCCCAGCTCACTGTATCTGGCACAACGGATTCGTCACTGGCGCTTACCGGCAATACCCAGTCGGCCTCTGCCACTGGCAGCAGCGCGGCCAATGGCATCGCGCTCACCGGCGTCAATCTTGGCACCGGCGTGGCCAGCAGCTCGGTTCAGAACAATGCGGCCACCAACGTAACGGCCAGTGCCGAAGGTTTTGCCGGTCTGGCGACACTCGGCACCCTCGGCAATTCGTCGCAGGCTCTGACTGCCAACCGGCTGCAATCGCAGGCCACCGGCGCAACCTCGGCCAACACGCTGTCGCTGACGGGCACCGATGCTACGCTGCCCAGCGCGGCAATCGCACCGGCTGCAACGGTACAGTTCGCGCCCACGACCCTCGCCCCCAGCGCGGTCACCGCAGCCTATGCCACTCAAAATGCGCAGAATCTCTCGGATGGCAGCGATGTTACCGCGACCACCCAGGGCAACGGTGGCCAAGCTGCCTACATGAATCAGACATCGGGCGCCGGCTCCAACAGCAACATTGCGACCGACAGCAACATGATTTTTGCCAAGGCGCAGGGTGCTGTCACGTCCAACGCCACCACCCTGTCTCTGGGTGCCGCGCTTGGTGCCGGTGCACTGGGATCCAACTCGACAGCAGCCAACGTCGCTGAAGGCGTGGCCATCGGCAGCCTCCAGACTGTCGCCAACGGCAGCGATGTCAGTGCAAAGGTTGCATCGGGTTTTACACTGGGCTCCTTCTCTGAGCCGAGTGCAAACCTCATCAAGAACTACGCTGGCGCCAGCCTGACCAACTCTTCGCTCTCGGCATCGAACAACTTGGTTCAGGCAACGGCTGAAGCGACCAATGCGACCAATGCCCTGACCGCAAGCGCCACCAGCCTGTCGACGGCTGGCGATGCCTTGGGCGTTGCCCAGACCAATGCCTCGTCCACCGGCGTCAACGCCGATGCGGCCTTCAGCATCGCCAATGCGCAGCGCACCGGAACCGGCACTGTCAGCGCTACGATCCAGCCCACGTACAGTGGCATGGTGGAAAACTACGTGCAGAGCGGGGTTTCTGGCTCGTCTGTCATGGCCAATGGCAACCAGTTTGCCGGCTTTGCGGTTGCTGACAAGGCCGCCAACACGCTGGCAGTGAGCGGAACCACGGTCACCACCGATACAGCTCTGGTCAATGCCCAGTCCAGCGGTGCCGACGTCAAGGCCGATCTCGGCGCTGCAGGACAGACTGGCGGAAACGTTGGCGTTTCTACCATTCTCAGCGGCAACGTATCCAACAGCTCTGTCGCCGTGAATGGCAACAGCGCGCTGGGTTCGTCGGTCAACAACTCGGCGGCCAACACCCTTGCGGTTTCGGCAACTTCGCTGAGCGGAACGGGAACGAATGACCGTGCCAAGATTATCGCAGGCACCACTGAGGCGGACAATTCGTTGACCAACCTGCAGTCGCTGGACAGCGGCAGCAGCTCGACCACCAACGTCTATGGCGGGTTCGCTGCGGTGCAGTACCAAGGCGATGTGACCGATTCGAAGCTGAGCGTTGCCAACAACACCCAGTTTGCAGAATCGCTGGGCAACAGCGCCACCAACCGGCTGTCGTCCACCGCAACTGACACGAATGCCGGCAGCGCGCCGACAGCCGCGCTCAGCAACGCGCAGGATGCCAACACCGTCATCACCAGCGGGTCGACCCTGACTGCCAAAGCCACGGCCTCTTCCACCAGGTCGAACATCGCGATCAGCGGCAACAGCAACACGGCGCTTGGCGTGGTCAACAACGGCAGCAACACGCTGACCGTGAGCGGCACCGACATTGCCAACCGTGGCAGCGCTGCGGGCTTTGCCTCCTCCAGCGAACTCCAGGGCGATTATGCACTTGCCAACGTGCAGGGTGCAATGGGCTCGGTAACAAGCACGGCCAATACCGTTCTTGCGAACACTGAATACGATCCAACGTCGAATATCCCGGCAAATAGCGCAAAGGGCGTCAAGGATGGCAGCGTAGCCCTCAACGGCAACGCCACCACCGCTGAAGGTTCTGGCAACCGCGTCTCCAACCAGCTTTCGGTTGCGGCAACGGCTACCAATGGCGCTTCGGCTGTTCTGGGCAATTCGCAGGACAACGCCGCTGGCGTGACTACGGCAGCGCAGACCACGGTCAACTACCGGTTGCAGCCCAGCACTCAGGTTGCCAGCGCCGATGCCAGCACGGTTTCGATCGATGGTAACAGCACCACCGCTCTGGCCCGTGGCAATACCGCCAACAACACGCTCAACTACGCGGCGGGCGTGCGCTACACCGGAAACACGGACGTTGCACAAGCCACGACCGGGAGCGCCACTGGAGCGCAAGCGGATCTGGCGAACGTGCAGACCAACTCCGGTGCCATTGCCGCAACGAGCACCAGCTCGACCTACGCCATGGTGCTGAACGCAGGCCCCAACCCCACGCAAGGCGCCGATACCTCGGCTGCGCTGAACAGCTCTGCTTCGGTTTCGGGCAATTCCACCGCAGCGCTGGCCTACGGCAACACGGCGGTCAATTCGCTCACCATGGCAACCTTTGCCCAGGGCGTCCCGTCGAGCGCTGTCTCCAGCTACCAGACCAACTCTGGATCGGTTTCGGCCACCGCAACCACCACTGGGTACAACGCCTCGTTCTCGGGCACTGTCGCCAACTCTGCCGTCCGCAACACGGGCAACAGTGTGACGGCGCAGGCTGTTGGCAACAGCTCGATCAGCTCCATCGGCGGCTGATCCACCAAGGAATTGGCCCGGTTCCCCCCGTGGGGGCCGGGCTGATGACGCGGCGCCCACAAGACGCAAATACGAGAGACTGGGTGTAGGTGTAGTGATTGCACCTTCACCTCTATTCTGCAGAAATAATGGTGGTTGCCCCTCAAGTGGCCGACTGCTGAACAAAAAAAGGGGCATACCATGAGTGATGTTCGTTCGCTAAAATTGCATTTGCTGCTGGGCACTGGAACAGCACTTACCATTGCACTCACCGCCACTGTCGCACACGCGCAGGCTGTGACGATCGCCGGCGCTGTCACCACGACAATGGATGGCACACTGGTTTCCGATCAGACCACCACTGGCAATGTGACATCGACGTCCACCGGGGCGACTGTCGCAACCAACGCAGATAACGGTTCGGTGAATACGAGCACGCTCAACGTTGACAGCAACCGGTTCGGTGCCACGGCATCAGGCAACGTTGATACCCTGAACTTTTCGGATACGGGTTCCGCCAACTCCAGCACTGGTGCCGCTGCGGCAGCCCGGCAGGTGAACAACGGCAACTCGATCACCGCCACTGACCAGTCCTCCGCTATCAAGCTGATCTCGGGTGATCCGGTTCAAAGCAGCAGCCTCTCAGTCAAGAACAACGCTGACACTGCGAGCGCTACGGGCAACACCGTCGCCCAGTCGCTGACCTTGAACAGCACCAACCTAACGCTTGGCGTCGGCACGCCGGGTTCACCAGCAATTCCGGGCACGCCAGGTTCACCATACGTGCCCGCTACCGCACCTACCCCTGAAATCCCTGCCGTTCCTGGAACACCATATGTCGCAGCCGTACCTGGAACACCATATGTCGCAGCCGTACCTGGGACACCATATGTCGCAGCCGTTCCTGGGACACCATATGTTGCAGCCGTACCGGGCACCCCTGCGGTTTATGAATCTCAGCCATACTATGCTGTAGCACCTAACGGTAACCTCTCTGTCGCTTGGCATGATGTGGTGATCACGCCTGGCACCCCCGGTTCACCCGCAATTCCTGCTACGCCTGGTTCGCCAGCCATAGCAGCCACCCCGGGCACACCCGAGATTCCTGCCACCCCGGGTACACCTGAGATTGCTGCCACCCCGGGTACGCCAGCCATAGCAGCCACCCCGGGTACACCCGAGATTCCTGCTGTAGCAGCTGTAGCAGCAGTGGATGCTGTCGCTCCCACTGCAGGCACACGCATCGCAACGGCCAAAACGACCGATGCCAGCGTCGCCGCTACCGGCGCTGCCTTGTTGACCACGTCGCAGAAGAATGAAAACGCGCAAACCGTTGCCAGCAACACCGCGTCGACCATCAACCTGACGTCGAGTGACCTATCGGCATCTTCGGCCAAACTGACTGGCAACGCACAGGATGCCGCCGCAACAGGCAACACCGCCTCCAATGCCATGAGCCTGTCGGGCACGATCGTGGGCACCGGCGCCGCGATTGCTTCCGAGCAAACTTCGGATGCCGCCAGCAGCGTATTGGGTTCAGTGACTGCGTCCAACGCGATCAGCAGCTCTTCACTGTCCAGTTCGAGCGCAGACCTGTTGGGCAACCGCGTTCAGGCACGTGCCGTCACCGCCAGTGCCACGAACAGCCTGTCGCTCGATGCAACATCGGTTACGCTTGCCGCTGCAGATACGGTTGATTCCGCGAAGGTATCTTTAGTGAACGGTGCTGGAAACGGCGAAGTCAGCGGTGCATTCGTGACGCTCAATGATCAGTCCGTCGCCAACACCACGACGGCCACAGTCATGCAAGGATCGTCTGGTAACAATACCAATCCTGTGTCCAGCGTCATCGTCAGTGGCAGCGTCACCGGTGGCAGCACGATCGTCAACGATGCCAATA
Source organism: Novosphingobium sp. PASSN1 (assembly GCF_002278815.1). Taxonomy (NCBI): domain Bacteria; kingdom Pseudomonadati; phylum Pseudomonadota; class Alphaproteobacteria; order Sphingomonadales; family Sphingomonadaceae; genus Novosphingobium; species Novosphingobium sp. PASSN1. Next base: position 278,438 of record NZ_NKIS01000007.1, on the reverse strand, counting down.
CGGTGAGTGCCCGCGCCCAGGCCGCGGTTGCCACCAACAGCACGGCATTGGCGATTGGCGGTAATTTGAGCAGCGAACTGCTGGTTGCCGGCAGCCTTACCAAAGCTGCAACCATTGCCAACGTTCAGACTGCGTCTGACGGCAGCGATGTCAGTGCAACGGTTGCAACGGGCAGCTTCAATGATCCGGGTTATAACCTCATCAAGAACTTGGCGCAGGGCACTCTGACCAACTCTTCGGTCTCGGCATCGAACAACCTGGTTCAGGCGACGGCTGAAGCGACCAATGCGACCAACGCCTTGACCGCAAGCGCCACCAGCCTGTCGACGGCTGGCAATGCCTTGGGCGTTGCCAAGACCAATGCCACGACAAGCAGCGTCACGGCCGATGCGGCCTTCAGCATCGTCAATGCGCAGCAAACCGGAACCGGCACTGTCAGCGCCATGATCCAGCCCACGTCCGGTGGAATGGTGGAGAACAACCTTCAGGCTGGGGCTTCGGGCTCGTCTGTCATGGCCAATGGCAACCAGCTTGCCAGCTTTGCAGTGGCCGACAAGGCTGCCAATACGCTGGCGGTGAGCGGAACCACGGTCACCACCGATACGGCTCTCGTCAATGCCCAATCGAGCGGTGCCGACGTCAGTGCGAAGCTCGGTGCCCTAATGCCGGGCGTGGCTTTCGAGCCAATATACCTGTATTATGACGGGCGTGTTTACCACAATGGCATTTTTGATCCGGTTACACTGCATGATGTTGTTAAAGACAGTAATAATAATTGGGTCGACCAAACTAATGGTCACATTTTTTACACACCTGCAGGTACACCTGCAAATGTTGGCGCGACGACCGTTCTCTCGGGCGACCTCACCAACAGCTCTGTTGCCGTGAATGGCAACAGCGCGCTGGGTTCGTCGGTCAACAACTCGGCGGCCAACACCCTTGCGGTTTCGGCAACCTCGCTCAGCGGAACTGGGGAGAATAGCCGTGCCTACATTGCCCAAGGCACCACTCAAGCTGACAATTCGCTGACCAACCTGCAGGTCCTCGACACCGACAGCAGCTCGACCACCAACGTCTATGCGGGGTTCGCCATTGGGCAGTACCAAGGCGATGTGACCGATTCGAAGCTGAGCGTTGCAAACAACACCCAGTTTGCAGAATCGCTGGGCAACAGCGCAACCAACAAGCTGTCGTCCACCGCCACCGACGTTGGTGACGGCATCGCGCCGACTGATGCGCTCAGCAACAGGCAGGATGCTAACACGGCGATCACCAGCGGGTCGACCCTGACTGCCCATGCCACGGCTTCGTCCACCGGGTCGAACATCGCGATCAGCGGCAACAGCAACACAGCGCTGGGCGTCGTCAACAACGGCAGCAACACGCTAACCGTAAGCGGCACCGACGTTGCCAACCGTGGCGGCGATCGGGGCTTTGCGGATTCAATCGAACTCATGGGCGATTATGCTCTTGCCAACGTGCAAAATGCAAATGGCTCGGTAACAAGCACGGCCAACACCGCTCTCGCGAACACTGAATACGATCCCACCAATACCACGGCAAATGCGACCAAGGGTGTCAAGGATGGCAGCGTAGCCCTCAACGGCAACGCCACCACCGCTGAAGGTTCTGGCAACCGCGTCGCCAACCAGCTTTCGGTTGCGGCAACGGCTACCAATGGCGCATCGGCTGCTCTGGGCAATTCGCAGGACAACGCCGCTGGCGTGACTTCGGCAGCGCAGACCACGGTCAACTACCGGTTGCAGCCCAGCACGGAAGTTGCCAGCGCCGATGCCAGCACGGTTTCGATCGATGGCAACAGCACCACCGCTCTGGCCCGTGGCAACACCGCCAACAACACGCTCAACTACTCGGCGGGCGTGCGGTACACCGGAACAAATGCCCCTGCACAAGCAACGATCGGGACCTCCACCACAGCGCAAGCGGACTTGGCCAACGTGCAGACCAACTCCGGTGCCATTGCAGCATCGAGCACCAGCTCGACCTACGCCATGGTGCTGAACGCAGGCCCCAACCCCACGCAAGGCGCCGATACCTCGGTTGTGCTGAACAGCTCTGCCTCGGTTTCGGGCAACTCCACTGCGGCGCTGGCCTACGGCAACACGGCGGTCAATTCGCTCACCATGGCAACCTTTGCCCAGGGCGTCCCGTCGAGCGCTGTGTCCAGCTACCAGACCAACTCTGGATCGGTTTCGGTCACCGCAACCACCGCTGGGTACAACGCCTCGTTCTCGGGCACTGTCGCCAACTCTGCCGTCCGCAACACGGGCAACAGTGTGACGGCGCAGGCTGTTGGCAACAGCTCGATCAGCTCCATCGGTGGCTGATCGACCAAGGAATTGGCCCGGCCCTCCCAGTGGGCGCCGGGCTGATGACGCGGCGCCGCAAGGCGCCAATGCAAGACGCAAGAGACTGGGTGGAGGTGTACTGGTTGCACCTTCACCCTTTTTTTTCAGTCGGTGCCGGTCTTGTCCCTCAAGCCATAGACCGCCGCATGAGGGCGCGGGCAGGCACTAGGCGTACAGCTCGATTGGCTGTGCTTTTATGGTAATTAGGCTGAATTCAGCTGCGCGCGGTCAACGAGCGCTTTACCTGTGTGGTGATTGGCCCCCTAGCGGTGAAAACGGACCATATAGATAAACTTTGATGCCAGCGCTTGAAGGCAACCTTTAATCCCGCTGGTCCATCTGTCCAGATGCCGTTTGGTTCACAATCCTTGCACATATAAACGCGCCGATAGGAGTCGGAAGGGGGCACACCGTACCCGGGAGCCCGGTGTTCTGGATTGGGCAGAAATCCGCAACTTTGCTGAGCGTGTCAGCGCAGCGCCCGAATGATGTCAGCTAATGTCAGCACAGAATCTGCAAGTCAGAGTGATTTGAATCTGAATATAGCTCTGTTTTATAGACATAAAATAGCGCTTTCCTACAGCCTGGCGCTGACAGTATCGTAAGGTCTCGATCCGGAGGGGTTTCCGGCCGAGGGGTGCGGCCAACGCGAGTTGGGACCCATGCGCTTTGCGCTCCAATGTTATGTCGATGAGAGCCTTTATGAGGCTGTGAAGGCCGCCGCTGCCGCATCCCACATGAGCGTCAGCCAATGGCTAAAGCTGGCAGTGATCGGGACGATCGAGGGTCACGACGAGGCCGCTTTCCGCGACCGGTTGATGTTCCATTTGATCTTCGCATCTACGGCTGCCGAAGGCCTGCTGCTGGCGCATGCCGACGAGGCGATCCGCGCGCGGGTCCATAAAACGCATGGCAAGAAGCTGCGCGAATATCGCGAGCAGATTGCCCCTGTCAGAGAGGGTGACTGAGCCATGCTTTCTGTCGCCAATGTGCGCTCAGCCGGTGGTGCCGCCAGCTACTTCGCCAAGGACAACTACTATGCCTCTGCCGATGCTGATCGGTCCGGCTTGTGGGTCGGCAAGGGTGCCGATCGGCTGGGTCTTTCCGGTGTGGTCGAGCCGCGCGCCTTTGAGGCGATCCTGCGCGGCGAACTTCCCAGTGGCGGTCGTATCGGCCGGGACGGAGCGGCCCACCGCGCGGGCACGGACCTGACGTTCTCGCTGCCCAAGAGTTGGTCCCTGCTCGCGCTCGTGGGCAAGGACCAGCGCATCATCGATGCTTACCGCGAAGCGGTTATCGAGACGCTGCACTGGGCCGAACGGAACGCCGCCTTCATGCGCGTGGAGAAGGCCGGCAAGGAACGGCAGGTCCAGACCGACAACCTCACTGTTGCGCTGTTCCAGCACGACACCAACCGCAATCAGGAACCCAATCTGCACTTCCACGCCGTCGTAGCCAACATGACTCAGGCCAAGGACGGGACATGGAAAGCGCTGCGCAACGACCGGCTGTGGGAGTTCAATACACTGCTCAATGCCATGACCATGGCGCGGTTCCGGGTCGAGGTCGAGAAGCTGGGATACCGCATTGGCGACGTCGGCAAACACGGTAACTTCGAGGCCAGCGGGATCAGCCGCGAAGCCGTCATGGCGTTCTCGACGCGGCGACAGGAGGTGCTGGAAGCCCGGCGCGGCAGCGGGCTTGAAGCTGGCGTGATCGCCACGCTAGCGACGCGTTCTACCAAGCAGCACGACGTTAATAGGGGTGCATTGCTGTCGCAGTGGCTGGAACACGCATGGGGGCAGGGTCTCGATCTTGAAGGGCTGGTGCGCGATGCCCGTGAGCGGTCGGCAGCCATGGTACTTGTCGCGCAGCGACGGGACCAGGATCGCCCGTCGATCGCAGAACGCGGGAAGGTGATGGTGCTCGAACTGGCCGAGCGTCTCAGCCTCAAGCAGGGTGATCCCTTGGTCCCGGCGCGTATCCACCTGAGACCTGCGCAGGAGATCGCCGCAGCCCATGCCGTGGCCTCGGCCGTGCGCCACCTGTCCGAGCGCGAGGCCGCCTTCAAGGTCACCGATCTTGCCAAGGCGGCGCTCGATTTTGGCCTGCCTACGACTATGCCGCTGATCGAGAAGCGCATCACGCAGCTTGCCGATCAGGGCGCGCTGAGCAAAGGGCGCGGCACCATGCACGGCTGGCTGACGACTACCGATGCTGCAGCGCTGGAACGCCGCATGCTGGCCGAGATCGACAGAGGCAAAGGTGCTGCCACCCCGATCCTACCGAGCGACATTGCCGGCGCCCAACTTCAGGCTTCGGCCAGCTTCAATTTCGGCATGACGCTCAATGCAGGTCAGGAAGCGGCTGGACGGATGATCCTGTCATCGTCCAACCGGATCGTCGCCGTGCAAGGCGTGGCCGGTGCGGGCAAATCCAGCCTGCTGCGCCCCACCGCGCAAATCCTGCACGAGCATGGCAAGCAGGTCATCGGGCTTGGTGTGCAGAACACGCTGGTGCGGATGCTGGAGCGCGAGACGGGTATCGCGTCGATGACCCTGCACCGCTTCCTAGGGCGGAACCGCAAGCTGCTCGACGGGAATGCGAGCAGGGCCGAACTGGCGGACGCACGGACTGGTTATCGTGACACCGTGCTTGTGCTGGACGAAGCCTCGATGGTCTCGACCCGCGATCAGGACCGGTTGGTCCGGCTCGCCAACGTGCTTGAAGTCGACCGGCTTGTACTAATGGGCGACTCCAAACAACTGGGCGCAGTTGAGGCGGGCAAGCCCTTTGCTCTGGCACTGGCCGCTGGAACCGAGACTGCGCGCATGGACACCAATCTCAGGGCGCGATCGGAGACATTGCGGCTCGCTCAGGCGGCAGCGCAGCAGGGGCGCAGCGGTGAGGCGCTGGAGCACCTCAGGGATCATACCGTCGAGGTCAGCGAGAACGGAGCTGTTCTTGCTGCCGAGCGCTGGCTGTCGCTCCCGCCCGCCGAGCGGGAACGAACGGGCATCTATGTCTCGGGCCGGCAGCTCCGCGATGAGGTGAATGCCGCCGTGCAGGCAGGCCTAGCTGCCAATGGCGAGATCGGTCCCGACACCGTGAGCCTCACCGTACTCTCCCGCATCAATACTACGCGCGAGGAACTGCGGCATGTCCGGGCATATGAGCCTGGCATGGTGCTGGAACTGGCAACCCGGCAGTCGCGCCAGCATCTGACCAAAGGACGCTATGATGTCGTCAAAGTGGACGCGGGCAGGGGCGTCGTTGAACTTCGGGATGCATCCGGCAGGCAACATACGTTCGTCCCCTCGCGCCTAGGCGCAGCAGGACACAGTCAGGCCATACAATTGCATGAACGCAAGCCGCTCACACTCTACACCGGCGACACCATCCGCTGGACCGCCAACGATCACCAGCGCGGACTGATCAATGCCGACAGGGCCGCGATCACCGCCATTACGCCCGACAGCGTGACAGTGCGTACGTCGACCGGTATTGAGCAGGCGCTCAAGACCTACGATCCCATGCTGGCTCGGATCGATCTTGCCTATGCGCTAAATGCCCACATGGCGCAGGGACTGACCTCCGACAAAGGCATCGCGGTGATGGACAGCCGGACCCGCAAGCTGCTCTCCGCCCGCAACTTCCTCGTGACGATCACTCGCCTGCGCGACGAGCTTACCCTGTTCGTCGCCAACCGCGACAAGGTCGAGCTGGGCATCGGCCGCAACACGGGTGACAAGACTTCGGCGTTGGAAGTGACCGAGCGGCTCGGCGCGGCGGCGGCCAAAGGCCAGGAAGTTGGCAAGCCGCCAGAGCCCGAGACAGAGGCCAAAAGGCCGCCCGAGCTTGAACGCACGATCATGCGTGTGGTGCCTTTCGAGATGGGAATTTGATGCCGGGTTTCTGCCGCCAAAAAAGTGGCTGAGCGTCCAAAAAGAAGCTAATCGGTCAATAGACTTCGTTTTTGATCCGAAATTTCTGTTATGATTTCAATTACTTGGCTTTAAAAAGTGTGGGGGTAAACGTGGGGGGGGAATACTTTCCTTAAAAAGATTCTCATGAAATCAGAAATTTATTGATCTTGTTCGATACAACCCCTGCCACCACCAGAGCCCACCACCGGCCGACCTTCAGCAGAACGGCGCAAGTCCGCTCAGGATCATCCTGACCAGATCAACCTGTCCGCGTGCGCCGGTCTTGGCGTAGATCCGCTTTGAATAGTTTCTCGCGGTTTCCGGGGTGAGGTGCAGCCGCTGACCGGCCTCGACGATGGATTCGCCCATCGAGAGGGCATGGGCGAGCGCGGCTTCCTGTTTGGAGAGGCCGTGGATGGCGGCAATGGCATCGATTGCGGCGCGGCTGTTTTCGCGGTGATTCATGCGCAGGGTGCCGATCGCGGCCGGCGGCGCGTGCGGGCCTTCAAGGGCGAGCTCTGCCTTGCGCAGGAGCAGCCAGAGATCGCGGTGATCGTTGATCGGCAGGGTCGCGGTCGATCCGGCAGGGGCGCGCGCCAGTTCCGCGCAGCAGGCTTCGAGCTGGCGGCTGGTTTCGGGCGAAAGCTGAAGGCGGCGGCCCAGTGCAACGTCCGGTTCGGCCGAGAAACCGAGGCGCTTTTCGGCTTGCGGATCGGCGGCCATGACACGGCCAGCCGCGTCGAAGGCCAGCTGGCCCACGCCGATATGCTCCAGCGAAGCCTGGGCCAGCGCCGTTTGCAGGCGCTGGGCCACGAGTGCGCAGAACGTACGCAAGGCCGCGGCAAAATGGGGCGCGATGGCGCTCAGGGTAGATACGGCCGATGCCGTGAAATCCTCCCGCTCGCGCACCAGCACCAGCCAGGCGTCTGCCGCTCCGGGTGCGGCAATGCGCAGCCACCGCCCATAGCGCACGCCGATCTCGTCCAGCACCGCGCGCTGGCGGGCGCGCTGGCCGGGCCGGTCGTGATCGAGCATTTCGTCGAGGCTGTAGACCCGTTCGGGCCGCAGGCGGCCAAACGGGTGGAGCCCGAGGCCGAAGATTTGCCGGAATTCGAGCGGCGGCTCGTGCGCTGCGCGCGGTGCGGCGATGTGCAGCACGGTCGGCTCGTGATCGGCGGGCGCATTGGCCAACTGGATCAGCATGAACGCGCGCCGGGCATAAGTGCGCGCGACGAGATTGCGCATGAAGGCGCTCCACGGCGGGTTCTCGTGGATGCCGTCGATCAGGGGGAGAAACAGTTCACGTTGGTCGGCTGGAAGAAAAGTCATGCCCTTTGCTCCCATATGGGAGATTTCCCGTCAACCTTTGCCAGCGATGGAGCCTGCAACGATCCGCGTCCGAAAGAGCGAAGTTAGACATGACGAGCCAATCGACACTAACCCATATTCAGCGGCTTGAAGCCGAAGCCATTCATATCATGCGTGAAGTCGTCGCCGAGGCGGAAAACCCGGTGATGCTCTATTCGGTGGGCAAGGACAGCGCGGTGATGCTGCATCTTGCGCGCAAGGCCTTCTATCCTTCGCCGCCGCCGTTTCCGCTGCTCCACGTCGATACCACCTGGAAGTTCCAGGACATGTATGCGCTGCGCAACAAGATGGCCGAAGAAAGCGGCATGGAACTGCTGGTCTACCAGAACGCCGAAGCGGCCGAGCGTGGGATCAACCCGTTCGATCACGGCGCGCTTCACACCGACATGTGGAAGACCGAAGGGCTCAAGCAGGCGCTCGACAAGTATGGCTTCGACGCGGCCTTTGGCGGTGCGCGGCGCGACGAGGAGAAGAGCCGCGCCAAGGAGCGCATCTTCAGCTTCCGCACCGCAAGCCACGGCTGGGACCCGAAGAATCAGCGCCCCGAGCTGTGGAACCTCTACAATGCCCGCAAGAACAAGGGCGAGAGCATCCGCGTGTTCCCGATCTCGAACTGGACCGAGCTGGATATCTGGCAGTACATCCACCTGAACGACGTGCCGATCGTGCCGCTCTACTTTGCCGACGAACGCCCCACTTATGAATGGGAAGGCGGCCTGTTCATGGCCGACGATATCGAGCGGCTGGAAAAGGTGCTCGGCTATCGCCCTGAAATCACCATGAAGTCCGTCCGCTTCCGCACGCTGGGCTGTTTCCCGCTGACGGGCGCGGTGGAGAGCACCGCCAAGACACTTCCCGAGGTCATTCAGGAAACGCTGCTGACCACCACCAGCGAGCGGCAGGGCCGCGTGATCGACAAGGATGCCGGCGGTGCCGGTATGGAAGTCAAGAAGCAGCAGGGGTATTTCTGATGACCGAGCAGCTTGCACAGAGCGAACCCGTCTACGTCACCGAGGCCCTGATCGCCGAGGACATCGACGCCTATCTCGCCTCGCACCAGCACAAGACCATGCTGCGCTTCATCACTTGCGGGTCGGTGGATGATGGCAAGTCCACGCTGATTGGCCGCCTGCTCTATGATTCGAAGATGATCTTCGAAGATCAGCTCGCCGCGCTGGAAACCGACAGCAAGAAGGTCGGCACGCAGGGGCAGGAGATCGATTTCGCGCTGCTCGTCGACGGGCTGGCGGCAGAGCGCGAACAGGGCATCACCATCGACGTCGCCTACCGCTTCTTCAATACGGAAAAGCGCAAGTTCATCGTCGCGGATTGCCCGGGGCACGAACAGTATACCCGCAACATGGTCACCGGTGCTTCCACCGCCGACCTCGCGGTGATCCTGATCGATGCCCGCAAGGGCGTGCTGGTACAGACGCGCCGCCACAGCTACTTGTGCCACCTCATCGGCATCAGGAACATCGTGCTGGCGGTGAACAAGATGGACCTGGTCGGTTACGATCAGTCCGTGTTCGACAGCATCGTCAAGGACTACACCGAGTTCGCCCGCTCGATCGGGATCGAGAGCTTCACCGCGATGCCGATTTCCGGCTTCAAGGGGGACAACATCACCACGCTTTCGGCCAATACCCCGTGGTACACCGGGCCGACGCTGGTCGAGCACCTCGAAACGGTGGAAGTTCTCTCCTCGGTCGATGCGGACAAGCCGTTCCGCATGCCGGTGCAGTGGGTCAACCGGCCGAACCTTGATTTCCGGGGGTTCTCGGGCCTCATCGCCACGGGTTCGGTCAAGCCGGGCGATGCCGTGCGCGTGCTGCCTTCGGGCAAGACCAGCACCGTCACCCGGGTCGTCACGCTCGATGGCGATCTTGCCGAAGCGGTCGCCGGCCAGTCGGTCACCGTCTGCTTTGCCGACGAGATCGATTGCTCGCGCGGGGATGTGATTGCCGCGTCGGACAGCCCGCCCGAGGCTGCCGACCAGTTCGAGGCGACGCTGGTCTGGCTCAACGACGAGGCCATGCATGTCGGCCGCGCCTATTGGCTCAAGCTCGGCACGCAGACCGTCTCGGTCACCGTGCAGCATCCCAAGTACGTGGTGAACGTCAACACGATGGAGCACCTCGCTGCCAAGACGCTGGATCTCAACGCCATCGGCGTGGCGCAGATCATCACCGACCGCGCGGTCGTGTTCGAACCTTATGCCACAAGCCGCGCGCTGGGCGGGTTCATCCTGATCGACAAGATCACCAACGCCACGGTCGCCGCGGGCATGATCAACTTCAGCCTGCGCCGTGCGCAGAACGTCCACTGGCAGGCGCTCGATGTCAGCCGTGAGGCCCATGCCGCCCTCAAGAACCAGCAGCCTGCGGTGCTGTGGTTCACGGGCCTGTCCGGTTCGGGCAAGTCGACCGTCGCCAATCTGGTCGAGAAGAAGCTGCACGCGCTGGGCAAGCACACGTTCCTGCTCGATGGCGACAACGTCCGCCACGGCCTCAACAAAGATCTGGGGTTTACCGAGGCCGACCGCATCGAGAACATCCGCCGCGTGGGCGAAGTGAGCAAGCTCATGACGGATGCCGGCCTCATCGTGCTCACCGCGTTCATCAGCCCGTTCCGGGCGGAGCGCGCAATGGTGCGGTCGATGTTGCCCGAGGGCGAGTTCGTGGAGGTGTTCATAGACACGCCGCTGGAAGAAGCCGAACGCCGCGACGTGAAGGGCCTCTACAAGAAGGCGCGGAGCGGGCAGCTCAAGAACTTCACCGGCATCGACAGCCCCTATGAGGCACCGGAGGCGCCCGAAGTGCGGATTGATACAACGCGCGAGAGCCCTGAAGATGCCGCCGAGCGTATCGTCAGCCTGCTGCTGGGAGGCAACTGATGGCTATGAACGACGCAGAGCTTGCCGCGCACCTTGCAGCCGTGGCCGGAAAGCTGCTGATCACCGTGCGCGATAGCGGCGTGCTGAGCCTCAAGGCGCTGGGCAAGGCGGGCGATGCCACGGCCAACCAGTTCCTCTGCCACGCGCTGCGCGAACAGCGGAGCGATGATGCGCTGCTTTCGGAAGAGGAAAAGGACAACCTCGACCGGCTGAACGCCAGCCGCGTGTGGATCGTCGATCCGGTCGATGGCACGCGCGAATATGGCGAGGCGCGCGAGGACTGGGCGGTGCATGTGGGGCTGGCGGTGGATGGTGCGCCGGTGCTCGGCGCTGTCGCCCTGCCGGGTGCCAACGGCGGCGCGGGGATCGTGCTGCGGACCGACGCGCCGGTCACCGTGCCGCCCGCGCCGGAGAAGCTGCGTATGGTCGTCAGCCGCACCCGCCCGGCCCGCGAAGCCGTGGCCGTGGCTGAGGCGATTGGCGCGGAGCTCGTGCCGATGGGCAGCGCCGGGGCCAAGACGATGTCGGTGATCCTCGGGCAGGCGGACATCTATCTGCATTCGGGTGGTCAGTACGAATGGGACAGCTGCGCTCCCGCCGCGGTCGCGCTGGCGCACGGCCTCCATGCCAGCCGCATCGATGGCAGCCCGCTCGTCTATAATCAGGCGGATACGTACATGCCGGATCTGCTGATCTGCCGGAAGGAACACGCGCAGCAGGTTCTGGCCGAGATCGCGCGGATTGACGCGCAGTAGGGGCCGCGAAGCCGGACACTGCATCTCCCGCTGCGAACCGGCACTCGCCGCTCACAATCTAGATAGGGGGCGATCTGGATAGGGCGCGCGGCGTTGCATTGGCGGGGGCCTTGGCGAATATTCGCGCCGATATGGCGCGCGCGCTTTGGGAGAGTGAGAGAGATGGTTGAAACCCCGCAGTTCGAGGATATCCGCTATGATCTGCCGGCCCCCGGGGTCGCCCGCGTCACGCTGGCCCGGCCGGACAAGCACAACGCGCAAAGCTTGCGGATGCTCTATGAAATCAACGATGCGCTCGATCTGGCGATGGACGATGACGATGTGAATGTCGTGATCGTGGCGGCAGACGGCAAGAACTTCTCGTCCGGCCACGATCTTTCCGACACGGCCCGCATCGGCGATCTGCGCCCGCCGGTGCTCGGCTTTGGCGGCTATCGCCATCCCGGGCCGCAGGGCCACATGTCGCGCGAACAGGAGGTTTACCTCGGCTTCTGCTGGCGCTGGCGCAATCTGCCCAAGCCGATCATTGTGCAGGTGCAGGGCAAGGCGATTGCCGGCGGCCTCATGCTGATCTGGCCGTTCGATCTGATCATCGCGGCTGACGATGCGGAGTTTTCCGATCCGGTGGTCGCCTTTGGCATGAATGGCCACGAATTCTTCGTCCACGCCTTCGAACTCGGCCACCGCAAGGCCAAGCAGATGCTGTTCACCGGTGAGGCGCTTGGCGCGGCGGAAGCGAAGGCGCTGGGCATGGTCAACGAAGTGGTCCCGCGCGCAGAGCTGGAAAGCTTCACCATCGCCATGGCCACGAAGATTGCCTCGCGCCCGGCCATCGGCCTCAAGACCGCGAAGATGAGCGTCAACCAGTCGATGGATGCGCAAGGCATGTGGAACGCGATCCAGTCCGCGTTCAATCTCCACCAGTTCGGCCATGCCAACAACCGCGCGATTTACGGCCAGCTGGTCGATCCCGCCGGGCTGGACATCATCCGCAGTGAAGCGCGGGCAAGCCGGGAGCGCGGGGGGCAGGGGTGAGGATCAGCGCCCCGCGCTGAGCCGCAGCGCCGTGCGCACAACAAAGCCCAGCGCCAGCATGCCGAAGCTGATCAGGCAGCCCGACCAGCCGACATAGATCACGCTGCTATAGAGCACGCCCGCGCAGGCCGCGGCAAAGAGCAGCGGCAGGAGCGGGTAGAGCGGCACTTTATAGGGGCGCTCTACATGCGGCTGGCGGCGGCGGAGCACGACGACGGCCAGCCCGCTCATTGTCAGGAACAGCCAGTAGATCGGCGAGAGATAATCCACCATCGTCGCGAAGCCCCGGCCCGATGCCGCGCCCCATGCGATCAGCGCGAGTTCGACCGCCGTCTGCACGAGGATGGCAGCGCGCGGCACGCCCCGGCTCTGGTCCCACTGGGCGAGGGAGGCCAGCGCAGGCTCGTCCTCGGCGGCGGTGTAGAGCGTGCGCCCGCCCACGATGATCAGCGCGTTGAGCACCGAGAACGCCGCGATGGCGACGCAGATGACGATGGCCGTCTCCCCTGCAGGCCCGAACGCGCGCGCCATCAGCGCGGCGGCGGGGGCTTCGCTCGCGGCAAGCCCCGCCATGCCTAGACCGCGCACATAGGCCCAGTTGGCGATCATGTAGAGCGCGGTGATGAGCACCATGCCGCCAAAGAGGGCGCGCGTCATGTCACGCGGGGAGCGCACTTCGGCAGAGAGCGTGGAGGCATCGTTGAAGCCGCCATAAGCGAGCATGATGAACACCATCGACTGGCCGAACGCGGCAAGGCTGATCGGTGCGGGCACGGCTGCGCCCGTCTGCTGCGGGGACACGCCCAGATAGGCCAGCCACAGCGCCGCACCGCCCAGCGCCAGCAGCGCGGCCACATCCATCGCCACCATCGCGATCTGCGCGCGCGTGCCGGTCTGCACCCCGCGCAAGTTGAGCGCGGTGAGCGCGATGACCATCCCGCCCGCCACGCCCGCACGGGTGAACGTGTCCATCGGCACCAGTTCCGCGAGATAATCGATCCCGACAAACGCCAGCAGCGCGCCCGAAGCGGAGAAGATCACCGCAAAGCGCGACCAAGCAAACAGCCATGCCGCGTCCGCGCCGAACGCCTCGCGCAGGAAGCGGTAATCGCCGCCGGTATCGGGAAAGGCGGCGGAAAGCTCAGCATAGCAAAGCGCGCCGATCAGCGCGAAAACCCCGCCCAGCGCCCACGCCAGCATCAGCGCGCTCTCGCTGCCAAGGCTCTGCGCCACCATCTGCGGCGTGCGGAAAATCCCCGCGCCGATCACCATGCCCATGACCACGGCAGCCGCGGCGGTGGTGCTGAGCATGCGCTTTGGCTGGTGGTGAGGTGGCGGCTGGGCGGGGGATGTCATCGCGCGGGACGCTAGAGATATTTGGCTGCGGGGGAAGCGCCAATTCGCGCAGAGAATTGCCCCGCCCATCGCCATTCTGGCGAAGTCTCTGTTCGCCAAGCGGGCGTGCGACTGGCATTATCGTGCGCGTTCGATTGCGGAAGGCTCCCATGGCGCTCACGGCCACCTATGATCTGGTAAACACGGCTGGCGTCGCTCAGGCCAAGGCCGATCTCCTTGTCGGCCTGTGCAACGAAGCGCTGAAGCTGTGGGGCGAAAAGCTCGCCGGCAATGCCGAGGTGAAAATCCGGCTGGAGATCATCACCGAACAGTCGGATCGGGTTCTCGCCGATGCCGGGCCTTCGGCCGGTGCGATCGTGGGCACGGACGGCGATACGAAATACTGGGTGAGCGCGCTGGCGCTGCGGCTTCAGGGCAACGTTGTCAGAAATCCGGACAATGAACCAGAGATCACCATACGGGTTAACGCCAACAACCTCTCGTCGGTGTTTCTCGATCCCACCCCAGCCACGCGCAATGATCTGCCGAAGGACAAGTACGACGGCCTTTCCATCATGCTGCACGAGCTTGGGCACGGCCTCGGCTTTTATGGCTTCTATGATGATGCCACGAAGACGTTTGTCGATAACCTCAAATCAAGCTTCGATTATCGGATCACCGCAGGCGATCCGGTTAATGGCTTCAGCGGACCCAATTCCTTCGGAATCCTGACCGGGGTTGCCATTACCAAGGGCAACTATGCCCACTATGGAAACAATCCCGGCGATCCGCGCGATGGCTACATCCTGCTCGGCCTGATGACCGGGCTCGGGGCCGTGCCAGGCTTTGCGTACCAGATCGGTGATCTTGATGTGGCCATGCTGGCCGATACCGGGCTGGCAACTGCCGGCAACGATGTGCTCGATCTGCCCTTCCTTCCGGCCATGCGCGGCGGGCCGGGCAACGATACGATAACCGGCGGTGCGGGCGACAACCGGCTTTGGGGCGATGCCGGGCAAGACCGCATCAGCGGCGGCGATGGCAACGATCGCCTGTTTGGCGGGACCGCCCGCGACTTCCTGCTGGGGCAGGGCGGCAATGATCGGCTCGATGGCGGGATCGGCCGCGACTACATGGCCGGCGGAGCGGGCGACGACACCTATTTTGTCGACGCATCCGGAGACGATATCTTTGAGACGGAGTATCTCGTCGGCGATGCCGGGGGCATGGATACCGTCCGTGCCAGCGCGTCATATGATCTTTCCGTCGAGGGCCGGCAGTACATCGAAAAGATCGTGCTGACTGGGAATGCCGCGATCAATGCCAACGGCAATGCTCTGGCCAACACGCTGTTTGGCAATGCGGCGGCCAATGTGCTTTCAGGCGGTAGCGGGCGGGATGTGCTGTCTGGCCGCGCCGGTGGCGATACGCTGATCGGCGGCGCGGGCCGCGATATGCTGACAGGCGGGAGCGGGGCAGACAGCTTCGTCTTCAACATCACCCCGGTACGCGGCCAGCCGCTGGATCTGATCACCGATTTCGCGGCGGCGGACGGAGACCGGATCGTGCTCAAGATCGCCGCTTTCGCTGCTGCCGGTGCGGCCGGGACGCTGTCCGAAGATGCTTTCCATGCCGCCCCCGGCGCGGCGCGCGGACACGATGCGAGTGACCGGATCATCTACGATACCTCGACTGGCAGGCTCGCCTATGACCCGGATGGCGATGGGCCGCTTGCCGCCAGCGGCTTTGCCTTTTTGCGCGGAGCGCCTGCGCTTTCGGGGCACGATTTCTGGCTGGTAGGCTGAACGTCCTACTGCGCCGATACCACCGTGATTGATTGGCGCACCACGCTGGACTTGCCGCCAAGGCTGAGCGTGACTGGCCCCTCCAGCCGAATCTTGAGCGATGCGGCCTGCTGAGGATCGAGTTCGAGCCGGTATTCGCCCGCTGGCAGCCGCTCGAACAGGAAGAAGCCATCGGATTCGCTGCGCGCGCGGGCGGCTAGCGAGCCATTGGGGCGCAGCAGGCGCAGTTGCAGGCGTGAGACGGCGCGGGTGCCGGATTCGGCGCGGAAATAGGCAGTGCCCTCGATGTCGCTCAGCGTCACGATGGCGAAATCGCTGGTGTGGATGCGCCCCGGGCGCGGCACGATCTCGATCCCCGGGCGCGCCGGGGCCAGCGCGATATCGGGCATGGAATCGCTGTCGACCCGGAGCGAGGCCCGCGCCCCGTCTCCCAATCCGGCGATGAATGCGCGCCCTGCTGTATCGGTGCGGTTCTCGTCGGTGCCTGAAAGGAACGTGACCCCGGCCACCGGACTTTCGCCCGCATCGCGCACACCGTTGGCATTGGCGTCGGCAAAGGCGTTCACCGCCACCGCGCCGCCGCTTGTCAGCCCCGGACGCGCGATGAACCCGCGCCCGGACAGCGGATTGCGCCCGAAGCTGAACCCGACCCGCAGCGCCAAGGAGAAGTTGCGCGCAGGGAAACCGTAGGAGCCATCGAACGCCACGTTCACCGGCCCGATCCGGCGGATCGCGGAGAGGCCCAGCGTGGTCTGGCGATCGGCCAGCGCGTGCGTCACCCCGCCGCGCACGAGGGTGTTGTCACCAAAGCGGCGGTCGGCCTCCAGCGTGACCGACTGGACATTGAGCGTGGGGGCAAGCCCATAGGCGAGGCTGGCGCGGTAGCGCATCTTCGAGCCGGAGAGTGTGGCGAGATCGAATGTGCCGAGCAGGCGGCTGCTGGCGGGCGTGGTGCGCGCGCTGACGCGGTTGTAATCGAAAGTGTTGGACAAGAGCACGCCGCCCAGCGGCAGCGTGGCGCGCAGCGCGGCGTTCGTCTGGCGGCGGCCATCGGCAAATTCGATGCGGCGCACCTGGCTGGTAACCGGCATGATTCGCGCATTCGCGCCGGAGCCGAAATGCAGCGTGGCGTTGAGGTTGAGCTCGCTGGCGCGGCGCAGCGGATCGGCGGTGAACGCGCGCACTTCGTCAATCGCGCCGCCGCCATACTCGGCGTGGTTTGCGCTATAGGCGAGGCCGAAGAGCTTGCCGCCAAGCCCGACTTCGACCGTGGAGCCCCCGCCGCTTTGCACGCCGAGATCGAGCCGCAGCGCGGTGGCACCGATGCCGCTGCGCAGGCCCGCTGCGGCGAGCCAGTGGTGCCTGGTGCCGCTGTCCCACATGGCCGCACCCATCGTGGCGGTGACAGCGCGCGAGAGGCCGTAGCCCAGCTCTGCCGTGGCGCGCCAGGTGCCGAAATCGGGTGTCGGGCTGAAGCGCGGGCCGCGCACGCCCAGCAGGTTCGTGTCCTTCTGCGCCGCGCCCACGCCGTAGATGAACTGCCCGGGCGCAAGGCGGCCATCGCCCACGCTGATCCTGCGCACCACTTCGCGGCGCTGCCCTTGCGGCCCGTAGAACACGAGGCGGAACACATTGAGCCCGAAATCCACCGGCACTTGCAGGAAGGCATATTGCCCGTTCACCGGCGTGCGGGTCGATCCGATCAGCGCGTTGTTGCGATAGAGTTCAACCTCGTAGCCATCGAGCAGATCGCCGCGCAGATCGACGGCATCAAAGATCGAGGCCTGTTCGAGCGGGGCATTGGTGACGAACGCCCCGCGCCCGGTAATGCCGCGCAGGCCGATGGGCAGCGCGCCGGTCGCCACGTCGCCCAGCTGGAACTCGGTGGCTTTCAGCGGGCCGAGCAGATCGCCATCGGGATCGCGGCGGCCCAGTTCGAGCCGCGCGGCGGTCAGACCGTCGCGGGTCGAGAGGCTGGCATAGGCGCGCGCGGTCATGAACGCGAGGTCGCCCGCGAGGCGTAGGTCTGCCTCAATCCGCGAGCCGAGATCATCGTCGGTCAGCGCGCGCAGCTCGGTTTCGCCCACCGGCAGCGAGAGGGCGCGCCACGGCGTTTCCTCACGCGGGAAGCGCGATGCGCCTTCGCGGCCGGTGTCTCTCGCTGCGCGCGAGGCAAGCCGCTCGCGGTCCGCCTCACGCGTGATGCGCTCTTCGAAAGGGAAGGGCTCGCGGGTTTTGACCGCGATGGTTTGCGCGCGCAGATCGACCTTGAGATCGAGCGGGAAGAGATCGGCGAACCGTTCGGCGCGCACGTAAAGCTCGCCTTCGAAGGCGACGGCATCGCCTTTGCCGAGCGGGACGGCCTTTCCGGCAATAACCAGCGTGCCATCGCGCAGATTGAGCGCGAGGGTGCGTTTTTCATCGAGAAACCAGCCGCTTGCATAGTGGCCATCGTCGCTGATCGCGATCGGCAGATCGAGAAAACGGGTCAGCGCGCCGAGCGGGAGATAGACACCCTGCCGCAGGCCGTAGGCGACGATGGTGTCGCTCATCTCGCCCTGCGCGGTCTCGATCTGGAGGATGAGTTCGTCATCGTCGCTGATCACGGGCGCCGCTGTCGGCGCGCCAAGCCCAGCCTGATCGGTGACATTGGCGCGGAGCGGCGAGGCGGTGAGCGCGGGTCTTGGCGGAGGCTGCTCGGCAGCGGCGGGCGCGCGCGGCAGGCCGAAGGCCGGCGTGGGCAGGGCGGTGCGGGTTGCGGCGTAGCTTGGTGATGCCGTGCGGACGGGCGCGGGAGAAGCGTCTGCGGCAACTGGGGTTAGCGGCAGCGCGCTGGACGCATAGGCGAGGCGCGGCAAGTCGGCCCTCAGGGCGGCTGGCGGGGCAGCGGTTTGCCTTGGGGGAGGGGGCGGCGGCGGTGTGGTTTTTGCCGGAAGCGGGCCGCCAAACGCCGGGCGCGGTAGCGCGTCGGCCAGTTTGACCGGTGGCGGGGCTGCGCCGGGTTCGGACGGTGGCGGCGCTGCGACTTTTGGCGGCGCGGCACTTTCCGGAGACGGGGCGATAGTGGTGGCTGACGGGGAGACTGCTTCGACCTGGGGAGCTGTGGCAGGCGGAAGGGGGGCAGGCTCGGCCTTCGCCTCAAGAACGGGCGCGGCCACAGCTTCAGGAGCGGCCGTAACCGCTTCCGCAGGCGGCGCGATGAATGCGGGGGCCGGAAGCGGATCGGCCGGAGGAACTTCCAGCGCCAATGCGACAGGTGCGGAAGGCGGCTCCGGCAGCACTTCCGGCACCGGCTCGGCAACGGGCGCAGTGTCGTTCGTCGCGGCGGTCGCGGCTGGCAGCGGCTCCGGCGGCGGCGGCGCGGATACCGGTTCCGGCGTGATCGCGCGGCGGAAGTCTTCGGACAGGACACCGGCAGGGACTGGCTCAGGTTGAACAGGTGCAGCGGCAAACGCAGGGGCGGGGAGGGCTTCCTCACGCGAAGCCGGGCGCGCCTGCCGCTTTCCAGCGCGTTTCGGCGCAGCCTTGCGCGCGGGAGCGGGTGCTGCGCTTTGCGCAAAGCGCGGCTCGGGCAGCTTTTCCGGGCGGCGGGCTTTCTTTGCCTCACGCGGCGGACCGGGGGCGGGGCCATCGGCCTGCGTCAGTTCCCGGCGCGCGCTATCCCCCGCGAGCGCGAGCGTTGCGCCCAGCACGACCCGCAGCGAGCCGGAGGATCCGCGTTGCTGGTCCCCCCCGCGCCGTTTCACGGCACGATGAATTCCTGCCGCGCGAGCACTTTGCCGGGTGACATGTCGTCATCGACGTAGCTCACCGTCCAGCGTGTCCCCCGCGCGAGAAAGCGCGGTTCGGTGGCGGGATCGATCAGCACTTGCACCGCGCGCTCGGCGATTTCGGTGTAGACGCCGATGCCCTTGATCTCGGCCACCGGCTTCTTCGCGCCCGGCGCGGTAATGATAATATCGCCGAATGCCGAGCGCGTGCCCTCGCGCGTCAGCGTGAGTGCCAGCGCGGGCGGCGTGCCCGGAGCCGCGTTCAGCGCCAGATCCTTGAAGCCTGCGGTCAGCGTGGTTTCGCCCACGCGCACGATCACCGGGATCGAGATGCCGAAGCGCGGCACGATGCGCACGCCGATGCCGCCGCCGGTTTCGCCGCCAGCGGCCTCGTCGATGCTGGTGCCGCCGGTTTCGGGGGGCACGGAAACGACCGTGAAGTGCGAGCGGTATTCGCCCGGCGGCAGTTCAGGCGGGACACGCGCCATGATCCGCACCATCTGCGCCTCGCTGGCGGGCAGCGCGACATGGCGCGGCGACCAGCGCAGGAACCCGCTGGCCGTGTGCACCGCATCACGCGCCGCTGCATCCTGCACCGTGGCCAGTTCGATCAGCCGCCCATCGCGCTGCATGGCCATGTCCGAGACGGTGATTTCATATTCACCGGGCGCGGCGGCGCGGTTGTAGAGCCCGACGCTGGCGATCCGGCTGCGCTCGTCGATCACCACGCGCTTGGGGAAGAGGTTGATATCGCCCATGCCGCCCACAGCGCCTGCAGGCAGCGCGGCCGGGGCGGGCGGCGCATCGGCTGGTTCCGCTGCCTCTTGCGCGAAAGCGCCCGACGCAATGGTAAAAGCCAGGCCAAGGCCAAGCGCAGAAGCCTTCAGCCTTGCCGCAGGGCCCAGTTTTCCGAAGATGTGCAAGAGGTTCGTCCCGGGTCAGCGAAATAGGTTAATCCCCTTATGGGGAAACCCTGATTCGCTGGCAATCGCGGACTACTGATAAGTCACAGTTACAGCGTAGGTGCCAGAGTAGGTTCCGGTCGTCTGATTGGCGCCGACATTGAGCGTGGCGCCGACCGAAAGCGAGAAAACGCGCGTCGGGCCGAACACGGCGCCCGAAGTCCAGTTGCTGCGCAAAGCGCTGAGGCGCATGTTGCGCGTGCCCTGGCGCAGGATCACCACCGTCGGCAGATCAATGCTGAAGGCGCGCGCGGCTTCGCCTACCACGAGGAACGTACCTGGACCCCGCGGCGTGGTCTGGGCGATGGCCGTGCTGGTCAAAACCCCGCCGGTGGTGGTGATGGTACCTGAAGGCGCGAGCACCACCGTTCCAGCAGCAGTGGGGCGAACAATCTGCCCGAACGAAAGCGGATCCACCGGCACGATCGCCAGCGGCCGCAGGATGTCCGCCTGCGCCGCGCCGCCCATGGTCGAGCTGCTCGGGGCTGCGAATGCGGTGCCGGAACCAGCAGCCATGGCAGAGGCCAAGGCCGCCATCCCGAGCAGGAATCGCGGGGCGGGAAACATCTGGGCTATCCGAAAAAGGAGTGCACTGTCCGGGGGCCGCCGCTGCGGACCGCCCCCGGCATTTGTTCGTGCGATCAGTTGTAGGTGACGGTCGCCGAGTAGGAACCGGTGTAGGCACCAGCCGC
Source organism: Novosphingobium sp. PASSN1 (assembly GCF_002278815.1). Lineage (NCBI taxonomy): Bacteria > Pseudomonadati > Pseudomonadota > Alphaproteobacteria > Sphingomonadales > Sphingomonadaceae > Novosphingobium > Novosphingobium sp. PASSN1. Next base: position 257,525 of record NZ_NKIS01000007.1, on the reverse strand, counting down.
TTCGGTGCCAGCCAGGGTCAGCACGCCGCCGACCGAGAACGAGGCCGCACCGCCCGTGAGCGTGCCGGTAGCTGCCGAAGGCGCCGTGGTGAAGCCGATCGTGGTGGTGCCATCGGTGACCGTGCCGCTGCCGGTGCTGATCGAGAACGAACGGCCCGCATCGCCGGCCACGGTGAACGCGTCAGCCGAGTTGGTCGAGCCGGGCACGAAAGCCACATCGCCGCCAGCAGTGCCGACGCCTGCCGCCGAGACGGTGACCGAACCGCCCGTGCCGGTGGTGAAGCGGCCAAAGCCCAGCGCTGCGCCCGAGGTGTGGGTGAGCACGATGGGCTCGACGATCGTGGCGGTGGCGCTGCCGCTGGCGGTCGAGGAGTTGCCCGAAGCCGCAAAAGCCGGAGTGGCCGAGATGAGGGCGATGGCCGAAGCGAGGATGATCTTCTTCACGTGTATGCTCCCGGATGGTGGCCGTGCCGCCTCCCCCCGGGGCTGCGACACGTCCGTAAAACTGCGGTACTGCGAAGTCGGGCCTGATCGCCGTTATTCGGTACGTAGTGCTACGTATTCGGGCCGAGTTAATGGGTAGTTATTCTGGTTTTTACTTAGAAAGCGTCCCATAATGGGATTATAAATACCTAGGTAATACAAGTAAATTCGCGATTAACCATGCAAGTGTCGGTTGAATTGCGAATAATCGTGTTTTGCGATGCGTGCGGGATGACCGTGCGGCTGCTGGCAAACAGGCGCAGGTGCAGGAAAAATTGGGAAAAAAATTTTTACCGCACGGATTTTTCCATGCCGAATCCGATGTTCCGACGGGTGTGGCGGTTCGGGGCACGCAAAAAAGCCCGCGGCCGGGGCGGCGCGGGCGGGGGAATCGCTGGCGGGCAGATCAGGCCTGGCGGGCAAGACTGCCGGGAAGCGGGGTCAGTTGTACGAGGCGGTGATCTGGTAGGTGCCGTTGTAGGTGCCGATGGGCTGCGCGGCACCAACCGCCAGCGTGCCGCCCACCGCGATATCGAGCGTGCCGACCGGAGATCCGGTGAGCGCGCCGACGGTGAACAGGTTGATCGTCATCGAGGAACCGCTGCTGGTCACCGTTGCGGCCAGAGGCAGAGTTACGAAGAACTGGCGGCCTGGCTCTCCGCTCACGCGGAACTTGCCCGCCTGCGGGCCTGCGGTGCCTTGTGCGATGGCGGTGTTGCCCGCCATGCCGCCGCCTGTCGTAACCGCGCCGGATGTGCTCACGGTTACCGTGCCCGCCGCAGTGGGCTGGGCCATCACGCCAAAGCGCAAGGGCGCAGTTGCGACGATGCTGATGGGCGTGATGATCGTGGCGCTGGCCGATCCGTTCATCGTGACCGAACCGCCGGGCGCCGCGAGCGCTGCGCCCGGCAGGGCGAGCATTGCCGCAAGCGCGGCAAGTGCCTTGAGCAGGGTTCTGGTGCGGTTGGTCATGGTGCTGCCTTGGCTAGAGCGAGAGCCCGGCTGCCCCCCAAGGGTGGCAGCCGGCGCAATCCCGGGATCAGTTGCCAAATTCAGTTATAAGTGACGGTCGCCGAGTACGTGCCGGTATAGGCACCGGCCGGTGCCGTACCCGTCACGGTCAGCGTGCCGCCAACGGTGAAGCTGGCCGTGCCGGTGCCGCTCAGTGCTGCGGTCGCGGCCGAAGCGGTCGTGGTGAAGGCAAGGTTGGTCGCGCCCGAGGTGACGTTGCCGCCCGTGGTCGTGATCGAAAACGAACGGCTGGCATCGCCTGCCACCGTGAACGAATCGGCCGAATTGGTCGAACCGGGCACGAACGTCACGTCGCTGCCGACCGAGCCGACGCCTGCGGCCGTTACGGTCACGGTGCCGCCGGTGCCGGTGGTGAAGCGGCCGAAGTTGAGGCTGGTCGCGGGCGTGTGGGTCAGCACGATCGGTGCAACGATCGTCGCTGTCGCGGCGCCCGTGGCGGTGGACTGGTTGCCCGAGCCGGCGAAGGCAGGCGTTGCAGCGGCAAGGACGCCGATGGCGGTGAGGGTGGAGGCGAGAATGATCTTCTTCACGTCATATGCTCCTGAATGCTGTTTTGCTCCGCAACGTCCCGGTCTTGGAGCTGGTAAACGTGGTTCAACCAGGAACCGGCTTTCCGGCGTCCTGATACGTAGAAGTCCTAAGGAGATATGGTTAACAAACCACTTACCACCGGGAGTACCTTGTCAGTATTTCGGTGATTTCAATCCGTTTCGGGCCTTTTTGAGGTGACGGCTATCTGCATAATAAAAAACATTTATTTCGATGAAGGGCAGTGCGATCCCGCAACAGAAAAGGCGGTCACGCGCTGCGTGCCGCCTGGTTCCTTCTGCGTATATTGGTTAACCGGAAACGCGGGGTGATGCCTGCACGTGCAGGCACCGCCGGGCTATGGTCTCAGTTGTAGGCGACAGTCGCCGAATAAGTGCCGCTATAGGCCCCGGTCGGGGCTGTGCCCGTCACCGTCAGCGTGCCGCCGACGGTGAAGCTGCCCGTGCCAGCGGCGCTGAGCGTGCCGGTGGCCGCCGAAGCCGCCGTGGTGAAAGCAAGGCTCGTCGCGCCCGAGGTGACGTTGCCGCCGGTCGTCGCGATCGAGTACGAACGGTTGGCATCGCCCGCCACGGTGAAGCTGTCTGCCGCGGTGGTCGAACCGGGGATGAACGTCACATCGCTGCCAACCGAACCCGCGCCTGCCGCGCTCACCGTAACCGTACCGCCGGTGCCGCGCGTGAAGCGGCCGAAGTTGAGGCTGGCGGCAGCGGGATGGGTCAGCACGATCGGCGCGACGATCGTCGCGGTCGCCGTACCCGTGGCCGTCGACTGGTTACCTGATCCGGCGAAGGCCGGGTCTGCTGCGGCCAGCGCGATCAGCGCGGCGGGAAGAAATTTGTTCACCGGTTAAGCTCCTGGTCCCTGTGGCCCCGGCTGCAAATGCAGCGAGGCCTCGAGGGGCCGGGTTTCCCCGGCGTCCTCATAGGTATATTTCCTAAGTAGGTATGGTTAATGAAAGGTAAGCGCCGCGAAAAGGGGCGTGGTGCCGGTCAGCTGCCAAATTTTGGTCAGCTATATGTGACCATGATCGTCAGCGTGGCGCGGTAATGCGCGGGCGCGGTGCCTGCGGGCACGTTGAGGCGGCCGCCGATGGCGATGCGATCCTCACCCGTTTCATCGAGCTGGCCAATCGACGTGACGCCGCCCGCGTGGCTCAGAAGATGAACGGTCAGCGCATCGATGGCGAGATCGGGCGCGCTGCCGCTGGTGCCGATCAGCGTACCGGTGGCGGTGATCGCCGTCGGCGCACTCACCGTGTAGCTGCGGCTCGCCTCCCCTTTGACGAGGAACCGGGCGGGCGCAATTCCAGCGCACCCGCCGCCGCCCGCGCAGGCCGACGCGGCCCCGCCCGCATAGCTGACTGCCCCGCCATCGGCATCGACCGTGACCGAGCCGCTGGCGGTGCGCGACGACGTGAGCGATCCGAAATCGAGATCGCCAAGGGAAATGGCGACAATCGGCTCGACAATCACCGCTGCTGCCTGCCCCTGCGCCGTGGCGGTCTGCCCGCTTGCGGCGAGCGCCGGGGTGCCGATAGCGGCGGGGCACATGGCGGTCAGGCAAATGGCAAGCGGCAGGCGGCGCATCACAGTTCCGCCAGCACGGTGACGACGATGGGCAGCGGAATGGCGAGTTCCGCACCGCCGGAGGTGCGCGCCACTTGCAGCGTGCCGCCCACGCGGAAGGTGCGCGTGCAGATGCGGCGCTGGCAGCCGTCTAGCGTGACTTGCGCGATCTGGCCCGGCAGCAGCGCGTTCACACCCGGAAGATCGGTATCGAACTGGGCAATCGTGCCGCTCACTCCGCCGCTGATCTGGCTGGCCGCGCCGGGCACCAGCACCGAAATCAGCAGCGAATAGGCAACACTGGCATTGTTGCCGCGATCATAAGTGAGAGTGAACTGAGCGGGGCCGGGGGCAGGCCCGGTCAACGGAATGATCGCCGAGCCTGTAACCGATCCGGTTGCAGAAACAGTCCGCGTTCCGCTCGTATCGGTGAAAAAACTGCCGAAGCGCAAGGACTGGTCGGCGGTGACCGTAACCGAAGGTGCAGCGGCCATCGCTGGGCCGGGGAGGCCTCCCGCACTCGCGCCAACCAGCGCCGCTGCGATCCAGCGCGCTGATGTCTGCGATAAGGCGGGGCAAACCCGGAGCACTGGCCATTCCTGCACAAGCGGCAAAACGATGGCGTGGTTGATAGGCCGCGCGGCGCACGGCGGCAAGGGCTGGGGGGCTAGCGTCCCGCCCTAGTACGGCGTCGGGGCAAAAGTTAACCGGGGCGTTCAGCGGCCAAGGCCGAGGAACCCGAAGCTGCCCGCATCGAACTTCATCCGCATTGTGGCGAACACGCCCTTGGTGGTGCCGCGCGCAGCGGCGAAATCACGGTCGCGGAAGCCGGTGAGGTTGTAGCCGATCACGAGCATCACGTTGTCTGCCGGGACGATGCCGATCTGCGGGCCGACTGCATAGGATGTGGTGCCATCCGAAAGGCTGCGGCGGACCGTGGCGGAGCCGCCCACTTCGATGTGCTTGCCGATCCCGATGCGCGCGTCCACCCCGCCGAGCACGGTCGTGCCGGCAAGATCAAAGCCTTGATAGCGATCGAGATTGTGGCGCGCGGCGACGAACACGCCGATCTCCGTGCGCTGCACCATCTGGCCATCGACGCGGCCGTTCGGTGCCCAATCGCCCGAGAAGCTGGCCACGATCCGGCGCGACCGGGCATCGCCGCCGACGGTGAGCGCGGTCCCGTCGCCAGCGGCAGGATCGGTGCCGGGGACCACGCCGCTGATGCGGTCGCTGCGGTATTCCAGCTTGCTCAGGAACGCGAAAGCCGAGTTGGCCGGGCGGTGCGCGATGGAGATCGCGGCGCTGCCGACTTCGCTCGCCGCGCCGGTCACATCGCGCGTCGAGGCCCAGGTTACCGCGCCGCCGACCACGCTGCCTTCGCCCATCTGGCGGATCATGCCGAAAGTGAAGCCCTTGCGCTGGCTGAGTTCGCCATCGCGCAGTTCGGCGCGCGCGGTCGCGCTCCAGCGGCCCGAACGCCACGTTGCGCCGAGCGTATAGGCAGTGAAGTCCTCGGCAATCGTCGTCTGGCTGCTCGCGCCGACAACCGCGGTGCCGCCATTGGTGGCGAGCGCGCTCTTGCCGCCGATCACCTTGTTGCCGTCGATCGTGGCGTCGATGGTGACGGCCTTGCTGATCGGCAGCGACTGGGCGAGTCCATAAGACGCGAACGCGCGCTTGCCCTGCTCGGTGATCGCGGATTGATCGGCGGTCACGGCGGCGGCGCTCGTGCTCTGCTGGCCGATCACCGTGGCGATCTTGGCCCCGGTCCACGGCGTCAGTTCCAGCCCGCCGCGCAGCGTGCGCGTTTCGCCTTGGCCGCCGTTGCCGATCTCGTAATCGCTGATCACGCGGATGTCCGGCGTGATCGCATAGCGCATGCCCAGCCGGTAGCGCGGCGCCTGATACGAGGTCGCGTCCTTGCTGCCGATCGCGATCGAACCGGCGGCGCTCAGTTCCAGCTTGTTGTCGAACAGGCGCTTGGTGGCGCCCGCCTCGAACAGCGTGGTGCTGCCGCCGGTCGCGCCATTGGGGCCAGCCGCCGCGCCGTTTGCCAGCGTCTCGCTGTAGTGCGCCACGCCGAGGCGCATTTCGGTGCCGCGATTGTTCCACGTCGTGCCCAGCTGGATCGCGCTGCGCTTCGCCCCGTCGACCAGCGAGGTATCGTGCCACGCGGTCGCGCTGACCAGCCACTTCTGGGTGATCCGGTAGCGCGTATCGATGCCGATCTTGCGGCGGCCGAGTTCGCCGATGCTGACCTGGCCGACGCCGAAGTTGGCATCGAGCGAGCGGATATAGGCGAGCACATCGAGCCGCGCATCGTGGCGTTCGGCCTCGATCATCCACGCCGCCTTCGTGCCATTGCCGGCAGGATTTGCGCCCGTCGCATGGCTCATCGCGGCTTCGGCGCGCACTTCGGTCTTGCTGCCGATGAACAGCTTGGCATCGACCGCGCCGAGATTGGTGCGCGTGACGGCAGCGCCCGCTGCGGCCGAAGCATCGCTGATCGCGGTCGCGCCGATGCGCACCTTTTCAGACTTGTTGCGCCACTCCGCGCGCGCTCCGGCATTCCACGCGCCGCCGTTCAGCGTGTCGATTTCATAGTCGACCACGATCTGCTGCGGATTGAGATTGGCATCGCGGCTGAGGATCGGCTGCTTGAACGTGATCGTCCCGGCCAGCAGGTCGATGTCGTAATCGAGGAAGCGCGTCAGGACCTGGCTCGACACCAACACTTCTGAACGGAAGCGGTCGCGCACTTCGATGGTCACCGTTTCGCTGTTGGGCACAATGGCGCGGCTGGACAGCTGGTAAGGCCCGCTGATGCCGCCGCCGGGGATCTGATCGCGGCGATGCGTGGTGGCAACTTTCGCGGCATAGGCTTCGGTGCGCACCGCGCCGATGCGGGCTTCGGCCTTCACGCCGGTCATCGTGCGCTGGTAGCGGCCAAGCTGGGTGTGATCGAAGCCGGTGGCGAAATCGCCGAACATCGCGCGCACTTTGGCGCTTTCAATGCGGACGTAGAGCTTGTTGACGCTGGCGGCATCGAAGCGGCGGTCAGACCCATCGGCAAACACGGTGTAATAGGCCTTGGGGTCGAGCCCGCCCAGCAGGCGCTGTTCGGCGCGCTGCTTGGCGCTGTCATAGGCGACCGTCGTCAGCCATTTGCCCTTGATCCGGCCCTTGGCATAGAACGCCACGCGGGCATGATCGCCCAGATCGGTGTCAAACTTGGCGCTGCGCTGCATGTGATCGGCAACCGACTTTGAACCCACCGCGCCTTCGGCGAGGCCGACAAGCGTCCACTTGGTCTCGCCGGGCACGACCCAGGTTTCGAGCACTTGCTCGCGCTTCACATCGCGGTCGGTGAACTGGAAGGTGAGATCGAGGCTGCCGCTGACCATCGTCGGCGCCAGTTCGATCAGCGCAATGCCGTCATCGCCCTTGACGATCCACGTCGGCGGCGTGCGATCAAGACCCGAAAGCACGCGGTTCTGCATGGCATCGAGCGCCTGCGCGCTTTCATAGGGCGCGGAGAGCGTGATCGGACCGGAAATGCCGGCGTGAACCGGACGGCCGGTGCGATCGAGCACGCGCACCGCGATCACGGGCCGCGTCGCGCCATCGGCGACGACATGCGAGCGTTCGGCCACCAGCTCGACGCGGGCAGGCGTTGCGCCGAAGTGGACGGTGCGGGTCAGCGTCTCGACCAGCGCGCCTGCGCCATCGCGGATCTCGGCATCGAAGCGCGTGTCTTCGCCGGGCAGCGGCAGGCCGCGCCACACGCTCACGGCATAGCCTTCGGGCGAGGACTGCACGCCATCGAACGCGAGCTTCTCGACCGGCTTGCCGTCGATCTTCAGCGTCACGCTCTGCCCCTTGCGATGGCGGATCACGACGCGGGTGGTGGGCGCGCGGGGGTTGTAGTCCGCTGTGGGGAAAAGGAAGTCGTTCGGTCCGTCACCCTTGGCGATCCAGTCAGTCTCGCCGCCCGCAGCCATGCGGTCGCTTTCGGTGGTGGGCGCAGCTGCGGCTGTTGCAGCAGCGGCTGCGGCCAGCGCTTCGGCCGGAACGGTCGCGGCAAAATTGGCGGTGACGAGGCTGCCGCCCTGGCCGATCACGAAGCGGCTGGAGGCGCTGCCGGCGCTGCGCGTGGACTTCGTGCAATCCACGAACTGGCCGCCTTTGGGCAGGGTCATCGCCTGCGCCTGGACGACGTGGGTGCCGGGCATGAGGCCTTCGAAGTGATAGCGGCCATCGGCATCGGTCACGGCAAAGCTGCCGTCTTCCAGCACGATCCTGATGCCGCCAAGGCCCGGACGCGGGGCCTGCTTCGTGCCCGGAACGTCGCAATCGCCCAGCGTGACGCGGCCGATTACGGTCATCGTCGCGGCCAGATTGTCCCGTTCGATACGCACGGCTGCACTTGCCGTTGCGGTTAGTCCACGAGCATCTACTGCATCAATTCGGTTAACTGCTTGCCCGGCGGAAGCTTCCGGACGGACGGTCATGGCATACGTCACCGTGCGCGTCGCGCCCGCTGCAATCGTGCCGATGGCAAGGGTCAGCGTGCGTCCGTCCGGGGCGACAGTGACCGTGTCCTTGGGCGCCTTGGCCCCGTCGAGGCGGATCGTGCCCGCACGCAGGCGCAAGCTGGCAGACGGTGTGTCCGTAAGAATAACGCCGCGCTTGGCACGGCTCGGATCGGTGTTGCGCACGGTCACCGTATAGAACACGGCATCGCCCGGTTGGGCGACCTGACGCGAGGCGACCTTGGCCAGACTGACCGCTACGGGCGGCCGGTCTACCGGAATGTCGACGCGCACCGGTGCCGGGCTCGTAAGTGCCAGACTCTCACCGTAGGATGCGGGCAGAATAACCAATTCGCCCCCATCAGGGCGTGCCAGGCCGACAAAGTTCTTGGGCGTGAGCGCCGATGGTGCGGTGTAGGGTTCGGGTGGGGTGACGACGAGCCGATAATTGCCGAGCGGTGCGAGCGGAAAGCGGTATTCGCCCTCCGGCATCTGATACGTGCGCCCGGCACCATCGGTGATGACAGAGCCGGTGACGATCGTCGAAGGCCAGGTGGTTACGCCGTCATCGGCAAAGACGCGCGCGGGCCGGCCGGTCGCGACATCGATCAGCGTGACCCGCGCGCCGTCAATCGGGGTGGCATCTTCGCTATCGAAAACAAGACCATAGGGGTCGGCCAGCACATCGACATCGGCCTTGATGACCGAACCGTCGCCGCTCACGCCGTTGTAGGAAACGGTGACTTTGTCGCCGCCCGAGATGCTGAGGCGGCAATCGCCGTCGCGGGGCTGCGGCGGGATCGCGCTGGTCGGGATCGCGCCATAGAACAGCCCGCTGTCGGCGGCGGTTTCGGTGACAGTGATCTGCTCGCGGTCTCCGCTGGCGGAAACGATCGTGACCTTGACGGTATCCGCCTTCTCGGGATCGAGTGCATCGCGAGCAAGCACTAGGCGGAAAACCACCGGCTGGCCGACAGTGATGCTCGAAATCGTGGCGGGGTCGGCCGGATCGGAGGCGGCCGCGTCCACCAGCACCGGCGGAAGCGCTGCGTTGCCGCAATGGCCGCTGTCGATGGTGAAGGTATTGCCGCCGACAGGCTGGGGCAGGACTGAAATCTTGGGATCTTCGTGTACCACATCGAACGAAACGATGTTGGAATCGGCGCTCAGTTCGGCTTCGCCCTGGCTCCAGCGCGCGTGGGCGGTGTTGGTAATGGTATTTGCCGCGGCGGGAACGCCGATCATGACAAGCAACGCTGCAAAAAGCAGCGCGGCGCTTGCCCAGATCCTGTTCCGAAATGCCGCCATGGCGCTTTTTTCTTCGCTTTTCAGACAAAAAAGAGGGGTGGGGCGGCGGCATCCCTCACGGGTTTGCCGCCGCCAGCACGTTCCTGATCCTCGATTTCTTGAGGGCCTCAATTCCTTGAGGGTTGGCCTCCTAGGCCCCGCTCAATTGATCGTGGCTTGGAACACCACCGTCTTGGTTTCGCCGCCGGCGACCGAGGCCAGCGTGCCGCTGACCGTGTTGGACGCCATCGTGCCGGTCCCGCTCGTGTCCGCCGCGCAGGTCGCCACGCCGCTCGCGATCGTCGCGGTGCCGTTGGTCTTCACGCCGAACGTCGCATCATAGGTCAGATTCGCCGGGATAGGGTCAGTCACGGTGACCGAAGTCGCCGATGCGCTGCCCGAGGCGTTGCTGATCGCGATGCAGTACTGGATCGTCGCGCCCGGGATCATCTTCGGGTTCGTCCCGCCGTTGATCGGATCGCTGACAATGCGCGAAGACTTGATCGCGGTGAGCGTCGCGGCGGAGACGGTATAGTCATCCTTGGCCGAGAACGCCGCATCGCGGAGGCCGTCGGTCGCACCGGCGCCATCGGCGAACACAGTATCCATGGCCGCGGTGTTGGCACCCGCGGTCTGCGTCAGCGCAGCACCCTGGCTGCCCGCCCCGCCGGCTTCGCGGCCGGTTGCGGTCAGCGTGACGGCCGCCACCGAGCCATTGGCCTGACCGAGGGCGACGTCACCGAGGACGAACACGGTGGCCGAGCCATCAGCGGCGATTTCGTCGAGGTACGTGACGAGCGCGTCGCCCGCGTCGTAGGAACCGACCGTGCCTGTGGTGGGATTGTCGCGGAAAATGCGCACGTTGCTGACGTTGAAGTTGTCGGTGTTCGAGTGCGCACCGGCACCGCCCGTCTGCTGGGCTACGGCCAGCGCGAAATCGAGCGGCGCGTTCGACGTGTTGGTCACGGTGAAGGCCGTCACCTGGTTGGTCGAACCCGGGTTCACGGTCGTCGTCGTCGTGCCAACTTCGGCAACCGTCAGGCTGATGCTGCGGTCGACGGTGAGGGTGTCGGACGCGGTCGTGCTGGTCTGGGCGATGCCGCCGACCTGGAAGGCCACCGACACCGTGTTGGTGATCGTCGAACCTGCGGTCGTACCGGCCGCATAGGCCGGATTTGCGCCGAGAACGGCAAGGGCGCAAACGCCCGCCGCACCCAGCAGTCTGCTGCGATACGTCATTTTCTTATGCTCCACTGGGTTGCCTGCGAATATTCTGGTCGCTCACAGGCGTGGCGACCCCCCGTTTCGCCATGTCAGCGAACGATTCCATGATATTGGACCTCACCCGAAGCGCCCGGGGCGATTGCGGGAATGGTCCAGCGAATGTGTGTCACGTCACCGGCGGTGGCGGCACGCTGGGCGCCTTCGCTGCCCGCAACCTTGAGCGCGGCGAGCAGACCCCAGGTCTTGCCGCCATCGACCGAAACTTCGGTCCCGGCCGCTGCCTCGCTCGACAGCGCGACAGCCGCGGGCAGCGGGTTGGTGACGACGAAATTGGTCACCGCCTGCGTGCCTTCGTTCTGATAGCGCGTGGTGAACAGCAAGTGATCGCCGGGAATGACGACCTTGGGCTCGGAGAGCTGGACCTTGTTGACGCCGTTTTCGGTCACGGTCTTCTCGAGCATGACATCGCCCTTGAGCGTGACCGGCGTGGGAGCCGATTGCGCTGCGGCGAGGGCAGGGCCGGCCATGGCGATCATCGCCACAAGGCCAACCCACGACTTGATGAGGAAGGAGAGGTTCATGATAGGCTTCCCTGGCTGATCAGTTGATCTTGACGGCGAAAACGACAGTCTTGGTGGTGCCACCGGTGATCTTGCCGAGTGTCACGTCGATCCCGTCGGCTCCGCCAATTCCGGTATCGCTATCGGCCGCATCGGTGAGGGCGGCGGCATCGAGCTTGAGCGAGCCCGGCACGTAAGTGGTGCCGGCCGGGATTGTGTCGATGACATGAAGGCCTTCGAGCGAGCCGCTGCCGGTGACCTTGGCGGCGAGCGAATACGTCACGACCGCACCGGGCACGGGCTTGGCCGTGCCGAAGGGATCGAGGATCGTGGCCGATTTGGTCAGCGCGATATTTGCAAGGCTGGCCATCACCGTGGCGAGCGCGTTGTCCTTTGCCGTGGTGAGGCCGACAACCGCATCGCCGCCGCCTTCGCCCTTGCCGGCAAAGCTGGTGCCGGGCGTGCCGGAGCCGGTCTGTGCCGTTGCCGTCAGCCGCACCTGGCTCGTCTCGGCATCGGCCGCATCGGCAGGCAGGTTCGCCAGGATGAACACCTTGACGCTCTTGTCAGGCGCAAGCACCGGCGTGGCGAGCGCGCCTGCAGTCAGCACCGTATCAACGCCCGGATCGTAAACGCCGTTGTTGTTGCTATCGAGCACGATCGACTTGATCGCGGTGTTGAAGGCGTTGCCCGAGATCGTCGGGTCGCCGGCAAGGTTGAACGCCTCGGGGCCGTTGCCGCTGTTGGTCACCGAGTAGATCAGCACGGCCGGCGTACCGCTGCTCGCGGTGGCAGGAGCCGTGCTCAGCGTCGTGACCGCGACATCGAGCAGTTCGTCGACTTTCACCGTCACCTTGTTCGATGTGACAGTGCCTGTCGCGGTGCCCGATTTGTAGGTCGCGGTCGCGGTGTTTTCGATCAGCGTACCCGCGAACACGCCGGTGGCATGCGCCGAATCCGAGAATGGAGCGGTGAGCGAAAGGGCGACAAGCGAGCATCCAGCGATGCCCGCAGCGCGGCGAAGAGAGGTGGTGTACGTATTCATACTTGGGCTTTTTCACCGAGCTTGGTTAACATCGCGTAAGGGTGAGAAAGGCGGTCGGGCCGGCGCTGAGCGGCGCCCTGCCTATCCCGTTCGGACATGCGTTAACCAACTTTGGGGAAGGGAAACGGTGGCTTGATGGGGGCAGGTGCCCGGAAATCCGGCAGGTTCGGGGGCGTGTCCCGGGGCATCAGACAGACAAAGTTAACGCGAAAATCCCTTAGTGAAGGGTCTGATCTGCGGCGGAATAAAATTAAATTTGATCCGAACCGGTTAGGATTGGAGCGATTTGCGGATGAACAAGGCGGTGCTGCGCGGAAAACGGCTGTAGGGCAGGGGCAGGGCAGGGGGCAGGGCAAGGGGCAGGAGCAAGGCCGACGGGCGCATGCTTGGCCGCCTGCGGGCGAAGATATGCTGGGTGCTTGTCCGCGCGCGTGTCGCAGCCTAGAGGGGCAGCATGCCGGGAGAAATTCTAGACAATCGTGGACGCGGTTCGGCCGGGTTCACTTGGCCCGCAATCCATCCGGAGGGCCGCAAGTTCGGCGCGATCGCTGCCGCACTCTGTCTGGGCGGCACGCTTCTGGGCGGTACGCTGCTGGGTTGGCCGCTGGCGGTGCTGACGCTGGGCGTGCTGGCCTTCTTCCGCGATCCGGAACGCGTGACGCCGCGTGATGAGACTTTCATCGTTGCACCCGCCGATGGGCTCATCACGATGATCTGCACCGTGACGCCCCCGCGCGAGATGACGGCCGATGACGGCACGGGCCAGCCTGCACTGGCCGAGACGCCGGTCACGCGGGTTTCGATCTTCATGTCGGTATTCGACGTGCATGTGAACCGGACGCCGATCGGAGGCACGATCCGCCGGGTGGTCTACATCCCGGGCAAGTTCCTCAACGCCGATCTCGACAAGGCGAGCGAAGAGAACGAGCGCCAGCACTTTGTGGTCGAGCGCGGCGATGGGGTGCGCGTCGGCTTTACCCAGATCGCAGGGCTGGTCGCGCGCCGGATCGTGCCGTTCGTCAAGGCTGGCGACATTGTCGCTGGTGGGCAGCGCGTGGGCCTGATCCGGTTCGGCAGCCGTGTCGATGTCTATCTTCCGGCGGGAACAGAGTCGCGTGTGCTGATCGGGCAGCGTGTGGTGGCCGGCGAGACTGTTTTGGCGATCCTGGGCCAGACTCCGCTGATCGAGGGCGTGCGCCAGTGAGCAAGGTGCCCGCGCCGGACAAGACCGGATCGGCAAACGACAGCGCAGTAAGGGATAGTGCAGACAGGGGTGAGGCCGGGCAGGTTCCCATGGCCGAGACGGTTGGCCGCGGCCGCTTGCCGCGCGGCCTGACCTTGCGGGCGATGGTGCCCAATGCCATCACGTCCGCCGCGCTATGCAGCGGCCTCACCGGCATTCGCTTTGCCATCGGCGGTGATTTTCATTCCGCCGTGCTGGCGGTTCTCCTTGCAGGCTTGCTTGACGGGATCGACGGCAAGGTGGCGCGGCTGATGAAGGCGCAGTCGCGCTTCGGCGCGGAACTGGACAGCCTGTCGGATGCGATTGCCTTTGGCGTGGGGCCTGCGCTGATCCTCTATCTTTGGTCGCTGAGCGCGGTACCGCGCTTTGGCTGGTTTGCCGCGCTGGCTCTGGCGGTATGCTGCGCGCTGCGTCTGGCGCGTTTCAATGCTTCGATCGATTTGCCCGGCCAGCCGCACAAGTCCGCTGGGTTCATGACCGGCGTGCCAGCGCCGGCCGGTGCAGGTCTTGCTTTTCTGCCGCTCTATTTGTGGTTTGCCAGCGGGCTGGAAGTTCTGCGCGCACCTTACGTGGTTGGGCCGTGGGCGCTGCTGATCGCCTTTCTCATGATTTCCAACCTGCCGACGCTGGGCTGGGGGGCGCTGCGACCGCGCCGCTCGATCCGGTTGGAAGTGATTGCCCTCGCCGGCATGGTCCTGGCGGCACTGCTCACCGAACCGTGGCTGACGCTGGTGGGCATCTGTGTCGTCTATCTCGCGCTGATGCCGGTGGGCCTGTGGCGCTACCGCCGGATCAGGCTGCAGCGCGCAGCGGGCGTGCCGTTGTAACCGAAGCCCCGGCAGCCCCGACCACCCGGACTGGTGCGCGGCGCGGCCGGATGGCGGTGCGCGGCCCCACTGGCGCAGAAACGCCAGTGATCTGCACCAGAAACTGCCGGTCGGCCGAAATCGCACGCGATTCCGCGAGCAAGCGGCGCACGGCGGGCAACTGCCCCCGCACCGTGACCACGATGGCCGCGAAGGCCACACAGCCAGCGCCAGCCATGACCAGCGAGGCGAGGAAAGGGACCATGGACATGGTAACGCTGCCTTTCAAACCAGGCGAACCGCTTGACAAGCGAAGCACGCCCTGTGGATAACTCGGGGTAGAGAATCGGAAACAGCCGCTCTTTCCCGTCTGTGATGCGATTGTTCTCTTTTTGTTCCATTCCGTCAAGCCGATTCGATGCTGGCGGCATGGAATTTCCATCATGAGGATATTGCGCACACGGTTGCGCCACGCGCGGTGGCGATTATGTGCCTGTATTGATTTAATAAAATGCCATTGGCCTCAGGCTGTGCAATCCCAGGCGCGCCGGGTGGCGATCCCCGCGCGCGGGGGGCGCGGGGATCGCAGTGGCGGTCTGGGAGGGCACCGGGTCAGGGCGCGACCGCCATGGCCGCGTGGGTAGGCGGCCGGCATGGCCGCTGGGTCTGCGGCCAATCACAAAGTGTTCATCACTGGGCGCGTGGTAATCACTGGGCGAGCGAGCAATCGAATTGCGCTACACAATTGGTATCAAGGGCATCGACATCGGCATTACCGGCCATCTACCGGTTGGCGCTCTACAAGTTCCGCTTGCTGGAGCTCTAAGCCTGAAAAGTCGCGGTTGATCCGGGGTGCATTGATATCACCGGGAATTTCGCGACTGGCGGTGTTGCCCGTCCCGAACTTTATGGCTGTGTCCAAACAATTTGACAACTAGTATTCACTACTTATTGGACACATGTCAGTGCAGGTTGACGGCTGAAAGCAACGTTTCACCGCGCACACGTGCAGGCCTGCTGCCAAAGGCGCAGCCAATTGCTTGTAGACGCTCGGCAAAAGGGCGGCTAACGGCGCAATCGCTGTGTTTTGATTCGGACAAGGGGTTCGGATGAGGCGCGGCAATCCACATGGAATGCGCACATACCGGTGCCGCGATGGGGTTCCTCCCGCCAGCGGTTCCTGCATTCCAGAGGCTCAACCGGAAAGGAAAGTCCTATGGCGGCTCCCGTCGTCACCATGTCGCAGCTCATTGAAGCCGGCGCACACTTCGGTCACCAGACCCACCGCTGGAACCCGCGCATGAAGCCGTACATCTTCGGCGCGCGCAACGGCATCCACATCCTCGATCTCTCGCAGACCGTGCCGCTGTTCGCTCGCGCGCTCGAGTTCGTCTCGGCCACCGTGCAGGGCGGCGGCAAGGTCCTGTTTGTCGGCACCAAGCGCCAGGCGCAGGAGCCGATTGCCCAGGCCGCGCGCGCTTCGGGCCAGCACTATGTCAACCACCGCTGGCTGGGCGGCATGCTCACCAACTGGAAGACCATCTCGGGCTCGATCAAGCGCTTCAAGGCGCTGGAAGAGCAGCTCTCGGGCGACACCGCGGGCCTCACCAAGAAGGAAGTCCTCCAGCTGACGCGTGAGCGCGACAAGTTCGAGCTGTCGCTCGGCGGCATCCGCGACATGGGCGGCATTCCCGACGTGATGTTCGTGATCGACGCCAACAAGGAAGAGCTGGCGATCAAGGAAGCCAACGTGCTGGGTATCCCGGTCGTGGCGATCCTCGATTCGAACGTTTCGCCCGATGGCATCGCGTTCCCGGTTCCGGCGAACGACGACGCCAGCCGCGCGATCCGCCTCTACTGCGAGGCCATTGCCGCTGCCGCCACGCGCGGTGGCCGCGATGCCGCGATTGCTTCGGGTGCAGACCTTGGCGCGATGGCCGAGCCGCTTCCGGAAGAAGCTGCGGTCGAAACGGCAGAAGCCTGATCCTGTCAGGTTCGGTGGCGGCGCTCATCATGGCACCGTCACCGAACTGACCCGGACACACATTACGGGCCGCGCCAGGTGTCTGTTGCCGGGCTGCGGCCTAACCCATATTCACGAGACAAGAAGGATCACCGCGATGGCTTATACCGCCGCTGACGTGAAGAACCTGCGCGAGCGCACTGGCGCGGGCATGATGGATTGCAAGAGGACGCTGGACGAGACCGGCGGCGATATCGAGGCCGCGGTCGACGCGCTGCGCGCCAAGGGCCTTGCTGCCGTCGCCAAGAAGTCGAGCCGCACGGCGGCCGAAGGTCTTGTCGGCGTGGCTGTTTCGGGCACGCGCGGCGTTGCCGTCGAGGTGAACTCGGAAACCGATTTCGTTGCCAAGAACGATCAGTTCCAGGATTTCGTGCGCAAGACCACCGAAGTGGCGCTCGGCCTTGCGGCTGACGATGTCGAGGCGCTCAAGGCAGCGGCCTATCCCGATGGCGGCACTGTCACCGACAAGCTGACCAACAACGTGGCCACCATCGGCGAAAACCAGCAGGTTCGCCGCATGAAGACCGTGTCGGTCTCCTCCGGCCTCGTCGTGCCCTACATGCACAACGCCGCTGCGCCGAGCCTCGGCAAGATCGGCGTGCTCGTCGCGCTCGAATCCGATGCCGGTGCCGATGTGCTCGAGCCGCTGGGCAAGCAGATCGCGATGCACATCGCGGCGGCCTTCCCGCAGGCGCTGAACGCTGATGGCCTCGATCCCGAAATGATCGCGCGTGAGCGCAAGATCGCGGCGGAAAAGGCAGCTGAAAGCGGCAAGCCCGCCGAAGTGCAGGCCAAGATGGTCGATGGCGCCATCGCCAAGTTCGCCAAGGACAATGCCCTGCTTTCGCAGGTCTTTGTCATGGACAACAAGACCCCCGTCGCGCAGGTCGTCGAGGCTGCTGGCAAGGCTGCCGGCACCAAGATCACCCTGGTCGACTATGTCCGCTTCCAGCTCGGTGAAGGCATCGAGAAGGAAGCCACCGACTTCGCCGCGGAAGTCGCGGCGGCTGCCGGCATCAAGTAAGTACACAGTGCGCAGCGCTTCCGGCTGGTCCGGGAGCGCTGCCGCATGTGCCAGAGCCAGACGGGGGCACACAAACCTGCGCCCGCGCCCTTGGCACGCGCCGCGCCGCGCGTATAAGGGCCGCCTTCCATTTGCGATGAGTTCTCCCGGACGATGAGCCTTCCTCCCCTAAAGCGCGTTCTCCTCAAGCTTTCGGGCGAAGTGCTGATGGGAAACCAGCCCTTCGGCATCGATACCGATTTCGTCGCGCAGATGGCCGAGGAACTGAAGGCCGCGCGGGATACCGGGCTTGAGCTGTGCCTCGTGATCGGCGGTGGCAATATCTTTCGCGGCATGGCAGGCGCGGCCAAGGGAATGGACCGCGCACAGGCCGATTACATGGGCATGCTCGCCACGATCATGAACGCGCTGGCCATGCAAGGCGCGCTTGAGAAGATCGGCGTGGAAACCCGCGTGCAATCGGCGATCCAGATGGACGA
The DNA here is from genome assembly GCF_002278815.1 of Novosphingobium sp. PASSN1. Lineage (NCBI taxonomy): Bacteria > Pseudomonadati > Pseudomonadota > Alphaproteobacteria > Sphingomonadales > Sphingomonadaceae > Novosphingobium > Novosphingobium sp. PASSN1. The sequence continues at coordinate 239,670 of NZ_NKIS01000007.1, read as the reverse complement.
AGTGTGCGAGCCGGTGATCCGCCGCCGCGCCGAACGGCACTTGCAGAAGGGCCGCATCGTGATTTTCGCCGCAGGCGTGGGCGCGCCTTATTTCACCACCGATTCCGGTGCAGCGCTGCGCGCCGCCGAGATGAAGTGCGATGCGCTGTTCAAGGGCACCAGCGTAGACGGCGTCTATGATGACGATCCCAAGAAGAACGCAGCGGCAAAGCGTTATGATGCAGTGGATTATGACACAGTCCTCGCAGGCAATCTCAAGGTGATGGACGCCTCCGCCGTGGCCCTGTGCCGCGACAACGCCATCCCCATCGTGGTGTTTTCCATCCGTGAGCGCGGCAATCTTGCGCGCGTTCTTGCGGGCCAAGGCACCCAGACCATCGTTCAGAACAAGATCGCATAAAAGGAAGGCTGACCCATGGCCAAGTTCGACAAGACCGACCTCGAGCGCCGGATGAAGGGCGCGGTCGAATCGCTCAAGGGCGATCTTTCGGGACTGCGCACCGGCCGCGCGAACACCGCACTGCTCGAACCGGTGATGGTCACCGTCTATGGTGCAAACACTCCGCTGAATCAGGTCGCGACGATCTCCGCGCCTGAGCCGCGCATGCTGACGGTGCAAGTGTGGGACAAGTCCAACATCGGCCCGGTCGAAAAGGCGATTCGGTCGGCTGGCCTCGGGCTCAACCCGATCAACGATGGCAACACCCTGCGCCTGCCGATCCCCGATCTGACCGAGGATCGCCGCAAGGAACTTGCGAAGCTTGCCTCGCAATATTCTGAAAAGGCGAAGATTGCGATCCGCAATGTGCGCCGCGACGGGATGGATGCGCTCAAGGTCGACGAGACCAAGAAGGAGATCTCGGAGGACGAGCGCAAGCGCCTCGAGACCGAACTCCAAAAGCTGACTGACGAGCAGATCAAGGCTGCCGACGACGTTACCGCGCAGAAGGAAAAGGAAATCCTCGGCAAGTGAGCTCCGGGCAGGCTCAGGACAAGCGGGCCGCGGACCTGCCTGGCGGCGGCTACACCGGCCCCGCGCGCCATGTCGCGATCATCATGGATGGCAACGGGCGCTGGGCGAAGAAGCGCCTGCTGCCGCGCGCGGTGGGGCACAAGCGCGGGGTGGATGTGGTGCGCGAAGTTGTGCGTGCGGCGCGCCACATGGGGCTCGAGGCGCTGACGCTTTACGCCTTCTCCTCGGAAAACTGGAAGCGGCCTGAAGACGAGATTTCCGATCTCATGGGCCTGCTGCGCGCCTTCATTCGCAGCGATATCGACGAGTTCGCCGCGAACGATGTGCGGCTTAAGGTTATCGGCGATTACAAGGCTTTGCCTGCCGATATTGTCAAGTTGATCGAAGATGCGCTGGCGCGTACCGCGCACAACACGCGCACCACGCTGGCGATTGCACTCAATTATGGCTCGCAGCAGGAAATCGTCCGCGCGGCGGCTGCGGCAGCCACCAAGGGCGAGGTGACCGTGGCGGCGATCGAGGCCGAGCTGGATACGGCCGACCTGCCGCCGCTCGACCTGATCATCCGCACTTCGGGTGAAGTGCGCCTTTCGAATTTCCTGCTGTGGCAGGCGGCCTATGCCGAAATGTGGTTCACCGATGTGCTCTGGCCCGATTTCACCCCCGGCCACTTGCGCGAAGCACTGGACCACTATGCCACTCGTGAGCGCCGCTATGGAGGGCGCTGAGCCGCAAGCCGCGCAGCCCCGCAGCGATCTGCCGGTGCGCGTGGCCTCGGCGGTCGTGATGCTCGGGCTGGCCGGTTTTGCGCTGTGGCAGGGCGGGGTGGTGCTCAAGGGCTTCATCGCTCTCGTAGGCTTTGGGGTGTTTGCTGAATACGTGATGCTGGCCGCCAAGATCGCGCCCGATCCCGCGCGCATGGTGACATCCGTGATCACCGGCGGGCTTTACATCGGTTGGGCGGCGCTTGCGCTGATCGTCATGCCTGTCGTGCTGCTCGTCGCGGTGGTGGGCCTTGTCATCTGCACCGATACCGGGGCCTATTTTGCCGGCCGGGCCATTGGCGGTCCGAAGATTGCGCCTGCCATCAGCCCCTCCAAGACCTGGGCTGGGCTGGCGGGCGGCATGGCTGCGGCGGCGCTGTGGGCCACGCTCTACATCCTGTTTGCCGCCTATGTGCTCGCGGCGATGAGCCCGACCGGCCCGAGCCTTGCCGAAGCCCTGCGCACCACCCGCCTCGGCATGGCGGCGCTGGCCGGGGCTGGCCTGGCGGTGGCGGCGCAGGCGGGCGATTTCTATGAAAGCTGGCTCAAGCGCCGTGCCGGGGTGAAGGATAGCGGCCGCCTCATTCCGGGGCACGGCGGCTTGTTCGACCGGATTGACGGACTGCTCCCAGTTGCCATCATTGCGGGAACTGCTTGGGCAGCATCTGGAGGAGCAGGAGGCGCATGACGCGCACGATTACCATTCTGGGCGCAACCGGTTCGGTCGGCGCGTCCACGCTCGATCTGGTGCGGCGCAACCGCGATATGTTCCGCGTTGTCGCGCTCACGGCCAATGGCAATGCCGGGCAGCTTGCGGCGCTGGCCCGCGAATTCGGCGCGGAAGTGGCCGTTGTCGCCGATGAGGACGCGCTCCCCGAACTGCGCGGCGCGCTATCGGGCAGCGGGATCGAGGCGGCGGGGGGCGCTGCGGCGGTGATCGAGGCGGCGGCGCGCGGGGCGGACATCACCATGGCCGCCAGCGTCGGCTGTGCGGGGCTCGCGCCCACGATGGCGGCGATCGAATGCGGCAAGGCGGTCGCGCTTGCCAACAAGGAAGCGCTGGTTTCGGCCGGCGAAGTGATGACCGCCGCAGTCAAGCGCACCGGCGCCACGCTGCTCCCGGTCGACAGCGAGCACAACGCGATCTTCCAGTGCCTGGCGGGCAATGATCCTGCGCATGTCCACGCGATCACGCTGACCGCGAGCGGCGGCCCGTTCCGCGAGTGGGAAATGGAGCGCATCCAACGCGCCACCCCGGCGGAAGCGGTGAAGCACCCCACCTGGTCGATGGGCGCCAAGATCAGCGTCGATTCAGCCACGATGATGAACAAGGGTCTCGAATTCATCGAGGCGTTCCACTTGTTTCCGGTCGGTGTCGAGCGGCTGCGCATCGTGATCCATCCGCAGTCCATCGTGCATTCGATGGTGGAATATCGCGATGGCTCCACGCTCGCGCAGCTTGGCCCATCGGACATGCGCGTGCCGATTGCCTCCGCGCTGGCATGGCCCGCACGGATGGACACGCCGTGCGCGCCGCTCGATCTGGCCGCCATCGGCAGCTTGAGCTTCTTCAAGCCTGACGAGGAGCGCTTCCCCGCCACCCGCGTCGCGCGCGAAGCGGTGATCGCGGGCGGTGCGGCGCCTGCCGTGCTCAACGCCGCGAACGAGATTGCCGTCGCCGCGTTCCTCGCCGGTCAGATCGCGTTCACGCGGATCGTGCAATGTGCACAGGACGTGCTGGCGCGCGGGCTGCCTGCGGCCCCGGTGACACTTGAAGAAGTGATCGCCGTGGACCGGGAAGCCCGGATCCGCGCTGCCGAGATGATGGAGTCCGTGTCCTGAACGCTGCCGTGCAAAGCCCTGGCCTCCTGCTCACCGTGCTGGCGTTCGTGCTGGTACTGGGCCCGCTCGTGTTCATTCACGAACTGGGACATTACCTTGTGGGCCGCTGGTTCGGCGTGAAGGCCGACAGTTTCTCCATCGGCTTCGGCAAGGAAGTGGCGGGCTGGACCGACAAGCGCGGCACCCGCTGGAAGCTCTCCGCGTTGCCCCTTGGCGGCTATGTCCAGTTTGCGGGCGACATGAACCCTGCCAGCACGCCCAGCGCCGATTGGCTGGCGCTCCCCGCCGAAGAGCGTGAGCAGACATTTCAGGCCAAGCCGGTGTGGCAGCGCGCGCTGATCGTGCTGGCCGGGCCGCTGACGAACCTGTTGCTGGCCATTGCGATCCTTGCCGGTTTCACCCTCGCTTATGGCAAGGTCGTGATACCGCCGGTGGTCGGCATGGTGCAGGAAGGGTCGGCTGCGGCGAAGGCGGGCGTCCAGATGGGCGACCGGATCGTCTCGCTGCAAGGCTCTTCGATCGACAGCTTCCTCCAGATCCGCCTTGCCGTGGCGCAGCACCCCGGCGAGCCGCTGGATCTGGTGATCGAGCGGCAGGGCAAGCGCATTGCGCTGCCTGCGGTGGCTGCGTTCAAGGAAGTTTCGGACAAGTTCGGCAACACCCAGAAGATCGGCTACCTCGGCATTGGCCCCGCCACGGCCGAGCGCGTGGCCGTGGGCCCCATCGCGGCGGTGGGCGATGCGGTGATCCAGACGCGCGACATCATGGGGATGATGATCACCGGCATCGGCCAGATCGTCACCGGCAAGCGCGAGGTCAAGGAACTGGGCGGGCCGATCAAGATCGCCAAGTATTCGGGCGAACAGCTTGCTTCTGGCTGGGCCAACTACGTCTGGTTCATCGCGCTGATCTCGATTAACCTCGGGTTCATCAACCTCTTGCCAATTCCAGTGCTCGATGGCGGGCACCTTGCGTTCTACGCGATCGAGGCGGTCAGCCGCCGTCCGGTAAGCCAGCGCGGGCAGGAATGGGCCTTCCGCACCGGCCTTGCGTTGGTCATGGCGCTGATGCTGTTCGTGACCTTCAATGACGTCGCTTCATTGCGCGTTTTCGGAGGTTGAGGCGTTTCGAATCGAACGGCTGCGTTCGCGATCTTTCGCTGGACGGTGGGGGAAGCCGGATTTTCCACAAAATGCGGGGCAATTACGGTCTGCTGAGGTGAGCTTGCTTGATTGGCGGGCCTGCATCGGGCAGGAGGCGGCATCGCGGGACGTGACGGTTTGTTGCCGGGGCGTGCCTTGGTGCGAGGCGGAGCGGCAGTGGCCGGTCGGCCGCACGAATAGACGGGATGGCGCTTGGTGATGAATGCTTGGAACTCGCCCCGGACCCAGGGCGGCCTACCGATCACGGTGCGTGCCCAGGGCAAAGTGGCTGCCACTCTCGCGGCGCTTGCAGCCTCGACCTGTCTTGCCGGTATGCCCGTCATGGCGAACGCACAGACTGCAGCCGCGCCGCCAGCTGCCGCTGCGCCGGTCGCTGCTCCGGCTGCTGCGCCTGCAGCAGTTCCCGCGCCGGTCCCGGTCGAACTCGTCCGCTCGATCACCATTTCCGGCGCGCAGCGGCTCGAGGCCGATACGATCCGTTCGTACATCCGCCTCAAGGAAGGCGACAAGTACACGCAGGCCGCTGCCGACCAGGTGCTGAAGGACCTCTACGCGACCGAGCTGTTTGCCGACGTGCAGGTGCGCGACAGCAATGGCGACGTGGTGATCGAGGTGAAGGAAAACCCGGTCGTCAACCGCATCATCCTTGAAGGCAACAAGCGCCTGAAGGAGGACAAGATCCTCCCCGAAATCAAGCTTGCTGCCCGCCAGATCTTCACGCGTTCCAAGGTCCGCGCCGACGTGGCGCGCATCATCGAGCTCTACAAGCGGCAGGGCCGCTTTGCCGCTTCGATCGAGCCCAAGATGGTCATGCTCGATCAGAACCGCGTCGATATCGTGTTCGAGATCAACGAAGGCCCCAAGTCGCGCGTCCGCCAGATCAACATCATCGGCAACCAGACCTTCAACGCTACGAAGCTGCGCGGCGAAATGGTGACCAAGCAGGCGCGCGTGTTCCGCGTGTTCTCCAGCGGCACCAGCTACGATCCGGACCGGCTCGCCTTCGACCAGCAGAAGCTGCGCCAGTTCTACCTGACCAACGGTTACGCCGATTTCCGCGTCGTTTCCGCCGTGGCCGAACTTACGCCCGACAAGCGCGATTTCATCATTACCTACGTGGTCGAGGAAGGGCAGCGCTACAAGTTCGGCGACGTGAAGGTCGATAGCCAGCTGCGCGATTTCGATGGCGATGCGCTGGCCAAGCGCCTGCCGCTCAAGGCCGGGCAGTGGTACAATGCCAAGCAGGTCGAGGACACGGTCGACAGCCTGACCGAGACGGCAGGCAGCTTCGGCTATGCCTTTGCCGACGTGCGGCCGGACTTCAATCGCAACAAGGATGACCTGACGATGTCGGTCACCTTCCGCATCGCGGAGGCGCCGCGCGTCTATGTCGAACGCGTCGATGTCAACGGCAACAGCCTCACGCAGGACAAGGTCGTCCGCCGCGAATTCCGCGTGGCGGAGGGCGATGCGTTCAACTCCTTCCAGATCAAGCGCTCGTCGAACCGCATCAAGTCGCTCGGCTACTTCCAGGAAAAGTTCGAGGTCGAGCAGAAGCCCGGCTCCGCGCAGGACCGCATTGTGCTGGAAGCCAACGTCGAGGAAAAGCCCACCGGGCAGCTTCAGCTCTCGGCCGGTTTCTCCAGCCTTGAAAGCTTCATCTTCCAGGCCTCGATCCAGCAGAACAACTTCCGTGGCCGCGGCCAGACCATCGGGCTCAGCGTTGATTATTCGCGCTTCTCGCGCAGCGTGCAGGTCAGCTTTACCGAGCCCTATCTGTTCGATCGCAACGTCTCGCTCGGCGTTGACGTCTATCGCCGCGATTTCAACAGCTTCAACTTCCTCAACAGCAACCGCAACACGACCTACAAGCAGTCGACCACCGGCTTCCAGGTTCGTGCCGGTCTGCCGCTGACCGAGTACATGTCGCTGATCGGGCGTTACACGCTCAATCTCGAGAACGTGACGCTCGACAAGAACACCTATTACCTGCCCGACGCCAACGGCGTGCCGCAGTGCTCGATCTTCCTGGCGGGCCGCTATCTGTGCGATGCGATCGGCAAGCGCACCAGTTCGATCCTCGGCGCGAGCATGGTCTACGATACGCTCGACAACCGCATGCGTCCGACGAGCGGTTCGCAGGCCGTGGTCGGCGTCGATTTCGCCGGTCTCGGCGGTTCGGTGCGCTATGCCCGCATCAGCGCCAACGCCTCGCGCTATTTCTCGCTCGGCAAGGGTTTCGTGTTCTCGCTGCGTGGCGAGGGCGGGGCGACCAAGGCGCTCGGCAATCGCACCAACGATCCCACGATCGACGACGTGCGGCTGACCGACCGCTTCTTCCTCGGCCAGCCGCAGCTGCGCGGTTTCGACATTCGCGGCGTTGGCCCGCGCGTGCTGCGCAAGTTCTACAGCGGGTTCGATCCCAAGGACGGCACGGGCGGCGTGACCAGCACCGATCGCAACCAGTGGGTCGATGACGCGCTGGGCGGCAAGGTTTACTACCTCGGCCATGCGGAGCTTGAAATTCCGCTGGGTTCCGGCGCGCGCGAACTGGGGCTGCGGCCTTCGATCTTCGTCGACGCGGGCGCGGTGTTCAGCGTGGCGCGGCCCTCCACTTCGGGCACCACGCTGCTCTATCAGGACAACGTGACCGGCCGCCTCACCACGTCTTCCGCCGATACTACCGGCAAGGCCAACAACATCGCCCAGAAGTTCGACGAGATTTTCCTCGGCGACAGCCCCAAGCCGCGCATCTCGGTCGGCTTCGGCGTCAATTGGAACTCGCCGTTCGGCCCCTTCCGCATCGACGTCGCCAAAGTCCTCAGCAAGGTCGATGGCGATGATCCCCAGACAGTCAACTTCAACGTAGGAACCCAGTTCTGATGCAAAACCGTATTCTTCCGGCGTTTGCCGTCACCGCTGCCATGCTGGTTGCGGCACCTCATGCCATGGCTCAGGCCGCTGCTGCTCCGGCATCGAGCACGCCCGGCGGTATCGTTGTCCCCGGCATGGCTTATGCCAATGCGCAGGCCGTGGTCGGCGCTTCGGCGGCCTACAAGACCGCGATGGTCCAGCTGCCCGTCACCTACAAGGCGCAGATCGATGCGGTGAACACCCGCCGCAACCAGATCACCGCGCAGCTCAAGCCGCTCTACGACAAGTTCGAGGCGGACCAGAAGGCCGCCAAGCCCGATGCCAACGCGCTCCGCGCGCAGGCCGCGCAGATCCAGCAGCTCGAACAGGCGGGCGAGCGCGAGATCCAGCAGATGGCCGAGCCGCTCAACGTGGCGCAGCAGTACATCATCGAGCAGATCAGCGACAAGCTCACCGCCTCGACGCAGCAGGCGATGACCAAGCGCAAGATCACGCTCGTGCTAGATTCGCAGAGCGTGCTGAAAGCGGACGGCGTCTACAACCTCAATCAGGACATCCTGAACGAGCTCAACACGCTGATCCCCAGCGCACAGCTCGTGCCGCCGGCCGGCTGGCTGCCGCGCGCGCAGCGTGAAGCGGCAGCCCAGCAGGCTGCCCAGGCAGGCGCTGCGCCTGGTGCGGCCGCGCCTGCGGGCAAGGCCCCCGAAGGCCGCTGAGGCAAGACGCGGTGAGCGAGGCGACTGAAGACGCGGGCGCTGCGGTGCCGCTCAGCCTGGATATCCGGGGGGTGATGGCGGCGCTGCCGCACCGCTATCCCCTCCTGCTCGTTGATCGGGTGGCTGAACTGGTGGTGGGCGAACGCATCCACGCCATCAAGGCCGTCTCGATGAACGAGCAATTCTTCCAGGGGCACTTCCCCGGCCGCCCGATTATGCCCGGCGTCCTCCAGATCGAGGCGCTGGCGCAGGCCGCGGGCGTGCTCGCGGTGGAATCGCTCGGCCTCGCGGGCACGGGCAAGCTCGTCTATTTCATGGCGATCGAGGAAGCCAAGTTCCGCACGCCGGTGGAGCCGGGCTGCCTGCTCGATCTCCATGTCGAATTCACCCAGAAGCGCGCGCGCGTCTGCAAGTTTGCGGGCAAGGCGATGCTGGGGGACAAGATTGCAACCGAAGTCAGCTTCACCGCGATGATCGCGGATAGCTGAGCGGTTGCCATTTGCGCCCGAACCGCTTAAGGCCGCGCCTTTCCGAGATTCCCTGAGGCCGGTCGGAACCGGCTTCGCACTGTGGAGCGAGACCCATGAAAGCCAATACCCACCCCGACTACCACATGATCAAGGTGCAGATGACCGACGGCACCGTGTTCGAGACGCGCTCGACCTGGGGCAAGGAAGGCGACACCATGCCGCTCGAAATCGATCCCCTCTCGCACCCGGCATGGACCGGCGGCACGCGCCAGCTCGATCAGGGCGGCCGCGTTGCGCAATTCAACAAGCGCTTCGGTGGGCTCACGCTCAAGAAGTAAGTGTTTGCGCAGGCATTGCACACGGATCAGGGCGGCTTCGGTCGCCCTTTTTCGTGAAATGCATGTGCCTTGGCCCTTGCCATGTCGGCGCGGTAGAGTGAAACAGCGCGCATGGCTGTTTTGACGAATGCTCTCGATACACTGCTCGGCTACCAGTTGCGCCGCGCCACATCGGTCCTGATGGCCGATTTCGTGCGCACGCTCTCGGATTTCGACATGCGCCCGGCCGAAGTGACCACGCTGCTCGTCATCGACCAGAATCCGGACTGCTCGCAGAGCGAAGTGGGCGAGGCGATCGCGATCAAGCGCGCCAACATGGTGCCGATCATTGCCCGGCTGATCGAGCGCGGACTGGTCGCACGGACCCGCGTCGATGGCCGTAGCCTTGCGCTCCGCGTGACTGAAAAGGGGGCCGAAAAGGCAACCGAGGCGTGGCAGCGCATCAACGCGCATGAAACCGCCTTCCGTAGCCGCATCGCGCCGGATGAACTGGCGACCGTGCTGCGCGTGTTGCCGCTCTTGCGCGCAGCTGCTGAAGAAATGGTCGGTTGATCGCTTCAGCGCGCTGATTGCATGCCACTGTCACCTGAATGCACAGGCGCGGCGAATTCGCCGATGGCCTCTCATTTTTGGCGGTTGTCCCTTCTCGGAGCGCTGGCCCACCTTCCGTGTTGAGCCGGGAACACGCACTACGCACAAAGGCGCAGGCCCCGGCCGTCCATTGGATGAGAGGAGAATGCCATGCGGTATACGCGCGTTCTTGGCTGGTCGTCGCTTGCGGCGGTCGCTGTTTCCCTGGCCATGCCCGCCCATGCGGCGGCTGCTGCCGAAGCTGCCGACCAGGGCGGCACATCGGCGGAAGCATCCGGCAAGGATGTGATCATCGTTACCGCGACGCGTCAGGCGGCCGACAAGCAGAAGGTCGGCGTCGCGCTCACCGCGCTCACCGCTGAAGACATTGCACTGCTGGCCCCGCGTTCGCTGCTCGACATTCAGGGTTCGGCCCCCAACGTGTTCATCGGCAGCGGCACCGCCGCGCCGGGCCAGAGCGCCATCTTCATCCGTGGCCAGGGCTATGCCGACGTGGAGAAGACCCAGAGCCCGCCGGTCGGCGTGATTCAGGACGGCGTGTTCTTCGGCAACAACACCGGCCAGCTGCTGGATATGTTCAACATCTGCTCGGTCGAAGTCGACCGCGGGCCGCAGGGCATCTTCTACGGCAAGAACACCACGGCTGGCCTCATCAACCTCACGCGCTGCGCCCCCACGCGCAAGCTCGGCGCGAGCCTTGAAGCAGGCTACGGTTCGTTCAACGAATTCTATGGCCGCGGCGTGCTCAATGCGCCGCTGGGAGATCGGGGCGGCATCGCCTTCTCCGGCCAATACCGCCGCATCGATGGCATTCTCAACAATGTCTTCACCAAGCGCCGCGCCGGTGGTTCGGACTACCGCGCTTTCAATCTCAAGCTCGATTACGATCTGACCGACTGGCTCAAGGCCGATCTCAGCCTCGATCACATCCACCAGACCGGCGGCGGCACCCCGGTGCAGTTCGGCAACAAGCTGACTGCCAGCATCCTTTCGGGTGGCAATCCTTCGGCGATCTGGCCCAAGTACAACGCTGAAACCGGAAGCCCCGATGGCCTGAAGCCTCGCGAGATCGGCAACAACCTCGGCGCTGACCAGGACCGCCTCAACACCAACATCGCAAGCCTGACACTGAAAGCCAAGACCCCGATTGGCGATCTCGTCTCGCAGACCTCGTACATGTCGTCGGGCGACACGGTGAATCAGGACTTTGACGGCACCTGTGTTGGCGCGGCGGGCTGCACCAGCGTGGGCAACCCGCTGCTCGCCGCCACCGGCAGTGCGCTGCTGACCAACCGCGACCAGACCTACAAGCAGTTCACGCAGGAAGTGCGCCTGCAGGGCAAGGCAGCGGACGGCCTGGTCGATTACATCGTCGGCGCGTTCTACTACGATCACAAGATCACGCTGCACCAGAACACCAACAAGGTGATCGATGCCTATCAGGCGGAGAAGGACCACAGCTGGTCGTTCTTCGGCAACATCGACATCAACCCGACCCCGACGATCAAGATCTCGGGCGGCGTGCGCAACATCTTCGAAGCGAAGCGCTTCAGCACCGAGTACACCCTCACTCTGCCTGCGCCCGTGGGCACGATCCCCATCGTCGCGCCGATCAATGATCGTCGCAGCTGGCAGAAGCTGATCACCCGCTTCAACATCCAGTGGCAGGCAACGCCCGACGTGCTGCTCTACGTGAACCGCTCGGAAGGCTTCCGCTCGGGCGGCTTCTCGATTCGCGGTACGCTGTCCGAACAGCAGGCCGGCATGACCAACTGCGGCGTGGCGGGCGGCTGCCCGAACAACAACTTCCTCTCGTTCCTGCCGGAAACCAACACGACCTACGAAGGCGGCATCAAGACGCGCTTCCTGAACCGCGCGATCACCTTCAACGCCGCCGGTTTCATCAACGACATCACCAACTTCCAGCAGTCGCAGGTCGTCGTGACGCCCGGCTATGGTCCCGGCACCAACACCTATGTGGTCAGCTTCCCCAAGGTCCAGATCAAGGGTCTCGAGTTCGAACTGGACTTCGATTTCGGCAAGATGACCGACACGATGAAGGGCCTCTCACTGTCCGGCACGCTGGGCATTCAAGATGCCAACGTGAAGAACGGCAAGGTCAACGGTCAGACCGCCTCGATCGGCGCCGGTGCGCAGGCGGGCGCGCCCGGCACGACCGCCGATTTCACCGGCGTCCTGCTCCAGCGCGTGCCGAGCAACAACTTCACCGTGCGCGGCAACTATGTCCGCGAGCTTTCGGATGATGCGAAGATCTCGCTGACGGCGGGCTATTCGTGGATCGACAGCTTCTCGCTCGGCACCTTCGGCACGCTCAACGATATCCAGCCCAGCTACGGTCTGCTCGATGCCTCGGCCACGCTCAACTACAAGGGCTACTTCCTGCGCGTGGCGGGCAAGAACCTGACCAGCAAGGCCTACCGCACGCAGTCGCTGCCCACCGTGTTCTTCCAGGGCTGGGCTCCGCCTGCGACGTTCACCGTCTCGGTCGGCGCGAAGTTCTGATCGCCACGGTTTCCTGAATGCGAACCCCCGGCGGATGGCCTCCGTCGGGGTTTTTGTTTGCGCACGGCGGGGGAGCCAAGATTCCGCTTCCCAAATCCCCCACATTCTGCAAAAGCGCGCGTCCGCAGTGCCGATGCTTTGGCACAGTGCGTGTGTGTGGCGATCATAGCTCAGTTGGTTAGAGCGCCGGTTTGTGGTACCGGAGGTCGTGGGTTCGAACCCCATTGGTCGCCCCATTTTTCTTCACCGCTAAGCTTGTGGCGTCACCTGTACCAAGGTCCACGCCCATAACCGCCTGGTAACCCCTTGCCCCGCCTGCTGGCAGGTGGCAGAGAAAGCCTTGCGCGGACAGTATCGACTGTACCGGCTGCTTTACGGACGTACCTGCCCGCTCATGCACGGCTTTGCCAATCCTGCCCGTTTCCTGCGCATGGCGCGCTGGCTGATGCCGCTGATGCTCGTGCCGGGCCTCATTCTTGCGTTCGGCGCGGTCGCGTGGGGCCTGTTCATGGTGCCGCCTGATCGGCTGATGGGCGATACGGTCCGGATCCTGTTCATTCACGTGCCCTCGGCGTGGCTCGGCATGGCCGGCTGGAGCACGATTGCCATTGCGAGCCTTGTCGAACTCGTGTGGCGCCACCCGCTGGCGGGAATCGCGGCGCGCGCGGCGGCAGTGCCCGGCGCTGCGTTCACGGCGATCTGCCTTGCCACGGGTTCGATCTGGGCGCGGCCGACCTGGGGCACCTGGTGGGTGTGGGATGGCCGGTTGACCAGCTTCCTCATCCTCCTGTTCCTCTATTTCGGCTATATCGCCCTTGCCGGCGCGGCGCAGCGCGATGCCGCAGCGGGTGAGGGGGCAAGCCGCGTCACCGCGATCTTCGGCCTTGTCGGCGCGGTCAACATTCCGATCATCAACCGTTCGGTGGTGTGGTGGAACAGCCTGCACCAGCCGCCCTCGATCACCGCGGGCAAGTCATCGATCGATGGCACGTTCCTCTGGCCGCTGCTGATTGCCGCGATCGGTTTTTCCTTCATCTTCGGCGGCGTGGTGCTCGCGCGGATGCGCATGCTGCTCGCCGATATCCAGACCGAGGCGCGCCTGCGCCGCAAGGCGATGGCGTAAGCGGCACGGACGATGCACGAAAAGCTCGATCAATGGCAATTCGTGATGGCGGCGCTCGCCATCGGGGTCATCGGCACGCTGGTGTTGGTGGGCTGGACCCTTCTGGCCATGCACCGCGCCGAACAGCGCCGCGATGCCGTTCGAGATAGTGGGCGACGTGAACGATGAGTACGATCAAACCCCCTATGATCAAGCCCAAGCATCAGCGCCTCGTGCTGATCGTCCTCGCGGTCGTCGCGCTGATCGGTGCGGGCTTGCTCGCGGCCTATGCGCTCAGCCGTCAGGCGGCCTATTTTTACCTGCCCAGCGAACTGGCGGCCAATCCGCCCGAAGCGGGCCGTGCGGTGCGGCTGGGCGGCATGGTCGAAAAGGGTTCGATCAAGACGATGCCGGACGGCGTGACGATCAACTTCTTCGTCAAGGACGACAAGGGCCGCGTGCCGGTGCGCTTCTCGGGCATTACGCCGGATCTCTTCGTCGAAGGTTCGGGCGTCGTCGCCGAAGGGCGGATGGAAGGCACCACTTTCGTGGCCGACAACCTGCTTGCCAAGCATGACGAAAAATACGTGCCGCGCGAAATGAAAGACATGACCTCGCAGCAGGCCAAGGCCGTGATCGCGGAGACGAAATGATCGCTGAACTGGGCCTTGCGATGCTGTGGATGGCCGCCGCGCTGGCGGTGCTGCAGCTGGTATCCGGCGCGTTGGCGCTGCGCCCCGCCACAGCACATCTGGCGGGCGTGGTCCGCCCCGTGGCGATGCTGCAAGGCGTGCTGGTCGCCTGCGCTTTCGCTGCGCTGGTCTGGCTGTTCCTGACCACGGACCTCTCGGTCAAGCTCGTCGCGGAAAACAGCCATTCGGCCAAGCCGTTTATCTTCAAGCTCGCGGGCACATGGGGCAACCACGAAGGCTCGATGCTGATGTGGGTAACGATCATGAGCCTTGCGGGCGGCTTCGTTGCGCTCATCGAAAAGCGCCTGCGCGAAGAAACGCTGATCGCCACGCTGGCGGGGCAGGCCTTCGTCAGCCTTGGCTTCTATGCCTTCCTGCTGCTCGCCTCCAACCCGTTCACGCGTCTGGCCGAACCGGCGCCCGAAGGGGCAGGCCTCAATCCGCTGCTGCAGGACATCGGCCTCGCGTTCCATCCGCCCACGCTCTACGTCGGCTATGTCGGGCTTTCGATCGCGTTCAGCTTCGCGGTTGGCGCGCTGATCACGCGCGATGTCGGCCCGGCCTTTGCCCGCGCAATGCGGCCGTGGGTGCTGGGTGCCTGGATTTTCCTAACCCTCGGCATCACCGCCGGGTCGTATTGGGCCTATTACACGCTCGGCTGGGGCGGCTGGTGGTTCTGGGATCCGGTCGAGAACGCCTCGCTCATGCCGTGGCTCGCCGCCACCGCGCTGCTCCATTCGTGCAGCGTGCTCGCCGCGCGCAACGCGCTGCGCACGTGGACGGTGATGCTGGGCGTGATCGCGTTTTCGATGTCGATGGTCGGCACGTTCCTCGTGCGCTCGGGCATCCTGACCTCGGTTCATGCTTTCGCGGTCGATCCCACGCGCGGTTCGTTCATCCTTGGCCTGCTGGCGATCTACATCGGCGGCGCGCTGGTGCTGTTTGCCCTGCGCGCCAGCACGGTGACGGAAGGCGCGCGCTTTGCGGTGTTCAGCCGCGAATCGAGCCTCGTGTTCAACAATGTGATGCTCTGCGGCATCCTCGGCATCGTGCTGGTTGGCACGCTCTACCCGCTCCTCACCGAAGCGATGGGCGTCAAGGTCTCGGTCGGCCCGCCCTATTTCAACCCGGTCTCTGCCGTGTTCGCGATTCCCATGATGCTGGTCATGGCGGTCGGTCCGGTGCTGCGCTGGCGTGAGGACAAGGGCGGGCGGATCACGTGGCAGGTCGCGGTGCCCGCGCTTGTCACCGCCGCTGCGCTGCTGGTTGTCGAACTGCTGTTTGCGCCGATCAATCTGCTGCCAGCGCTGGGCCTTGCCATTGCGCCGGGGCTTGCCGTCGCTTCGGTCCAGCCGCTGTGGGGCCGCAACCTGCGCCGCACCCCGCTGCCGACGTATGGCATGGTCGTCGGCCACCTCGGCATTGCCGTTGCGCTGTTCGGCATGGCGAGCGAGGGCGCGTTTTCCACAGAATGCCTCGCCGCGATGAACCCGGGCGACAGCCAGCAGGTCGGGCCGTTCAAGGTCCGCCTGCAATCCATCGATCCCGTCGCCGGGCCGAACTGGACCGCGCTCGAAGCGACCGTGTCCGCCAGCTATGCCGGTGCCGCCCCTGTGACGCTCCACCCGCAGGCACGCACATTCGCCAATCCGCCCGGAAACCGCACCGAAAGCGCGCTGCTGACGCGCTGGAACGGCCAGCTCTATGCCGTGCTGGGCGAAGAGGGTGAGGACGGGCGCTGGCAGATGCGCTTCTGGTGGAAGCCGTTCGTGCCGATGATCTGGTATGGCGGCGCGCTGGTCGCGCTGGGCGGCCTGCTTGCGCTGCTCGGCCGTGTGGCGCGTGATGTGAAGCGGCTCGTGGCGACTGACAAGATTGCCTACCGCCGCGAAAGGCAGGGCCGATGAGCAGCGCTGCACCCAAGCGCCCCGGTTTGGCGGTGTGGCTGCCGCTCGGCCTGTTCGTGGGCTTCCTCGCGCTCGTGATCGTCGGGCTGTATTGGCCCGCCGACCGCGAGGTTGCGAGCGCCTTCATCGGCAAGCCGCTCCCCGTGTTCGATCTCCCCCCTGCCAGCGACGAGCGCCCCGGCCTTGCCACCGCGCAGTTCAGGGAAGGCGGCAAGCCGCGCCTGCTCAACGTGTTTGCCAGCTGGTGCGTGCCCTGCGCGGTCGAATCCCCGCAACTTGCCGCATTGGCGCAGCAGGGCGTGGAGATCGACGGCGTCGCCATCCGTGATCGCAAGGAGGATGTTGCGCGCTTCCTTCGCCAATATGGCAATCCCTTCAAACGGATCGGCAAGGATGATCTCAGCCAGGTCCAGCTGGCCATCGGCTCGTCCGGCGTGCCGGAAACCTTCGTCGTCGATGGCAAGGGGATCATCCGCTATCAGCACATCGGCGATATCCGGCCCGAGGACGTTTCGCTGATCCTGCGCAAGTTGCAGGAGGCGCAGTGATGCGCGCGCTCTTTCTGGCCTTGATAGCGCTCTTTGCGCTGTCCGCCCCGCTTGCGGCGCAGGACATGCTCCCGCCCGCGCCCTATGCCTACAAGCAGCTCCCCGATCCGGCGCAGGAGCGCAAGGCGCAGGCGCTGATGGAAACGCTGCGCTGCCTCAAGTGCCAGAGCCAGGCGATTTCGGATTCCGATGCGCCGATGGCCGGTGACATGCGCCATCAGGTGCGCACGCGCATCGCCGCCGGAGAGGATCCCGAGGCGATCCGCCAGTGGCTGATCGAACGCTATGGCGATTACGTGAGCTATACCCCGCAAGTGAAGCCGCTGACCTGGCCGCTCTATGCCGCGCCGCTGGTATTTCTGGCGCTGGCCGCGTTCCTGCTGCGCGGGCGTTTCCGTGGAGCCAAGCGCAAATGACCTGGGTACTCATCCTGCTGATCGCGGTCGCCGTGTGGGGCATCATGGCCTTTGTGCTCAAGCTGCCGCGCACGGGCTGGGAAATCACCGGCGCCGCTCTGCTGTTCGGCATTTCGGGCTATGCGCTGCAAGGCCATCCCAGCCAGCCCGGCGCGCCGCAAGCCCCGGTCGAGAACGCCAAGCTGGCCGACCAGACGCTGATCAAGCAGCGCCAGGAAATGGGCAGCGCCTTCGGGCAGGGCCAGTCTTGGCTGATCCTTGCCGATGCGCTTACCCGGCAGGGCCAGTATGGCGCAGCCGCCGATGTGCTGCGCAGCGCCATCGCCAAATCGCCCAAGGACGCGGACTTGTGGGTTGCGCTGGGTAATGCGCTCGTCGGTCATACCGACGGCGTGATCACCCCTGCCGCGCAGTTCGCCTTCCAGAAGGCCGCGAACATCGCACCCGATCATCCCGGGCCGCCGTTTTTCATGGGGCTGGCGCTGGCGCAGACCGGGCGTCTGGCCGAGGCGCGCACCTTGTGGGCAGACCTTCTCGCCCGCTCGCCCGCCGATGCGCCCTACCGCGCCGATCTGCAGGAACGGCTTGCGCGGCTCGATTCGATGCTGGCCGAACAGGCTCAAATGCAGGGGGCTATTGGTGGCGCTCCCGGTGGAATGCCGCCTGCCGCCAAGCCGACGCAGCAATAGTCCCTGAAAACAAGCGGTTGCTTGCGCTGCGCGGTGCAGTGCATCGCTCCGTGCGTGCCATTGCGAGCAACATGGGGCGGTGCTAAAGCGCGCCGCCGTTCGGGGGTATCATGCTATGCTTCCGGTGGTTGGGGCCGTGCCCCGGGGACACATTTGCAATGAACGACGCCGTGGTTGACGCTGCACCTGATGCAGGAGCGCAAGGTGCGCCCTGCGCGGCGGAGGCGTCGTCGCTGCCGCCCTCGCGTCAGACCGGGGCGCTTGGCCTCGCGGTCGGCGCGATCGGCGTGGTGTTCGGCGATATCGGCACCAGCCCGCTCTATGCGCTGCGCGATACGTTCGCAGGCCACCACCCGCTCC
Organism: Novosphingobium sp. PASSN1; assembly: GCF_002278815.1. Lineage (NCBI taxonomy): Bacteria > Pseudomonadati > Pseudomonadota > Alphaproteobacteria > Sphingomonadales > Sphingomonadaceae > Novosphingobium > Novosphingobium sp. PASSN1. The sequence continues at coordinate 221,702 of NZ_NKIS01000007.1, read as the reverse complement.
CGCTCGATCAGCTCCACGTCTATGGCATCATCAGCCTGATGTTCTGGTCGATGATGCTTATCGTGACGCTGAAATACGTCACGATCATCATGCGCGCGGACAACAAGGGTTCGGGCGGCAGCCTCGCGCTGCTCGCGCTGATCAACCAGCACACCACCGGTCGGCGCTGGGGCAAGGGCATCATCCTGCTCGGCGTGCTGGCGACTGCGCTGTTCTACAGCGATTCGATGCTCACCCCGGCGGTCTCGATCATGAGCGCGGTGGAAGGCATCTCGGTCTACAATCCCGCCTTGCACGGCCTGGTCGTGCCGCTGGTTGTGGCCATCGTCATTGCCTTGTTCATGCTCAAGAGCCGCCACACCGGCAAGGCGATCAGCCTCGCTTCAAGCTGGGCGGGGCCGATCATGCTGATCTATTTCGCGACGATCTCTGCGCTCGGCCTGCGCAGCATCGCCGCCGATCCGCAAGTGATCGGCGCACTTTCGCCGCAATGGGCGCTGGCCATGTTCACGGCCGATCCGTGGCACGGGTTCATCGCGATGGGCACCGCCGTGCTGGCGGTGACCGGCGCAGAGGCGCTCTATGCCGATATGGGGCAGTTCGGCCGTTCGCCGATCCGCGTCTCGTGGCTGGTTTTCGTGCTGCCCGCGCTGGTGCTCAACTATTTGGGGCAAGCCGCATTGCTGCTGCGCGATCCTGCCGCGGTCCACAGCCCGTTCTATCTGCTCGCCCCGCCGGGCTTCGAATGGCCGTTGCTGGTGATCGCAACGATGGCGGCGGTGATTGCGGCCAAGGCCGTGATCTCGGGCGCGTTCCTTGTCACGCAGCAGGCGATCCAGCTCGGTTTCATCCCGCGCATGACGATCCGGCACACGTCCGCCAGCGCCGGGCAGATTTACATCCCCACGATCAATTGGGCGCTGATGATCGCGGTGATCCTGCTGGTGCTGGTGTTCGAACGCTCGCGCAATCTCACCGCCGCCTATGGCATTGCCGTGACCGGTGCGATGCTGATCGACAACCTGCTGCTGGCGGTTGTGCTGTTCAAGCTGTGGCAGTGGAAGCCGGTGTTCGCGCTGCCGCTGCTGGCGCTGTTCTTCCTGATCGACGCGACCTACCTCGGCGCCAACCTCGCCAAGATCCCCGATGGCGGCTGGGTGCCGCTGCTGATGGGCGTCGCCATCTTCACCCTGCTCACCACCTGGTCACGCGGGCGCACCTTGATGCGCCAGCACATGGCCGAAGGGGCTTTGCCGCTTGAGGTGTTCACCCGCTCGGCCCACACCAGCGCCGCACGCGTGCCGGGCACGGCGGTGTTCATGGCCTCGGCGGCGGCGGGCGTCCCGTCCGCGCTGCTGCACAACATCAAGCACAACAAGGTGCTGCACGAACGCGTGGTGGTGCTCACCGTCCAGATCGCCGACGAGCCGATGGTCGAGGCAGCGGAGCGCGCGGTGGTCAAGGACATGGGGCAGGGGTTCTACCGCCTGATCCTGCGCTTCGGCTTCATGGAAGAAACGGACGTCCCGGCCGCGCTGTGCGGCGTCTCGGTCTGCGGTGAACCGTTCGACATGATGCGCACCAGCTTCTTCCTCTCACGCCAGACGCTGATCCCGGCCGATGTACCCGGCATGGCGCTGTGGCGCGAAATGCTGTTCGCATGGATGCTGCGCAATGCGGCGGACGCGATGGGCTTTTTCCGCCTGCCGACGAACCGGGTGGTGGAACTCGGTAGTCAGCTGAAGATCTGAGGATGTGTACGCGGGGGCACAGCGGCCCCCGGCGTGATCACTGCTTTGGCGATGGCGCAGGCGAGGGTGTGGGTGAGGGCTTCAAGGCATCCTTTGCCTCGCTGGCGCCCTGCTTGATCCGCTTGCCCATGCGGTCGGCGGCTTCCTCGGCCCGGTCCATGGCTGCATCGGCCTTTGCGCCGATCTTCGCCGCGCCCGTGCTGGTGGCTTCCTGAGTGTCGGTCGCTGCGGTCGAGATATCTTCGCCGGCTGAAGTGATCGTTTCGGCGGCGTTGTCCTTGGTCTTTTCCGAACAGGCGGAAAGAGCAAGTGCTGCGGCAAAGGCCGCAAGAGAAACTGGACGCATGGTTGGGGAGTACCTTTCTGGCGTGGACTTTCGTCCGGAGCGCGCGGTTTCCCTCCCACAAACGCAAACGGCGCGGCGTCCGCTGGGGACGCCGCGCCGTTGTGCGCGCTTATGATCGGTCAATCAACCGAGATTCGCCCTGACCATGCAGTAGAGCATCGGCAGCGAGAGCAGCAGGTTGGTGCGGCTGGCGAACAGCGCGCGGGGCGCAGCAGCGGCCTTTTCCTCTGCGGTGGCTTCGACGATGCCGAGGATCTTCTTCTGGGCGGGCCAGATGATGAACCACACGTTGAACGCCATGATGATGGCGAGCCACATGCCAACGCCGATCAGCTTGACGTTGCCTTCGCCGCTGAAGGTCAGCGCTTCATGGCCGTAGCCATCGACGATCGAGATCGCGAGGCCGGTGATCAGCGTGAGCAGCGCGCCATAGCGGAAGAAGAAGAACACCTTCGGCGCGATGTGCCCGGTGATCGCGCCCTTCTGCTCGGCGGGGATCTTGGGCATGGTCGGCACCTGCACGAAGTTCAGGTAGTAGAGCAGGCCGATCCACAGGATGCCGAAGAAGGCGTGCGCCCAGCGGAACACCGAGTTGCTGTCAACCGGCGCGCTGGCGTGGAAGGCGAGCATCACGCCGATGGCGGCGGCAAGGCCAACCGCCAGCACAAGATGCAGATTTCCAAAGAACTTTGCCATTTATGTTTCCCCCGAAGAGATGGTTTTTTGATGGCTTTCCGGCCACCCAGCCGGTCCAATGCGGTTCATATGCGGGAAAAGGCCCGCTTGTCATGGTATTTTGGTGTCACGTGTTAACCAGAAGGAGGGTTCTCCTCCACCTCGATCTCGGCTTCCTCGCCCAGACCATGCCGCAGCAGCATCGGGATCTGCGCAAAGGTGAAGAGGAACGAAAGGCCGCTCACCCCCCACAGCTTCACCAGTAGCCAGGTATCGAACGAAAGCGTGTGGCGCAGCACTTCGTTGAGCCCGGCGAGGAACAGGAAGAACCACGCCCAATTGCGCGAAAGCTTGAGCCAGCCTTCATCCGAAAGCCCATCAAACGCACTTTGCAGCAGCGTGCGCAGCATTGCCTTGCCGCGAAACAGCCCGCCGAACAGCACGCCTGCAAACAGCAGGTAGATTGCGGTCGGCTTGATCTGGATCCACACCGGATCGCCAAGGAACACCGTGAGCGAGCCGAAGCCCACGATCAGGATGGTGGAGAGCCACAGCATTGGCGAAATGTGGCCCAGCCGCCATTTGGAAATGATCAGCGCGGCCACTGTCGCCACCATGAACACCATGGTGGACTTGGTGACTGCCACCACCGCGCCGAGGCTCTGGTCGCTGCCGTCCTTGGGGCTGAACCAGCGGTAGGCGAGGAAAAACACCAGCAGCGGCCCGTAATCGACCGCAAGGTTGATCCATGAGGACTTGGGCTTGGCAGCAGGCTCGTTCACCGCACCACCCCCGCGATCACCCGCGCCACCAGATCGGGATCGAAGGGCCTCAGATCATCGATCTTCTCGCCCACCCCGATGGCATGGATCGGCAGGCCATATTGTTCTGCCGCCGCCACGAGCACGCCGCCGCGTGCGGTGCCATCGAGCTTGGTCATGATCAGGCCCGAAACCCCCGCGACTTCCTTGAAGATCTCGATCTGCTGCAGCGCGTTCTGCCCATTGGTCGCATCAAGCACGAGCACCACGTCATGCGGCGCTTCCGGATTGAGGCGGCCCAACACGCGGCGCACTTTGGCCAGCTCGTCCATCAGCTCACGCTTGTTGTGGAGGCGGCCTGCAGTATCGACGATCAGCGCGTCGATACCCTTGTCGGTCGCGGCCTTCACCGCATCGAACACGATGGACGCGGGATCGCCGCCCTCTGCGCCCGAGACGATTTCGATGCCCAGCCGGTCCGCCCACACGCGCAGCTGGCCGATGGCGGCGGCGCGGAAGGTATCGCCCGCCGCCAGCATCACCGAATAGTCCTGCTCCTGAAACAAGTGCGCCAGCTTGGCGATGGTCGTCGTCTTGCCTGAACCGTTCACGCCGATCACCAGGATCACTTGCGGGCGCGGGAACGCCACGATCTCCAGCGGCTTGGCCACAGGCCGCAGGATCGCGGCGATTTCCTCGGCCACGGCTTCGGCCAGCGCCGCCTCGTCCACGCCCTTTTCAAACCGCGCGCCCGCCAGCTTGGCACGGATGCGGGCCGCAGCGCGCGGGCCGAGGTCGGACAGGATGAGGGCGTCTTCCAGATCGTCGAGCTGCGCGTCGGTGAGGCGGTTGCCGCCAGCCAGACCGGCAAGGTTCTCGGTCAGGCGGTCAGAGGTCTTGCGCAGACCGCCGAGCAGGCGGTCGGTCCAGCCGCTCGCTGCGTCGTTGGTTGCGCTGTCGTCGGGGGTCATTCCAGCAAGCCTTCGCGGATACGGGTCGGGGTCAGCGTCACGAGTGTGCCCGGCGCGCTGCCTTCCGGCAGGCGGTATGGGGCGAATTCGGGGGAATGGCCGGTTCCGTCGCGCTCGGCAAGCACTTCGCGCGTGTGCCCGATCAGTCCTTCCAGCCAGCGCGCGCGGGTGGCGGCCACCGCGGCGCGCACTTCGGCGGCCCGCGCGCGCACCACTGGCCGCGGCACTTGCGGCATCCGCGCAGCGGGCGTGCCGGGGCGGGGCGAATAGGGAAACACGTGGCCGTGGACGATCCCGCAGTCCGCCACGATGGCAACATTCGCCTCGTGCATGGCAGCATCTTCGGTCGGGAAGCCCGCGATCAGGTCCGCGCCGATGGCAATGTCCGGCCGGGCCGCGCGCAGGCGCTGCGAAAGCGTCACGGCTTCGGCGCGGGTATGGCGGCGCTTCATCCGCTTCAAGGTCAGGTCGTGCCCCGCTTGCAGCGAGAGGTGGACGTGCGGCATCACCCGCATCTCGCCGGTGATCAGCTCGAACAGCAAGCCGTCGATCTCGACACCATCCAGCGAGGAGAGCCGGAGCCGGGGGAGGGCAGGGAAGGCGCGCAGGATCGCCGCGACCAGATCGCCCAGGCGGGGGCTTCCCGGCAGGTCCGCGCCCCAGCCGGTCACGTCCACCCCGGTCAGCACCACCTCGCGCGTGCCGCTGGCGAGATGGCCTTCGACTGCGTGCAGCACGGCGGCGATAGGCTGGGAAACGCTGGTCCCGCGCCCGGCGGGAATGATGCAGAACGTGCAGGCATGGTCGCACCCTGTCTGTACCGGCACGAAGGCGCGGGTATGGCGGGGCGCTGGGACAAGCGGGGCAACCGGGGCAGGGCGCTCAACCCAGGCTGCTGCGTCCAGTTTCGCTGCGTTCGCCACCACGCCGTCGACTTCGGGCATCGCGGCGAACGCGTCCGGATCGATGGTCGCCGCGCAGCCCGTCACCAGCAGCCGCGCATCGGGGTTCGCTGCACGCAGCCGCCGCACCGCGCGGCGCGATTGGCGCACGGCCTCTGCCGTCACGGCGCAGGAATTGACCACCACCGTGCGCTGCTCCGCGCCGCTGATCAGACCCCGGATCGTCTCGCTCTCGGCCAGATTGAGCCGGCAGCCCAGCGTCACCACGCTATCGCTCACAACATCGAACTCACAACATCGAACTCACTGGGGATAGTCGTCCGCTTCGAACGTGCCGGAAAAGCTCAGCGCCGCAGGGCCGGTCATCAGGATCGTGCCGCCCGGTTCCCACGCAATCTCCAGCGGCCCGCCGGGCAGGTCCACGCGCACGGGCCCGGTTACCAGCTTGCGCCGAACCGCCAGCACCGCCGCCGCGCAGGCGCCCGTGCCGCAGGCCCGTGTCAGGCCCGCGCCGCGTTCCCACACGCGCAGCTTGATGTGGCTCGGTCCCATCACCGAGGCGACGCCGACGTTGACCTTTTCCGGAAACAGCGGATCGGTCTCTATCACCGGACCAAGCCGCGCCAGATCGACTCCGTCGGCATCAGGCACGAAGAACACCACATGCGGATTGCCGACATTGACCGCTGCCGGGTTCTCGAGGTCTTCCCAGCCTACCGGCATCGCCAGCGTGTCCATCGCATAGGCCAGCGGTATCTCGTCCCAGCCAAAGCGCGCCGGGCCCATGTCGACACTCGCGCCGTCAGGGGTTGCGGTGGAGGCGATCACGCCGCCCAGCGTCTCGATCCGCTGCGCCCCGCCCAGCAGCATGCCCACCGCGCGCGAGGCATTGCCGCAGGCTTCCACTTCGCTGCCATCGGCATTGAAGATGCGCATCCGCACATCGGCGCTGGTGGAAGGCTCGATCACGATCAGCTGGTCGCAGCCGATCCCGGTGCGCCGATCTGCCAAGGCGGCCGCGCGCGCAGCAGACATCGCCAGCGGCGTTTCACGCGCATCGATCACGATGAAATCGTTGCCGAGGCCATGCATCTTGCGGAAAGGGACACGCATCGCGCCCGTCTAGAAGCCTGCGCAGCGCTCCGCAACGATTTCGCGGATGGGTTTCGGGGTGAGGTCGCCTCAGGCCCGGCGCGCGTCTGGCAGTTGCGGGGGTGCGGCATCCTCGTTCACTTTGCTCAGCAGGCCCTGCTCGGCCAGTTCGCGGCGCACGTCTGCTGCTGAGGCGGGCTTGCCATAGAGGTAACCCTGTCCCTTGAACTGGCCAAATCCGCGCAGTGCAGCGAGCACTTCGGGCGTCTCGATCCCTTCCGCCGTGATCGGCAGCGACATGCCCCGGCCCAGCGAGGAGATCGCCTCGACGATCGAAGCGCTATCGGCGTTCTGGCCGAGCGAGGAGACAAAGCTGCGGTCGATCTTGATCCGGTCGAAGGGCAGCGTGCGCAGCTGCGCAAGGCTGGAATAGCCCGTGCCGAAATCATCGAGGCTGATGCGGATCCCCTGATTCTTGAGGCTGGTGATCAGCGAACGCACCACGCCGATATTTTCGTGCAGGCAGGTTTCGGTGACCTCGACTTCCAGTCGGGCCGGCGGAAACCGCGCCGTGACGAGCAGCTTTAGCAGCCGCTGCGCAAACCACGGATCGCGCAGTTGCAACGGCGAGATGTTGACTGACAGTGTGAGGCGCGGATCCCAATCGCGGGCATCTTCGAGTGCCCGCGCGATCAGTGCTTCGGACAGCTCGCCGATCAGGCCGATTTCCTCGGCCACGGGGATGAACAAGTCCGGGCCTACCACGCCGTGCTGCGGCGAGATCCAGCGCGCCAGCATCTCGAAGCCGGTGATCTCGCCCGTTTCAAGGTCGACCTGCTTTTCGTAATAGGGCACGAATTCACCGCGCGGCAGGCCTTCGCGGATGCTCTGCTCCAGCTCGCTGCGCTGGCGCAGTTCGCGTTCCATGCTGGCCACAAACCAGGCAAAGCGGTTCCGCCCACGACGCTTGGCCTGATACATGGCAAGGTCGGCGCGGTGCAGCAAATCCTGCGCGACTTGCGCCGCGCTGTGGACTGCGCTGCGCGATCCCACCGCCACACCAATAGAGGCCGTCACTTCGGCACGTAGCGCACCCACTTTGATCGGCTGGGCGAGGCTCCCGTTCACGGCCATGGCCAGCCGTTCGATTGCCGCTTCGCTGCATGGCGGGAACACCGCTGCGCAGATGAATTCGTCGCCTCCCAGCCGTGCGACAAGCGCGCGCGGCGGTAGCAGGGCCGAAAGCCGCTGTGCGGTTTCTATCAGCACGGCATCGCCAGCCTTGTGGCCCAGCAGATCGTTGGAGCGCTTGAACTTGTCGAGATCGACCATGAGGATCGCGAGCTCGTCACCATCCCGCCCGGCGCTTTCGACCATACCGGCGATCGCCTCATCGAGGCTGCGGCGATTGAGGCAGCCGGTCAGGGCATCAGTCCGCGCGAGGCGAGTCGCGGTGTCCTCGGCCTCGCGGCGCGCGGCGAGCTCGCCCTGCATTTCGGCATAGCGGCGCCAGCCCAGGATCAGGAGTGCAATGTTGAGGATCAGCGCATTGCCCAGCAGCAGATCGGGGCTGCCTACGCCCGTGATCCAGCTACGTACAATGCCGGTGAGCACAGTGGAGCCGGTGCCGATGAAAAGGAATATCGATGCGACAAGGATGCCAAGCGCGACGAGATCGCGTTCGGCGGGCTCGGGCGAGGCTCCGTTGCCTGCCGCTTCGTTTCTGTCATATCCAGCCTGTGCCATGTCCGGCTTGCTCGATCCTTTAGAGTCCAATCCGGATTTTTAGCCAGTGCCCCTGAAGTTTTGGTTAAGATCGCCTTTCCGGTCTGCCGGTCCGGAGCCGGCTGAGGGTGCCGGGCGGGTGAGGGCTTGCGCGGCGGCGGCGTTTGCCCTAAGCGCCCCGCAACAGTCGGCGGCTCTGCGTGCCGGTTGGATAGTTTTATCCCGGTTTTCCGCGGATACGCACACGCTGGTCGGCGAGGTTTCGCCCACCGGCGTTTTTCGCGTTCTGCCGGGGGCTATCGGGAAAAAGGAGCGTTCGCGTGTTCGATAGTCTGTCAGACCGGCTTGGAGGCGTCTTCGATCGCCTGCGCGGCCGCGGCGCGCTGCGCGAGGAAGATGTCCAGGCGGCGATGCGCGAAGTGCGCATCGCGCTGCTCGAAGCCGATGTCGCGCTTCCCGTGGTCCGCCGCTTCATCGACAAGGTGACCGACGAAGCCACCGGCCAGCAGGTGCTGAAGTCGGTCACCCCCGGCCAGCAGGTCGTCAAGATCGTCAACGACGCGCTGGTCGAGATGCTGGGGTCAGAGACCGCCGATCTCGATCTCAATGCCGCGCCGCCGGTCGTCATCATGATGGTCGGCCTGCAAGGCTCGGGCAAGACGACGACGACCGCCAAGATCGGCAAGCTGCTCAAGGAAAAGCAGGGCAAGAAGGTCCTGATGGCCTCGCTCGACGTCAATCGTCCGGCGGCGCAGGAGCAACTTGCGGTGCTGGGCGAACAGGCGGGCGTGGCCACGCTGCCCATCGTGCCCGGCCAGTCCCCGGTCGATATCGCCCGCCGCGCGGTCAATGCCGCAAAGCTTCAGGCGGTCGATGTGCTGATGCTCGATACCGCGGGCCGCCTCCACGTCGATCAGGCCCTGATGGACGAGATGAAGGCTGTCGCCGAAGTCTCGGCCCCGCGCGAAACGCTGCTGGTGGTCGATTCGCTCACCGGGCAGGATGCGGTCAACGTTGCGCAGAACTTCGCCGGAGAGGTTGATCTCACCGGCGTCGTGCTGACCCGCATGGACGGCGATGCGCGGGGCGGTGCGGCGCTTTCGATGCGCGCCGTCACCGGCAAGCCGATCAAGTTCGCCGCGACCGGCGAAAAGCTCGACGCGATCGAGCCGTTCCACCCCGAACGCGTCGCGGGCCGCATTCTCGGCATGGGCGATATCGTCTCCATCGTCGAAAAGGCCGCCGCGACGGTCAAGGCGGACGAGGCCGAGAAGCTCGCGCAGCGCATGTCCAAGGGTCAGTTCGACATGAACGACCTGCGCATGCAGCTTCAGCAGATGCAGCGCATGGGCGGCCTCGGCGTGCTCGCGGGCATGATGCCGGGCATGAAGAAGGCCAAGGCGGCGATGGCCAATTCGGGCATGGACGACAAGGTTCTGCTCCATATGGACGCGATCATCGGTTCGATGACGCCCAAGGAGCGCGAGCGCCCCGAATTGCTCAATGCCAAGCGCAAGATCCGCGTGGCCAAGGGTTCGGGCACGCAAGTGCAAGACATCAACAAGCTCATCAAGATGCATCAGGAAATGGCGAAAGCCATGAAGCAGATCCGCAAGATGGGCGGCCTGAAAGGCCTTGCTGCCATGTTTGGCGCGGGCGGCGGAATGGGCGGTCCCGGCGGCCCCGGCGGCGGTGATGCAGGCCCCGGCCAGCTTCCCGGTGGCGGGATGGGCGCAGGCATGGGCGGGATGCCCGGCCTCGGCGGTCTCCCCGGCCTTGGTGGCGGCAACATGCCCGCCAATCTCGGTGATCTACTGCGGAAAAAATGATTTCAAATAGCGTATCAAGTTTACACGGAAAGGTTTGATTTATGTCGGTTTCCCTTCGTCTTTCGCGTGGCGGCTCCAAGAAGCGCCCGTATTACAAGGTCGTCGTTGCCAACAGCCGCTCGCCGCGCGACGGCGCCTACCTTGAGCAGGTCGGCACCTACAATCCGCTCCTCGCCAAGGATGATGCGAACCGCGTCCGCCTCGTCGAAGACCGCGTGCGCTACTGGCTCGGCGTCGGCGCGCAGCCGACCGACCGCGTTGCCCGCATGCTCGACAAGGCCGGCATCAAGGAACGCGCCGCTTCGGTGAACCCGAACAAGGGCGAGCCCGGCAAGAAGGCCAAGGAACGCGCTGAAGACCGCGCCAAGAAGATCGCTGAGGCCGAAGAAGCCAAGCGTGAAGCCGAAGAGGCTGCTGCTGCTGCCGCCGCTGCGCCTGCTGCTGAAGTAGCCCCGGCCGCTGAAGAAGCTCCGGCTGAAGAAGCCGCTGCCGAGCAGGCCGAAGGCTAAGCCCAATTGTCTGAAAAGACTATGCGCGATACCCCCGTCACACTCGCCGCCATCACCGGCGCGCATGGGGTGACGGGGGACGTGCGGCTCAAGCTGTTCGGCGAAGGGGTCGCAAGCCTCAAGCCGCACACCAAGTTCAACGGCGGCAGCCTGACGCTTGAAAAGCTGAGGGATGACGGCAAGGGCGGCGCGCTCGCCCGCTTTGCCGAAGTGACGGATCGCACGGCCGCCGAAAAGCTGCGCGGCACCGCGCTCACCGTGCCGCGCGCCAGCCTCCCGCCGTTGGCGGAAGGCGAATACTACTACACCGATCTCATCGGCCTCCCCGCCGTCTCGACCACGGGCGAGGCGCTGGGCACCTGCATCGCGGTCGAGAATTTCGGCGCGGGCGATGTGATCGAAATCCAGCGCCCTGATGCAAAGCGCTTCATGGTGCCGATGCGCCCCGAAGCCGTGCCCGAATGGAGCAGCGAACGGCTGGTGATCGAGGCAGCTTACGCGGCGGACTGATTCTGCTCGCAAGCTTTGCCGGGTAGAAACCGCTTGCCGCAAGGCACACCGCTGCGCAACCTTCGCCCCACTGCGTCAAAGGGGTGGGGTATGCGGATCAAGGCGGCGTTTCTGGCAATCACGGCAGCGTTCACGGTTGCCCCTGCACAAGCACAATCCCCCGAGCCTGCCGCGCTCGATACCGAGATCACCGCTGTCCTCACCAAATGGATGGCCGAAAACCATGTCCCCGGCATGGTCTTCGGCGTAGTGAAGGATGGCCGCCTTGCCTATGTGAAGGCTGAGGGCGTGCAGGACACCGCCCAGAAGCGCCCGGTCACGCCCGATACGCTGTTCCGCATCGCCTCGATGACCAAGGCCTTCACTGCGCTCTCGGTCCTTAAACTGCGCGACGAGGGGCGGCTGGCGCTCGATGATCCGGCGGACCGCTATGTGCCGGAACTGCGCGGCTGGACGTATCCCACCAGCGATTCCCCGCGCATCACGATCCGCGATCTGCTCACCCACAGCACTGGCATGGTGACGGATGACCCATGGGGGGACCGCCAGCAAGTCCTCTCGCAAAGCGCCTTCACCGCGATGCTGCGCGCCGGTGTTCCCTTCACCCGCGCGCCGGAGATGCGCCACGAATATTCCAATCTCGGCTACGCGCTGCTTGGCCGGATCATCGCCAATGTGACCAAGGCGCCCTACCGCACGTTCGTCGAACAGCGCCTGCTCACCCCGCTGGGCATGAGCGCCAGCGGCTTCGATGTCCTCGCCCACCCGAAGGACAAGCGCGCCATCGGCTACCGCTGGGAGAACGATGCGTGGGCCGAGGAGCCGACGATGAAGGACGGCGCGTTCAATGCGATGGGCGGCCTCGAAGTCAGCGCGGCCGACTATGCCAAGTGGCTCGGCTTCATCTCGTCCGCCTGGCCCCCGCGCGATGGCGCAGACACCGGCCCCGCCAAGCGCGCCACCGTCCGCCAGATCGCGCGCGGCGCGAACCATGCGGCACTGTTTCACCGCTATGCCACCGATGGTGACAAGCAGTGCCCCGGCGCGACCGCCTACGGCATGGGCTGGCGTGTCATCACCGATTGCAACTACGGCACAGTCCTCGCCCACGGCGGCGGGTATCCGGGCTATGGCAGCCACGTGATGGTGCTCCCCGAATATGGCGCCGCGCTTTTCGCGCTGACCAACCGCACTTATTCCGGCCCCAGCCAGCCGGTGTGGGACATCGCCGCGCTGCTCACTGCCAAAGGCGTGCTGGTGAAGCGGGTGGAACCCGTCTCGCCCGACCTCGCCGCCTTCTACACTGCTGCGCAGATGGTCTGGACTTCCGGCAACATCGACGCGCTGCAAGGCCGCACTTCGATGAATTTCCCGATGGACCGCACGGCGGCGAACTGGGCCAAGGTGCTGGCGGAAACCAAGGCAAAGTCGGGCACTTGCGAGAGCATCACGCCCATCTCTGCCGAGGGCGCGATGAGCGGCACCTTCACGTGGCAGTGCGAGAAAGGCAGTATCAAGGGCACCGTGCTGCTTGCGCCGACGAAGCCGATCACGCTGCAATCGCTGGGGTTTGCGTTCGAGGGGAAGGATTGATTTCGGCACGAAGTCCGTATATACAATATGTATATACGGAGGTTGTCATGGCGAAGGATGACAAAGTCGCTGAAGAACGAAAGAAATTCACCCTTGGGCGAGTCTTCGGATCCGCGCCATGGATGAAAGTCATCGATAAGCAGCGCCACCGGACAAAGGTCTTCAAGTCGGGAAACTCGCTTGCCGTGCGCATCCCCGCCGGGACCAAGCTCGCGGCAGGGATGGAGATGGAGCTTCTGGTCGAAGACGGCCAGTTCCTCTCCTATGAGCCGGTCGAGCAACCCAAGCGCATGTTCAATATCGCCAAGGTGGCCGGGTCAGCCACCAGCCTCAAGCCGATCCGGCGCGAGGACCGTGTGTTTGAGGAACGCCCCCTGCGCAGCTTCGGAGCCTCTGAGGACAAGGGATGAAGTACCTTCTTGACAGCAATGTCATCATCGCGCTGGTCATGAACAACGACGAAGGCGTGTATGTTCGCGCCTCGCAATGCGAGGCAGGCGACATCGTGACCTCGTCGATCTGCTATGCTGAAGTTGCCTATGGCTCGGCGAACGAGAAGCCGCCTGCGACCGAGCAACTCCGCGCCTTTGTCGAGGAAGTGCCAGTGCTCGATTTCGACTTCAAAGCGGCGGAGGCCTATGCGAGGCTCCCGTTCAAACGTGCGAGCTATGATCGCCTGATCGCCGCCCATGCTTTGTCGCACGATCTCATCGTTGTGACCGACAACGAAGCAGATTTCGCCGATGTTCCGGGGCTCAGGGTCGAGAACTGGACGGTCTGATGATCCTCCCGCTGCTCTTCCTCGGCCTGATCCTGCCGATGCTGCTTGGCTTCTGCCTCGGACGTTGGCGGACTGATCTGAGCCGCCGCCGCATCCTGTGGTACGTCAGCCTGCCGTTTCCGGTCCTGCTCGCCGTGCCGTCGCTCTTTGTGATCGTATCGACCCTGCTCACCCCCGGCAGCCGGTGCGGCACGGATGCCTGCGGCATGGCGATAGGGTTCGGCCTTATGGGACTGGCCGCAGCAGCGCTCTTCCTCGGGCTTGGCCTTGCGCTAGGCTGGGCTGGGCTGGCATTGGCCCGGCGAAATGGCGATGCGCGCCTGACCGAACCCTTCGAATGACCTGGCAGCCGCTGTCCCGGCTCCCCTGGCCAAAGCGGTCAGGACGGGAGGCAAAGCTATCTTAACGCGCTGCGGTTAACCCTGCAGATATGGCGAGCCCGTCCATCCGCACACTCTCCGGCACTGCCGTGCGCTTGCTCACGCTGCAGCGGGTGAGCTTGTGGCGGGTTCCCGGCGATCCGCGCGCTCTGGCCTCGCTCTGGCTCGGGGCTTATCTGGCTATCAAGCTGGCTAGTCCGGACCGGGCCTATTGGTACTATGAGCTCGCCCGCCCGCTGGCGCAGCTTGGCCTCGCGGTCATGGCGGGCCTGCTGGCTGCCGGGCTGCTGGGCAAAGCCGCAGATGCGCTAAGGTTTGCTTTCGGGTTTGTGCTGATCACGGCGATCGGACTGCTCTGTCAGGCAGCATTTTTTCAACTGGCACCCGATGACGATCTCTGGGCGGATTACCTCGTGCCCGCCTTGGCCGTGATTGCGGCGGTGCGCTTCGCTGTTTCCTCCTCCGGCTGGCACCTGCCTGCAGACAAGGCCCGTGCCAGCCTCGCCGCCGCGCTGGTGCTGACCGCCGCGCTGGGCTGGCGTCAGGGCGAGAGCGCGCTGATCCGCTATGCGGCGGAGCGCGAAGATACGCCGCGCCCGACCGAAATCGACGCCGAGCAGCTGTGGATCGCACAGCCTGCGCTGCTCTCGGCCGCGCTGGCCCGGCTTCCCGAACGCACTGGCGCTGGGCCGCGCACTTATGTCGTGGGGGTTGCCGCTGGCGGCATGCAGCGAATTTTCGGGCGTGAGGCGGCCAAGGCGGGCGCAGTGCTTGCCGAGCGGTTCGGGCCAGGGAGCGGCGCCGCCGTGCTTTCCAACAGCGCGGATGATCTGAGCCGCCTGCCTTTGGCCAATCGCACCAATCTGGCCGCCGTGCTGGGGGAAATCGGCCGGCGCGCCGATCCGCAGCGGGATCTCGTCGTGCTCTACCTCGCCTCGCACGGCAGCCGCGATGGCGCGCTTTCAACCGATCTTCCGGGCTATACCCGGCTGCAGCCGATCACCGCCCGCTTCCTTGCCGATGCCTTGCGCAAGGCGAAGATCGGGCGCCGGATGGTTGTCGTCTCGGCGTGCTATTCGGGCAGCTGGATCAAGCCGCTGGCATCCCCCGAGACGATCCTGCTCACCGCCAGCGCCGCTGATCGCACCTCGTTCGGATGCGATGACAAGCGCGACACCACCGTGTTCGGTGAGGCGTTCATTCGCCGCGCGGGAACGCGCGGCACCTCGCTGGAGGATGCGTTCGCTGCGGTGCGCGCCGATGTGAACGAGGAAGAGGCCAGCAGCGCTGACGCCCGCTCGCTGCCGCAGAGCCAGATCGGTGCCAACATGCAGGCGCTGTGGACGGCGCAGGAGTGACTTGAAGGGATTGATCGGGGGGCTTGACCGGGCGGGTTTAAATTGACGCTCGCCAACCTTTGGGGAAGGGGGAACTCATGACCTTCCACGCCACCGTCCTCACGCTCTATCCGGAGATGTTTCCCGGCCCGCTGGGCATCAGCCTTGCCGGCCGCGCGATGGCGGAAGGCAAGTGGGCGCTCGATGCCGTCCAGATCCGCGATTTCGCGGCCGACAAGCACCGCACCGTGGATGACACCCCCGCAGGCGGCGGCGCGGGGATGGTGCTGCGCGTCGATGTGCTGGCCAAGGCTATCGACCATGCGCGGGAAGGGGGGCAGGACCGCCCCGTCATCGCGCTCACACCGCGTGGGCGTCCGCTTACGCAGGCCCGTGTGCGCGAACTTGCGGATGGCCCCGGCGTCATCCTGCTGTGCGGCCGGTTCGAGGGTTTTGACGAGCGCATCTTCGCAGGGCGCGCCGTGGAGGAAGTCTCCGTCGGCGATATCGTGCTTTCCGGCGGGGAGCCTGCCGCGCTCCTGCTCCTCGATGCTTGCATTCGGCTGCTTCCCGGCGTAATGGGCGCGGCTTCTAGCGGGGCAGAGGAGTCGTTCGAGAACGGCCTCCTTGAATATCCGCACTATACCCGACCCCAGGAATGGGAAGGGCGCACGATCCCTGAAGTGCTGCGATCGGGGGATCATGCGAAAATCGCTTCATGGCGGAAACGCCGGTCTGAAGACGATACCCGGTCACGCAGGCCGGACCTTTGGGAGCGCCACACCGGCGTTCGGGTCCAGTCTGCCTCTGGCGCGCAGCGTGAAGTGCAGGACGATTAGTCATGAACATCATTCAGCAGATCGAAGCTGAAACCATCGCCGAATTCAAGGCGAAGAAGACCATCCCCGAATTCCGCGCGGGCGACACCGTGCGCATTGGCGTGCGCGTCGTTGAAGGCGAGCGTACCCGCGTTCAGGCCTACGAAGGCGTGTGCATCGCGCGTTCGAACCGTGGTCTTGGCTCGAACTTCACCGTTCGCAAGATCTCGTTCGGCGAAGGCGTGGAGCGCGTGTTCCCGCTTTACTCGCCCAACATCGACAGCATCACCGTGGTCCGCCGCGGCGTGGTGCGTCGTGCCAAGCTCTATTACCTGCGTGGCCGCACCGGCAAGTCGGCGCGTATTGCCGAGCGCAAGAACATTAAAACCACCACGGAAAGCTGACCGGGGCGGGCTCCATAGCCCACCGCCTGGGGCACCGCAGCGTGCTTCAAGAGGCGCCCCGGCAGAACCGCCGGGGCGCCTCTTTTCGTTTTGCCTCTCTCTTTTTCCAGCTCACCAAGGACACGGCCGCCATGCGACTGCTGACTTTCCTGCTTGCAGCCAGCGCCCTGCTTCCCGCAGCCCCTGTCCTTTCCGCCGAGCCGAAGGAAACCGCCGTGACCGCATCCCAGCAAGCGCCAGAGGACACTGGCGCGCTCACCCTCGAGCGTGTCTTCGCCAGCCCCAGCCTCGCCGGGCCGGTCCCGCGCGCGGTGAAGCTTTCGCCCGATGGCCGCTATGTCACCGTGCTGCGCAGCCGCCCGGACGACCGGGAGCGCTACGACTTGTGGGGCTTTGATCGGAATGCGGGCCAGTGGCGGATGCTGGTCGATTCGCGGAAGCTCTCTTCGGGGCGCGAGCTTTCCGAGACCGAGAAGATGCAGCGCGAGCGCCAGCGCATCGGCGATCTCAAGGGTATCGTCAGCTACGAATGGACCGCAGACAGCCAGGCCGTGCTCGTCCCCATCGATGGCGATCTGCTGCTTGCGGGCCTCGATGGCTCGGTGCGCAAGGTTTCGGGCACCAAGGGCGGCGAGCTTGATCCCTCGCTCAGCCCCAAGGGCGCGCACGTCGCGTTCCTGCGCGAGCGGCGGCTCTTTGTCGGCCCGGTCGATGGCAGCAGCGAAGCGCAGGCGATCACGCCCGCTGAAACCTCCGCCACCGTCCACTGGGGCGAGGCCGAGTTTGTCGCGCAGGAGGAAATGAACCGCTTCAAGGGCTACTGGTGGTCGCCCGATGGCAGCCGCCTTGCGGTGGAGCGCTTCGACGAGGCCAAAGTCGGCACCGTCACCCGCGCGGCCATCGGCGCGGACGGCACCAAGACCTTCGAGCAGCGCTATCCCGCCGCCGGCACGCCCAATGCCGAAGTTTCGCTGTGGGTGATCGGCGCGGACGGGCAGAGCCGGGTGCAGGTCGATCTTGGTGCGGATCAGGACATCTACCTCGCCCGCGTCGATTGGGCGCCCGATGGTAAGACGCTCTATGTCCAGCGTGAGAACCGCGCGCAGACCCGGCTTGACATGCTCAAGGTCGATCCCGCCACGGGCAAGGCTGAAGCGCTGTTCACCGAAAAGGCGGCCGAGGGCAGCTGGATCAACCTTTCGGATGCCTACCGCTTCCTCGCCGATGGCAGCCTGATCTGGTGGTCCGAGCGTGATGGCTTCGGGCATCTTTATCGCTTCGAGGAAAATCATCACCTTGAAAGCCAGTGGCAGCGGCTGACCAAGGGGCCGTGGGTCGTCACCGATCTTGTCGGTGTCGATCAGAAGGCGGGCCGCGTCACCTTCGTCGGCACGCGCGATGATGTGCTTGCGCCGCAAGTCTATGCGCTCGATCTGAAGCAGCCGGAAAAGCTGGAGCGGCTGACCGATCCCGCCTTCCACAACAGCGCCGCGATGGACCGCAAGGGCCAGACCCTCGTCATCACCCGCAGCGCCGATGCCCAGCCGCCGCAATCCTACCTTGCGGACGCATCGGGCAAGCGCCTCGCGTGGATCGAGGAAAACCGGGTTGAGGGCGCGCATCCATATGCGCCGTTCCTCGCCAGCCACCGCACCACTGCATTCGGCACGATCCCGGCGGAAGATGGCACTCCGCTGCACTGGATGATGATCACCCCGCCGCTGGAGCCGGGCAAGCGCTACCCCGTGTTCTCCTACCACTACGGCGGCCCGCACGCGCAAGTCGTCAGCAAGGGCTGGCAGGGCGCGCTGGCGCAGGCGATTGTCGACAAGGGCTATATCTACTTCGCCATCGACGGGCGCGGTTCGGACAATCGCGGGGTGGCCTTCGAAAGCGCCATCAACCGGGCGATGGGTTCGGTCGAAGTGGCCGACCAACTGGCGGGCGCGCGCTTCCTCAAATCGCTCGCCTATGTCGATCCGGCGCGGGTCAGCACCTTCGGCTGGTCCTATGGCGGCTACATGACGCTGAAGATGCTGGAAAAACATCCCGGCGAATGGGCCGCAGGCGTGGCTGTCGCGCCCGTCACGCGGTGGGAGCTGTACGACACGCACTACACCGAGCGTTACCTTGGCGATCCCACCAAGGAGCCCAAGGTCTACGAAACTGCGGGCGCTCTCGCCGATGCCGCGAAGATCAAGGATCCGCTCATGCTGATCCACGGCATGGCCGACGACAATGTGGTGTTCGAAAACTCGACCGCGCTGATCGGCAAGCTGCAAGGTGAGGCCGTGCCGTTCGAAATGATGCTCTACCCCGGCTTCACCCACCGCATCGGCGGGCCGAAGGTCAGCAAGCATCTCTACGAAACCGTATTCCGCTTCCTCGACCGTCACGGTGTGGGTAGCGGGAACTGAAATGCTCTCTCCCCTTCAGGGGAGAGATACGAAGGCTTGGCACGAAGTGCTTAGCCGCAGTTGAGAGGGGAAAGGGGCGCGCAAGTTCCCCTCTCCCAACCCTCTCCCCTGAAGGGGAGAGGGCTAACCGGATGGGGCCGCAAGGCCGCCGCAAGGAGAATGCAATGGGTTACCGGGTAGTGGTCGCAGGCGCGACCGGCAATGTCGGGCGCGAGATGCTCAATATCCTCGCCGAGCGCGAGTTCCCGATCGACGAGATCGCGGCGCTGGCTTCCTCGCGCTCGCAGGGCAGCGAGATCGAGTTCGGTGAGACGGGCCGGATGCTCAAGGTCCAGAACATCGACAACTTCGATTTCACCGGCTGGGATATCGCCCTGTTCGCCATCGGCAGCACGGCCACCAAGGTTCACGCCCCGCGCGCGGCGGCGGCGGGCTGTGTTGTGATCGATAATTCCTCGCTCTACCGCATGGACCCCGACGTGCCGCTGATCGTGCCCGAGGTGAACCCGGATGCGATCGACGGCTACAAGGCGCGCAACATCATCGCCAACCCCAACTGCTCTACCGCGCAGATGGTCGTTGCGCTGAAGCCGCTGCACGATGCCGCCAAGATCAAGCGCGTTGTCGTGGCGACCTATCAGTCGGTCTCGGGCGCGGGCAAGGAAGGCATGGACGAACTGTTCGAGCAGAGCCGTGCGATCTTCGTCAATGATCCGATCGAGCCGCGCAAGTTCACCAAGCAGATCGCCTTCAACGTGATCCCGCACATCGACAGCTTCCTTGATGATGGCTCGACCAAGGAAGAATGGAAGATGGTCGCCGAGACCAAGAAGATCCTCGATCCCAAGATCAAGCTGACCGCGACTTGCGTGCGCGTCCCCGTGTTCGTCGGCCATTCCGAGGCGATCAACATCGAGTTCGAGGAAGAAATCTCCGCCACCCAGGCACAGGATATCCTGCGCGAAGCCCCCGGCGTCATGCTGATCGACAAGCGCGAGGACGGCGGATACGTGACGCCCATCGAATGCGTCGGCGATTTCGCGACCTTCATCAGCCGCGTGCGCGAAGACCCGACGGTGGACAGCGGCCTCTCGCTGTGGTGCGTGTCTGACAACTTGCGCAAGGGCGCCGCGCTCAACGCGGTGCAGATCGCCGAACTGCTCGGCCGTCGCCACCTCAAGAAGGGCTGACTTTTCCTCTATCGGCGCGCGAAGGATTTCCAAGCGCGCCGATAGACATTCTTGCATTGCCGCCGCGCGTGCGGCGCTCTAATCCTCCCCGCGCACGAAAGGGACCCGACCACGGGACCTGCCGGGGGATTGCCATGCTGGCCCATTTCGATTTGCTGCACGGCGTCGCCGGCCTGCTGGTGGGTTTTCTCGTCGGGCTGACAGGGGTGGGCGGCGGTTCGCTGATGACCCCCATTCTCGTGCTGCTGTTCGGCATTGCGCCCGGAACGGCTGTCGGCACCGATCTGCTGTTCGCCTCCATTACCAAGACCGCGGGCTCCGCCGTCCACGGCAAGCGCGAGACGGTGGACTGGCATATCATGCGCCGCCTTGCGCTGGGCAGCGTCCCTGCGGCAGTCGTCACGCTGATCCTGATTTCGGACTTCGGCAAGCTCAGCAAGGATTCCAGCCACCTCATCCTTACTTGCCTCGGCGGGATGCTGGTCGTCACGTCCATCGCCACGCTGTTCCAGAAGCAGTTGGCGGTGATGGCCAAGCAGCACGAACGGCTGGATGATCGTCAGGCGTTCATCCCCACCGTCATGCTCGGCGCGCTGCTCGGCGTTGCGGTTTCGATCACCTCGGTCGGTGCGGGGGCCATCGGCGTCACCGTGCTGCTGATGCTGTACCCTGCGCTGCGCGTCGCGAAGATCGTCGGCACCGATATTGCCCATGCCGTGCCGCTGACGATGGTCGCGGGCTTCGGTCATTGGATCATCGGCGATGTCGATTTTGGCCTCCTTGCCAGCCTGCTTGTCGGCTCGCTGCCCGGTGCTATCATCGGCAGCATGCTGTCCACGCGCTCGCCCGATCATGTCCTGCGCCCCGCGCTCGCCGCCGTGCTGATGGTCTCTGGCGTCCGGTTGCTGACTCAGTGAGCGAGACCTACCCCGGCTTCGACGGCGCGCCGCTGGCGCTGCACCGGATGGGGCCGGAAGGCGGCGGCGGCAGGCCGGTGATCCTGCTCCACGGCCTGTTTTCCAATGCCCATGTGAACTGGGTCAAGTTCGGCACCGCCGCGCAGCTCGCTGCGGCCGGGTTCCACTGCCTCATGCCGGATCTGCGCGCCCACGGGGCGAGCGCCGCGCCGCATGATCCCGCCGCTTATCCGCCCGATGTGCTCGCGCGCGATCTCGAAGCCCTGATCGCGCATCTTGCGCTGACGGATTACGACCTCGTCGGCTTCTCGCTCGGCTCGCGCACCAGCGCCCGCGCGGTCATCGCCGGTGTGCGCCCGCGCCGTCTCGTGTTGTCCGGCATGGGCCTTGAAGGCCTGGCGGGATGGGCGCGCCGCCAGCAGTTCTTCCTCGATATGCTCGACCGGTTCCCCGCGATCCGTCCCGGTGATCCGGCCTATGCCGCGCAGCAATTCCTGAAGACGATGGGCACCGATCCCGCCGCCGCGCGCCTGCTTCTGGGCACGATGGAAGATACCGCGCCCGAAGCGCTATCCGCCATAACCATGCCCACGCTGGTCCTATGCGGTGACAAGGACAACGACAACGGCAGCGCCGACCGCCTCGCGGCCACGCTTCCCGATGCCCGCCGCGCGGTCATCCCCGGGACGCACATGAGCAGCGTGACAGAACCCGCGTTTGGCGCCGAACTGGTTTCATTTCTTACTGCTTGACGCGGCTTCCGGGGCGGGTATCGGTGGCGGCAAGGGCCGGCAGGAATGCGGCCCAGTCGCACCGTCCGGAGAGCCAGTCCTCATGAAAACCCTCGTTTCGCTTGCCGCGCTCGCGGCTTCGCTCGTTGCCGCGCCTGCGCTGGCCCAGCAGGCCCCCGATGCTGCCCTGAATGATGCTGCCCCGAATGCGGCTGCGGCGCAGGCCTGGATCAAGGCCGCCGATCAGGGCTACTTCGATCAGACCGTGCGCACTGGCCGCACCCAGTGGGTTTATGAAACCAACATCACCGACGATACCGAGGCGCTGTTTGCGGCCTCCAACGCCGAATTCAACACGCTGATGGTCAAGACTGCCGCCGAGGCCGCGCGCATGGCCAAAGTCCCCGGTCTGACGGCGGAAGACCAGCGCAAGCTGGTGATGATGCGCACCCAGATCACCAGCCCGGTGCCCACCACCCCGGGCGCGGCGGAAGAGTTCGGCACGCGGCAGGCGCGCATTCAGGGCCTCTACGGCAAAGGCCACGGCACGCTGAACGGCGCGGCCATCAACGGTAGCGATATCGAGGAAGCGATGGGCACCAGTCGCAATCCCGATCAACTCAAGGAAATGTGGCTTTCGTGGCACGACAGCGTCGGCAAGCCGATGAAGGACGACTACGCGAAGATGGTCGCCCTCTCGAACGCCGGGGCGCAGGAGCTGGGCTTTGCCGATACCGGCGCGCTGTGGCGTTCGAACTACGACATGGACCCGGCTGCCTTCGCCGCGCTGACGGAAAAGATCTGGAACGAGGTTCGCCCGCTCTATGTCCAGCTCCACTGCTACACCCGCAGCAAGCTCAATGAGAAATACGGCGCAGGCGTCCAGCAGAAGTCCGGCCCGATCCGCGCCGATCTCCTCGGCAATATGTGGGCGCAGGAATGGGGCAATATCTACGATGTCGTCGCGCCAAAGGGTTCGGGCGATCTCGGCTACGATGTCGGCGAACTGCTCGTCGCCAAGGACTATGATGCGGTGAAGATGGTGAAGGCGGGGGAGGGCTTCTACACCTCGCTCGGCCTTGCGCCTTTGCCCGAAACCTTCTGGGCGCGCTCGCAGATCGTGAAGCCGCAGGGCCGCGAAGTGATCTGCCACGCCTCCGCGTGGGATATCGACAACAAGGACGATCTGCGCATCAAGATGTGCACCAAGGTCAATGGCGATGATTTCGTGACGATCCACCACGAACTCGGCCACAACTACTACCAGCGCGCCTATAACGCGCAGACCTCTCGCTACTACATGGAAGGCGCGAACGACGGCTTCCACGAAGCCATCGGCGATACGATGGCGCTCTCGATCACGCCGGAATACCTCGTCCAGATCGGCCTGATGGGCCGCGACAAGGTGCCCGCGGCGGACAAGGACACCGGCCTCCTGCTGCGTCAGGCGATGGACAAGGTTGCGTTCCTGCCCTTTGGCCTGCTGATCGATCGCTGGCGCTGGGGCGTGTTCGATGGCTCGATCAAGCCCGACAACTATGAAGCGGCGTGGAACCAGATGCGCCTGAAGTATCAGGGCCTCGTCCCGCCTGCCGAGCGCCCGGCGGATGCCTTCGATCCCGGCGCGAAGTTCCACATTCCCGCGGTCGTGCCCTACACGCGCTACTTCCTTGCCCGCGTGCTCCAGTTCCAGTTCTATGAAGCGGCGTGCCGCGAAGCCGGCTGGAAAGGCCCACTCCACCGCTGCAGCTTCTATGGCAACAAGGCGGTCGGCGCGAAGCTCAACGCCATGCTG
Source organism: Novosphingobium sp. PASSN1 (assembly GCF_002278815.1). Taxonomy (NCBI): domain Bacteria; kingdom Pseudomonadati; phylum Pseudomonadota; class Alphaproteobacteria; order Sphingomonadales; family Sphingomonadaceae; genus Novosphingobium; species Novosphingobium sp. PASSN1. The sequence continues at coordinate 198,268 of NZ_NKIS01000007.1, read as the reverse complement.
AGCATGGGCGCAAGCAAGCCCTGGCCCGATGCGCTAGAAGCCTTCACCGGCAGCCGTGAAATGAGCGGCAAGGCGATGATCCGCTACTTCGCCCCGCTGCAAAAGTGGCTGGAGAAGCAGAACAAGGGGCAGGATTGCGGCTGGTAAGGGCCAATGGCTCCCGGGAAGGAATACCGCCAAACATGGTGTGGGGGCAAGCTCGGTGCTACTCCCGCGCCAGACCGATGAAGGACCACACCATGAAAACCCCGTTTGCCTTGCTGGCCTCGCTTGTCCTTGCCGTTCCCGCGTATGCCGCGCCGACGCCGGTCGAGGTGATGATCCTCGGTGCCTATCATTTCGGCAATCCCGGGCTCGATGTGAACAACGTTCAGGTCGATAGCGTGCTGACTCCGGACAAGCAGCGCCAGCTGGATGCGGTGGGGCAGGCGCTGCTTGCCTTCAAACCCACGCGGGTCATGGTCGAGATGCAAAGCAAGGCCCCCGATCTGGCGGTATCGGCTTATGCCGCGTTCACACCTGCCAAGCTGCTGACGGCCGCCAACGAGATCGATCAGATCGCGTTCCGCATCGCGGGCCTTGCCAAGCTGCCGATCGTCAGCGGGATCGACGAGCAGCCTGCGGAAGGCGAGCCAGACTATTTCTCCTATGACAAGTTGCAGGAAGCCGCGCAGAAGTTTGGCCAGCAGGCCCTGATTGATGGCCCCAACGCCGAACTGAAGCCGGTGCTGGAAAAGTTCGAGGCCGATCAGAAATCCGCAAGCGTCGCCGACCTGCTGGTGCGCGTGAACACCGATCCGATCTACACCACGATGGCTGGCTACTACACGTGGCTGCGCATCGGCGATCACGACAATCAGACCGGCGCCGATCTCAACGCCATGTGGTATCTGCGCAATGCCAAGATCTGGGGCAAGCTGCTGTCCGTCGCCAAGCCCGGAGACCGCGTGCTGGTCGTCTACGGCGCGGGCCACGGCTATTGGCTGCGTCATTTCGCGGCTGCGACGCCGGGGGTTGTTGCTGTTGATCCCGTTCCGCTGCTGAAGGCGGCGGCTGCGAAGACGCGCTAAGCGGCAGCAGCCTCAGCGGAACGGCGGTTCGTTGAACGCGCGCAGTTTGCGGCTGTGGAGTTTCGCGCCCTCCGCTCGCAGCAGCGCGCAAGCCGTCGTGCCGATGGCGAGGTGGCTGGAGATCGCTTCCTCGTAAAAGCGGTTGGCCTGTCCCGGCAGTTTCAGTTCGCCATGGAGCGGCTTGTCCGAGACGCACAGTAGCGTCCCGTATGGCACGCGGAAGCGGTAGCCCTGTGCGGCGATGGTCGCGCTCTCCATGTCGATGCCCACCGCGCGGCTCAGGCTCAGGCGCTTGGCGGAGTGCGAATAGCGCAGTTCCCAGTTGCGATCATCGGTGGTGACGACCGTGCCTGTGCGCATCCGCCGCTTGAGGTCCGATCCGCCCGCACCGCTGACGATCTCCGCCGCGCGTGCCAATGCCACCTGCACTTCGGCGATGGCCGGGATCGGGATTTCGGGCGGCAGCACCGGATCGAGCACGTGGTCATCACGCAGGTACGCATGGGCGAGCACGTAATCCCCGATCTTCTGCGTGGGGCGCAGGCCGCCGCAGTGGCCGATCATCAGCCACGCTTCGGGCCGCAGCACGGCGAGGTGGTCGCAGATCGTCTTGGCGTTGGAGGGGCCGACGCCGATATTGACCAGCGTGATCCCGCTCCGGTCTGGCGCGACGAGGTGATAGGCGGGCATCTGGTGCCGCCGCCACGCGGTGTCCGACATGCGGGCGCGGGCATTCTCCGTCGGTTCGGTCAGGTGCAATCCGCCCGCGCCGGAAAGCGCGGTGTATTCCCCGGTGCCGAGCTGCCCCGCCGCCCAGTCGACGAACTCATCGACATAGCGGTGGTAGTTGGTGAAGAGGATGTAGCGCTGGAAGTCCTCGGCCGGGGTGCCGGTGTAATGCGTCAGCCGCGCAAGGCTGAAATCGGTGCGCAGTCCGTCGAACAGCGCAAGGGGGAGGGGGCCATCGCCCACATTGTATTCCCCGTCCGCGATCTCGTCGCCGATGTGGGAAAGCTCCGCGCCGGGAAAGTGGCGCGCCAGTTCCTGCGGCCCCACGCTGCCCATCTGCGCACCGAGCGCGCCATCCAGCACATAGGCAAACGGGATTTCCTGGCGCGAGACGGCGGCTTCCACGGTCACGTCGAATCCCTGCATGATGATCGCCAGTTGCTCGGCAAGGTAATCGGCAAACAGCGCGGGCCGCGTCACCGTGCAGGCATAGGTGCCTCTTTGCGAGAGGCGGCCGAAGGAATGCCCGGTCGGCTCGGTGCTTGGCTCCCCGGCAAAGTGGATGCGCAGTTCCGGGTAGCAATAGCTGCCGTCATGGCGGCGCGCTGGCGGCGGCAGTGTGCCATCGGCGGCAAAGGCCATCACATCCGCGCGCAGCCGCGCAACCGAGGTGGTGTGGATGCGCGAAAGCGCGTCGAGCACTGTGGCGATGTGGTCCATCCGGCCAAGCGTAACCGTCTGGTGTGTCCTTGGGAAGTCAGAGGCGGGAAGTCAGGGGCTCAGGGCACCTCGCGCATGCGGGTGAGCACCTTGCTCGATACGACGTGGGCCTTGAGGTCTTCCGGATAGAACCACACCTCGCGCAAGTCGCCGCGGGCATAGCGGTCCACCTGATCGCCGAAATGGGGCGAGGCGGGATCGGCGCTGGTCCCGCCGATGCTCACCGCGCGGGCGCGGACTTTGGGGCCGAACTCCACCACCGCGACGAAGCTGTTGCCATTGGTGCCATACATTCGCTTCGTGCCCGGATAGCGGGCCGCGCCGAACGAGGCGAGGCTGCCCCAGTTGCCGCTGGCGAAGGGGATCGGCGTGCTTGGCCTGGCATCATCGAAGGTTTGCGTGATCGCGCCGTCATTGCGCTGATAGCGATTGAGCACGCCCCACTGCACCTGCCACGATCCGAAATCGCTGACGAGCCGGTTCACCGCATCGTCCAGCGCGGCAAGGCGCTGGGCATCGGTGATGCGATTGTTCATCCGCTCCCACAGGCTTTCCTCGTCGCCATCGTCCTGCGCGGAAACGCGCGCCCACAGCGCCTCGCCATAGCCGACCGCGAGGCTGGTGGCGGTGGAGGACAGGCTCCAGCGGTGGTCCCAGCCCTTGAGCAGCGCGATCGGCCCGTCGCGTTTCGCATCTGGGGCGCCCTCGTGTGCGGCAAACAGAGCGGGAAGCAGCCGATCGAAGGCGGGGAGGGCAGGGTCGTAGGCGGCGGCCATCAGGCTATCGAGCGTGAAATCGCGCCGACCCTCCAGCACGGCGCGCGCATGCGCATCGCGCGCATTCTGCCCGGCCTGGTCCATGTAGCGCGGGAACTCGGTCTCTTTGGGGCTGTCCGGCCCCGCAGCCGTCCACGGCGCATTGTTGACGTTGAACGCCCAGCCGTTCGCCGGCTTGAGCACGTTGGGCAAGCTGCCGAGGCTGTGGAGGCCATCCCAGTGCGCGGCGGGATTGCTGCCATCCACGGGCTTGCGCCAATCGAAGCGGTCATCCCGCTCGGGCACGAACTGCGGATGGAGATAGGCGATCTCGCCCTTGCTGTCGGCAAACAGCGTGTTGTTCGAGGCATTGGCCTTGAGATTGGCGACGAGCAGGAAGCTGCGCAGATCGTCTGCCTTGGTGCGCAGAAAGCTCTGCTCCAGCGCGCGGACCGGACGGTTCATCAGGCCGACAGTGATCCACTTGCCGCCTTCCTCGCGCACCACCGGGCCATGTTCGCTGGCATATGTGGTGAAGCTGCGTTCGCTGAGCGCGCCGTCCGCCTGCCGCACTTTCAGCGTCACCGTCTGCGCCGTGAATGGCTTGACCGCATTGCTGATCCGGTAGGCCGGGGGCGCGCCGTCCTGCTGCACCACGGTTTCGGCAAATTCATCGACATTGTCGATGCCGCTGGTGGTGTGCATCCAGCCTGCCTTGGCATTGAAGCCCTGGTAGATGAAGAACTGCCCCCACGTGGCCGCGCCATAGGCGTTGAGGCCTTCTTCGCTCGTCACCTGCTGTTCGGCGCGGAAATAGAAGCTGGTGTGCGGGTTGATCAGCAGCAGCGCATGGCCGTCGGCGGTGCGCGATGGCGCGATGGCGATGCCGTTGGAGCCCGCCGGTTCCTTCAGGATGCGGCCCAGTTCGGCGTCGGTCATGGCCACCTTGCGCTGGCCGTAGAACGCCTCGATCTGCGAAAGCGCGATCCGCTCGATGTTGCCGCCGATGCTGCCTTCAGTGAAGCTGAGCGCCATCCACGGCTCGAAGTGCGTCAACACTTTGGGCTTAACCTCGGGATGGTCGGCCAGATAGGCGTTAAGACCTGCAGCCCAGGCATCCATGAGCTTGCGCAGCCAGGCGGGGCTTGTCGCATAGTTTTCCTGAAGGATGGCCGGGTCCACCCACAACCGCTGGCGCAAGTCCTGCCACAGCGCCTTTTCGCCGTCTGCTTCGGCAAGGCGGCCCAGACTGACGAGGTAATTGCGCTCGATTCTGGGGAAGTCATCTTCGGCCTGCGCATAGATCATGCCGTAGATCGCATCGGCGTCGGTCTTGCCCGAGACATGCGCGATGCCCCACTCGTCCCGTTCGATTTTCGCTTCGCCGATTATTTCGGAAGTTTTCCCGACCGAGTTATTCGGGATCACGCCGATGAGGAGTGCCACAACTGCGACGGCATGTTCACGCTTCAAGGCATCCTCCTGCTCACTTTATCGCAGCATAATTACCCAAGTGCTTGGGATCAAATGCTCTTTTTAGTTGAAATCAAAATAGTCCATTCCGGTTGGCTGCGCAATTTTTAAGCATCTGGGTTAACGCGTTAGGGGTATCCCGCAGCCATTGTACTTAAACCGTCCTTCGGCATGCTCTGCGCATATGGCCCAAAGGCAAGGAGATGCACGATGGGGATCACAGGGACTACCGGCACAGGACTAGATCGTGCCATCGATCTGATTGCAAACGATTATGGGCTCAACATGGGCTCATCGGGAGCAGCGATTCGTGAAGGCGCGGCTGCGGCCGATGCGATGAACGGCCTGATCGTGAGCGCGATCCGCACGCTCGGCCTTGCCAATGATGGCGAGATAACGACTTCGGACATCTACTCGCTCAACACCTACTTGCGCGGCACCGCGCTGGCCAAGTTCTCCGCGCTCTACGGGGCCGAGACGGATAGCACCTCCACCGGCTTCCAGCGCGTTGCGGGCGAAGGCGCAGTCACGCGGCTGTTCGGCGATGCAGGCGTCGACCGCGTGCTGAGCAGCCTCTACAGTCTCGCATTCGAGATCAAGGACGGTCACCTCACGTCGCCCCAGAACTATTGGGGCGCGGGCGTGGATGATGCGGCGCACTGGCTCAATAGCCTGCTGGCGCCCGAATTGGCGGCAGGCACGCTGGGGAGCAGCAAGGGGGATCCGCAGGCGCACGGCACCACTGGTACCGGGCTCGATCTCATCACTGAGCGGCTGCTCGACGATATCGGCCTCAACCACCGCATTTCGCAAAAGCAGATCAACGATGCGGCCAAGGCTGCCGACGGCATGGCCAAGATCATGCTTCAGGCGATCAAGGAAACCGGCGTTGCCGATGATAACCGGCTCGATCCGATGGACATGGTCGATCTCAATCGCTGGGTCATCGTCAACAAGCTCGACGAGTGGACAAAGCTTCACGGCGACGACGAAGGCGCGTTCGAAAGCGGCCTGCACTATGCGCAAGGCGACGGCGGGCGCGACTATATCTACGGCGATCTCTCGGTCGATACCGTGGCCGATGGCATCTATCACATCGGCTTCAAGATTTCGGGCGACCGCTTCGAGAACGAGGATGGCAACGCCAACCAGCGCATCACCGACACCTCGGACTGGATCAGCCTGCTGCTCGCAAAGGATCTGGAATCGGGCTCGCTCCATTCGGACCACGCGGTTGTCGATGCCGCCTCGCTCAAGCCCAATCTGGTGTTCAGCAAGGCTTCGATGGCCAACAATGATGGCACCAAGGGCGCGGTGGAACTGGGCAAGGCGCCGGCCACAAGCGTGGCTGAAGGCACCATTGCGGTCGATTTCACGGCCAACCATCCGGATGATGGCGGCACCCACGTCATCTTCTCGAAGGATGGCAGCAGCAACGCCGATGGCGACATGACCGCCTTCATCAATGACGGCGAGCTTTATGTCCTGCTGCAGGACGGCAGCCGTGACTGGTGGGTCAAGGCCGATGGCGTCACGATCGAGGCGGGCCGCCAATATACCCTTGCGATCACGTTCGGCCAGGACGGTCTGGGCGTGTTCCTCAATGGCAAGCGCGTTGCGGCGGAAGTCGATGCGACCAGCGGGCTCGGGCCGAACACGCGCAGCCTCGTGCTGGGTGCGGGCACCTGGAACCGCGATGGCAGCAACATGTCGCGACTGGACAGCTATCTCGATGGCAAAGTGGGCAACCTTGCCGTCTACGACCGCATCCTCGATCCGTTCGAGCTGCGCGCGATCAACCATTCGGGCGCTTTGCCGGCGGAATGGGTTGGAAGCGCTGCGTTCGAAGGCGATCAGCCGGCGGCGCGCGCCGGCACCGGGCTCAAGGGCGAAGTGTTCGATCGTGGCACCAGCTTCGATTCGATCGACGATCTGATCGCCCAGACCGCGACCAAGTCCGCCAACTTCCACCTTTCTGCGACCACCGTGAACTTCGGCGGCTTCAAGGAAGTTTCGACGCTGGGGCAGTTCCTTGATGGCAAGGCCGCGCTGACAGATGGCGGCGCGGACACGGCGATGAACACGATTGGCCTGCGCTTGCAGGGCTTCATCTGGCTCGAAAAGGGCCAGCATCTCATCAATGTGCGCTCGGACGATGGCTTCCTGCTCAAGCTGGGTGGAGATGAACTCTCCAGCTATGCCCACGGGCGCGGATTTACCGGCACGAGCAAGACGATCGATATCGCCAAGTCCGGGCTTTACGCCGTTGACCTCTATTACTTTGACAACAATGGGCCCGAGGGCCTTCGGGTGGAGCTCGATGGCGATCCGGTCAGCGCGGACCGGCTCTATGCCTCGATCAACGACTACAAGGCCGCGCTCGCTGCCAACGGAGCGATGCCTGATGGCGGCCTGCCTTATGCCTATGACGGGCCGAAGGGCACCACCGGCACCGGGCTCGATCAGCTGATCCAGATGATCGGCGAGGATGTGGGGCTGAAGAACAACATCTCCGCCAGCCAGATCCGCGAAGGCGCTGCGGCGGCAGACAAGCTCAATCACATCATCATCGATGCCATCAAGGCCACCGGCGCGATGGACGACGGGCACCTCACCGTGGCCGAGACATACGACCTTTCGGAGTGGATCCGCGCCAACCAGTCAACCGCCTTCCTTGCTGCCCACGGCAATGACGAGAACATGGTGGAGACCGGCTTCCACCTGATCCAGGGCGATCACGGGGCCAGCTACCTGCTCGGCGACAGCGCGATCGATACCGTGATGGACGGTATCTACCACATCGGCTTCGACACGAAGTGGGACCGCTTCCTCAACGAGGATGGCAACACCAATGCGCGGGTCGAGACAGTGACCTACTGGCTCAACGAACTGCTCGGCACGATGCCGCTGCCTCCACCCGGCTCGGGCACCGCGCCGCTGGTGGGCAGTGCTGCGGCACCGAACGTTACGGTGAGAGAAGGGTTGAACGTCAAACTGGCGGCCAGTGCCAAGAGCCTGACGCTGGCCGGATCGGCAGTCAACGGTGCGGGTAACGACAGCGACAACACGCTCACCGGCAACAACCAGTCCAACATGCTCGAAGGCGGAGCCGGCAACGATACGCTCTATGGCGGCAGTGGCGGCGATGTCCTCATCGGCGGCGCAGGCACCGATACGCTGTTCGGCGGAAGCGGCGATGACAGCTACTGGATCGATTCGGTCAAGGATGTGATCAAGGAAGAGGCCGGTCCTGCGGGCGGCGTGGATACGGTGTTCATCATGAGCCAGGCCACGGGATCCTACACGCTCGCCGCCGAGCTCGAAAATGCCGAGTATCGGGGTGCCAGTCCCATGCGGCTGACCGGAAACCTACAGGCCAACGCCATCACCGGCGGGGCAGGGAGCGATCTGATCGAAGGGCTTGCTGGCGGCGATACCCTGTCGGGCATGGACGGAAACGATACCATCAATGGCGGTGACGGGATCGACACCATCCATGGCGGCGGCGGCAATGATCTGCTCACCGGCGGCAATGGCAACGACACCATCTTTGGTGGCGGCGGATCGAACAAGATGGTCGGCGGCTCGGGCGATGATACCTATTTCATGGACTTGGCCACCAACACGATCATCGAGAATGCCAACGAAGGCCGTGACCGGGTCTACTCGGCCGTGAACACCACGCTCGGTGCCAATCTGGAGGAGTTGTTCCTGACCGAGGGGGCGAAGAATGCCACCGGCAACGCGCTGGCCAATCGCATCGAAGGCAACGCTGAAGCCAATTATATCAATGGCGGGCTTGGCGCGGATATCATGGCAGGCGGCAGGGCCGACGACACGTATGTCATCGACAACGCGGGTGACCGGGTGATCGAGAACGCCGACGAAGGCATCGACCGGGTGGTTTCTAGTGTCAATTTCACGCTGGCCGCCAATGTCGAAACCCTCATCCTGACCGGGACGGCTACCCTTGCGGGTGTCGGCAACAGCCTCGCCAATGCACTGGTCGGGAATGATGGCAGCAACGTGCTGCGCGGCCTTTCCGGGAATGACTGGGTTTCGGGCGGCGCTGGCAACGACAAGCTCTATGGGGGCCAGGGGGCGGATGGCCTCAAGGGCGGCGCGGGTGCAGATCAGTTCGTGTTCGAAAGCCTCACCGATTCAACTGCGGCCGTGGCCGGGCGGGATACGATCGCGGACTTTTCCCGCACGGAGCACGATCTCATCGACCTTGCGAAGATCGATGCCAACGGCGGCGATGCGGGCGATGGCACGTTCAAGCTCGTTTCTGCCTTCAATGGCAGCCACGGCGCGCTCGTCATCTCGGCACAAGGTAATCAGTGGCTGGTTCAAGCCGACATCAACGGTGACAAGGTGGCCGATTTCGCGATCCTCGTTACCAGCAGCACTGCTCTGGTAGCGGCAGACTTCGTGCTGTGAGGTGAGAGGCAGGCAACCGGGCTCCGCGCAATGTGCATGGAGCCCGGTTCTCCCAACTAGATTTCCATGAAATCGTACCCGTAGATTTCGGGTTTGCTGGCGATGACCGCAAGCAGCACCTGCGCCCCACTGCCGGAACCATCGGCATCGTAGTAGATATTGCCCGTCTCGATATCGTAGATCAGGCGCTGGTCTGCGGTGGTCGCAGCGGTGCCGAAGGCAAGCTCGCTGCCAAATGGGTTTCTGATGCCGATGATGTCCGTGCCCGAGGCGAAGTCGGTGATCACGGTCACGCCAGTGCCGACGGCGTTGAGCTTGAAGAGGTCATTGTCAGCGCCTCCGGTCAGGCGATCGTTTCCGCCAGCGCCATCAAGCACGTTCTTGCCAGCGTTGCCGATGATCGTGTTGTTGCCGGCGTTGCCTGTCCCATCGATGTAGAAATCGCCCATGGCCAATCTGAGCACTTCGACAAAGTCCGGCAAGATGAAGCTCACTGTGGAGATAACCGTGTCGGTTCCGCCGAGCGAAGTCCCGGCTGCGCTCATGGCGCGGCTTTCGATCACCTGATCGCCGACATTGTCGACGTAGTAGGTGTCGCGCCCGGTTCCGCCGATCATCACGTCGGCGCCCGTGCCGCCAATCAGCACGTCGGCACCAGCGCCGCCGACGAGCCGGTCACCCCCGGCGCCTCCGTCCAGCCGATCTGCTCCGGCAAGGCCGGTCAGCACGTTGCGCCGGGCATCGCCGGTCAGCGCATCGTTGAACCGCGAACCGACCAGGTCTTCGATCCCGGTCAGAGTGTCTGTTCCGGCACCTCCGGTGTTCTGCGCCGTGGTGAGCGCCAGCGAAACCGCCACGCCCGCTTCGGCTCCGGCATAACTTGCGGTATCACGGCCGCCCAGGCCCACCAGCCTGTCGTTGCCGCCCAGGCCGATGAGCGTGTCGTCCCGCGTGGTTCCGGTCAGCGCGTCCGCCCGGTCGGTTCCCATGAGCACCACGCCTGCGTTCGAGCCGAATGTCCGCCCGCGCACGGCAGAGCCGCTCGTATCCAGTCCGGTCTGGCTCTGGTCGTTCCAGCCGATGACGAACCCGCCGGTGGAAAGCGCCGAAATCATCGGCCCGGATTGATCGCTTGCCCTGGTGGTGTTGACGTCCTGCTGGAAGCCGATCTCCTCGCCGAGGGAAGAGAAGGTCTTGACTGCGATCTCGCTGCCGGTGGCGCCACTGCGCCTGGCCCAAGCCACGGCGAAATCCCCGGACGCCAGCATCGCCACGTCAAACGACCGGGCCGCGCCCAGACCCGTCTGGTCGATGATGATGTCTTCGCTTTGCGCAACGCCACTCGCGCTGAAAACTTGCGCATGAAGCGGGCCGGTCACGGCCGCGCCTTCGGCCCAGAGCACGACGAATTGGCCATTCCGCAATGCTTCGATGCGCACCTGTTCCGGATTGCCGCCATCGCTTGCCGCACCATCGAGGGCGACGACTTGCGGTGTGCCGGATAGGTTGGGGGCAAAGATCAGGATGTCTTGCGTGTGCGGATCAAACAATGCGATCCGGCCATCCGACAAGGCGGTGCCGCCACCGGGCACCAGACCGGGCGAGGCGACCGGATCGCCCAGGCTTTGGCCGGAGGCGCTGAAGGCCTGCTGGTAGGATATTGGCAAGCTGGTGCCGCGGACGTCAATCGCTATCCAGCCGACCACGAAACCGCCAGCCGGCTGGGCTACTGCACCGGTGCCAAGCAGGATCTTCTCCCCCCCGGCGGTATCGGTGGTGACCACGATCGGATCGCCCAGCGTGGCCAGCGAACGGCCCAGCAACTGGATGGTGATGGCGTTGGATGCCGGGCTGGTCTGAACCGAGATGAATCGACCCGATGCCAGTTCCACCGCCGTTTCATTGCCTCCGGAAACGGCCTCGCTGCCACCGGTCGTCCCGTTGAAGAAGCGCCCTTTCTGCACCAGTCCGACAGGATCGCTCGCATCGGAAAAGAGAGCGACGAACCGTCCGTCAGCCAAGGCTTCGATGCCGTTCAGTTTCTGGTTGCCGGTGGTTGTCGTGTTGATCAGAAACTCGCCGCTGGTTGCGCTGTAGGTCATCGTCACCCCTGAATGGCTATCAGCAAATTTGCCTACGCCGCCACGGTGACATTGTGCCTGGCGTTTGGCCAGCACGGACCTTGCGAGACACAACAGGACACAAAACGAAAGGGGCGCCCGTTGCCAGGCGCCCCTCTTGCTATCCGATCTCGATCAACTGGCTCAGGCGTCCGCTTCGGCGGAGTCCTCGAGCAGGTCGGCCGGGATTTCGCCCGGCTCGGCATTGGGGTCATAGGCTTCGGTGAAGCCGCCCACTTCGGTATCGAACATCGCATCGATGACATCGACGCCCTGCGACTGCAGCGCGGCTTCGTCGGGCGAGCGAGCGACGTTGACCTTCACGGTCACGCTCACCTCGGGGTGGAGCGAAACCTTGACGGTCGAGATACCGATGGACTTGATCGGGCGTTCCAGCACGACCATGGCCTTCGTCACCTTGGCGCCCTGTTCGACCAGCGCGTCTACGATGTCGCGCACCGAAACCGAACCATAGAGCTGGCCGGAGTTGGACGAGGCGCGGATCAGCACCACTTCCTTGCCCTCGACGTTGGCGGATTCAGCCTGCGCGTCGGTGCGACGTGCGGCATTGTCGGCCTCGATGCGGGCGCGGTTGGCTTCGAAGACCTTGTTGTTGGCTTCGTTGGCGCGGAGCGCCTTCTTGTTGGGCAGCAGGAAGTTGCGCGCGTAGCCGTCCTTGACGGTGACAACGTCACCGATGGAGCCCAGCTTCTCGATGCGCTCGAGCAGGATGATCTGCATGGTTAGCGCTCCTTACTTGACGATGTAGGGAAGCAGGCCGATGTGCCGGGCGCGCTTGATCGCCTGGCCCAGCTCGCGCTGCTTCTTTGCCGAAACGGCGGTGATGCGCGAAGGCACGATCTTGCCACGCTCGGACATGAAGCCCTGAAGCAGGCGCACGTCCTTGTAATCAATGACAGGGGCGCCCTTGCCCGAGAACGGGCACGACTTGCGGCGGCGGAAAAACGGACGAGCCATGGCTTATTCCCCTTCGCGTTCGCGGCGGCGGGTCCGCTCGCGGTCGTTCTTGCGCATCATCACCGACGGGCCGGCTTCGTGCTCGTCCACGCGGACGGTCATGAAGCGGATCACGTCTTCGTTGATCGCGGTCTGGCGCTCGAGCTCGGCAACCACGCCCGCGGGGGCTTCGATGTCGAGCAGCACGAAGTGCGCCTTGCGGTTCTTCTGGATCTTGTAGGCCAGCGAACGGAGACCCCAGGTCTCGGTCTTGACGACCTTCCCGTTGTTGGTCTCGACGATTTCGGTGGCGGTGGCGGCAAGCGCGTCAACCTGAGCCTGGCTCAGATCCTGACGTGCGAGGAAAACATGCTCGTAAAGCGGCATGGGCCCTAGCGTCCTTCATCAATCTAACCGATCGCTGGCTGATCCGCGGTATTGCGGGGCCCCTCCGGCTTTCTTCAATTTCCGCGTCGGGCCTGCGCCCTCACTGCGGAAGCGCTGGCCCTTAGCGGGTATCGATGAAGATGCAAGGTGAAATCGCGGCGGTTCAGGCCGCGTGGCGCGCTGGCGGCACGGCAGGCTTCGCCTGTGCCGCCATGTCGGCTTCTGGTCGGCCAAGTTCCAGCCGCTGCAGATGCCCGATGGCGAAATCCGCCACAAGGTTGGCAAATACGTTCTCGTGCAGCGGCATTTCGAATTCGAGCCCGGAGGTCTTGTCCTTCGACCACACGACGAAGGCCAGGCGCGGGGCCAGTTCGGGCAGGAACAGCAGCACCGTATCGCCGATGCGCTGGCGGGGAATGCCCTCGATCCGTGCGCCGTGTGTGGTCATGTCCTTAAGCATGACCGTTGACCGGGTGAGGCCGTGCTTGCAGCGCACCGGCAATTCAAATCCCACGCGGCGGGCGCGCCGCTGGTTGATATGCTCAACGCCTTCGAACTCTTCGAACATGGCCTGCTCCTGCGCCGGGTGTTTACCACATGCATTGAGAACGGCAGCCTGCGCCCCGCCTTCAGTCCCTACGCAAAGATGCGGTATTAATGCGCTATTTGGTCCGGATCGGGTTATTGTCTTTCCTGTAAGGTTCGGGGATTAAGGAGCACGGGGTCAAGGAGGGGAGGCACATGTGCCGGATGCATCAGGCAGCGCGATCGCGATGAGCCGGCCGGGGCTGTTCAGCCGCTTCGCCGATGACCAGACCGAGCGCCGCTATTCCGAACGCGCGCGCACGCTGCGCCTGCCGTTCGTGCGGCTTTACGGCGTGATCTTCATGGTCGTCGCGCTGGCCTATTCGATCGTGAACCCGATATTCCTGGCGTCGGTAGACAACGCACAGCTTGCGATCATGCTCGGGCTCGCGCTCTTAACATGCGGCGCTTACATCGGCACGACTTTCTGGGACGGTTACGTCCGGCATGCGGTGATCGATTTCATTGCGCTGCTGGCACTGTCCATCCTTGTGGGCAGGATCAATGTCCTGCTGATGGAGCATCTCGCCAGCCTCAATCAGGGGCTTCACGTTATTGGTGTTATCAACAAGCTCATCATCGTGGCGTTCGCGGCGGTAACCCTTGCGGGAATGCCGCGCAGCTTCCTGATCTGGCTTGCCTGCGATTTCCTGATCTGGTTCGCGCAGATCACAAGCGGCCAGCCGCAGCTTTCAGCGGTGGTCTATGCCGCGCTCAGCTTCAGCAGCGGTGCGTTGATCATGGCAGCCATCAACCTCGCCGTCGGCCGCACCAGCCGCGCCGCGTTCCAGCTGGCGGATTCGCTCGACGCCGAACGCGCGCGCAACGAGGAACTGGTGCTCAACATGCTGCCGCCCGCGGCGGTGGACCGCATCCGCAGCGGGCTGCTGGTGGCTGATTCCTATGCCGATGCCAGCGTGATCTTCATCGACATGGTGGGCTTCTCCACGCTGGCCAAGCGCGTCTCGCCCGGCCACCTCGTCGAGATGCTCAATGGCTTCTTCAACCACGCCGATGCCTGCGCGCGCCAGTTCGGGGTGGAGAAAGTGAAGACCGTGGGCGATGCCTATCTCGCCATCGCCGGGGGCAACGTGGCTTCGGGCAACAGCGCGGATGCGGCCATCGCCTTTGCCCGTGCGGTGATCGCGGGCGTGCCTGAAATGGGCCGCAGCGCCGGGGTCGAAGTGGGGCTGCGTGCGGGCATCCACAGCGGTCCGGTGGTCGGCGGGGTGATCGGCGAAACGCGCATGGCCTATGATTACTGGGGCGATACGGTGAACATCGCCGCGCGGCTCGATGGCACTGCGCCTGCCAACGGCATCGCGATTTCAGAGATCACCTGGCTGCGCGCACGTGATCGCACCGGCTTCGATAAGCCGGTCACGATCAACCTCAAGGGTGTCGGCGATGTCGACGTCTATATCGCGCAGCCGCCGCTGGCGGGGAAGCTGGATGATGCTGCCTAATTCTGGCTGACGTAGCGCATTGCCACGTCGCAGCGGGCATAGCGTGCGCCATAGTCGGCCATGATCCCGCCGTCGTGGCGAAAGCCCAGCTTCTCGTAGAGATGGATCGCCGCTTCGCAGGTGTGGTTGGTCAGCAGGTAGAGCGGATCGGCGCCGATTTCAGCCGCGCGCCGGATCACCGCCTCCAGCAGGAAAGCGCCCGCGCCGGTGCCGCGCGCGGTCTCGCGCACGCCCATCTTGGTCAGCTCGTAACCGCCGCCGCCCGTGGGCTTGAGTGCGCATGTGCCGACCACGCCCAGCCCTTCGGCCTCGACGAACAGGATCACCCCGCCCGGCGCGATGATCTTCTCGCGCGGGTTTTCCAGCACTTCGCGGTCGACAGGTTCGAGTACGAACATCGCCTCGATCCACTCGGCGTTGATGTCGTGGAAGGCCTGCGCCAGCTCGTCGCTGAATTCGCGGATGGTGAGGGCGGGCCTGATCATCGGGATGTTCATCGGGCGGTAACCTGCTGTTCGACAAGGGCGATAGCCGCCGCGATGGCGGCATCGATGGGCAGCGCGGAGGTATCCAGTAGCGCCGCGCCTTCGGCCTGGCGCAGCGGGGCAGCAGCGCGGCTGCGGTCGCGCTCGTCGCGCGCGGCGAGGTCTGCCTCGATGTCTTCGCGTGTCATGGTCTCGCCGCGCTTCTGCATCTCGGCCCAGCGGCGCTGCGCGCGGGCGGCCACGCTGGCCGTGACGAACAGCTTGGCTTCGGCCTCGGGCGCGATCACCGTCGCGATATCACGGCCATCGAGGACAGCACCGCCCGGCTGGCGGGCAAAGGCCTGCTGCCGCGCCAGCAGCGCCGCGCGCACCGCCGGATGGATCGAAACCCGGCTGGCGAGTGCCCCGGTATCTTCGCTGCGCAGTTCATCGTCGCCCAGCAGGCCTTCGGGAAAATCGGCAGCCGCCAGCGCGTCAGCGGGATCATCGGGGTTGCCGCCGTTCAGGAGCACCTGCCGCCCAACCGCCCGGTAGAGCAGCCCGGTATCGAGGTGCGGCAGGCCGTAATGCGCGGCCAGTGCCTTGGCGATGGTGCCCTTGCCCGAAGCGGTCGGCCCGTCGATGGCGATGATCATTCGCCAGTCGCCTGCGAAAGGAGGCTTTCGAACACCGGGAAGCTGGTGGCGATGGGCCGCGTGTCGTCCACTTCCACGCCGGCGCGGCTGGCGAGGCCCGCCACGGCCATGCTCATGGCGATGCGGTGATCGAGGTGCGTGGCGACCGTCGTGCCGTCTGGCGTGCCGGGCAGCGGATCACCGCCGGTGCCGTCGATGATGAGGCCGTCCTCGGTCTCGGTCACGCTCGCGCCCGCCAGCTCCAGCGCGGCGCGCATCACCGAGATGCGGTCGCTTTCCTTGACCCGCAGTTCCTCGAGGCCGGTCGTCACCGTGCGACCGCTGGCAAGCGCGGCGGCCACGAACAGCACCGGAAATTCGTCCACCATGCTCGGCACTACAGCGGGATCGACGGCAATGCCGGTGAGCGCGGAATGCCGCACGCGCAGGTCTGCCACCGGCTCGCCGCCCACCTCGCGCCGGTCCAGTTCCTCGATCTGCCCGCCCATCGCGCGCAGCACATCGAACAGCGCCGCGCGCGTGGGATTGAGGCCGACGTTCTCGATTCTGAGGTCCGATCCCGGCACGATCAGCGCCGCCACCACGAAGAACGCGGCGGACGAGGGATCGCCCGGTACGACGATGGTCTGGGGCTTGAGATCCGCCTCGCCCGTAAGGCGGATCGTGCGCGTGCCGTCTGCGGCCACTTCAACGGTGAGGTCCGCGCCAAAGCCGCGCAGCATCCGTTCGGAATGATCGCGGGTGGGGATCGGTTCGATCACGGTGGTGATGCCCGGCGTGTTGAGCCCGGCCAGCAGCACCGCGCTTTTCACTTGCGCCGAGGCGACGGGAAGGCGGTAGGCGATCGGCACGGCAGGCGCGATTCCGCGCAGGGTGAGGGGGAGGCGGCCACCGGGTGCCGCCGTGAAATCGGCGCCCATCTGCGAAAGCGGTTCGATCACGCGGCCCATCGGGCGCTTGGAAAGGCTGGCATCACCGATGAAGGTGGCCGTAATCGGATGGCTGGCGACAAGGCCCATCAGGAGCCGCGTCGACGTGCCCGAATTGCCCATGTCGAGCGCGGTCTTCGGCTGCAGCAGGCTGCCCACGCCGACGCCGTCGATCACCCATTCAGTGCCATTGGCTCCATCCGGCTGCCGTTCGATGGTGGCCCCCATCGCGCGCATCGCGGCGGCGGTGGACATCACGTCCTCGCCCTCCAGCAGCCCGGTTACCCGCGTGCGGCCCACCGCCAGCGCGCCGAGCATGATCGAGCGATGGCTGATCGACTTGTCGCCCGGCACCCGGATCCGGCCGGTCAGCGGCCCGGCGGCGCGGAAGCGGCGGGGGCGCGGGGCGGATGTTTCGGCTGAATGCACGGTGGCAGGTCTTTCCGGGGTCTGATGCGTCTGGAACGGGCGCGCTTTTGACAGCGCCCCGCGCCTATGGCAAGGCGCGCCCCGCGCTTGATTCTATGGGGGCCGCTCCCCATCAAGCAACCTGTTGATGTCCCCGCCAACTGTCGCGGGCGCAAGTTTTAAGGATTTCGCATGGTCAAGCCTGAATGGGGCGCAAAGCATGGCTGCCCGAAGTGTGGCACCCGCTTCTACGATCTGGGCAAGGACGACCCGGTCACCTGCGTCGAATGCCGCTACAGCTGGACGCCGGAGCCGGTGCTCAAGTCGAAGCAGCCGATCCCCTATGAAGAGATCCAGAAGGAGAAGGCCGACGCCGTGCCCGACGTCGATCTGGCCGACGAGGATCTCGACATCGACGAAGATGCCGATTCGCCCGACAACGACGTCGATCTTGGCGGCGATGATGATCTCGGCGTTCCCGGCCACGACGGCGAGGACGAGGAAGTCTGATTTCCTTCGTGTGCTGAAGCGCCAGCGGCATTCCCGCACGGCGCTTCAGCCGCGAATCTGCGCAGGCAAAAAATGTGTTGCCAGCGCGCCGGGCCTCGCATAAAGGCCCGGTCCTCCGGAGCGAACGCACCGGGCAGCAGTGCCTCCAGCGGCACTTGTCTGAAGAATTGTGGGGCCTTAGCTCAGCTGGGAGAGCGCCTGCATGGCATGCAGGAGGTCAGCGGTTCGATCCCGCTAGGCTCCACCAATTCTTCCCTTTTCCCAATCAATTTGGCTTTTTCGATCCGGTGCAAATGAGCCGGGCGGAATGTTCGCGCCATTGACGCACATCACACCCCTGCCTAGGCATTTCCGCTATCGGGTTCAGCGGCGATACAACCTTCGCCGTATAACAAAGGCCATGCGGCGTTACGGTTGTCTCCACGGCGAAGGGGGCAGGGCGCGGCGCGCAGATCAGGGGTGCCATTGGTGATGAACACGTTCCGTCCTTCCGTCCGCCGGCTCAGCGCGGCCTTCGCCGTTCTCTCGAGCGGCGCCCTTGTCGCGACCAGCGCGGCCGCGCAGTTCGGCGGGTTCAGCATCCCTTCGCTGCCCAGCGTCTCCTCAAGCTCGTCTAAAAGCTCCGATGGCTGCCCCAAGGGCAAGAGTAAGAGCGAAGGCTCGGCGGTGCTGGGCGGGCTGATCGGGCAGGGTCTGGGCCGCGCAGCGGGTTCTGCCGGGGTCTCCAGCTATTTCCCCATTGCCGATGTGGCGGGCACGCTCACCAACGCCATCGCCTGCCGGCTCGATCCCGCTGAGCAGCAGCAGGCCGCCAACGCCACGATCACGGCGACGCGCGGCGAAGCCGGCGATGCTGCGCCGCCGCCGGTCGGTGCGTCCTCGTCATGGACCTCGGAAACGCGCGAGAACGTGTCGGGCACATCTACCGTGGTCGCGCGCAATGATAATGACCGCGGCGGCATGCAGTGCATCACCGTCAGCGACGTGATCATCGTCAATGGCGAGGAAACCAACGCCGACAAGCGCATGTGCCGCAAGCCCGGCTCGGCGCGCTATTCGCTGATGGCCTGATGGCATGAGGCTGCTGCGCACCCTTGCTCTTGGCGCTGCGGCTACCGCGCTGGTTGCGGCCAAGCCCGCTGCCGTCTTGATGGACAAGGACAATCCTTCCTGTCCCGCCGCGCCCGATTGGGGGCAGGCCAAGGCCATCGCGCTCACACCTGCCGACAGGAACGGCAAGCATGTGCTGATTGCCGATGGCATCATCGATTCTACCCTGCCGAAGCGCCTCAAGGCCGCGCTCGATGGGGATGAGCGGATCGAGGAAGTCTGGATCAAATCGCGCGGCGGCGATGCGCGGGCGGGCAACCAGGCGGGCAAGGTGATCCGCAGCTATCCCGGCATGGTGACCCGCATTCCCAAGGGCTGGACCTGCTTTTCCGCCTGCAACTTCGTGTTCATGGGCGGTGACCGCCGCTTCGTCGATCCGGGCGGCGTGTTCATGGTCCACATGTTCACGCATACCGGTGATCGCGACACGATCGAGATTTCGGTCGAGGAAGGCAGCGCGGAGACCACGCGCCTGATCGGCCAGATCGAGCAGGACAGCGCGTTGCTGGCGAGCGAGGACAACGATTTCCTCATCCGCATGGGCATCAGCCGCAAGTTGCTCACTGAAGTGATGTATCGCCAGCAGGCCGTGGCCACGGCGGCGAACAAGACCACGCGCTATTGTCTCAGCCAGGACGACGTGCGCAAATATAACGTGGTGCCAAAGGAAACCGCAGGCTAGGCGCGACGCCCCACTGCGAATCGCTCTTGAAGGCCCTGCTCCCATGTCTGCTCCTTCATTGCCTATGCCTGCGGTCGGGATCGATTTCGGCACGACCAACTCGGTCGTCGCGCGCACGGCAGGCGATGGCACGGTCCATCTTGCGGAATTTGCCGCCCCCGATGCCGTTACCGCCGTGTTCCGCTCGGCGCTGTGTTTCTGGCAGGAAGACGCAGTGCGCGGCGGACTGGCGCATGAAGCAGGGCCGTGGGCCATCGCTGAATTCCTCGGCTTTCCGCAAGGTTCGCGCTTCCTCCAATCGTTCAAGTCGGTCGCAGCCAGCACAACCTTCGAGCATGCGCAGATCTTCACCAAGCGCCTGCGGTTCGAGGACTTGGGGCGTGTTTTCCTCGATCACCTCACCACCCATGCCGGGGATGCGCTGAAGCAGCTGCCCGAACGCATCGTGGTCGGCCGCCCGGTGCGCTATGTCGGTTCGCGGCCCGATCCGGCGCTCGCAGCCGCGCGCTACGGCGCGATGTTCGCCGGGCTGGGGCGCGAGATCCACTATGTCTACGAACCGCTAGGCGCGGCTTATGGCTTTGCCTCGCGGCTCAGCGAACCGGCCACGCTGCTGGTGGCCGATTTCGGCGGCGGCACGAGCGATTTCTCGGTCGTGCGGGTGGAAGCGCCGGACGCGCCGCGCCGCTGCGTGCCGCTGGCCTCGGCGGGTGTGGGCATCGCCGGAGACCGCTTCGACTTCCGCATCATGGACCAGCTCGTGCTGCCGCTGCTGGGCAAGCGCGGCACGTATCGTTCGTTCGACAAGGTGCTGGAGATTCCTCCCGGCCACTTCGCCGATTTCAGCGACTGGTCGCGCCTTGCCTTGATGCGCAACAAGCGCACGCTCGACCAACTCGGCAAACTGCGCCACGCCGCAACCGATCCCGCCGCGATCGACCGCATGATTGCCGTGGTGGAACATGAACTCGGCTATGGCCTCTACGAAGCGATTGGTGCGGTGAAGCGTGCGCTTTCGGCCCAGACCCACGCCGCGTTCACGTTCGAGGGGGAGGGCCTCTCGGTCAGCGCGGACGTCAGCCGCGCAGACTTCGAACGCTGGATCGCCCCCGATCTGGCCGAGCTGGATGAAGGCGTGGACCGCGTGCTCGCCCGCGCGGGCCTTGCCGCAGACCAGATCGACCATGTGTTTCTCACCGGCGGCTCCTCGCTGATCCCGGCGGTGCGCGGCTTGTTCGAGCGGCGCTTCGGGAGCAGCCGCATTGCCAGCGGCGATGAATTGACCTCCATTGCCCACGGCCTCGCGCTGATCGGCAGCGCGCCCGATCTGGCCGAATGGACCGTGGATGACGGAGAAGAAGCATGAGCGTTGCGTTTCGCCGCGAAGGCGATGACGAACATCTCGAACCCAAGTTCGAGCTGCCGATCCCGCCCGGTCCCAACCTCGTCACCCCGCGCGGCCTTGCGCTGATCGCCGCGCGCGTGGCCGAGCTGGAAGCGGAACTTGCAAAGCTGTCCGATGAAGATGCGATCAAGAAGCACCGGCGCGTGATGCGCTACTGGCTGACTCGGCAGGCCACCGCGCAAGTCATGCCCCCGCCCGCAGGCCCGGCGGTAGCGTTCGGCTCCACGGTCACCTTCCTGCTCAATGGCAAGGAGCGCACGATCACGCTGGTCGGCGATGATGAGGCCGATCCTGCCGCAGGCCTGCTTGCGTTCACTGCCCCCCTCAGCCGCGCGCTGATGGGCGCGGAAGCGGGGGACGAGCTGGATTTCGGCGGCAAGCCCGGCGCCATCGAAGTGCTGCGCGTGGCAGCCGCCTGACAGCGCCGGAGTGCAGCCGTTCAGAGCACGAAATCGGCGGCCTTGAGCGCGATCGAACCGCTCAGCGCGATCCAGAAATCGGCGACCCCGTCGCCGTTCGTGTCACCCTGAACATACGTGGAGCCGCCAGATTGTGCATAGCGCAGTTCGCCCGCCACGTTGCGGAAGGCGGCGGTGCCGATGAAGGCAAACGCCTGGTCTCCGGCAACCGCGCTTTTGGCGTCGACCAGCTTGAGATCGATCCGGTCGGCTTCTGCCTGCTTGAAATCGAAGATGGTATCGGCGGTCGTGCTGGTCTTTCCGCCGAAATCTCCATTCGCGAACACGAAGGCGTCCTTGCCCGCGCCGCCATAGGCCCCGTCCTTGCCCGCGCCGCCGGTCAGCGTGTCGTTGCCCTTGTCGCCGCGGATGGTGTCGTTGCCGATGCCGCCGAGCACGATGTCATCGCCGTCGCTGGCGTAAATGTCGTCTATGCCAGCCCCGCCGTCGAGCGTGTCGTTGCCAAACCCGCCCTGCAGCGTATCGTCTCCGGCCATCCCTGAAAGCACATCGTTGCCGCCATTGCCGATGAGGTAGTTGCCGAAGCTGTTGCCGGTCAGCACGTCTGCGCCCGTGAGTGATCCCGTGAGGCTTTCGAAGTTCAGATAGACATCGCCAGAAGCCCAGCCGGTTGCGGTCAGGCTGCCATCGAGGGCAAATTGCACGCCGCTCGATTTCGAGAAATCGATCATGTCGCTGCCTGCCCCGCCGTCGACCGTTTCGTCAGTCTGGCCGGGCCTGAAGATATCGCTGCCATCGCCCAGATTGACATCACCCATGATCGTGCCGAGCCGGTTATCGATAATGTCACCGTTGACGCCGGTTGCGATGTTACCGACAACCACGCCCCGATTGATCATGATGTTGAATCCGTCGTACAAAGCGATATCGCCATCGATCGTGCCGAAGTTGTGGACCGTGTCATCTCCGATCCCGGAGGAGATCGATTGGCCGAAGCTGGATGTGATGTCGCCATAGTTTCGGATAACCACGCCGTTCCCGCCGGTGGAAATGGCCTCGCCATCCGCCAATATGCTGCCGTAGTTGATGATCTTCGATCGCAGGGTTCCACTGCCGCCGTTGGAAATCGTGATCCCGCGGCCCGCAAGGCTCGAAATCTCGCCATAGTTGATGACAGCGTTGTACTCGCCCGTCAGTCTGATGGCAGTCCCTACTGCCGATACCTGCCCGGTCTTGCCGATTGCAACCGCATTGGAACCCGCGGCATTGCCGGAAACATCGATGTAGATGCCGATCCCACCGGCGAACACCGATCCATCGATCTTGATGGAATGCAGCGTGCCAAGGGCGGTGATGGCCCCATCATCGGCTGAAACCGAGCGAACGCCGGCGGCGACATAGAGATCGTCCGTCGTGCCAAGGTCATGCCGGACGCCTGTACCCGTGAAACTGTCTGCAACTTGCAATGCCATGATCGAAAATCCTCGGTAAGCCGCGCAAACGCGCGGATGTGCCGCCGAAGAATGGCAGCACAGGGTTTGGTCCGGGCGATCCGAAGGATGATCTATCAATTCCTGGACGCTGAGGAGGCTACAACCGTGACCCTGACAGCGGCATGAACTGCGTTGTTCCTTTCACGTTACGCCACGCTGGCAGGAATGTCAGCACCTTGATCACCAACGCGGACGTCATTCCTGAACCGGATTGGTTGTATTGCAGCCATGTGAGAGCGGTGTGACTTGTGTCACCCGTGCAGGTATTATCGGCTCAGCCCGATTTCGCGCAGGCGTTCATGCAGGTACTCGTCCGCCGTGATCGCCGCCGGATAGCGATCCGGGTTTTGAGCGCTGACGCAGCCGGGCAGCGAGGCGATGCGGAATTCGCTGCGCAGATGGAGGAAGAACGGCATCGAATAGCGGCTATGCCCCGCGCGCGCTCCATCGGGGTTGCGCACGCGGTGGGTGGTCGATGGCAGCACATGGTTGGTCAGGCGCTGCAGCATGTCGCCGATATTGACCACCAGCGCGCCGGGCGGGGGCGATGCGGGGATCCAGCGGCCCTCCCGCGTCAGCAGTTCCAGCCCGGCTTCCTCCGCGCCCAGCAGCAGCGTGATGAGATTGATGTCCTCATGCGCCCCGGCACGGATCGCGCCGCCGGTCGTATCGGGCACGGGCGGATAGTGCAGCAGCCGCAGGATCGAATTGCCGCCTGCGATGGCAGGGGCGAACCAGTCCGCCTCCAGCCCCAGCCACACCGCGATGTGCGAAAGGATGCGCGCGCCGATGCGGTCGAATTCGGCGTAAAGCGCGGTGAAGGTCTCGCGGAAGCCCGCCGGTGCTTCGGGCCAGACGTTTGCAGGCATCGCCGGGTCGTTCGCGCCTTCGCGCCCCACGTGCCAGAATTCCTTGAGATCGTGCACGCGCGCGCCCTTGGCGATTTCGGTACCGAAGGGCGTGTAGCCGCGCTGCCCGCCGCCGCCCGTCACGTGCCCGCGCCGCTTCTCCGCCTCGGGCAGGGCAAAGAACGCGGCGGTCAGTTCCCACCCGCGCGCCACCAGCGCCGGATCGAGGCCGTGGTCCGCCACCAGTGCAAAGCCGAAGCGCTGGAAGCTTTCGCCCAGGCCTCGCGCCAGATTGCCCGATGGGGCGGCGAGCGACAGCACGGGGAGCGTTTCGGGGTTCATGGCTTGCACGTGGTCCGGTTGGAGGTATGGGCCGCTAAGAGCTTATCGGCGATGGCATATCGCCAATCGGGGACCAGTGCATGACCAAAATCGCGCTTACCGACCAACTCTGGCTGATGAAGTCCGAACCCGACGTCTACGGCTGGGATGACCTGATCGCCGAGGGCGAGGGGACATGGGACGGCGTGCGCAATCACCTTGCCGCGCGCAACTTGCGCACGATGGCGGTGGGCGATCTGGCGTTCTTTTATCATTCCAACATCGGCAAGGAGATCGTGGGCATCGCCCGGATCAGCGTGGCCGGCCTGACCGACCCGACCGATCCCGAAGGCAAGTGGGCCGCGGTGAAAGTGCAGCCGGTGGCCAAGCTGAAGGCCCCCGTCACGCTCGCTGCGATCAAGGCCAATCCGGCGCTGGCTGAGATGGACTTGCTGCGGCTTTCCCGGCTTTCGGTCTCGGCGGTGCGCGCGGCGGAGTGGGATATCGTGCTGGAAATGGCGGGCGGAACGGTCTGAAGCGCGGGTAAGAGGAGGTGCCGGCCAGGCACCGGGCCAAGCACTGGGGCTGTACCGGATCGGAACACTCCCGCGATGGCAGCCAGAACGGCTGATTCGCAGGCTCCCTGCGTGGTAAATAAAGCGTTACCACGAGGGCATGTTCAAACGTCGCGCTGCCAATCCCGATCTTGCCGGCCATCCGTTCCGGCGCACACTGCCCGCGCATGTGCTGCGCCCGCTGCCCCTGTTCGAGCCGGAAGTGGAAGCTGCGATGAAGGCGCTGCACCTGCCCGAAGGCATGCGCTCCCCGCCGGTTGATCCGGGGCGCATCACGCTGCAGGACGTGAAGGATTTCCTCCTCGCCTACTGCGCGTGTTTCGCGGCGATATCGGCGTTTATCTTCTGACCTTCACGTGCCTTCGCAGGTGCGCATGGCCGCGCTTGCGCTATTCGAACGTGTGCTCGGTCTCGCCCACATGCGCCAGTTCGGCCTTGTGCAGCACCCGTGCCAGCCATGCCGCGATCAAGCACATCGCCGCGCCCAGCAGCAGCTGATCGGCCAGTGCCACGCCTGCGGCACTGAGGCTGACCGCGATCAGCGAGCCGACGACCATTGCGCCGGCATTGACGATATTGTTCGCCGCAATCGTGCGCGCGGTCTCCGCCTTGTCGACCACGGTGGTCAGGAAGGCATAGAGCGGCACGACGAACATGCCGCCGGAAATGGCAATGCCCAGCAGGCTCAGCAGCAGCGGCACGGCCAGCGGTTGGACCACGAACTGTGCAACATTGAGCAGATCGGGTCCGACCGCCTGATGCCACATTTTGCACACCACGTGGAAGGCGATGATAAAGCCGCCCATCACGATCACCGCAGGCGGGCCGAAGCGGGCCGAAACAGTGCCCTTGAGGAGGTGATTGATCGAGACCGAGCCGATGGCAACGCCGATCGAGAACACCACGAGGAACAGGCTCGCCACTTCCTTGCTGGCGGAAAGGACGTTCTTGGCGAGCGGCGGGAACTGGATGAACAGCACCGCGCCAATCGTCCAGAAGAAGCTGATCGCCGCAATCGCCAGGAATACGCGCGGGTGCCGCGTGGTCATCCGCACCAGGGTGATCGAGGAGCGGACCACATGGAAATCAAGCGGCACCGGCTCCATCTGCGAAGGCGCTGTCGGCACGAACTGCGCGGTGATGAAGCCCACCACCGCGGTGCCGATGCAGATCAGCGCGGCCCATTCCACCGGAATCCAGCCCGCGAAGATCGTGCCCGCCAGGATCGCGATATAGGTCCCCGCCTCGACCAGGCCGGTGCCGGCCAGCACTTCCTCGGGTTGCAAATGCTGCGGCAGGATCGCGTATTTGATCGGGCCGAAGAACGTGGAATGCACGCCCATCGCCAGCAGCGCGGCCAGCATCAGCGGGATCGCCACAATCTGCACCGCGATGCCCCGCCAAGCGAGGAACAGGCCCGCAGCGCCAACGATCATGATCCCGATTTCAGCGGCCTTCACGATGCGGATGATCCGCGCCTTGTCCCGCATATCGGCCAATTGGCCCGAAAGGGCGGACAGCAGGAAGAACGGCAGGATGAACACGGCCGAGGCAATGGCGGAAAAGCGCGCTTCGGCCGCTTCCGAATTGTACACGGTATAGACCACGTACAAGATCATCGCGTTCTTGTAGAGATTGTCGTTGAACGCGCCGAGGAGCTGGGTGGCGAACAGCGGCAGAAAGCGACGTTTCCGTATGAGCAGCGCAGTGGTTGTCATTCGGGTCAGGCCAGCCTTCGCATACTTGTGGGTTTTCCATAGCGCCCTGCACGAAGCGGGCAAGGGGGCATGGCCGGGGCAACTTGCGGTTTCTTCGCGCGCCCAACCTGCTTATGAAGGTGCGTGATGCTGACCCTTCCCAATCTGCTCACGCTCTCCCGCATTGTCACCGTGCCGCTGCTGGCGGGCCTGCTGTGGTGGCCCGAATGGCACACGGGCTATGCCATCGGCTTTGCGGTCTATGCCCTGATGGGCGTCACCGACTATTTCGACGGCTATCTCGCCCGCGCGCAAGGCACGGTTTCCAAGCTCGGCATTTTCCTCGATCCGATTGCCGACAAGATCATGGTGGCAGCGGTGATTCTCGTGCTCAGCGCGCAGGGTGTGCTGACGGGACCTTATGTCGGCGATCTGCATGTGATCGCGGGCCTCATCATCCTGATCCGCGAGATTGCGGTTTCGGGCCTGCGCGAATTTCTCGGCGGCATTCAGGTTTCGGTGCCGGTGTCCAAGCTCGCCAAGTGGAAGACGACGTTTCAACTCGTCGCGCTGGGCGCCCTGATCCTGGGGCAGGGCGCGCCGGACTGGACGATGATGATCGGCAGCATCGAAGCAAACGTGCCGCACACCGTGGGGCTTATCACGCTGTGGACGGCGGCAGTGCTGACCGTGGTTACGGGCTGGGATTACTTGAGGGTTGGCCTCAAGCACATGGATTAAGTGCTGGATTTGGAAAACAGGTTCAGCACCAGAACGCCGGCCATGATCAGACCCATCCCGGCAAAGGCCGGCGCATCCAGCTTCTGCCCGTGCACTATCCACGCCAATGCCGTGATCAGCACGATGCCCACGCCCGACCAGATCGCATAGGCCACGCCGGTCGGGATCTTCTCCAGCGATAGCGAGAGGCAGAACAGCGCGATCAGGTATCCCGCAAGGCTGAGCGCCAGCGGCAGCGGCCGGGTGAACCCCGCCGATTGCTTGAGCGCGGTTGTCGCGATCACTTCGGCGACGATGGCAATGGCGAGCGCAAGGGTGGGCGGAAGGTTCATCCCGCCGCCAGTTCGCTGGCCAGCATGCGGAATTCCTCCGCGCGGGGCGAGTTCTTGCGCCACACCAGCGCGATCTCGCGGCTGGCGTGTTCGGATTCGAGCGGGCGCGCCACGATCTGGGTGCCGTTGAGGATTCCGGCTTTCACCGCCATTTCGGGCAGCATCGTCAGCCCCAGGCCATTGTCGACCATCTGGACCAGCGTGTGCAGGCTGGTGCCGATCACGCTGGCGCTGGCGCGCAGTTCGGGCCGGTTGCAGGCCGCGAGCACGTGGTCCTTCAGGCAGTGCCCGTCTTCCAGCAGCAAGAGCCGCGCCTCGTCGATCAGCGCAGGCGCGATGCTCGCGGGCGGATCGCGCGGGTCGTCCTTGGGGAAGGCGACGAGCAGGCGGTCGTGGAACAAGTGCGCCGCCTCGACCTCGCCGGTGGCGAACGGTAGCGCGAGCAGCACGCAGTCTGCCCGGCCATGGTGCAGCGATTCGACTGCCGCCGCACTCGGCTCCTCGCGCAGGAACAGCTTCAGTGAAGGGCGTTCGCGGCGCAGGCGCGGCAGGATTCGCGGCAGCAGGAATGGCGCGACGGTGGGGATCACGCTCATGCGCAGTTCGCCCGTGAGCGGTGCGCCATGCGCCTGCACCAGCGCAGAGAGCTCCTCGCCCTCACGCAGCAGGCGGTGCGCCTTGGCCACGACCTGATCGCCCAGCGCGGTGAAGCGCACCACGCGGCGCGTGCGCTCCACCAGCGTGACGCCGAGCAGCGTTTCCAGTTCGCGCAGGCCCGCCGAGAGCGTCGATTGTGAAACGAAGCAGGCCTCCGCCGCGCGGCCGAAATGGCCGTGCTCGTGCAGCGCCACCAGATATTGCAGCTGCTTGAGCGTGGGGAGGTAGGTGCTCATTGGTGCGCTCAGTCGGCCCCGGTTTCGGCTGGCGCTTCGGTCTCGGCCGCAACGTCGCCATCGGCCACTTCATCGCCCGCATCGGGCGGGGAGAACCCGTCCTCATCGTCAACCACTGGCTCAGGCGCGTCTTCGCCGCTCCCGGCGATATCGTCGATATGCGCCATTTTCAGGCGGCCTTTCACGACCGCGAAGGCCAGCTTGCCCTCGACCAGTTCAAGCGCATCGCGGCCAAACTGTTCGAAGCGCCAGCCTTCCAGCAAAGGGTTGCCCTTGCGCTGGCCTGCGGCAAGCGCTTCCAGATCATCGCTTCGCGCGAGCAAACGGGAAGCAATATCAATCTCCCGGCTGCGAATCTTGAGAAGCAGCTTGAGCAGATCGGCGACCAGCGCGCCTTCCTTGCCCAGCGGGGCGCCGCGCGGGGCGCGGGCCGGCAGTTCGGCGTCGGGCAGCGGTTTGGCATCGGCAATCGCCTGCATCAGGCGGCGGCCGATGTCGTTGTCCTTCCACCCTGCAGAGAGCCCGCGCACTTTGGCAAGATCGTGCTGTTCGCGCGGGGGGTGGCTGGCAACATCGGCAAGCGTCTCGTCGCGCATGATCCGCCCGCGCGGGATGTTCTTGTCCATCGCCTCGGTCTCACGCCAGGCGGCAATGGCTTTCAGCCGCCCCAGCACTGCCGGATTGCGGCTGGGTGCGCGAATCTTCTGCCAAACCACTTGAGGATCGGAGCGGTAGTTCTCGGGATCGGCGAGTTTTTCCATCTCGGCATCGAGCCATTCGCCGCGCCCGGTCTTGATCAGGCGCTTGAGCATGCGCGGGAAGATCTTTGAGAGGTGCGTGACATCCCCGATGGCATATTCGATCTGCCGCTCGGTCAGCGGGCGGCGCGACCAGTCGGTAAACCGGGCGCCCTTGTCCACCGAGAAGCCCAGCCAGCTTTCGACGAGATTGGAGTAGCCGATCTGTTCGGACTGGCTGATCGCCATCATCGCGATCTGTGTATCGAAGATCGGGTGCGGGGTCTTGCCGGAAAGATTGTAGATGATTTCCACATCCTGCCCGCCGGCGTGGAACACCTTGAGCACGTCCTCGTTGTTGACCAGCAGTTCGAGCAGCGGGGCCAGATCGATCCCCGGCGCCAGCGGATCGATCGCGGCTGCTTCCTTGTCGTCGGCGATCTGCACCAGGCACAGCTCGGGCCAATAGGTGTTCTCGCGCATGAATTCGGTATCGACCGTGATGAAATCGGCCGTGGCAAGGCGGTCGCACAGTGCGGAAAGGGCCTCGGTCGTCGTGATCAGGGGATGTATCTTCATCGTGCTTTTCTGCTTGGGCACCGGGCAGTCCGACAAGCGGTCAGCACGACGCTGGTGGTGACCCCGTCCGGGGCCTGCGGCTTGACAAATCCGCGGCCATCGCCTCTTGGCCGCGGGTATTCCCTGCCCGAATGCTGGCGGATTTGCCAGCCCAATTGGATGAAGCCCCATGCACCCTTATCGTTCCCACACCTGCGGCGCGCTGGCTCAGGCGCAAGTCGGCCAGAACGTGCGCCTTTCGGGCTGGGTGCACCGCAAGCGCAATCATGGCGGCGTGCTGTTCGTGGACCTTCGCGATCACTATGGCATCACCCAGATCGTCGCCGATAGCGACAGTGCCGCGCTTGGCCTGCTCGAAAGCCTGCGCGTCGAAAGCGTCGTGACGATCGAGGGTGAGGTCAAGGCCCGCAGCGCCGGTACCGTCAACCCCGCGCTCGCCACGGGCGAAATCGAAGTCTATGCCCGCAGCGCAACGGTGCTCTCGGCGGCCGAAGAACTGCCCATGCCGGTGGCCGGTGAGCAGGAATATCCCGAGGATATCCGCCTGCGCTACCGCTTCCTCGATCTGCGCCGCGAGACGCTGCACGCGAACATCATGACGCGCACCAAGGTGATCCGCGACATGCGCGCCCGCATGGAAACCGCTGGCTTCACCGAGTTCTCGACGCCGATCCTCACCGCCTCCAGCCCCGAAGGCGCGCGCGATTTCCTCGTGCCGAGCCGCATCCACGCGGGCAAGTTCTATGCGCTGCCGCAGGCGCCGCAGCAGTACAAGCAGCTGCTGATGGTCGCGGGCTTTGATCGCTATTTCCAGATCGCGCCCTGCTTCCGCGACGAAGACCCGCGCGCCGACCGCCTGCCGGGCGAGTTCTACCAGCTCGACCTCGAAATGAGCTTCGTCACCCAGGAAGAAGTGTGGGAGACGATGGAGCCGGTCATCGGCGGCGTGTTCGAGACTTTCGCCAATGGCAAGCCGGTCACGCCTTCGGGCAGCTTTCCGCGCATCGCCTATGATGATGCCATGCTGAAGTACGGCTCGGACAAGCCGGACTTGCGCAACCCGCTGATCATCACCGACGTTGCCAGCCACTTCACCACTTCGGGTTTCGGCCTGTTCGAGAAGATCGTGGCAGGCGGCGGCACCGTCCGCGCCATCCCCGCACCGGGCACGGCGGACAAGAGCCGCAAGTTCTTCGACGACATGAACGAGTGGGCGCGCAGCGAAGGCCATGCCGGTCTCGGCTACGTCACGCGCAAGGGCGGTGAGTTCGGCGGTCCGATCGCCAAGAACCACGGCACGGAAGGCATGGAGGCTCTTTATGCCGCGCTCGGCCTTGGTCCCGATGACGGCCTGTTCTTCGCCGCGGGCAAGCCCGAGCAGGCGGCCAAGCTGGCAGGGGCCGCACGCACCCGCGTTGCCGAGCAGCTCGGCCTGATCGACAAGGACCGCTTCGAACTGTGCTGGATCGTCGATTTCCCGTTCTACGAATGGGACGAGGACGCCAAGAAGGTAGAGTTCGCACACAACCCGTTCTCGATGCCGCAGGGCGGGATGGACGCGCTGACCGGGCAGGACCCGCTGACGATCAAGGCGTTCCAGTACGATCTCGTCTGCAATGGCTACGAAATCGCCTCCGGCTCGATCCGCAACCAGTCGCCGGAATTGATGGTCAAGGCCTTCGAACTCGTCGGCCTTTCGAAAGCGGATGTGGAAGAACGCTTCGGCGGGCTCTACCGCGCGTTCCAGTATGGCGCACCGCCGCACGGCGGCATGGCGGCGGGCGTGGACCGCGTTGTCATGCTCGTCTGCGGCGCGCAGAACTTGCGGGAAATCACGCTGTTCCCGATGAACCAGCGCGCAGAAGACCTGCTGATGGGCGCGCCTTCGCCTGCGGCACCGGTGCAGCTGCGCGAACTGCACTTGCGCACCGTGGAGCAGCCCAAGGGGTGAGGGTGGACCGGCCCGCATAGGCCTCGCCCAGCCTCGATTTCACCACTCGCCACGCCGCGTCCACATTCCGTCCACAATGCGGCACTTGCCAGCCAGCAATCCGGACATTAGGGCGAAGGCCAGATTTGATTACACCAACCCAGTTCCTTGAAGGGGCATTAGAATGAGCGATACTGCCGACCGCGTGAAGAAGATCGTTGTCGAGCACCTCGGGGTAGAGGCCGACAAGGTCACCGAAGACGCGAGCTTCATCGACGATCTCGGTGCCGACAGCCTTGATATCGTCGAGCTGGTCATGGCGTTCGAAGAAGAATTCGGTGTCGAAATCCCTGACGATGCGGCCGAGAAGATCGCCACCGTGTCGGATGCGATCAAGTACATCGACGATAACAAGGGCTGATCCTTTCGGGTCCCCAATGCGTCCGCGTTTCCCCATGCAGCTTGCTTTCGGGCAAGTTGCATGGGGGCGGGTGACGCGTCCCGGCGTTTGTGCGCCAGGACTTCGGCAGGCTCGGCCCCCAAGGGTCTGGGCCTGTTGTGCTTCATGGTCCGTTCGCCGGTAGCGGGCGAACGTTTCGGAGATTGCAATGCGCCGTGTCGTCATCACCGGACTTGGCCTCGTGACCCCGCTGGGGGCCGATGTCGAAACCGTCTGGGCCAACCTCATCGCCGGAAAGTCGGGCGCTGGCCTGATTACCCGCTTCGATACCACGGGCCAGAAGTGCCTGATCGCGTGCGAGGTGAAGCCCGCTGACCATCCTTATGGATTCGATCCGAACAAGCGCGTCGATTTCAAGGTGCAGCGCCAGGTCGATCCGTTCATCATCTACGGGATCGATGCCGCAGGGCAGGCGCTCGAAGATGCCGGGCTGACCGACATGGACGACGATCTCAAAATGCGCACCGGCTGCTCGATCGGTTCTGGCATCGGCGGCCTGCCGGGTATCGAAAGCGAATCGATTGTCCTGCACGAAAAGGGCCCGGGCCGTGTCAGCCCGCATTTCGTGCATGGCCGCCTGATCAACCTGATCTCGGGTCAGGTCTCGATCAAGTATGGCTTGATGGGCCCCAACCACGCGGTCGTCACCGCCTGCTCCACTGGTGCGCACTCGATCGGCGATGCCGCGCGCATGATCAAGGACGGCGATGCCGATGTGATGCTGGCAGGCGGCGCGGAAGGCACGATCAATCCGCTGGGCGTTGCTGGCTTCGCACAGGCCCGCGCGCTCAATTGCAGCTTCAATGATCGCCCCGAACAGGCCAGCCGTCCTTACGACAAGGACCGCGACGGCTTCGTGATGGGTGAGGGCGCAGGCGTCGTCGTGCTGGAAGAGTACGAGCACGCCAAGGCGCGCGGCGCGAAGATCTATGCTGAAGTCGTCGGCTATGGTCTTTCGGGCGATGCCTATCACGTGACGGCGCCGCACCCCGAAGGCAAGGGTGCCGAACTTTCGATGCGCATGGCGCTGCGCAAGGCCGGCATGGGCCCGGGCGACATCGACTATATCAACGCCCACGGCACGTCGACGATGGCGGACACGATCGAGCTGGCGGCGATCAAGCGCGTGCTCGGCCCTGATCTGGCGGGCGCTTCGATGAGCAGCACCAAGTCGGCCATCGGCCACTTGCTCGGCGGTGCCGGCGCGGTCGAGACGATCTTCTGCGTGCTGGCGATTCGCGATCAGATCGTGCCGCCCACGCTCAATCTCGATAATCCGGACGAAGGCACCGAAGGCGTCGATCTCGTGCCCAAGGTCGCGAAGAAGCGCGTCGTGCGCGCTGCGCTCAACAACTCGTTCGGCTTTGGCGGCACCAACGCCAGCGTCATCGTGAAGGCGATCTGAGCAAGGGCGGCAGGAGGCGGCGTTCGATGCGAAAAGCTGGCCGCCTCCGCATCCTCGTGCTGGCCGTGCTGCTGGTCGTGGGCGCTTGGGGTGTCCACTTCTTCTATGGCTGGTATGGCAGCGGCCCGCTGTTCAAGGACACCACATTCGCCGTGCCTGAAGGCGCGACGCTTGCCAGCGTGGCGGCAAAGCTGGAGGCGGAGGGCATCGTCGCCTCGGCCAGCACCTTCCGCACCCGCGCGCGCCTGCTCGGCGGCAGCGAGCCGCTGAAGGCGGGCGAATACGCTGTTCCCGCCCATGCCAGCGGCTCGGCCGTGCTGGCGATCCTGCAGGGCGCAGGCGGCGAAGTGCGCCGCATGGTGATGATCCCCGAAGGCATGCCCGCAGTCATGGTGCAGGAACGCCTGATGGCGCAGCCGCTGCTCACCGGCACGGCGCCCACTATCGCTGAAGGTTCGGTCCTGCCCGATAGCTACGCTTTCCAGCGCGGCGAGAGCCGCACGGCGGTGGCCGCGCGGATGCAGCAGGCGATGGCGCGCACTGTGACAAAGCTTTGGGCAGAGCGCGCCCGCGATGCCGTGCCGCGCAGCCCGGAGGAAGCCGTCATCCTCGCCTCGATCGTCGAGAAGGAAACCGGCAAGCCTTCCGAACGCCGCATGGTGGCGGGGCTCTATTCCAACCGGCTGCGGCAGGGCATGATGCTGCAAGCCGATCCCACGATCATCTACCCGATCACGCGCGGCAAGCCGCTCGGCCGCCGCATCCGCCAGTCCGAGATTCAGGCGGTCAACGCCTATAACACCTACACCATGGTCGGCCTGCCTGCTGCGCCGATCACCAACCCCGGCAAGGCCTCGATCGAGGCGGCGCTGCACCCGGCCAAGACGAACGCGCTGTTCATGGTGGCAGACGGGAAAGGCGGCCATGTGTTTGCCGCAACGCTGCAGGAGCACAACGCCAACGTTGCCCGCTGGTTCGCCATCCGCCGCGCGCGCGGGGAGCTTTAAGAGCCCGTGCCAAAGTTGCTGGTGCCAGCGCCGCTGGTGCTGACGGCCGAACTTCCGGCCGCGCTCCAGGGCCGCGCAGATGCCTTGCGGCGCGCGCACTATCCGGCAGAGCGCAACCACGTTCCCGCGCACGTCACCCTGCTGCGTGCGCTACCGCCGTTCGTGGAGGACGAAGCGCGCAGCCTGCTGGCCGCGCTCGCCGCCGAAATGCCGCCGCAGCCCGCCCTGCTCGCTGGGATCACAGACCTCGGCACCGGCACCGCGCTCGCCATCGAAAGCCCCGCCATGCTCGCGCTGCGCGCCATGATCGCAGATCACTTCCACGGCATGCTCACCGTGCAGGATGAAGGCGTGCCGCGCCTCCATGTCACGGTGCAGAACAAGGTCCTGAGGGGCGAGGCGAAGGCCCTGCAGGCCGCGCTAGGCCCCGCCATCCTGCCCGAGCGGTTCACCTTCGCGGCGCTCGCGTTGCACCGCTATCGCGGCGGACCGTGGGAGCCTGCGGGCCGCTGGCCCTTCCGCGGACGAACGCGCCGCTGAAACCTTGCACCGCAACGCGATTTCCCTGGTTGACCCCGTAGCCGACCCCGCCTAATAGGCCCGCCTGCGCAGCGAACGGAGCACCCCGCCGCGTGCGCAACCCCTGATCGGGGCGGAGTAGCTCAGTCGGTTAGAGCAGCGGAATCATAATCCGCGTGTCGGGGGTTCGAATCCCTCCTCCGCTACCATTTTTCACACAGAAACAAATGCTTATCCCGATGGGGGAGGTGTGTCTGATTGGCACGGTTTATCGCACGGTTTTGGGCTGTACGGGGACGGTGTGAGCACGGTGATCGGGCACGGTTTCAAATGGTCGTTTTGCACGACTGTTTTGGGTGGGGTGCAAATCTGCGTTTTGACAGTGTCTACAGCGAGGCGACGCTGGGTTGAGCAACTCACTGCTGGCAGCGTTCTGGGCGCTGTGTGGGCTGGATTTTCAGGTTTGGGCTGGTCGTGAATGGTCGTGTGAGACGACTAAATTTTGTGGGGCCATCAGTCATCTAAATGGTGGCTCGCAGTTCAGGCCCGGTACGGCTGTAAATAGGAACAATGTCATAAGCAGTGCTCCACGTAATCTCGACTTTTCCCGCCCACTGTGATTCCTGTCAGTCTGCCACCGTTTATACTAAATTTAATTCCAAACTCACCTTTATTTACGTCAAAAAACAGCTTTTTGTCGCCTTTCTCTCCATAGATATCCGGTTCAACCCTCGTAATGGAGTAAACTCTCCGGACAAGCCATTCGCTATCTCCCAATTTTATACCTCTATCAGTTTGAAATTTTGGTCCCCACACTTCAATAGAGGTGATAACGCCTTCCTCTACGAGCATAGATATTTCTTCGGGGCCTTCATAGACATTGTAAGATCTGCAGTCATAATCGAGCTCTGCATAATGACCGTCATCCCTGAGGTCGAGGCCGGATGCTCCTTGGGCCGTCGCTACATTCATCCCAGCTGTTATCCCGGCCCAACCTTCAGGTGTGACCACTCTGCAATCCACCCCAGTGCACGTTTGTGAAACCTTAGGACGCCGTGCCCAGTCACGCCATTCAGCCTCTAACCTAGCGTCTCGAGCTTTGGCTGCTTGTGCTTGCCTTGCCTTCGCTGCGGCACTTGCCTTTGCCGCTGCCGCTGCCTTTTCACGTTCAGTCAAGGCCCTAGCAGCCGAATCGCGTGCAGCCCGATCTCTTTGGGCTTTGATCTGAGCAGGGGATTGCTGTGAGGCAGCAGGCGCACCTGACAGCCCTAGGGTTGCAGCAACCGCGCATATGATAAATCGATTGATCGATTCGGCCATTTCATTCCATTCCTTACTCACGCCGATACTCTTTAACGCATTGCGCACTGCGAAACCAAACCGATGAGGTTTGCTGATTTGAAGCTTTTGGTTATGCAGGCGGCACGCATTGGCTTCAGCATGCCCTGTGCCCAAGTCAAGGGTGCCGGGCTGAACTCGCAGTCTTTGAACGCAAGAGGGGAGCGTATGTCGGAAGTTTCAAACGAGCGACAGGTTAGCGTTATCGACAAGGCTGAGGCACTCTATCTCAGGATCCTGAGGTGGATTGCGATCATCGTGGCCACGACCATGTTGGCATTTGCCGCGTGGAATGGTGCCAGCAGCGCCTTAAACTACCTACTGTCCCTCCAAACCGTCGAGG
This sequence comes from Novosphingobium sp. PASSN1, assembly GCF_002278815.1. Taxonomy (NCBI): domain Bacteria; kingdom Pseudomonadati; phylum Pseudomonadota; class Alphaproteobacteria; order Sphingomonadales; family Sphingomonadaceae; genus Novosphingobium; species Novosphingobium sp. PASSN1. Next base: position 161,765 of record NZ_NKIS01000007.1, on the reverse strand, counting down.
TCAAACCGGTCTCTGTCACGGAAGCGGATATGGTCGCTGCTGCCACTCCGCCGAAAACCGACGCGGCGCCGGTGCGGGCAACGGTTGAGGGGGAGAGCAAGAAGCTGCCGCCATCGATCTACGATGTGCACGCCAAGAAGATGTACAAAGTCTGGAAAACCGAGTTTGAGCCTTACCGGCCCCAGAGTGATCCCGCGCTGACATTCGCTGATTTCTCGGAATGGTATCAGACCGAGTACATCAACGGCACACTGCGGAAGCATGATGTGCTGGATTGGGTGCTCTACGAGGAGCGCACAAAAGCCGATCTGGAAATGTCGGTCGAGGTTCTGGCCAAGGCTGCAAAAGACCCAGCTGTCATCGCCCGAATGAAGGCATTTCAGGCCGGGAAATCCAAGAACGAGTTCTGGGACCGCTACGACCAAACCTTCATGCGCTTGACCGATGGGTTTTGGGTGACACTGAAGATCAAGCGAGATGCTGAGGCGTCACGTGCCGCCGCCAAGGCAGCTGAGTTGGCGGAGAAGAGTGAGGCGGCTGGCGTGAGCTTTGTTCAGGCACGAAACGCTATGGTCGGATTTCTGGGGCTAATGTTCTTTTTCCTGATCGTTGCCATGGAGCGGCATCAGCGGCGCATTGCGGTTGAGCTAGCCGAGCTGAAATCTGGTTCTGGGACAATTTAAGATGATGAGCCTCTCTCGCAAAATCTTGGTCGTCTTTGCGCTAGTTTCTCTTGGTGCTGGGTCTGGCCTGGTTCATGCGCAGCTGTCTCCCGCGCAGGTCAAAGCCCAAAGAGATCAGGCTGCTCGTGAAGCCGCAGCTCAGGCAGAGCGGGAAAGGGCGGCAGCTAATGCAAGATCAAAGGGCAGTCCTGTTGCTCCCACTCGGAAAGCTCGAAAATCAAATGATAACTTTGTCACGCTCGATATAAATAATGATGTAAATCAAGATGAATTGTACAACGATCTATCAAAGATCGGTGTTTATCCGCCGCGAGAAATAAGTAATGATCGATGGATTACTGAAGATGAAGGTGAGTATTATTCTCTAGGAAAAAATGCTATATTGAAATTGATTTCGTCTACAATTAATCCTGATGAATTGCCATTAAAATCAGTTTATGTCATTTATAATGGGAGGCGTGTGAATTTTTCACCTTTTTTTGTTTTTGATAAAGAGAAAGAGGGGCGGCCGCGGGCAAAGGGCTTTCCCTTGTATAATACCCAAATTTCATTTTATCTAATTCCAGTGCATTACATCAAGCACGGAGAGAGTGTTGTGGCGGATTTTTCTACAGGGAGGGACGGATTTGTCATAACAAAATTTGAAAAAATTCCTGATTTTGTATTTAATGACGAAAATGATTCTTCTTCCGAGCCGGACATGAGTGACTTTGTCCCAATTTTGGTGCGCGAGTATCCCGATGATGCTCGAAAAATGGCCGATAAATAGTGTCCATTTTTTCGCAGCTGCGCCAGATTTGAAGGCGTCAATCTCCAGCCGACAGCCCATTTGGCTGGCGCTAAACAGTCGTGTGAAACGACTGATACACGATGGGTGCACGACCAAAACCTGCAACGATCCTGCTGCTTGACGGCGATCTCAAACTCTACAAGCGAGCCGGGATCAGGCGCTGGCAAGCCACCTTCAATCTGAAATCGCGCTGGGTTGAGGCAGGCTATGATGCCAATCTAGTTAAAGACGCTGCCGCACCTGCCAAGCAGCCTGAGCGGCTATGCCAGCCCGCATTTCTGCGTCCCCGTCGTTTGGCAAAGCGGCGAACAACTGAAGTGCTTCTTCCGCGATTTGAGCTATGTTTTGCGCTTGATAGTGCTCCATCCCCTCCAGTTCAAGAACCCGCAGGATCACCGCCTTTGTCGCATCGGGCACCGCGGGGCTGAGCCCAAGCAGGTGATCGGTAGTTGTCCTGAGTGCGACCGCGATACGTGCAAGTGTTTTGAGGTCTGGATTTCGAATGCCGGTCACATAATTACCGAAGCGTGCCGGACTACATCCGCACGAGTGGGCAATTGCTGCTTGGGATAGCTGTAATTTTTCTATGCGTTCACGGATGCGATTTGATAGCCCGGATCCAACGCTCATTTTGGCCGCTCGGGATCACGCCAGTAGGCAGCTACAGGCCTTTTGCTCGATTGGTGGAAGGGCAGCGAAAATCGCATCGCACAATTCCTTCGGTTTCTCATCATGCGAGCCTATCAGATTTGTTCAGCGACTGACAGGCCGCCCATCTCTCTGGTTGACCACCTGCCCACCTGACAACAAACAGTCGGTTAAACAGACTGTTCTGCAATGGGTATACGACCAAAAACTAGCACGATCCTGCTGCTTGACGGCGATCTCAAACTCTACCGGCGGGCCGGGATCAGGCGCTGGCAAGCCACCTTCAAGCTGAAATCGCGCTGGGTGCGTGTGAGCACTGGCCATCACGACATGGCAGAGGCCATCATCAGCGCCCGCGAGCTGTTCTACAAATACCGCTACATGGAGCAGCATGGCCTGCCCACGCTCTCCAAGAGCTTCAAGACGGTTGCTATGTGGGCCATGGACAGGATGCGGGAGGAAACGGCAAACGGCGTCGGCAAGGTGTCATTCCGCGACTACCATATTGTCATCAACCGCTACCTGATCCCATATTTCGAAAACATGCCGATCCAGAGCGTGAGGTACGAGGAACTGCTCAAGTTCGGGGCTTGGCGGCGGGAGAAGATGGGCAGAGAGCCGAAAAGCTCGACCCTCAATACCCACAACAGCGCATTGAACCGCGTATTCGATGAAGCCGTGGTGCGCGGATTGCTGGCCCGCAAGGATGTGCCTGTGTTGATGAACAAGGGCCGCAATGGGCAGCGCAGGCCGGATTTCACGCAGGCCGAATACCAGACAATGCTCGATAGCTTCCCAGCTTGGATTGAGCAGGGGCGTGTAGGCAAGTCCGGGCAGATGCGTGCACTGCTGTTCGATTACGTGATCATGCTGGCCAACACCGGAATGCGGCATGGCACGGAAACGCAGAACCTATCGTGGCGGCATGTCACTGTGTTCGAGGACGCCGGTCGAACCTATCTGGAACTGTCAGTGTCGGGCAAAACGGGACGGCGTGATCTCATATGCCGCGAAGGCACGATTGAGGTCTTGCAGCGCATTCAAGCTCGCAGTCCGGACATTGCAGGCATACCATTTGACAGGCTGCTTGCGCGAAAGCTGGATGAACCTGTGTTCCAGCTGCCTGACTGTCAATCGGCGTGCAATCGGGACCCCCTATCGGCGCGCAAAAGGGCCCCCCTCGGCGTCGCATTGATCGATTGAAGCTGGGCGCGTGTTTCGCGCTGCTGGCGGCGTAGGGAGGGCGTAGCCCGACCGGAGGCGGCGGCAGCGCGAAGGCGATTTTTCGAGGTGGTCAGCTGCGGTGTTTGAAGCGCCAGCTGTCATTGCCGGTCTCGACGATATCGCAATGATGCGTGATGCGGTCGAGCAGCGCGGTGGTCATCTTGGGGTCACCGAACACGGTGGGCCACTCGCCGAAGGCCAGGTTGGTGGTGATGATGACCGAGGTCTTCTCGTAGAGCTTGCTGATCAGGTGGAACAGCAGCTGTCCGCCTGATCTGGCGAACGGCAGGTAGCCCAGTTCATCGAGCACCACGACGTCGAGCCGGCTGAGCTGGGCGGCCATGGCGCCGGCCTTGCCGATGCGGGCTTCCTCCTCGAGCCGGGTGACCAGGTCGACCGTGTTGAAGTAGCGCCCGCGGGCGCCGGCGCGGACGACGCTGGCGGTGATCGCGGTGGCGAGGTGGGTCTTGCCGGTCCCCGTCCCGCCAACGAGCACGATATTGCGCCGTGCGGGCACGAAGGAGCCGGCGTGGAGCGAGCGCACCAGCCCCTCGTTGATCGGCGTGCCCTCGAACACGAAGGCATCGAGGTCCTTGACCACCGGCAGCTTGGCCGCGGTCATGCGGTAGCGGATCGAGGCGGCATGGCGATGCGCCGCTTCCGCCCGCAGCAGGTCGGTCAGGATCTCGTGGGTCGTGCGCTTGCGTTGAAGTCCCGTGGTGACGGCCTCGTCGAACGCGCCGGCCATGCCCCTGAGGCCGAGCCCGCGCATGGCCTCGATCATCTCATGCCGCTGCATCGAGGCCTCGCACCGTGTCGTAGCGGGCGCAGTCCGCAATTGGCGGATGGCTGAGCTTGAGGTCGACGACCACGTCGAGAGGCCGGTCAGATAGTGGATCGCGGTACCGGGCCAGGATGTTGAGGATCACCTCGTCGCTGGCGGCACCGGCGTCGAGCGCCTCGCAGATTGCAGCCTCGACCGCGTCCAGACCATCGGTCAGAACGGCCGCCAGCACCCGCACGAAGCGCCGATCGGCCTCGTCGCCACTCCCCAGCTTGCGGCGCAGCCGCGCCAGTGCTGGCGGCAGGTCCCAGCCCTGGAAAGGGGCGCCGTTGCGCCAGGCGCCGGGCTTGTTGGCCAGGACTGGGAGATAATGCCAGGGATCGTAGATCGTCCGATCACGGCCGAAGTGCCGGGCATGTTCGGCAACGACCTCGTCACCGAGGCGCACGACGATACGGTCGGCATAGGCGCGGACCTGCACGGCCCGCCGCGCGGCCTTGGCCATGACCGAGTAACGGTTGCGGTCGAAGCTTATCAGGCAGGTGCCGGTCACGGCATGGGCGGTCTCGTGGAAGCCGTCGAACGGCGCCAGCATCGGCTGCAGGGATGACCGTTCGAGATCCAGCGCCTCGGCAACGGTCAGTTCCTTCTGCTCGGGATGCGCGTGCAATGCCGCCCAGCGCAGACACTCGGCCTCCAGCCATCCGTTGAGCTCCTCGATGCTGGCAAAGCGCAGGCGGGGCTGGAAGAAACGGCCGCGGATGGTCTGGACCTGGTTCTCGACCTGACCCTTCTCCCATCCTGCCGCCGGCGAGCAGGCCGTTGGCTCGACCATGTAATGGTCGGCCATGACCAGGAACCGGCGGTTGAACACGCGCTCCTTGCCGACGAACACTGTCGTCACCGCGGTCTTCATGTTGTCGTAGATCCCGCGCAGCGGCACCCCGCCGAAGAAGGCGAAGCCGCGGGCATGGGCATCGAATACCATCTCCTGCGTCTCGCGGGGATAGGCCCGGACATAGACGGCCCGCGACGCGCACAGCCGCATGTGCGCCACCTTCACCCGCATCGGCTTGCCGGCGATCTCCACGTCCTCGTGGCTCCAGTCGAACTGGTAGGCCTCGCCGGGCTGGAACAGCAGCGGGATGAACGCCGGGGCGCCGTCACCCGCATCCTTGCGCCGTGCTTCCGCCCAGCGCCGGGCGTAGCGCCGGACCGCATCGTAGGATCCCTCGAACCCCTCCCGGCACAGCAGATCATGGATCCGGGTCATGCGCAGCCGGTCACGCCGATGCCGGGCCTCGTTCTCCGTCAGCAGCGTATCGAGCCGCTCCTGGAACGGCCCAAGCCGGGGCAGCGGTTGGACCGTGCGATGGTAATCGAACGCGCCTTCCGGCGCCCGGATCGCCTTGCGCACCACCTTGCGAGACAACCGCAGATCCCGCGCAATCGCCTTGATCGCCTTCCCGTTCGCGTGCTCGCGCCGGATCCGAACGACTGTCTCCACCACCAACATCCCGATCTCGCCACCTGGAAAACCAGGCGGCCCGCTACACCATCGGAATGAGGGGTCCCTTTTAGACGCCGATCACCCCGCTAACGGGGTCCCTTTTGCACGCCGGTCCACAGGCGCGAGCAAGCGCCGATTGTTGAACTAGTCGATCCATTAGCGGCGCTGAACTTTGTTTCGAGCGTAGCGTGTTCGACGGGCTACAAATGATCGCCATGGTCCCCACCGGAGGATGACCTCGGCCTTGTAAAGACCGTTGATCGTCTCGGCCAAGGCTTGGTCATAGCTGTCGCCGACGCTGCCCACCGAAGGCTCGGTACCGGCCTCGGCAATGCGCATGGTATAATTGATCGACACGTATTGGCTGCCACGATCGCTGTGGTGGATCAGGCCACCACGGTGGACAGGCCGCGATCATGGATCGCCTGGTCCAGGGCATCCAGCACGCGGCTGGCATGCGCCGTCCCGCCCACCCGCCAGCCCACGATGTAGCGGGCGTAAACTATAAGGCCTCCAGAATGTAGTCCGACCTCCAAATAGTCGAACGGTAATGACTGCTTTTGTCCGGTTCTGACGCTCGCGTGAAAGAGGCGAACGTCTTCAACTGGTCGCCAGCGGCTGTCAAATTCTAGCAGATGCTCTCGCACGGAATGCCGTCGCCATCCCCATCCAGCCGCCCGACCCCGCATTGGTTGAGATAGAAGTTGGCCTCGGCACAACTGTTCATTTCGCGGCAGTAGCGCTTCCCCTCGCAGGTTAAGCGCGTGTCTACCGCCTCTGGCACGCCCGCTGATAGCCATTCGTTGCGACCTAGGCTAGACGTAGTTGCAGCGACTGCGTCTAGCCTAGCGGCGTCCACCTGTTCTGCAGCACCTAGGCGTGTCGGCGCTGCTAGATACCGTGGGCTTGTTGCCGTAGTGGGTGCCTCGACTGACCATCGCCCTCCGACAAAGGCGAGCACAGCTAGAACCACGTACCCGGTCCTGTAGCTGCCCGCCTTGCGCTTCATCTGATCTTGGCCGATTGAACAAGACTACGGAAAAGTGAGATATCTCGCTCAAAATAATGCAGTTTTGGCGCCTCGAAGGCCATCACGAACAGCTGCTTACCTTTTATCGCAGCGTAAGCTTCCCCACGACGTTCAACCTCGTCCTCAGTATCTGTGTAGGCGTATTCAAAGCGAATGCCCTGTTCGCCGGCAAAGCTCACTGGCTCCATGGCCCCGACTTCGATTGCGGGAGTGCCATAGTAGCTACGGTAGGTCCGTTCGAACAGAACGGGAATGTCGGGGAGAAGCATGTTCTGACCAAATCTTGGAAGTGGATCCCGCTTCTTGTCGCGCTCCTTGAGCAACGCTTCCCCATCAGGAACCCCTCCGAGAAAGATGACGCGGTTGAGATGGTCCCCATCAATGGTCCAGATCTCCTGATACTTGCCCTCCTTTTGCTGGAGGCGATTCCAGGTCGAAGACGGCTGAGCCGAAAAAGCGCCCTTCGCGATTCCGGAGATCAGCCCCGGCTCGATAAGCTTGTGCGCCAACACGGGGTATGCCGCTGCCAAGAAAAGGCAGCCTGCAATGGCAATTCTCTTCATTTCGCATTCCCACTTGTCTGCGGCAGATAAAATGAGATCATTTTGGCGTCCGGAGCATTCGGAACCAAAGCGAGATACTCGCTGAGGTAGCGAGCCCCGTCAGCCTTTTGTCCTGACTTGATGAGGCTTAAGCCAAGCCCCCTGAGGGTCTCGGGCTTCCGGTAGCCAGCGTCTATCGCATTCAAGTACAGCGTTGTTGCGGTAATGAGATCACGCGGATTGCCCCGCATGGCAAACATATCAGCTCGTGCTTGAAGGAGTTCACCAGTCCATCCTGTGGTGGCAGCGATCCCGCTGAGGATATATTCTGTCCCGGCAAAATCGTTCAATTTGATCTGCGATTCGAGAAACCGCGGCAATTGAGCGGCAATTGATGCATAGTGCGATTTTGCTGCTGCATCTCCAGTGTCACCGATCTTGATGGCTTCGGCGAGCAGATAGTCGGCTCTGCTCAAGTTGGTCGGATGCGAGTCAAAAAAGCCCGCCTGATACCGCTGCTGTTTGCGCATCATCCTGCCCGCAGCCGTCGCATCGGCTTCCTCCATGAGGTGCTGCCAAATCTCAGATGCTGCACGACTTGGATAAGGTGATGTTCCCAGATACCGCAGGCCAATCAGATCGGCCTCCATTTCTTGGGCCCGATTGAAGCGGTAGTAGGATCCAAGCAGATTGACCTGCGTATCGGAAACGTCCTGCCGAGCGATCGCCCCCAAGATCTGCGTCCAGGCCAGGGCATCAGAAGTGCTGCGCGCGCTCTGGAATCCCTTGAGAGAGTGGCGCAGCTCAAAATGACCGAACTCGTGGCCTAAAACTGCGCCGAGTTCCGCTTCGCTTCGAACACGAAGCAACAGCCCGCTCCAAACACTCATTGCACCGTTGGCGACCATGGTCGCGTTGAAGGCTGGAACATCGACAATGTAGATGCGCGTCCCTTCGCAGCGATCGCGCCCCACTGTTTGGCAGAGCACCCGGCGGACATAGTCCGTCAGGTCCTTATCGTTGATCCGAAGTGGGGAGGCAGCGAGCGCCTTTTCATATCGATCCGCATCCATCCACAAGCCCCGCTCGTCGACAGTTTTGGGCTCGTAGGCAGGCGTATATGTAGGGAGGGCGTAGCTGTCAGCCGCTACCCCCTGATCAGGCAGCCAAAGCAAGCTAGCTGCCAATGCAATGAGTCTCTTCATCGCCTATTCAGCCGACCGGCCAGGGAACCCTTCAAGCAGCTGGCTAACGCGCTTGTTTGCTCCCTCTTCAGTTCTGACGTCACCACCCATTTGCAGGTCCGCGTTGAGCCAGACCAGATCGCCGGTGCGTACGTCAATCAGGCCAGCCATGCCGACATGCTCACCCGACTTTACGCCGATCCCGCCCAGTGCTGCCGCGAATTGCAAAAGTTTTCGGCCTGTCGAACCGTAGGCGTCCTTTGTCCGGATCATCAGGACATAGTCATAGCCTTCCAACGCATGGAGCGTATTGAGCCCCGGCCCAACCGACCACTCAAACACGTGCTTGTCTTTCTTCTTTGTTGGCAGACGGTTCCCAGGAAAGAACTGGTACTCGATGACAGAATCCGCGACGGCGCCAAAAAGAGCGTGATACCGCCTCAGATCGGCTGATTGGTCAGTTGCATCCAGTTCAAGACGGTCAACAACATTGCCGAGCCGACCTTGGATGGCCGCGAGCTCCCGCTCGATGTTCTGCTTCGCCTGACTAGTCCAATCCGCATTGGGTTCGAACATGCCTCCGGTCGACTGCGCTCCTACGCGAACGGAAGGCTCAATCAGCAATATTCTTGCGGCTCCCGGTTTGAGCTCAAACCCCTGCTTCACTCCTGTCTTTTCCTGCGCAGCCGCAGGGGTTGAGCACATGATCAGGACGAAAATCGCGAGAACCCGCCAAAGCTTTGACATCTGCACCCCCTGTATAATCAATAGGTAAGGCAGAGGCCGCGCATCGGTAAACCAAAAATCATGCGGATGTGGAGGGATGCAGATGCTCCCATTCCCCATGAGCAAATGCACCTAAGGAAGGCCCGTTAGAGTCTGTCTGCCTCTCGACCATCTCGCTGAAGTCCGATGGCCTAGGTCTGGTTAGCTGGGCGATCATCTAAGTAGGTGCAACGATTGGCTTGATTCCTCGGCTCCGACCATGGACGACACTTGCAAAGAAACCTGCGCATTCCTGTTTCACCTCACAGCCTTCACATTCAGGCAGGTAGGTTTGCTTCCAGTCGCTTATCGACCGACGAGCAAATGACCGAATTTCCGGCGGAATCACGCAAAGTTGGGTGTTGTAGATAGATGTCCTGATTCCAGCGCCGGATAGCGTCCTCACTGCCGAGCTCAGCTGCTCAGCATAGTCGACCGGATCGCACCAGATGCTTTCCATGTTGGCGCGCGCGAAGCCGGTAGGCTCAAGTCCCATCAGGGCGACGTGATCAACAAAGAGGAGGTTGCGGGCAATGAACTGCGCCAGTTTTGGCAAGCGGCCAACCGTTTGGGCTTGCAGCACAACTCGGATCTCTACGCGGACACCGCTGGCCTTGAGCGCCAAAATGCCGCGGATGGTCTCGTCATATGCGCCATCGGCCTGGACTACATGGTCATGGAGGTGCGCGAGATCTGAGTAAACCGGGATGCCAAGCATCAGATCGTGATGGCGAATACCCCCAAGCTTGGCTGCAAAGGCACCGTCGGCGAAGCGCCGTCCGTTGGACAGCACATGGAGTGCAGTTCGAGGTAGGTAAGATGCCGCAGCTTGGACCAGCTCAAGGAAGCGTTCCCCCAATAAGGTGGGTTCACCACCAGTGAACCCGATCTCCAAAGCATCGCGGCTTACAAGTTGGATGGCCTGCAACACCTCATCGACGATCCAGCCATCATCGACATCGCGCGGTGGCTGTGAGCACATCAGGCAATAATTGTTGCATCGCTCCGTGAGCAGAAAATGATTGTAAGGCGAATTGCCCCGATAGAGCACACGGATCGCCTTGCGCAGCGGATCGACGGCTATCACGTCCCCTTGGCCCAAAAACACGGTCTGAGCCGGCGCAATCACCGCACGCGCGTCGATGGGGAGGCGTCGAAAGTCGTCAGCCGATGCAAGAAGATACCAAGCGAAGCCTTCAGGGACCGGACCCGTTCCAACGACAAACCCTTCCTGGGCCCTGATGATGGCAGGTCGGTCCGCCGATAGCGAAACCCGGATGACCTCCGCCGTAGCGGCCGACGCACCTAGAAATTCAAGCGCTCGGGCTCGAAGCGGCATCATGCTCGGTTAGACCACTTTTCGAACAAGGCCCGGACATCGTCATCGGCCTCCATTCGGGTGATCAGTCCGCGAAAAAGGGCCATACTGCGGGTACAGAACGCCGAAAGCGGTTTCTTGCCCACAGGGTCACCCTGAGTGGCGTGGTGAAACACGGGATCCGCTCCGCACCATGGCTCGAAAGCACAAGAAGAACATCCAGGTACGGAGCCCGCGAATGACTGCGTCAGCGGCTCAAGCAGCGCATCACCGAGCATGATGTCCTCGAAAGAATCACGATGTACGTTGCCAAGCGCAAATGTCTGATCGCCCATCTCAGCGAGCATGCGACTTTCATCCGAGGCGTAGACTGTACCGTCGTAATTGTAGACGATGGCTGCGATGCCAATGCCCGCAGGGCTCATCAGGTCGACATAGCTTGTCTGCAGCGGGGTCAGCATCTTCTTGAGGACCATGGCAGCATAGTGCTCAATGAAATCGAAGCCCTGCCGATTCAGCGAAATGATATAGTCGAGACCCTCAAAGTAGAATTCCAACCAGCGCTCGCGGCTGTATGCGGCATAGGACTTCGTCTTGATGGCGAACCCGTAGGGGGACAACGGGCGAAGAAAGATGCCGCCAAAGTCCAACCGAAGGTACTCGTCGATGATAGCTTTGACCTGGTTGAGGCTGGCCGAGGTCGTCGTCATAAGTGCGCCGACATTGTAATGCCCAAGGACGCCTCGGGCCCGATGTATGCCATCGACGGCGCGCTGATGAGAATCTCTGCCAGGCCGCGGCCGGTTCGCATTATGAAGTTCTGCTGGCCCATCAAGCGATGTGGAAACCAGGATGTTTTCAGCTTTACAGAAGGCGAGCGCTTCATCGTCCAAGACAGCAAGATTGGTTGCCACGACGAAGGCGAGCTCGCGCCGGGCTGTCTCGTTGCGGCGTTTGGCTTCTTCAACGATCAGCTTGATCAGGGGAAGATTGAGCAAGGACTCCCCGCCCTGGAATTCGATCTTGAGCGCCGGTGAAGGTGAACGGAAAACGAGGTCTAGGGATTTAAGTGCGGTCTCGCGCGACATGTCGAACTCGCCGCGATCATTGTTTGCGCGGGAGACCTGACAATACGGGCAGCTGTGCTCGCAACGCAAGGTAACGACGAAAATGTGAAGCGCGGTAAAGTTTGCGAGTGGTGCCAGCTTAGTTCTGACCTTGAGTGCCAGCAGATCAACCGCCACATTTGTGTCGTCGTCGATGAGAAAATGGCGAGCCTTCAACTCGTCGTAGGCGGGGTCTGCCGGAGCCAACTCCCGTCGCGCAAACTTTCCAATAGTCTCGCGGTCAAGGACCAGATGTTCGCCGACGAGGTTGGTCGCAACATAGCGATCGTTCCCATCCAACGCTGTGAATCGCCAAGGCAGCATCGTGTAAGCTGAGTTGGCTGAGCTATCAAACGCTTCAGCCTCACGAAACTTAGCCACCCAGCAAACCGGTCTTTGAAAAGGCGAGGCCCAGAATCAGATCACGATACCCGCTCGTGCGCTCCTCGATCGCCATGCGTAACTGGTGATCGGTGACTTCTCGGCGGAACCTCAGGTCGGCGTCAGCCGCATTCATACCCTTGTCCAGTGCGCGAAGCTCGCAAAGAATCTCCGGCTCAGTCGCCAGAATACGCACATCGATTGTGGCCATCAGGGCGTAAGCAGCTCGATGAACTGCTTCGATCGAATATGCCGAAGCGCAAAGCGAAACGTGTTGCATGGCCTGTTCAACAGGCGTTGCGACCTTGTCCGATTGCACAACTCAGTAGGAGCTGGAGGAATGCGAGCTGTGACTGGAATGGCTGGCATGACTGGAGTGGCTCGAATGGCTGGCATGACTTGCATGCTGAGCATTCGCCGTCACTACATCGGTCGAAACAGCCAAGGTCAAATCCGCCATGTCGGTTGCCGCGGAAACACGCTGGACCTGTGCAACGGCATTCTCAAACTGAGGCGCAGATGCTTGGGCCTGCGCGGATGCGAGCAGGGTGCCGACGGTAAGCGCAAACGGCTTCAGGAAATTCCTTCTCGACATAAACGTCCCCAAAATTGAATACCGCAGAACATCCACCGTCAGCGTCGACGGGTCAAGTGTCGATACCTGCCGATGCGTTACAAACCATTGCCCGAGACCCTGCCCAATCAGGATTTTTGCCATGGGGCTCTATCCGCTCCATTCGGGCGCTTGCTGGTCCTGTCTTAAACGCAGACGTCGCCAACTCACTCCGTCAAAGACATCCTCCAGATCATCGGCGTTCTGTACCGGAAGCGCTGCACCGACTTCCCGACAGAATCGCTCCGCCAATGCGCGATCACCCAGCCAAGCATCTGACCACCACCCAATGATCCGCCCCCGCGCGTCCTGCATCCGAGCGGCTGACGGGATCCGATCGCGCTTTTGATGCTGGTTGACGCGCCGGTCGCTGGGTAGCAGGTTCCAGAGGTCGCTGCATGGCCAGAGAGTCCAAGGCAAGCAGTGGTCGATATCGAGCACCGCCGGCTTGAGTTCCTTGTTGCTCCAGCAACAGGAGAGCCGCCCTCCCCTGTCCAAAATCTGCAAAGCTACTGTACGTCCAATGGCCGTGTCGCGGACAGGTTCCTCCCATGCGAGCGCCACTTCGGCCTGACCGGCGGGGACAACGATGCCTTGTCTCTCGGCATAGGCCCGAATCAAACGCACCCACTCTGTGACGAGAACCGGTTCGATCCAGACCCCAAGGCGGGACATGGTGCGCCAGATATGGCCCGGAATGCGAAGGCTGCCCCACGACCCCAAGGTTTGCAAATCCAGCGCGATGACCTCCTCAGGCTTGGGCGCCCTGAGCTTGCTCGCCCGAAAAACCTGCGCGCCCGTTCCCGGTAGCGTGATGAAATTTGACGGCATCGCAACGATTGTTCGAACCGCGTCGGTTATCGCAGCCCCGACTGCCTGGGCCCGCTCATCCCGAAACTGTGCGCCTACTCGCAAATCAGCTGCTGCGAACCCTAGGCCCATAAGCGCTCTGAAACCCTGACGCGCAAAGCCTAGGCCGTCCGGCCCTCGATTGCGCGGTGCCTGTGGCAAGCCAGTCTGGACAAGCGGGAGGTACATCCGGATCCAGAAAAGCCCGACAAGACCCAAAGGGACATCGACAGCGTCAAGGTCATCGATTGCCATTTTGGCGGCTGCGGGAGCATGCTCAGCGACCCTCGCTATCGCCCGCAGCAGTCCGAGCTTGTAGGTCGAAGACTTGTCATCTGCGAGAATGATCCCCCGGATGAGCGGTAGCGCTCCTGTGCCCTCATCCGGCATTCGCAAGACCACCGTGATCCAGTGCACATCTGGTCTCGCAAGCTCATCCGCCTGACCGACCACTTTCAGGACTTCAAGCCCATGGCCTCTGGCAAGTGCCTCGACTTCGCCAAGCGTCACAACATGCATCGGCCGGTCGGATGGCGCTGGTCCCTGCCTGAGGGTCATGAGAAGCAATCCGCCAGGCTTCAGGAGCGCTGACATCTTACGGAACGCCCGCTGGCGATCGGTTGGTGCCACATGCTGCCAAACGGCGGACAACAGGATCAGATCGAACGAAAGCCCAAGTCCGTGAAGTCTCAGCAAGCCAGGAAGCCGGTCATCCAGCCAGCGTATTCCTTCGCCCGAGTGCCGCCGTTCGCCTTCTCTACGCATGCCGCTCGATGGTTCAACGGCCACGACTTCGTAGCCAAGGGTCTTCAGCCAACGCGCCTCACGCCCGGCCCCAGCTCCGATGTCGAGCGCGAGCGGATTTTCGCCTCGAGGCTCGAGCAAAGCCTCGACGGGCTGGTATGATGCAAGCAGGCTTGGCTGGTCATAGCGCTCGGCCAATTCGGCAGACTGCGCATCATAAGAGGCGATTACATCATCGGTCACCGGCTGGCCCTGCTTTTCAGTCTGAAGCCTATTCCCAGCGGCTGCCTTTGGCCAGTTCCGACGGTCGCAGCCCAGATTGCGATATGTGAATGAATACGGCAGGTCACTCATCGCCGTCCAACCGGCATCGTCACTTGCTTGACCCGCTCACGCCAGATTGTCCGAGTTTTGGATGACTTTCCCGAGCGCCAATGGCAAGATTGGGCGATAGATGGAGCGCCACAACCATGTTTCTAGCCCTTGCGGCAGCTGTCGTCTCCGCAGGCCAGACGTTCACTTGCACCCCCACGCATGTGTACGATGGAGACGGGCCGGTTTGGTGCGCTGAGGGTCCACACCTCCGCATTGGCGGTATTGCGGCGCGGGAGATGGACGGCACTTGCCGCTCAAATCAGCCGTGTCCCGCCGCAACGGCGATCGAAGCACGCGACGCTATGGTCCAGTTGTTCGGCGGACCGCGCGGAACAATCGAGACCGGACACGTCATTGTAGCTGGGCCTCGCTTGGTCTGCCAGTCGGTGGGGTCAGCGGGCGGCAGCAGGACAGCCGCCTGGTGCCGCTTCCCGTCTGGGGCCGATCTCTCCTGCGCGATGATAAAAACCGGAACGGTCCTGCGCTGGGACCACTACTGGAAAGGTCCAGCCTGTAAGTGAGCAGCATGGAGCACCTCACCGGCACGATCCAACACGGTCCCAACGGCCTTGTCCTAAAAGCCGATAGCGGCGGCATCTGGGAGCTCGAAGACAGCCGCGCTGCCCGCAAGCTTATCGGATCACAGGTCGAGGTCATCGGGCAACGCGCTGGGTTCAATGGGCTGGTTTGCGACCATATCCGGGTTGCAGGTCAGATTCGCCCGCAGGCATTCAAACTGCGCCTCGAGTTTCTGGCAGCAGCCGCGCTGGTTGCCTACGGTCTGTACGCAACCGTTGCGGCTGCAATCAGCACGATTGGCTGATGCTGAGCGACTGGGAGCTCTGGGCCTGTGCCAACGAGGTCCTCAAGAGCCACGGCGATGAGGCAGCGCTCTTTGTTGCCGAACAGATCGGTGCGCTCGTACTCGTCGGTGACAACAATGGCATCGCGACCTGGCAGGCGATTGCGCGCCGGATTTCTGAACTTTCTGTTGGGCACGGATCACCAACGAAGCAGTGATCGCACTTGCGCCAACAAGATACCTCAGTCGTTTTGCGAGCCCTCACACGATGGAACATCGGCCTCACGTGAACGCCCAGGTTTGATCGTGCCTGAAGGTTGCAAGGTACACTGTCGATCGTCGAAACCATCTTGAGTTCACTTTTTGTTCCATGTAAGGATACTTCCTAGCCCTAGGATAGAATCCTAGAATCGCAGGAACGCAGACCATGAACGATCCACGCGCAGTTCTCGACGACTTGATCCGCCAGCGCGGCGTCAACTACTCGTCGATCTCCCGCCTGCTCGGCCGCAACGTATCCTACATCCAGCAGTTCCTCCGCAAAGGCAGTCCGCGCCACCTAGACGAACGGGACCGGCATATCCTCGCCCAGTTCTTTGGGGTCGATGAGGCGGTTCTGGGCGGACCGACTGCTTTGGCCACTCCGATCGTGCAGTTGGTGCAGATCCCGGTGCTCGATGTCGAAGCCTCGGCGGGTCACGGCGCGCTTGCCGGTAGCGAAGCCAAGGCCGGCCAGTTCGGGTTCGACGACAAGTGGCTGCGCAAGCTGACCCAGGCCAAGCCCACCAACCTCTCCATCATCAAGGTGACCGGCGACTCGATGGAGCCGACCCTGCACGACGGCGATGAGGTGCTGGTCGATGTGTCGGACGAGCAATCAAAGCTGCGTGACGGGATCTATGTCCTGCGCATGGACGGCGCGCTCAACGTCAAGCGCATCGCGATCGAGCCGCAGGGGCGGAAGATCTCGGTGGTCAGCGATAATGCGGCCTATCCCAGCTGGCAGGGGCTGGACCGCCGCTCGGTGAACATCGTTGGCCGTGTGCTCTGGTTCGGCCGCAAGGTCTGATCTCGCCCCGTTCAGATCCCCATCTCGAATGGCTTGACCATCGCCTTCTCGCGCTCGGGCGGTTCCTTGAGCACGGGAGGCTCGCTCTGCAGCGCTACCTCGGATTTCCCTCTCGCAAGACCGGAAGCGGCTGCCTCGCGCAGCAGGCCCACGGTTTCAAGGGCAGAACGCTTCATGCCCGTGTTGCGAGCGATGGCCGCGCCAAGCTGCGAGGCATCGTTGACGAAGAGGGTTAGCCCATCGCGCAGGCGGGTGACGGTCACGAGGAAAGTTTGCTGGTTCGAGAGATTGCGTTCGCGGCTGTCCATCACCGCGATGCCGCGGTCTGACGTGAGCCCCTGCGCCATATGGGCATTGAGCGCATAAGCCAGATCAAGCCGCTTCAGCATCGGATCGCTGGCCGGCAGATCATGCGCAATGCCCGTCGAGGTCACCAGCGATACTGTATCCCGGCCGATCGCGGTGATACGCGCTTGGTCGGCATTGATGAGCCCTCGTCTGTGGTCGGTCTCAGTCCAGCGAATGCGGTCTCCTGCATGGAGGTCCAGGCGCTTGACTACGAACAGCCGTAGCGGATCGTAGTCACCATTGGGACGAAGGCGATCGACCCTCAGCACTGTGTGCTTCCCGCCTTCACCCTCCAAGGTCACCGACCCCCGCTGCCGGTCACTCTCGATGACCGTGTATGTCCCCTTCCCTAGCTTTTGCGCCCGATTGTCGCGGTCGAGTACGGCGACCATCCCCGGGCGATAGCTGGATGCATAGCGCAGCTCCTCGCGCGTTGTGTTGACGCGTGAGAGCACGTCCAGCCTCAGTGCCGTCTGACCCAGTTCGCCATTGGCCTTTAGCCCGATCTGAACAGCGGCATTGACCTCGCTGCGCAGAGCACGGCCAGAGGCATAGATCGCAGTTCGCTCGCGCTCGACAGGCGCAAGCGAGAGCCACGCCGCCGCCGCCTCGATCGATGCCCCTTCACCGACCTCGACGACATTCTTGCCGAGGTGCCGTAGCGCGTCATCGATCCGCCCGCCCTGAGCTGCCTGCTGCGCAGCACGCAAGGCCTTGGTGCGGGCGCGGATGTTGGCATCCATCGTCGCTGTTTCGATGCCGGAGCGCTGCATGACATCGAAAGGCTTGCCTGCATCGACCGCGCCCAGCTGCTTGCGATCACCGATGCTGGCGAAGCGGTCGACACCGAGAAGATTGGCGAGAAGGACCAGCTTTTCCTTGTCGGCGTTGCCGACCATCGAGGCCTCGTCGAGCAGAATCACGGCGCCTTTCATATCCGCCCGGGCCTCGGCGAGACGGGCTGGATCACCACCCTCCAGCAGGCCCTGATGGCGGCGCAGAAACCGCGCGACGGTCATCGACGGGATGCCGGTGTCGCGCTCGAGCATCTGCACCAGAGTGTTCTGCACGGCGAGGCCCAGCACCACCCTGCCCTCCTCGCGCAGGATGTCGGCTACAGGCTTGAGCACCGTACTCTTGCCGGCGCCGGCGACGCCCTGAATCGCAACAATCCGGTTGGTCGAACCCAGCAGCAGACGTCCGGCAGCCTCCTGCCCGGCATTGAGCTTGATGCCATACCGCATCTGCGAGAGGCTCTGCAGCCGCGCACCGGCCGCATCGGCGGTGATGATCGGCGATGCCTTCCCCCTGCCCTCATCCACGGCGGCCACGATGCGCTGCTCGGATGCGACCGCGTCTTTCGTGGTCAGCATGCCCTGGTTGACCCCGGCACCGCGCTGCAGCGCGCCTTGCCGCGCGAGCTGTTGCACCCGCTGCTCGATCGCCGGCAAGGCTGCTGGAAGGCCAAAGCCCAGCGCCGCCCGGTAGAGATCGACTTTCGAGAACGCTGCTTCGCGCTCGGCGAGATGCCGCACCGCGGACGCCACAGCGTGGGCTGCCGCGACCTGTTCGGGCGACCGCTTGGCGAGATCCCGAGGCATCTGCGGATCGCCTTCCCTGAGCCCAAAGCGCTCGGCGAGCGCGGCCGCAAGGACCTGCGCCCTGGTAACGGTCCCGCGCACGATCGAGGTCAGCTTGCCAACCTCGCCGAGGCCCTGCGCCGCGCGCGCATTCGCCCTCGCCATGACAGCAGAAGGATCGAAGCCGATGGATTTTGCCCTTTCCTTCCAAGAGCTGACAAGCGCAGAACGGTCCTCGACCGGCGACTTCTCGGCGCGGGTCATCAAGGTCGCGGCATCGGTCGCACGAGGCCCCTTGTGCTCCATTCTGGAGACAGCATCGAGCACCTCGGCACGGCGCGAGCTGAAGACCTCGCGCACGGATTTCGGGACACCGACCGCTTCGAAGTTGCCGTGCTTCCCGACCTCACCAACCTCATAGCCAAGGCGTTCGACCGAGAGCCGGAAGCGCGCCATCGTCATCGCGTTGAGCAGGGTGTTGTGCTCCCACAGCTTGTCATTGCGCAGGGCGCGCCACTTGCCGTCGGGACCCTGCGTCGCATTGGCGACCACCGCGTGGATATGCGCGTTGGGCTCTTTATTGCGGTTCGTATCGTGCATGAAGAACGCGACGGTCAGGTTGCCGGTCGCGACGGCCTTGTCCTTGCCGCGCACCTCGATGCGGGTCTCGGCGAGATTGCGTTCGGCCCATGTGAGCGTCTCCTTGACCGCCTCGGTGTAGGCCTCGAGGATGCGCCGGTCGCCGCCCACGAGGGCGAGCAGCGACCAGCTCTTGGGCATCGAGAACGTTAGGTCGGTTCCTGCCCGGTGTTCGCGCTTGTCGGTGCCAAGGCGGGTCCCATTGGGCAGAAACCCCTTGAGGATTTCCTCGAAGGTCTTGGCATCGACTTCGCCGGAA
Organism: Novosphingobium sp. PASSN1; assembly: GCF_002278815.1. NCBI lineage: Bacteria > Pseudomonadati > Pseudomonadota > Alphaproteobacteria > Sphingomonadales > Sphingomonadaceae > Novosphingobium > Novosphingobium sp. PASSN1. The sequence goes on along the minus strand of NZ_NKIS01000007.1, from coordinate 142,522 downwards.
AGCCCCAGCTTGTCCGCGCCTTTGCCCAACCATTCACCCGAACGATCGGCATCAGCGCGGGTGTAGTAGTTGTCGGCGGCAAAATAGCGGGCAGCTCCACCGGCAGTTCGGACATTGGCAACGGACAGCATTGGCAGGGACCTCGATCAGAGGAAGCTGACGCTTCAGATCTCGATGTCGAACTCTCCGACATCGCGAGCCTCGCGAGGTGTATGACGCACCTCAGATGCGTCCCCTTCGAGTGCCATCCGGCGGGGGTCGGTCAGCGCCAGGGGTGCTTCTGAAAGGGGCTGATCTGATTGCGCCGGATTGGTGTCAGTTGCCGACGACCTGCCATAGATTGGCGCCGACTTGTCCGGCACTTCACTGTCGCCACTGGCCTTCGCAGCTTCCGGGCTGGTACCGCGGGTCGGCACAGACCCTGCACCTTGAACGCCCGCCATCTCGTCTGCCGATTGACCCTCGCGCGGCACACCTGGGCTGGTAGCATCCCCCTTCGCCAGACCGATATCAGCGGCCTGATCCGTCAGACTGCCGCGATGCTGGACGCGCTCGTCACCCTCACCGTTCTCCGGCTCGCGGGGAACAAGCGGCAGCAGACCCTGGCGCGGATCGAGCCTTCTGCCCGCACCATCATCATTGGATGACGGGTGCTCCTGAGCCGAGGATCCCGTCCAGTCCTCGCCGGTGCTTCCATCCGCCAATTCTCGCGCAATCGGCCGATTCGGGAAGGGATCAGCTGCCCTGCGAATGAACGCTTTCGAACGCATCGGACGGTCGACCGGCGTGAGTTTGACCTCCGCTGCGGGAAAGCCATCGGGAAACTTGAGGTACCCGACAAGGCGAGGCAGGTCTTTGATGTCGTCGGGAAGGAGCAGCCGCTGGATATGCCGCCGCGTGGTCAGGCTGACGGCATCACGGGCATTGTTGAAACCGTAGGTGTAACCCTCGTCCATGTCCCGCACCTCTCTCTGGCCGATGAAGTCGGAGCACCAAGTGGCGGTGTCGGTATCGCCGGTCCCGAGAACGAGTTTGGTTCGGGCAAGCGAGGACAAGGTCATTGCCATGTTGTCGCCGTAGACTTCCTTCAGCTTGGCATAGGCGTGGATGCCGGTGACGATCGCGCCGCCAAAATTGCGCGCGGTCTGGAGGCCCTTCTCGAGCGCAGGGAGGCGGTGGAGCGCCCCCAGTTCGTCGATGAAGAACCAGATGCGCAGATCGCGGGTGCGATCGAGGGTCATCAGCGTGTTCATCGCCAGGTCCAGCCAGACGGTGAGGAGCTGCGAGCACACGCTGAGATCGACGTAGCGAGCCGAAATGAAGACGAACCCACCACCGTCATCGGTGCTCTCGATCCATTTGCGCATCGAGAAAGGCTTCCCCTTTCGGGGGAGCATCTTGAGAGCCTTGGCATTCGCATTGAACACCGCGCGGATGGATTCCGCCATGCGAGCGGCCTCGGGTGCGGTCAGCGGATCGGCGATTGTGCCGCGCATGAGCTTGTGCACTTGGGCGAGGTCTGCCGTCATCAGCTCCCTCGCCAGAGCGTCGTTGCTGTCGGCGCCGCGGGCGCGGAGCTTGAGGCACATCTCGACGAACAGCAGGCGCGCGGCGAGCACCCAGAACTGTTCCGAGCCGCCCCCATCGTGGGGCACCAGCGCCTCGGCAGCGGCCGTGAACTCGGCCTCGTCGCGGCACTCGTCGAACACACTCCAGCGTGGGCAGCGCGCATCGAGCGGATTGAGGATTACGTCGCGCGAGGCATCGTAGAAGTGCTCAATGAAGTGTCCGGTGAGGTCAAAGATCACCGCGCGGTGTCCGCGCTCCCGGGCCTCCTCGATCATGTCCGAGAGCGCAACGGTCTTGCCCATGCCGGTGGTGCCGATGAGCATGGCGTGGCTCTGTTCCAGCCGCCAAGGATAGGTCACCCCGGCAATGCTCGAAGGCCGATAGGGAAACGCGCGTGCGAGTTGTGCAGCACTGCAAAAGCGCCACTCGTTGCCGAGCTTCGCGCCCCACTCCTTGCGCTGCTCTGCCTTGTTGTGCCTCCGGATCCGGGTTTCGAGATCGTGGAGACTCGTCAGCTTGGCGCCGCGCTCATGCTGGCGTTCCTTGGCCTTGCCGCCAAACCGCGACGCGAACCAGACCCACGCCACAAACACCGGCACTAGGATCACGCTCGACCAGGCCAGAGCGATGCCGACCAGCTTTAGCAAATGATGCCAGGCGCGCACCACCGGCGGGTAGATATCGAGCAGCGAAATGGGAAAGGTCACGGCCCTTCCCCACGCTGTCCGGACCGTCACATCGTGCGCCGGATCGAACTCCATGAAGCGGTAGCCGACGCCGTAGACATGCATCCACGCGAGGTAGACTTCGTGGTCGGACATGCCTTCCGAGACGGTCCACCAGGTCATCCAGCACATAACGATGAGGGAAATGATTAGCGGTCCTTTCAGACCCGCTGCGAACATGAAGCCGAAGTGCTCGATGAGCTGGCTACCGCGAGTGAAATTGCCGAGGTCACGCTTCATGGCTGCCTCCCTCGTCAGTCGTTTCAGCGACGCCGGCGGCGCGGCAGCGGGCAGCGAAAGCGGTATGCACCCGCTCGCGCAAAGCATGATCGCTATGGCCCGCGAGGAGGGCATCAACCCCAACCATGGCGAAGAGCGACTGGCGGTAGAGCCGGAGCATGACGCTGCGATCACTGGCGACCGAGAGGTCGCTATCGCAGGCGCGGACGATGACTGTGCGCAGCCATTCGCTGAGCGCGAGCCCGTTGGCAGAAGCTGCTGCGCGGGCACGGGTAGCAAGCTCGTCAGAGACGTAGGCTTGGAGACATTTGGGACGTGACATTCGACAGATTCCTTCAAGTGAAGGAGCCTGGTCACTCTGCGAAAGTGATGGGCAGATTACGTCGGCATTTGGAACATGTCAAGAACATTGGAGGCAAGGAACCGCGCCGAATTCGCCTCCCTGTACGGTAGATTGACGTGCTAAAGCGCCTTGCAGGTCAATGTGACGGAAACGCGCCAAAGGGATCGAAATCACAAATTTTGGCATCTATTTCTGATACTTCCCACCTGCGACAAGTCGCGTAGGGTGTGCCCACTTCCCCCCCTTTGCAGCGTGGTTCCAAACGCTTGGCATGATGGACAATCGGCATCAGGAAACCAGGATTGCAGGAACCCCGGTTGCCCTCAGGCGCGGGCCTGGTCTGTCCCCTTCGGCCCGGAAAATTGGCTCGCGGTCAGCTACGATGCGAACTTTCAGACGTTAACGGTGGACAGCGATCCAGCCGCAGAAATGACTGCCGAACTTGGTATCGCCCCGACTGTTCTTGCTGCCCGGATTCGCGTCCCATTTCCGACCGAGTGACATTCGTCACTTTGATGCAACTAGAACGATGCTAGACAAATAGTGCGACCCGAAGGGCACCATTCCGGTACCCTTGACCTTAGCCCCGCCGAGCCCAAGTGGTTCGGCGGGGATTTTTCTGCCGCATACCTTACTGGCTCCAAAATACGCCTTATGCAGGCAGGACGAGAAGGTGAGTGAGCAAAGAAAAAGGGAGAGCGCCCTGGCGGACGCCCTCCCTGCGTGGTGCTAACCAGCCTCTAGAACTCGTCGCTGAGTTTGCCCCGGACCGCGTCGATAACCCGCCCTTCGAGATCAGCCGGCAGCGCGCCATAGTCCCCCTCATCGATGACCAGATAGCCAGTCTGCCCATCGGTTAGGACGTACTGGGTGAAGTAGCTGTGCTGGGCCCGGGCATGGGCCTGATCGAGGGCCGCAATCCAAGCGCTGCTGGTGTCAAACGCCACCTGAACCTCGGCATGCGCTGCGTGTGCTGAAACGAACATGGCTTTCTTCTCCTGATAACGATGCGTCGCATCAGGGGTGCTCGCGATGGTGCCGACGGGCCGGGTCAGGGACCGCGCGTAAGCGCGGCCGCGAAGCGGCGATGGGGGCAACGATTTTGTCGGGCTCGTCCCGGCAAAATGGTGGGGCCCCGTCGTCCTTGACGCGGACCCAAAGGCACCATCACGCTTGGCCACCTCTGCGAGAGAACCTTCCAACCTCTCGGTTAGCCGCAACGATCGGGATTACGGTTTGCCCCCTTGAAACGCAGCGCCGACATGGCAAGATTGTGAGCGGAGGGGTCCAACGGCCAGATCGAAAGGACCCTGATATGGCCCGGTCAAAACCCAGTGCGCGCGATGCCCTTCTGAAGCTTCGGGCAGAGCGCGATGAACTTGTTAGCCGCGAGGCGCGTCTGCGCGAGGAGGCTGCCGCCGATCTCGGCAAAGTGTTGCTCGATTGCGGTGCTGAAGTCCTCGAACCGGCACAGCTCAAGCAGTTGCTGCGCGTGTCGATGACGCTTGGCATCGACACCGCAATAAAGCGACTGTCTGCGACTTAAGTGATGACCCCGGCGGCGCGTGGGGCTCGATGCCCCCG
>NZ_NKIS01000007.1:0-138051 GCF_002278815.1 Novosphingobium sp. PASSN1 | reverse complement strand
TCGATGCCCCCGCGCCGCCGATTGCTGCCCAAGCACAAAGAAGGCCCCGGCAGATCGCTCTGCCGGGGCCTTGTTCGAGAGGAATGAGCCCCTCAGTCTTCGTCGATGTCGGGAGCGCTGTCGCTGGAGGTCCCGCGGCCCTTGGTGAGAAAATCGACCTTGTCGGCGATGATCTCACAGCCGTAGCGCTTTGTGCCGTCCTGGTCTTCCCACTGGGTGTAATGGATCCGGCCCTCGACCGTGACCAGCTGGCCCTTGCTGCAGAACTTGGCGACGTTTTGACCCAGGCCATTGAAGCAAGTGATCCGGTGGAACTCGCTGTCCTTGGCGGTGTAGCCGTTCTCGTCCTTGTAGGTCTTGCCGTCCTTGCGGGCGGGCCGGTCGGTCACGACCGAGAGGCTGGTGATGCTGGTTCCGCCGGTGGTGGTGCGGGTTTCGGGATCGCGGGCGATGCGGCCGACGAGGATAGCGAGATTGGTCATGGGTTTTCTCCTGATCGCGCAGGTCCGGGGTCATCCCGGCTGCGAACTGACCGTCAGAAGGGGGCGGCAGACGCTCGCACCGGAGGGGAACCTCGATCAGGACGGGTGGTGCGGGCAGCCCGGCAAAGCCGGGCAACACGGCCTGCCGGATCGGGGTTGCGAGGGGCTGACGGCGCCTTCAGGGAGGGGTTCGCGAAGAGCCGGATGGCCCCGGGCCTAAGCCGAGCGGGTGTCCCGCCATTTCGTGGCATTTCGCGGTTATGCTTGCTCTCGAACTTGCCCCCCGTCGAACCTAGCCCCATGCCTCGGCCATGCATCCGGCACCCGCTTCAGACATCGGACCGACGACAGAATGTGACCACTGCCGTGCGGGGCTGCCGGTTATTTCAATGGCCTTTCCGGTAGTTGCCATTTCAGAATTAGGGCAACCAACGATCGGCTGGGCGGCTTTGACCTTCGGGGATTTCAGGGCATCGCAAAGTGGTCGGACTGATCATCAAACCTTAGAGGAGGTCGGCCCGCCTGGGCATCAATCGTCCGAGCGATCACCTGCTTCGCGATCTATCGCCGCATGCATAGCCTCGACCGACAACGCAGGCCCGGCATGGCGCAACGAGCCGAACAGGGTATCGATAGCGGAGGGAGCAAAGGCAAACGTCTGTTTGAGGAGAAGGCCGCCGCGCGCATATTCGATCGCGAGGCGCGTTCCGGGTACCCACCCCAACGCGTCGCAGATCGCATTGGGCAGTATGATATGCCCTTCCTTCGATACAAAGGCGGCCGGCTGGATGGGATCGCTCACGGCGCGAACTCCGACTGAAGCTATGGCCGAAGATCAGCGTTTGAATGCACGTTGGCAAGCCCAGATTGCCAACGTCCGTGAGGACGCTGGCAACATGGAAGATCGGTCAGCCCGGCGCTCCATTGGCTGGCGCCTTGGGGCACGTGCCCAGCGGCCCGCGACGGTCGACCACGGTAACCCGGCGCGCCTTGGCATCGATCACGAGGCGTTCAAGTACGCCATTGCCGGGGAACGCAACAACGTAGCGCGGATCAAGGCTGAGCATGCGCTCGTTGCGATGGAACCCCGCGCGGCTGCCGAGCCGCAAGTCGAGCGCGAAGACCACTTGCGGGATCTTGTGCCGTTCGGCCCATGAGGATGCGAGGCGGTCGACGCCCTTGGTATCACCGCCATGGACAAGCACCATGTCGGGAACCCGGTCCCTAACCTTATCCAGCGTGGCCCAGATGTTGTTCGCGAACGTGAGCCCATCCGCTTCGCTGCCGGGCTTCATGCGCCCGCCTGCGAAGACCACCGGCGTGCCCTCGGGCATCGCCGCGCGGCGCTTGGCCTCGGCCCTTGCGCGCAGGAAATCGCGGCCCTGAACCAGCGCAGATGTGAAGCTCGCACCATGGTTGAAGCGCGAGCTCGAGACGGGTTTCCAGGACGAGCCAAACTCGTTGAGATAGAGTGCGGCAGCAATCTCGCGCATACCTTCGAAGGCCAGCATGGCCTGTTCGGCGCACTGTGCGCGCTCGACTTGGTTTTCAAGATCATGGGTGTGGACTTCTGAGCCATCGCCGCTCGCTACTAGCGCGCGGACTTCGTCGGTTGCCCGGTCAAGTGCCCCTGACTTGCGCTCTGCAGCGCGGTGGAAGATGTTGACGAACGCCCAGCCAAGGTCCTCGGCATCGGCCTCGAGCGCGGTGCCGGTGACCATCGCAAAGAGATCGGACCAGACGGCCTCGAGCGTTTGCGAAGCCGCTTCGCTCGACGGAAAGTCGGTCATGGAAAGCGGCGCTGGGCCAATTGAGAAGCCGGATAGATCGAGCCCGGAAAGCTGGTCGGCGAATGACGTGTGCATGGGAACCTCCTGACGGTTGCGAGACCGGCGAGGAGGATCATGGCCCTGCTGCCGGCGAGAGCCCGTCAGGGCCGGGCAAGCCTCGCACTGCACGCCCCACAGGGGCGGAAACCCCCTTCGGCAGGCTGGCGCGGGCAGGCGCGCTGCAGGCGCGCCAACACGGGCCTGACGAAGGCGGGTTGCAGCGCGCAGGCGACCGGCCCAGGGCCTCTCTCGCAGCGGCGGTAGGGCATGATCTGGCCAAGTCAAAAACTGCTCAGGAAGGCCAAAGCATTCCCTGCCGGCAGTGCGCTTCCGGCCTCGCGTCAGGCTAGTCCGAAATCCCCCGGCCGGAACACGAAACGTTCCTGCGATGGCAGCGCGGCGCGCGCCGACAGACGACCGTTCTCGAAGCGCAGATGCCACGTCCGGCGGATCGTGGGTTTGGGCGAGGCAAAGGCGGCAGGGTCAAGCAGGACCATGTTGCAACGGCGCAGCGGGTCCCGCGCTGAAAGCGTCCGGATCAGGGCGATGCCCACAGCGCGGGCGGCGGAGGCAAGGTCCTGGCAGGCCGAGTAGTCGACCGGGTCGATCCAGCGTGCTTCATGGCTGGCAAACGGTTCGCGCGTCAGATCGAGCACTTGGGCCGTCGCAACTTTGGCCGTGAAACTTGTGTGCTCGGTGGTCGTCGCAGGCGGGATGAAGCCCGGAGACCGCATATAGAAGCGCAGGCGCCAGAAGGCCGTTTCGGCAATCGCGGTTGCCTCGACTTCGCTCGCATAAAAGATGCCCGGTCGCTCATTTGCCCGCCGGAAGCGGCTCGCACTGCCATGGCCATAGCGGAATGGCGAGGCGAGGAGATAGTCGAGCCCGGCAGCGCTCTCAGGCAGCGGAGGCTTCACCGCCTCGGCCAGAATCTCGAGCCGCTCCTGGGCCTCGCGGGTGTCCGCCAGACGATCGGTCGAGATGCGGTGCTGCGCCTCTACCACCCGCCACACCTCGCCGCGCCATGACGAGACCTCAGACGCGAGCGCGGTGGGCGTCCACATAGTCGCAAACGGTGATGAGGCCGCGGATGCTGTCGATCAGATCGACCGGACGCGCGGCAAGATCGAGGTTGGGTGTTGCCAGCCAGGACTTTGCTGCCTCGTCGTCACTCCCGAGCAGCGCATCGAGCCCCCGGAACAGGCGCAGCAGAAACTGCCCGGCCTCAAACGACTTGGACGCGGGATCGAGCAGAGTTGTTCCTGCCTTCAGACGCGAGGCCGTGGCTTGCGACAAGCCCAGCACCGTGCCGAGCTTGGCATTGGACAGGTTCCAGAACTTGGCGATGCGGATGATCGCCGAGCTCAGAACTTCGGCATCGCTGGCAGCAAGGGCGGCTTTGGTAGCCATGGCACACATCCTTTCGATTGAATGGATATAGCACTATCTCATTCAAATGAACACTAATGAATTCAGGCCGCTCGTTTGCGATAGACGCCCTCCCCGTTCGACATATGACCGAGGCAGTCGTAGTCGCCGAACAGCGCCTCGAAGCGCGGCGAGATCTGCGCCAGCCAGCGGCGAGCACGGCCAGTTCTAGGATTGCGCCAGTCGCTTTCCCAATAGGGCCCATCCTCGCGCTCGGCCATCCACACGGCGACGAGGTTGCCGTAGATCGACATCCCGAAATCCGCATAGGCGTTGCGCAGGAGGATGCGGTCCTCTCGGCCGCGCCAACCTTGCTGCGGCTCCAGTGACGGAAAAGCCGCCCGCGCGCGCTCGACAAGATCCTCGCGCAGCCATTCGAGTTCGAAGCCCCAGTCGCCGTCATCGTCGATGTCGAGCACCTGGAATGCGACAACCGCTCCGGCGGGATAGCTGACAGAACGTCCCATCGATCCTCTCCCCTCAGGCGGCCAAAGCGTCGGCGGTGTCATCGCCGAGCGCATCGCTGCTGTCGTCGCCGTCGCCGGCGAGGGTGGTGCGGCCACCCAGCTTCAGTAGCAGGCTTGCCGCTTCCTCGGCGCGTGCCGCCGCGGTCAGGATCGCGCGGTCGTCGTCCTTGAGGAGTTTGAGCCAGTGCTCGATGTAGCTGGCATGACTGTCGAGATGCGCCACCGGCAGGCCGAGCTCGGCCCCGAGCATCGCGCTCGAGAGCTCCGCGATCAGCTCCTCGGCGGCATAGGCCGCGGTGCCAAAGCGGTTCTTGAGATCGCGGCCAAGGCGGCTTTGGTGCCCGGTCCAGTGGGACATCTCGTGGGCGAGCGTGGCGTAGTAATGGTCGAAGCCCGTGAACAAGCTTGCCGGCGGCATCGTGATCCGGTCGATGCCGGGCTCGTAGTAGGCCTCGGAGCCTGTGTTCCGGAGCTTGGCCGGGATTGCCGCAAAGAACCGGTCGAGTTCGTCCTCGCGGCCTGCGGGCTCCACGAGCTCCAACGATGCGACGGGACGAAAGTAGGCCGGCAGGCCTTCGACCTGATCGGCATTGAAGACCGGGTAGGATTTGAGCACGCGGCGGGCTTCCTCGCTGCGCTCGCCGGTATCCGGTGCCTCGACCTCCTTGGTGTAGCTCTTGTAGAAGATCGCGATCGTGGACTTCTCGCCCTTGCGGACTTGACCGCCGAGCTCCTGCGCCTGCCGATAGGTCATCCAGAATGGCGAGGCGTAGCCGCACATATCGGCGACCATCCAGAGCCAGAAACAGTTCATGCCGCGATAGGGAATCCCGCAGGCCCGCAAGGGCCGCGAGACCGGCACACCGCGCCAGGGCTGGACCCAGGGCTTGGTTCCAGCTTCGAGCCGAGCGATGATTTCCTGGGTGATGCGCGCGGCGGGCGAGATGGCACTGCGCTCGCGAGAACGGAATTTGGTCATGGGGCTTCTCCTGATCGGTATCCCCGTGGGCGCTCCTGCCCACGGCTTCCGTCCCCAGGGGCGCCTCCTCTCCTCTGGCCAAAAAAGAGAAGCCGTCCCTCGGGGGTGTGCCCGAGGGACGGCTTCGAGGTGCGCGACTGTCAGCCTGTCAGGAGGAGGTCAGGCTGCCAGATCGCGGGGGGACTCATCGGCTTGTTGGGACTCAAGGTCGGCATCCGAACCCTCGCTGAGCGGTTCACCACAAAGCCGTTCGGACGGAGCGGCCTGTTCGTCACCTGCGGCGAGGCCCGGGAACCGCATCACATCCGGCACCCAGGCCAGCGCGCGTTCACGCTCGGCAACTTCGGCGATTGTGGCACCGGCAAAGATGCGCTCGGCGCTGGCCGCCAGATCCGCCTTCTTGACCGAGACGTAACGCGCCGCGAGTTCTGCGCCGCCGACTTCGCCCAGCGCTTCAAGGATGATCTGCTTGGGCACGCGATCAAAGAAGTTCGCCGCTGTCGGCCGCCACCACTGCGCGATATCGATCCCGATCAGCGCACCGAGGTGATCCTGGAACGGAATTCGGCGCTCGCCGCTCATGTTGAGGCTGGCCTCGAGCGAACGCGCAACGACGTGTCCCAGCCAGGCCGCACGGACCTCGTCGCCGAGCGCACGGAACTGGTCGAAGCGTTCACGCTGATCGGAGCCGGCGCGCCAGCTTTCATCCAAAGCCGACCGGAGTTCAGCAAGTGCGCCGGTCGCAGTGGCGTCGGCAGGCTCGAACCCGACCAGCGGACCGCTCGGCACGCCGCCGCGGATGGTCGACGCGCTGCGCGCCTGCCAGTCGTGGCTATCTGCATCGGCGAGCGTGAAGACCATGACGTCGAGGGCGAGCGCCGGATCCGATGCCAGGTGCAGCGCGAGCACATCGCGGCGCTGCATGGCAAGTTCGTCGACAAGACGACGCGATAGCGTCGCGCGGCGTGATCCCGTCTCACCTTCGGAGCTGACCACTTCGATGCCATCGCCATCGCCCGGCACCGTCTCTTCCCGTTCGCAATAGAAGACCGGCTGCAGCACGGGCGTACCGTCGCGCGAGAGCGTGAGGATCATGCCCGCCGAACCCTTCTGCTCGTCGGGCAGGACCGGCTTACGGCTGCGGATGTCCTGCGTCTCGCGTTCGATCGCGGCGATGGCCGCTTCAGCGGCTTCGACCGCTTCGGGCGCGCTGTCCTCGTCTTCGAGGATCGCGGCGTGTTCATCCCACGAAGCGTCGAGCTCTTCCAACCGGGTCATTTCGGCTTCGCTGAGCGGCTCAGGTTCTGCCGGCAGCCGCACCAGACCCTCGACGAGATCATGGCTGGCATAGGGATCGAGGGTCGGCTTGACCCACGCCACACCGTGCTCAGCGGCAAGCGCTCGGGCTTCCTCCTCCATCTTCGCCGCAGCCAGTGTTTCAAGGAGCCTGACATCGACCCAGGTCTCGGTATCGGCATCGTCGAAGAGTTCGCGCTCGATCCGGCCGCCTGCCGCAAGGTATGCCTCCCGCCCGACAAGCTTGGCGCGGGGATCGTTGCCGCGGACCGTCCCGGTGAGCACCATCCGCCGGATGCTGTCCGCATTCGGTGCGTAGTAGGCACCCGAGATCTCGCCAAAGACGCGCGCCTGGATCTGCTGGTCCGACGTCGCACCATAGGCCTTGGCCATGTCGAGCGTGATCTCACCGGCAGCGAGCGCTTCGAAGACGACCGGAGCCAGTGTTGCGAGCCGCAGCCGCCCTTCGACGAAACGCACCGTGAGACCGAAGCGGCGAGCGACTTGTTCGGTCGTCGCCCCGCCCTCGATGAGCACGGCGAATGCCAGCGCTTCATCGGCGGGGTTCATGGCAAGACGGTGGAAGTTCTCCGCAAGGCTCGCTTCGGGTGCGGTCTCGTTATCGGCGCTGAGAACGAGGCAGGTGACCTGATGGTCGCGCGGCAGGACCTTGTCCTCAACCAGCGCGAGCATCGCGCGGCGGCGGCGTTCGCCGGCTTCGACTTCGAACCGGCCCTTGGGTGCGGCCCGGACCACGAGGTTTTGCAGCAAGCCGTGCGCCGCAATGCTGGCCTTGAGTTCGGCATCTGCGGCTGGATCGCCATGGCGGCGGACATTGCGGGGGGAGGCAACTAGCTTGCCGAGAGGAATTGTTTGGAACATCGGTTTCACTCCTGAACTGAGCCATTTGCCTGCGCCGACCATCGACGCCTGACAGGCTCAATCAGCGCAAAGCCCCCTCCCCTCTCTTTCGGTGGAGCACGTTTCCGCGCATCCAGGGCAGGCCGCTGGTCAGCCAGCTTGATCTGCGATTTGCCTCAGAATCACCGCAGCACCTTCGAGCGGAACGAACAGACGTGTCTGGAACCGAATGATATCGGTGAAGCAACCCCGGGCCTTGTACCAATCGAGCCGGCTTGCCGACCAACCGGTCAGTTCAAGCCGCTGCGCGCCGTTGACGAGGCTCCGTTTGAGCATAAGCGTTTCCCTCGCCTTGACCGGCATGGCACGGCCACTCGTGAGAACCGCCGCAATGAGGCTCTCAGGTGCAATCTCGGGTATGGCATCAAGGCCGAGCGCATTGCATATCTCGCCGGCGGCATGCAGTGGGACCTCGCGGCCAAGCAGTGAGCGGCCATCGCTTGCGGAGATGCGGCTCACCCGAACATAGTCGGTTGGCAGCTTATCCCAGACCGGAAGCAGCAGCCCCGTAGCCAGATGTAAGCGTTCGCGCTTGAGCGAGGATAGAGCTTCGTCGACTTCGGTTTGCCATGCGGCGCGGAAGGCGGGCTCATCGACCGGTTCCCAGCTGCTTTCTGCCAGCTGATCAGCGGACAGGTATCCACGCTTCAAAGGGCGCACCAATTCGTGGCGCGTGATGCGGCTCCCGTCATCGGCAAGCAGGCTGCGCGCTGGCACAAGCAACGCCGCCCTGCCCGAGCGGGAATTGCACATCATCCGCCGACGGCTGCAGGACGTGCCTTCGAGTTGACCAAGCCGATCGAGCGCCAGAGGCTTGAGCGCACGCGCGATCTCCAGTTCCAGCAGGTGGGTTGTGGCACCAGACACGCTGTCGGTCCGCAGCAAGGTGTCGGACAGGATCTCGAAGCTTTCGACAGCAATGGTCTCGAGCCCGAGATCGAGCGTCCCTGCTGCTCGTGCCGCATCGATCCGCGCTTCAACGAGACCCAGGAACTCATCGAAGATCGCGTTCTGGAGTCCGATCGGCAGGGCGAGGATACGGTTGAGCCAGCGCTGGATCGTGGGGAGATCATCGACCACCCCGCCATCGGCGCTCTCGATCCTGAGGCCGGTCAGATCCTGAAACCGGGCCAGCCCGACCGCTTCGAGCTTGCCCATGAAGAGCAGGCCAAACCAGCGGTTCAGCGCTTCCTTGGCATAGATGCTCTCCAGATTGTCGGCAGGATTGAACAGGTTCTGCCCGCCGGTCTGGCGCTGGCCTCGCGTCAGCGCGCCAAGGCTGTCAAGCCTGCGCGCGATCGTCGAGATGAAGCGGCGCTCGCCGCGCACGTCAGTCGTGACCGGGCGGAACAGCGGGGCTAAGGCCTGATTTGTGCGGTTGGTGCGGCCTAGGCCCTGGATCGCAGCATCGGCCCGCCAACCCGGCTCAAGCAGGAAATGGACGCGGCGTGCCTGATTCTTGGCGGCGAGATCGGCGTGATAGCTGCGCCCGGTGCCGCCGGCATCCGAGAACACGAGGATACGCTTGTCGCCGTCCATGAACGCCTGGGTCTCGGCAAGGTTTGCGCGCGGAGTGCGCGACTGCAGCTTCTGGCGCCCGTCAGATCCGACGACGAGCCGCTTGGTGCGCCCGGTAACTTCCGCAACCTTGTCGGTGCCGAAGCGTTCGATGATCGCATCGAGTGCGGTTGCGATCTGCGGCAGCGCGCAGAGCTGCTCGACCATCCGCTCGCGCGCGGCAAGCGCGGCCTGGCACAGCACCGGCGCGCCGTGTTCATCGCTCATCGGCTCGGAGCGGGGATTACCGTTCTCGTCGGTGAAGACGGCCATCAGCCGGACAGGGAAGCTCTTCATCAGGTAGTCGACCACGTATTCCCGGGGAGACAAGTCGATTTCCAGCGCTTCGCGTTCCTCATCGGACAGATCGGCGAGGCGGCGCTCGAGCATCGCCTCGGCTGTGGAGACCAGCTGTACGACGACTGCGTGGCCTTCCTGCAACGCCGTATCGATTGCCGGGAGCAGGCTTGGCAACTTCATGGACAGCAGCAGCTGCGCGAAGAAGCGTTGCTTGGTGCCTTCGAAGATCGAGAGCGCTGCCGATTTTGCTCCGCTGTTGAGCGTGCCGCCCGTTTCACAATCGACGACACGTGTGGCCTCAAGCGCCTCGCGCAGATTGGCGTGGATGATCGCCCAGGCATCGGCATAGGCATCGTAGACTGCGATCTGATCTGCGCTGAGGTGATGCTCGAGGATCTCGTATTCGACGCCGGCGAACGAAAGTGCCCGTGCAGTGTAGAGCCCCAGTGCCTTCAGATCGCGGGCAACGAGTTCCATTGCAGCAATGCCTCCTGCGCGGATATCGGTCACGAACTCCTCGCGGGTGGCAAAGGCCGTTTCTGGTCCCCAGAGGCCGAGCCGTGTAGCGTAGGCGAGATTGTTCACGTCCGACGCTCCGGTCGCCGAAGCGTAGAGCACACGCGCTCTTGGCAGCAGGTTCTGGAGACGCACGCCGGCGACGCCCTGTTCCGAGCCCTTTGTCTTCCCGCGCGAGCCTTCGCCGCCCGCAGCATTGGCCATGGCGTGTGCTTCATCGAAGACGATCACCCCGTCAAAGTCCTCGCCGGCCCAGGCGAGGATCTGATCGAGCCGGGTGGCATCAGCGCGGCCCGAGCGCAGCGTTGGGTAGGTCACAAACAGGATTCCCTCCTGCATGGTCACGGGGCTGCCGAGCTTCCATGTCGCAAGAGGCTGGATATCGATCGGCAAGCCGCCGAGTGCTGACCAGTCGCGGCGCGCGTCTTCGAGCAGCGCCTCGTTCTTGGATATCCAGATATGGCGGCGCCCGCCTTGGACCCAGCGATCGAGAATGACGCTCGCGACCTGGCGTCCTTTGCCGGCGCCAGTGCCGTCACCCAGGAAATACCCGATGCGATAAGCACTGCCTTCGGCGCTGGCCTTGAGCATGCAGCCTTTGTCCTCGGGCGCAAACAGGCCGGGCAAGTCGCGTGCATGGGCACTGACAGCGTAGACGAGCGTCTCGATCTGCGCTGCCGAGAGCAGCCCGCGCGCAACGGCAGTTCCGGGGAGCTTCGGCACCTCGGTTGGCACCGGCGCGGTGATCGAGCCCATCGCGACCGATTCCACCAGCGGCGTGGGGTGCTCCGCAGCCCCTGCGATCTCGATCCGGCTGGGCCGATAGGGCAAATAATGGCCGACCTGCTCGGGCGTCGGGGCCGGCACATCGAGCGCTTTGTAGGCGATCGGGGCGGCTGCTTCCCGTGTGGCAGTTGGCCTCGCCGGCATTGGCGATGGACGGAGCCCCGGGCGCAGCAAAGGCAGTACCCTTTGAGGACGAAGCGACGCTGCCGCCACGGCTGGTCCTGTGGCGCGAGCAGGCACGGCATCCACCAGAGTGTACAGTTCGGCAAAACCCGAGGTTCGAGCGATGACCGGCTCGGTGACCGCATCCACCTTGTCGAGCACCAGCAGCCGCGTGGTGATCGAAGTACCTTGACCCAAGAACCCGCGCTCAATGGCGACGTTGAGGCGCAACGCCGCCGGACCGGTCATGCGGCCCAAGAACCGGCCAATGTCGAACCACTCCGGCATGATCGCGGTGAGCCGTCCGCCAAGGGCAAGGCGGTTCCATGCCGAACGCAAGTGCCGCGCACCCGTGCGGCCGTCATGACCACGCTCTGCGCCCCAAGAGTAGGGCGGGTTCATCAGGACCACCGCTGGCCGAGGCGCCGCGCCCAAAAGGTCGTCGATCAGTTCTGCGTCGTGGCCCGTAATACTGGCTACTGGGAACAGGTGACCGAGACAGTCCCGCCGCAGCGCGGAGATCTCGTTGAGGGCAAGCCGTGCGCCCGCCCTATCTGCCCAGACCGCCAACATGCCGGTTCCGGCGGAAGGCTCAAGGACGAGATCGCCGCGTGTGATGCAACAGGCCCTTGCCGCTAGCCAGGCAAGGCGCGACGGGGTCGCGAACTGCTGGAGTTCGATCTGCTCGTCGCTGCGCGTGGTCTGGCGCGGCACCAAGGATTCGAGGCAGCCGAAGAATTCGGCGGCATTAAGTGGGCTAGCGTCCAAACCAATTGCCGACTGATCCTTCAGCCAGATCACTTGCGCAATTTCGAGCGCAGCGTGGGCATCGCGAACGGACCAGCGTCCTGCTGCATCGCTGCCACCGAATTGCACGGAGAGCTCTGCGTTGAGGACCTCGCGCGTGATTGCCTCGGATCGGGCAAAACGGTCTGCGAGAGCTTGGGCTACAGAGAGAACAAGGGGTTGGCCGGCAAAGGGCAAGGCGAGAACGGGGAGAGTGGACATGCGAAACCTCCTGACGAAACCTGCGCCGTGCAGGTCTCGAAAGGCTCCAAGGCCCCCTCCCCTCTCTTGGTCGTCAGACCTCGAATGCCTGACCTGCCACCAGAACATCGTTGAAGTCGGTTCCCGGCTGCGGCGGACGATGCGTCAGGATCGTGAGCCCTTCCTGCGCATAAGCAGCTCGCGCGCGCGCCTCGGCCAGCACACCGCCGGCATCGTGGTCGATGAAGAGGTGGAGCTCAGACACACTCTCGGGGATCGCGACCAACCCGAAGCGCTCGGTACCCAGCGTCGCCCAGCAAGGGATCCCAGACAGCTGTTTGGCAGACAGGGCCGTCTCGATCCCCTCGGCCAGTCCAAGCTTCCCGCCGCGCGGACCATGCAGGCGCACGGCACCGCGGCCCAGCGAGCCAAGCGCACGCTTCGGACCGTCAAACTTGGCGATCTTGCACGTTTTGGCGTCGAGGAAGGTGCGGTGGAGCGCGAGGATGCCCAGGTCATTGCGCACAGCCGCGACCAGCGCTGGCAGGAACTGCACCGCGCCCTTGGGCCCCAGAGGTGTTCGCGCCAGGAAGCGCAGATCAGGCGAACCAGCCACAATGCCGCGCCGCGCCAGATAGCGTTCAGCGAGACTGCCCGTCAGACAGGCGGCCTCACGCCACAGGCGCTGAACATTCTCCGGCGGAGCTTCGTCCGATCGAACGGCGCGGACCGGTTCGGATCGTCCGTCGAACAAGGTCGCGGGCTTGATGCCCCGCTGCGCCAGCGCCGCGAGAACGGCCTCGTTCGCGCAGCCGGCAAAGCAATGAAACAGGATCGCCCGCGACCCGAGCGTCACGCTGAGCGACGGGGTGCGGTCATCATGGGCTGGGCAGCGGCACATGCCGCGCGCACGCGACCAGGAGCCGCCAAGATCAGCGACAATCTGCCGGGCACGGATCTCAAGTCGATCAGTAGTGAGGGCATTCGACATCGGGCATCTCCATCGTGGATGCCACCGCCCGCGCAGCCTCCGCTCTGCGCCCATTCGAAATGCGCTTTCATGCGCAATGTGTTCTATATATGTTCCCATCCGATTCGGCTAGTGAAAGGTTCAACTATGTCAGTCCCAAGGCTTCTTCTGGTGATGCTAGTCGCAGTGCGGTTGCTGTCGCATGCCGCAATCGCTGCAGAAGCAACGTCAAGTGCTGGCGCCAATGCAACGCCGGCCCCAGTTGAGGTCTCGACCAAGCTTGGCCCGGCCGGCTTTTCTCTCGTAACATTCTGGAATCGGGGTGCAGAACCGATCGAGCGGTGCAACGGGGGATGTACGGCAACGCAGAGCACGGGGATGGTGCGGGGAGCGAAGGCTGTCCCTGCCAGCAACTTCCGGCGTGCGAGCTATCTCCGTCACGTGCGCTCGGCCGAACGACGATACGCCCTTCCCCTTGGCCTCCTCGACGCAGTGATCTGGATAGAATCGCGATACAATCCTTTCGCTCTCAGCAAAGCTGGAGCAGCAGGTCTGGGGCAACTGATGCCCAAAACTGCGCATGCACTCGGTGTAGCCAACCGCTACGATCCGCTGACAAATATCGAGGGGTCTGCGCAGTACCTGCACGAAATGCTGAATCAGTTCGGTACTGTCCATCTTGCCATCGCAGCCTACAATGCTGGTCCAAAGGCCGTTCGGACGGCGCGCGGCATCCCTGATAATGGCGAGACCCTAGAATACGTACATCAGGTAGTGACCGCTTGGAGGAACAATCTGGACTGACATAATGTCCATTCTTCCGCGATAGCGTCAAATCCGTTTCAAGATTGCCAAAGCGCTCGGAACGCGATTCAGCGCCTAGCCGAATCCATACATATGGATCGATACCTCCATTATTGGCGCCGCCGGCCCGCGATGCGCGAACATGGGAAGCAACCCAACACGCTTCAGACGGCTGACTTGAAGACCTCGCGATTTTCAAGAAATGCCTGCCAATCCGCAAAGGCGCCGCGATCGACCAGTTCGATCAGCGTGCCGTCCGGCAACGCGTGGAAAACAAATCCAACGGGTTTGCCTTCCGCGAGCGGGCACATGATCCGAGGGTTGCCAAGAGCTTCAAGCCTTTGAGAATCTGCGGCGAGATCATCGGACCAATAGCCAAGGTGATGCATCGGCCGCCCAGGCACGGGCACGCTGGGTGTACCCGGGATCGCCTGGACAATCTCGATATGTGGCGCCTCGACCGAGTAGACCGCTTTGAAATCAAGATGCTTAATGCCCTGGCCTGCAAGCCAGACGTCCATGCCGACTTCGATGACCGGACTCCACGTCAACCCGAGGCTGCGCGCATAGTCTTCGCAGGCCGCATCGAAGTCATCAACAACGATACCGATATGATAGAGATCGCGCTGCGCGAGGGAGCTCGACATCGACTAACGTCCCGACAGGTGATGTTCAGTTTGGAACCAATAGCTTGGCATTCTCGCAATAGAACATCTTCATGATCTCCTGCCCCATCCCCTGCCGCGCAAAGCTTCTCACGGTGTCGCCCATGGGGTTTTTGCCGCCCTCGATGTGTGGGAAGTCGCTCTGATAGCAATAGACTTCCGGCATGCCATAAAGGCTGATGTAGTGGCCAACGTCCTCGAACCCGAAGGGTGCCACCCGGACATTGCGGCGAATATACTCTGACGGCTTGAGGCTCAGATCGGGTTTGCGTGTTGCCGATCCGAGGAAAATGCCGGAACCATTGATCCACATGTCGAGATGCTCGGCAAGTGGGCCAATCCAGTTGCCGCCGGTTTCCATAGCGCCATAGCGCAAGGTTGGGTGCCGTTCGAACACCCCGCCTACGATCATGGTGGTAAGGAAATTCTCGGTGGCGCGATGGTTGGTCGACAAGATCCAGGGATCGAGCGAATGTTCCTCGCCCATGCGGAAGCCTTCGAAGGCCGGGGCTTCACGCCAGATTTCTGTCTTCAGAAAACCGTGATCCGCGCCCACGTGCGCGTAAATCGGCACGGCAGCGCTAGCCAGTGCATCCCAGAGCGGATCAAGGTCGGGGTGGGCTGGTGATCTTCCGGCGGGCGGCGTTGAACTTGGCATCCAGAGACCGCGCACGCCGTCTGCAATAAGGCGCTTTGCTTCTGAGATCAGTTCATCGGGCGTGTCACCGCACAGGATCCCGACTGGTTGAAAACGCGACGATTGTCCGGCCGTGCGGCCGACCCATGCATTGTAAGCCTTGATCAGCTTGAGAGCATAGCTGCGCCTTTCCTCGGCGGCCCAGGACAAGGTCCTCATGAGGTTGGGATTGTGCGCGTTGGCATGGAAATAGACCGCCATGAGCCCCATGGCGCCAGGGAACACGATCTGCTGCTTGACCCCAGTGAGGTTCATCACCTCAAGTCGGCGCTCAAAATCGAAAGCACCTGGTGCTGCGAGCCGCTTGTTCTTCCAGACGGTATCCGCATTGATCTCGGTGTCGTCTTTTTCCTTGAGGTCGAGCCCCACGGGAAACTTCGCGTCGGTCAAGGCGTTCGCAAAGTCGTTGACGATCGATCCGTAGCGTTCTTGCCAATGGTTGATCGGCAACGATTCATGCGTGTCGACATCAATAATGTCGCCAACGAAGGGCAGGAGTTCTTCAGGAACTGCATAATTCATCTGTGCCATCGCTAGCTCCATTCGCAGCGCCGATACGTGGGCAAATCTCAGAGTTGCTTCAGCCCGCAATTGATCGATCCTGGGCATGGTGCGCGACAAAGCACGTTCCCACATACCACATACGGACGAGACAGGTCCGGAGCGGCTTTCACCGGATACGGTGTGGTGCCATGGACTTCTCATCGCACTTTGCGCGAGTGCCTGCGCCTCATCCGATCAGACGACGAAGGCCCCCGATGACGCGCGCATCACCAGTCTCGCAGTTGACTGCCGGACGGAGTAGGCCGCACTTGGTTGACGATCAGAAATTGCTCGACCGCGAAGGGCTTCTTGAACTGGCCCGAAGGTGGCTTATCGTTCTTGGTGAACTCGATGCTGACGGGAACCGCAACATCGAGGCTTTGATGGCGATGTTGTGCGACGAAATCGACTATCAGATCCCTTTCCTCGAGCAGCCCTTTCATCTGGTTGGCAGCGCAGCGGTCCGCACCTTTATGGAATCGATGCAGGGACTCTTTTCGGATATTCGCTACGAGGTGGAAACCTTGTATGCTGACGTGGCGGCGCAAACTGCCGTGTTCGAAATGACTTCATCGCGGCTGATCCTTCCGGACCGTCTCGTCTATGCAAACCGCTATGTGTTCCGCCTCACCGCACGCGGCAATCAGGTCTGCGCCATCCGCGAGTACGTCAATCCGCTTCCAGCGCAGGAGCTTTCCCGGCGCCTGAAACTGGGGAGTGGCAATACCTAGTTCTCTGTGCCTGCGTTGGCTTCAAGCCACGCTCGGCTGCGGACCACAAGGTCGCGCGCCACGTCAAAGGGGTTTGATCCTGCTTTGACAAGTCTTTGCCGCGGCATTTCGAGGCTTACGGGCATCGCTGGCGGGGCGATCGCCAGCAAACGATTCAAGGGAAATGAACCCTCGCCGGGCAGCATCCGATCGCGGCCCGCCTCCGCCATATAGTCATCCTCGCTGGCTTCGAGCGGGCCATCACATATCTGCACATATCCGATGAGATGGGGGGCAAGCGCTTCAATCTGCTCCCATAAAGTACCCGTACGCGTGATGTGCAAGGGATCGAGTGTCAGAGCGCCGCACCCTGCGCGGCTGATGATCGCCAGCGCTTGTGCCAGGGCATCGACCTTTCCAAAGCCCGTAAATTCGATGCAGGGTAAAATGCCGCGCGCGGCGCACAAGCCTCCGAATCGAGCAAACTTATCGGCAGCGCTCTCAAGGGGAAGGTCGCCAATGCGGGCATTGGCACAGATCGCCCCGAGCGCCGCGCCGCGATCAAGGCCGGGGCCATAGTCGGCCGGGTCGACGCCGCGCAGGATCGGAAAGGATGTAATCCCAAGGACAGACAGGCCAGCGTCATCCAGTTGCTGCCTGACCTGCTGAATCCGCGCATCATCGATCACCACCGGGACCATGCCGCTATCGGCGGGCTGCTGGGTAAAAAGGCACACGTGATTTGCACCTCCGGCAGCCGCCGCCGCGATCAGTTTGTCGACCGAAAGGTCAAGCGCTGAGAGATGGTGCAAGGATAGTGGACGAATGGGGCGTGAGCCTTCGTGGGGCATCGGCATTCAGCCCCGTTCCGAAGCATCGAGCTCAGGATATGGACGGCAGAGCAGCAGCAGCAGACTGGCACCAGCAAAGCAGGCAGCGAGCAGCTTTAGCGAAACGTCGTAGCTCCCGGTACGATCGTACAGCGTGCTGAAGATCAGGGGGCCGAACGTGATCCCTATGCTGAACACCGTGAACAGCACGCCATAAATCGTGGCGTAGTTCCGGAGACCAAAATACCGCGCAGTCAGAAACGAGGCGATATCGAACTCGGCGCCAACGGCCAGCCCAATCAGTGCCGAGCAGATATAGATCGACAGGTCTTGCGTCGAACCTCCTGCCAGCGTTGCCCAAGCCAGCGCCGACACCAAGAGGATGGCAGCGCCAACCCGCGGCGCGAAGAGGCGGTCGAGCAGAAAGCCCCCGGCAAGACGCCCCGCGATGGCGGAGGAACTCAGTATGCTGAGGGCAGATGCCGCACCGAAACGGCTGAACCCCTTATCGACCAGGATAGGAACCAGGTGCAGGACGCTGCTCATCACGGCGCTTGCCGCCAAAAGAAAGGAGGCCGCCAAGACCCAGAACTCGCGAACGCAGACAGCTTCACGCAGTGTCAACCCGGGCTTGTCCGCGTGACCGCGATCAGACTGCCTTTGTCGCGCCGTGCGGCCCGAGCTGCGATCACCAAAATGGAAGAAGGCGACCGGCACGACTACGAGCAGCACGTAAGCTGCGAGCCCCGAATAGGCGAGCCGCCACCCAAGATGCCCGATCAACCAAGCGCCGGCGAAGGGAACGATCGCGCCAACCAATCCGATACCGCTGAGCGAAATTGCAAGGGCTGCCCCGCGATTACGAGAGAAGCCATTGGCAACAGCAACAGACCAAACGACGGGGGAGCAAAATGCACCCGAGATACCAACCAGCCCCCACACGACCACATAGGCTGGATAGCTTCGAACAGCACCAACCATGGCGAGGCACAGCGCGGATGCGCAGACGGCCGGCAAAGCGATGCGCCTTGGCCCATATTGGTCGACCAATCTCCCGACAAACGGCGTAAGCAGCATCGTGAAGGCGGCCGTCAACGTGATGGCAAATGTAATCCTCGAACGCCCCCAGCCAAACTCCGCCGCAAGAGGGGAAGCAAAGAGGCCGATCGAATAGGTTGGGATACCGGATGCGCCCGTCCCCAGCGTAGCTGCCAGCAATAGGAGCCAGTGTCTGGTTTCGCGCTCACTGGCATCGCCCATGAATGATCCTGCCTTGATGGACCGCTGCCCTGGTGGGGCGATCTAGTCGCCCCCTTTATTGCGAGCGTGAGGCCACCAACCGGCGGCCGATGATGAGCTTCATGATATCGGTTGTGCCGCCAGCGAGACGGGCAGCGCGCGCATCCGCATAGGCCCGGGCGATCGGATATTCCCACATGTATCCCCAGCCACCGAAGCAGGTCACGCATTCGTCGACGACTTTTGCCTGCACTTCGGTGCTCGAAAGCTTGACCACGGCCGCATCGAAATCATCGAGTTCGCCTGCCAGATGGGCTTCAAGGCAGCGATCAACCAAGGCTCGCTGCCCCGCAATTTCGGAATAGAGCGTCGCAAACCGGAACTGGATCGCCTGAAATTCGGATACACTCTTTCCGAAAGCCTTGCGCTGAACAGTGTAGTCGATCGTCATGTCGAGCGCCGCTTCGGAGGCAGTGACTGCCCTGATCGCCTGCACCAGCCGCTCCTGCGGCAGTGACTTCATCATGTGGAAGAAGCCCTGGTTTTCGACCCCGACCAGATTGGATACCGGCACTCTGACGTCGTCGAAGAAGATCTCGGCCGTATCCTGAGCCTTGAGGCCGATTTTCTCGAGCAAGCGCCCGCGCCGGAAGCCCGCGCGGTCGGCTTCGACGAGGATCATACTGATGCCTTTGGCCCGCGCTGCGGGATCGGTCTTGCAGGCAACGATGAACATGTCGGCATTGTGGCCATTGGTGATGAACACCTTGCCCCCGTTGATGACATACTCGTCGCCGTCGCGAACAGCACTGGTCTTGATCGAGGCCACATCGCTGCCAGCATCGGGTTCCGACATGCCAAGCGAGCAGATCTTCCGACCGGCCACCATATCTGGCAGCAACGTGCGCTTCTGCTCTTCCGTGCCGAAATCGATCAGATAAGGCGTGGCAATATCGCTGTGCGTGTAGAACGCGATGTCCGGCGTGTTGGCCCGGGCCAACTCCTCGATTACGATCGCGCTATAGAGAAAATCGGCACCATAGCCGCCAAAGGCTTCGGGCACGGTTGTGCACAGGAGCCCTGCCTCCCCGGCCTTTTCCCACAGCGAGCGCGGGGTAATCCCGGCCTTCTGCCAATCTTCGTGATGCGGCTTGATTTCGTCTGCAATGAACCGGCGAACCGAGTCACGAAACATGTCGTGTTCGGGCGAAAACAGCTTGCGTTCCAGCATCTTCCAGATCTTTCCTATTCAGGTCGGGCCGCCAGGCGGTCCCAAGTCGTTTCGGTAACCCCGCGGCTGCGCAAATCGCCCTTCTTGACCTTTTCCGATGGCGTCTTGGGCAGTTCGGCAATCACTTCGATGAAACGCGGAACGGCAAATGCCGGCATGCGAGGCTTGCAGAACTCGATCAGGTCGGAAGGCTCGACCCGTTCCCCTTCGATGGCAACCACGAAGACCATGACCTCGTCTTCGCCGCCATCATCGTCGGCCGGAACGCCGACGACTGCGCATTCGGCAATTGCCGGATGCGAACGAACCACGTCCTCGACTTCGAATGAGGAGATGTTTTCGCCTCGCCGGCGCAACGTGTCCTTCAACCGGTCGACAAAATAGTACCAACCCTGTGCATCACGTCGAACCGCATCACCGGTATGGAACCACAGGTCCCGCCACGCTTCGATTGTCTTTTCGGGCATGCCGAGGAAACCGTCGCTGATGACGCCGGGCACCTTTGGGCGCACCAGCAACTCGCCTGTTGCCGGACCTTCAAAAGCCTCGCCACTTTCGGGATCGGCGATCGCCACATCAAACCATTGATCGAGGAGGACCCCGCAGGCGCCCGGGGGGATCGGCTCGCCCCACGGCGACAGGAAAGGCATGGAAATCTCGGTTTGACCGAATCCGGTTGTGATCGCTTCAATGCCGTAGCGTTCGGAGATCGCCGCACAGAGCTTGTCCGGAACCGGTGCGGCAAAGATGCACCGCAACCGATGATCGCGATCATTGTCCTGTGCCGGCTGCGCGTTCACGAAGGCCATTGTCGCCCCGAGAAGATTGGTCACGGTTGCCTGCGACCGACGGATACGGCCAATCCAGTCGCTGGCGCTGAACTTGCGATACAGCACGCAGCGGATGCCCATGACCAGAGCCGGATAGATCGACTCCAACTGCGCATTGGCATGGAAAAACGGGAAGCCGGTCAGATAGACATCGTCTTGCGTCAGTTGGCAGACCTGTATGATTTCTTCGGCAAAGAAGTAGATCTGGCGATGCGACATCAGCACCGCCTTCGAGGGCCCTGTGGTTCCCGACGTGAACAGCACCGAAGCCAGATCCCTTGAGGACACGGTAACTTCCGGGTTCGCCCTGTTGTCCGATTGGAGCCTGGCGAAGGGGTGACATGCGACCCGGGCGAAGCCCGCAGGGAGTGTGTCTGCCTCGCCTTCCTCGTCATCGAGCAGAATGACGCCATCCAAGTCGGCCAGGTCCGCTTCGACTTCCGCAACCCGGTGCGAGAGTTCAGGCGTGGTTACGATCCACCGTACCTCGCTCAGCTTCAAGGGATGGCGCAGGAACTGCCCCTTGAAACTGTCGCCAATGGTCACTTCCGCAGCGCCAAGCTTGTTGAGCGCAAACCAGATCAGTGGGTACTCGAGGCAATTGGGCAGAAAGATCGCAACTTTATCGCCCTTCGCCACGCCGAGCGAAGCAAAGCCGTGTGCAAGTTGGTTTGCCCTTGCGTTTACCTCTGCAAAGCTGAGAGGCGCGCCCGCATCGGTCCATTGGAGAAACGGTGCGTCTGGCCGGACAGCGGCGTGGTGCTCCAAGATCTGCGGCAGAACCCACTGATCGCGGGGAAACATAGGTTCAAAATGCGGGAAGGTCTGCAAGTTACTTCCCCGCCTTCGGATCCGTTCGGAAGCGGCGGAAATCGGGTTTGCGCTTTTCCATGAACGCCCGAGCGCCTTCCAGGTTCTGGTTGGTTCCGGCTGCGTGCATCAAGAACTGCTCGCCGTGCGAAATCGCCGGTTGCATCATGTCCCACCACGTATTGGCGGATACCTTGGACAATTCGAGATAAAGCGGGCTGCGATCGAGCAGTTCCTCGCACCATCTATCGACTTCGGCCGACAATTCCTCGTGCGGCACGACCTTGTTGATCCAGCCCAGATCGCAAGCTTCCTGCGCGGTATACTGCCGACACATGAAGACCATTTCCTTGGCTTTCTTTTCGCCAATGTTCAGGGCCTGCAGGTTGGTTGCTCCCCAGATCGGGGTGCTGCCAACCTTCGGGCCGACCTGCCCCAGCTTCGCGCGGTCAGAAGCGATCGCAAGGTCGCAGGCAACCACGATCTCGTTTCCGCCACCGATTGCATAGCCGTTGACCGCGGCAATGACCGGCTGACGCGCCTTCCGGATGGCAAAGAACGCCTTGCCCGAATTACGGTAGACTTTCCGCGAACGTTCCACATCGAACTCAGCGATATCCGCGAGGAAACCGCCGGCGCAGAACGACCTGTCTCCCGCGCCGGTCAGCACGATCACGCCGATCTCCCTGTCAGCATCAGCCGACTCGACAGCATCCGCCAAATCAAGCCAATCCTGATCATCCAGCGCATTCAGCCGGTCGGGGTTGTTGATTGTGACACGGGCAATGCCGCCATTCTTTTCGTACGAAATCACCGAAACTTCTCCGCAAACGCCTGCAGCGCGCTTTCAGCACAGCGCACCTGTCCAGCAATCGTCCGAATGAGGGAGGCGTTTAGCCCGGGGGCATGTTGAACAGCGCCCTGACGCTCAGACGGCCGACCCTTTAGGGTACGGACGGAAAACAGGATGCCCGCATGACCTTCCAGTTCATTCAGTACGATGTCGCAAATGGCTACGCCACGATCACACTGAACCGCCCTGAAAAGCGAAATGCTCTCTCAATGTCGCTACTGGGAGAACTGAACGCCGCTCTCTGGGAAGCGGATGATGACAAGGAGGTCAACGCTGTCCTCATCAAAGGGGCCGGCAAGGATTTCTCGACCGGCTATGACCTGACGCCCGAAGTGGTCACGAGCGTGCGCCCCAAGCTGCGCCAGTCGACCTATCGTCGCGGCGGGCTCTACGAGGACGACTACGCTACGCTCTCCGATGACGCTTGGCGGCTCGAATTCTCGCAGCGGCTGAGAATGGCGATCTTCGACATGCACAAGCCGGTTGTCGCCCGCATCCACGGCAATTGCCTGGCGGGGGGAACAGACGTCGCACTGCTATGCGACATGCTGATCGCGGCCGATGATGCACGGATCGGCCATCCGGCCGCGGTCGATGTAGGCACCACGCCCAACTCCATGTGGCTGTATCATGTTGGCCCGCAGTGGGCGAAGCGCATGATGCTGACAGGTGACACGATTTCTGGTGCCGATGCCGCCAAGGCTGGCCTCGTTATGAAGTCGGTGCCCGCCGAATTACTCGATGCCGAAGTCGAAGGGCTCATGCGCAAACTCGGCAAGATCGACAGCGACGCCTTGAGGGCGGGGAAGCGGATCATCAATTTGGGGCTTGAGCTTATGGGCGCGCGAACGCTCCAGCGGCTCGCCGCTGAGAATGATGCACAGCTGCATACCGCACAGGTGACCCGCGAGTTCCGCGAGTTGGTCAAGGCCGAAGGGCTCAATGCGGCACTTGCCAAGCGCCGAGCATCCTTCCCGGATGCGCAGGTGCGTTTTGATCGGCCTGAGCTGCGCGATGAAACCGGGCGTTTCCTCGACGAAGGCACCTGATCCGCGAGGCTGCCCTGTTAGTCGACGGGCAAGGTGGCCAGCTCGGGAAACATAATGGCAAAGCCAAGTCCGCCGATCGAAACGCGTTGCAGGCGGCGGATCACCCCATCTGGAACCATTGGTCGGCCATGCTGGGTCGCTAAGTTGTCCCAGAACACCACGTCGCCGGTGCGCCATTGATGGGAATAGATCGCCTCTGCTCGATAGAGGAACCTGAATACCTCTTCCAGAAGCGCTTCGGACTGATCGTCGTCGAGGCCACTGATGCAGTCGGCTGCGTTGAGGCTGATTGTCAGGAACTCCCTGCCATTCTCTGGATGAGTGGAGAAGACCGGCCACCACCGCTCCGGCCAGCCGAGTCCCACAGGCACGGGCTGATCCCTGAGACGGTTGCGGCGGTCGAATAACAGGCCCAGCACCAGTTTGACGTCGCGTCCCAAGAGCCTTGCGCGAAGGTGCGCCGGAATGTCACGCGCTGCCCGGGTTGTGCTGATGAAGTTTGTACAAGTGCTGTCCGGGGTCACATCGAGCGCATGCAACGACAGGGCATGATGCGGGTCGGGGCCGTACATATTGTCGCTGTGGTAAGCGAGGCCAGAGTTCTTGAACAGGTCGAGCTTGGAGGTGTTGTCTAGCTCATCAGAATCGCCAGCGACGCAAAGGGGGCCGAGCAGACTTGCGAGGCTCTGATGGGTTCCGCGATCCAGCGACTGGCTGCGGGCAACAATCAGTTCGTGCATAAGGAACAATTGGCGAAACTGCTCTTGCTGTTCCCCGGACAGCGGCGACGAGAGGTCTTCGAGGATTTCGACGCCAAAGGGCTCGATCGGTCGCGTTCGCAGCAAGCTCGACATCGGTCATCATCCCGGATCAGGCGAGGGACTCTCGCACTTGGCGAAAGTTCCGCCAAGGTAACTCGGATTTGCAACGGATTGCGCAAAAGCATCCACTCCGGCCTCGTCTGGCAGGACGATCCATCAGCTGCACGAAGAGCCTAACAGCACCGGGTCCGACTGACGGATCAAAGATCATGGAATTCGCGTGAAAACAGCAGACGTCATCATTGTTGGTGCCGGCCACGGCGGTGCCCAGGCAGCTATTGCCTTACGCCAGCAGGGCTACGCCGGGTCGATCACGGTGATCGGGCGCGAGCCGGAGCTTCCCTATGAACGCCCGCCGCTGTCCAAGGAATACCTGGCACGGGACAAGACCTTTGACCGCATCCTGATCCGGCCGGCGCAGTTCTGGAAGGAGCGAGCGGTGAGCATGCGCCTTGGAACCGAGGTCACCGCGATCAATCCAGTTGGCAAATCCGTCACGCTGTCCGACGGCAACTCGCTGCACTATGGCGCATTGATCTGGGCTGCAGGCGGTGATCCCCGCCGACTCTCCTGCCCAGGCGCGGAGCTGGCCGGGGTCCATGCCGTACGCACACGGGCCGATGCTGACCAGTTGATGCGTGAGCTGGATGGCGAGGCGAGCCGAGCCGTCGTGATCGGCGGCGGCTACATCGGGCTGGAGGCAGCGGCGGTACTGATCAAACTCGGCTGTCACGTCACGCTGCTTGAAGCTCTCCCCCGTGTGCTCGCTCGGGTCGCCGGCGAAGTTTTGTCGGCCTTCTACGAGGCCGAGCATCGCTCCCAAGGCGTCGATCTGCGGACGGACGTGACGGTGGACAGTCTTGTTGGGGACGGCGCAAAGGTCACGGGTGTGCGCCTGGCGGGTGGCTCGGTTCTGCCCGCAGACCTTGTCATCGTCGGGATCGGCATCAACCCCTGCATCGCCCCCCTGCAGGCAGCGGGCGCGGCCTGCAGCAATGGCGTGGACATCGACGCGTTCTGCCGCACCTCCCTGCCCGATGTCTATGCGATCGGCGACTGCGCTGCACACGCCAACTCGTTTGCAGACGACGCAGTGATCAGGCTGGAATCGGTACAGAACGCCAATGATCAGGCGTCCACTGCGGCGAAGGCCATCTGCGGTGCGCCGACACCTTACAAGGCCACACCCTGGTTCTGGTCCAACCAGTACGATCTCCGGTTGCAGACTGTCGGTCTGTCCACAGGACACGACCAGACGGTTGTGCGCGGAGATCCGGCAGCGCGAGCGTTCTCGGTGATCTATCTTAAGCAGGGTAAGGTGATCGCGCTCGACTGCGTGAACATGGTCAAGGACTATGTCCAGGGCAAGAAACTCGTTGAAGCGCGCGCCGTGGTGCCAACCGAGAAGCTGGCGGATGCCTTGATCCCGCTGAAGGACCTTGCGTAGCGATCAGCAGGCGCTGCGGCGCGTCGCACTGGCAAAAGCTTTCGGGAAGGAACCGTTCCATGGTGGATCGTCAGGTTGCAATCGTCACCGGGGCCAGCTCCGGCATCGGCTTTGAGGTGGTGCGCGGCCTCGCGCGGGCGGACTTTCGCGTCATCGCCCACGGCCGCAGCGCTGACAGGATTCGTGAAGCGCGGGCGAGCCTTACGCAGGAGTTTCCACAGGCAGCCGTGGAATGGTTTCGGGCGGATTTTTCGGACATGGCACAAGTCCGCCAGGCCGCCGAGGAAATCGGGGGGCTGACCGGTCGGATTGATGTCCTGGTCAACAATGCCGGCCAATTGCTGGACAGCAAGATCGTCACGGTCGACGGTTTCGAACAGACCTTTGCCGGAAACGTGCTGGCACCATTTCTGCTTACATCGCTGCTCACGCCGCTGCTTGAGAAATCCAAGAGCCCTCACGTCATCCAGACGTCTTCGGCAGGACACAGCTATGTCGAGGATATGCGCTGGGATGATCTGCAACTCGAACAGGATTTCGATGCCTCGGTGGCTTACCTCCAGAGCAAGCTGGCGAACCTGATACTCGCGCGTGAGTGCGCACGCAGGCTTGCCGCGAAAGGCATTGTGTCGAGCGCTGTTCATCCCGGTACTGTCCAAAGCCGCTTCACCGAAACGGCTGATGAGAGGACCAAAGCGTATTTTCGGGCTGCAGCGGCGACCGGTGATCTGAGCACGCCCGAGCAAGGCGCCGATACGATCATCTGGCTAGCCTGTCGTCGCGGCAATGCCCTGCCATCGGGCGGGTACTTCAGCGAACGCCAAAGGGTCGAACCGTCACTTGCTGCCCAGAACCCCACCTCCGGACCACGCCTCTGGAAGGCCTGCGCAGACCTCCTCGGTCTGCCCGGTGGTCCAACCTAAAGCCTTACGCAGCTGCCATTTTGACAGGCGCCCCCACGCGGTGATCTGCCCCCAGGGACAGGCTGTGTGTACTCACAATGGACGATGTTTGCGGGGGAGTAGCGTGGGATTGAGGTGGTGTCTGGATGGCGGCGCGGCTGATGGGCCGCGTGTGTCTGCCCGATCTGATTGACAACGTAACAGCGTATTTGGAGGCTGCAATGGCGACAGTTCTTGAACAACCAATGGTCGGCTACCCGGTCGAGCTGGCGAAGTATGCCGGGAAGATGTGCGATGCCGACGCGCATGAATGGGTGCCGTCCGAGCTTTGGGTTGAGATGTTTGGCGAGGTTACCCGCCCGTTTGCCGAACTCGATTTCCACAACCTCAAGGGCATGAAGAACAACTACTTCAAGGACGTCGATTCCGAACTTCAGAACAGCCTGAACTTCCGGTCGGCATGGTTCGGCAAGGGGCCTTATGCCTATGGCTCCTACGATCTGGACCAGCGGCTCGAGTGGATGGACTTCTGCGGCATCGACAAGCAGATCATCTTCCCCGGCAACCTCGCGATCAACGCGCTGTTCCTCTATGCCAATGCCGACGTGCCCTCGTTCTTCCCGCAGATCACCGGCGATCGCCGCTGTTATGCGGTGCAGATGATCCGCGCCCAGAACGATTGGGTGGTGCGTAGCCAGAAGCAATCGAGCCGCCTGCGTCCGGTCGCGGTGCTGATCGGCGAGACCCCTGATGAGATCTATGCCGAAGCCAAGAATCTGGTCGATCGCGGCGTGCGTGCGGTGTGGTTCCCCAGCTCGATGCTGCCCGGCGGCATGTCGCCCGCACACAGCTCGCTCGACAGGATGTGGGCCCTCCTGGCCGACAGCGACACCGTCGTCACCACCCACGTCGGCAACGAGGCGGGCTTCTACCGCACGCTGGACTGGCGCGAGGCCGAAGCCTTCAAGGGCTTCCTGATCGGCGAGGAGATCGAGCTCGATCCCTGGACCGTCTCGACCATGCACCTGCCCTCGCTCAACTTCCTCACCGCCGTCGTCACGGGCGGTGTGTTCGAGCGCAACCCCAACCTGCGCTATGCCGCGGTCGAGACCGGCGCACACTGGATCGGTCCGATGTCCCATTACCTCGACATGTGGGGCTGGGAAGCCAAGGGTTCGGCCCTGTGGCGCGCCAAGCTGCCCAAGAAGCCCAGCGAATACCTCGCCCGCAACGTGCGCTGCGCCGGCTTCCCGTGGGAGCCGATCGACAAGTACATCACCGACAACGGCCTCGAGGATTGCTACTGCTACGCCTCAGACTTCCCCCACGTCGAAGGCGGCACCGACTCCATGCACAACTGGGCCTCGCGCCTTGCCGGCATGGGCGACGCCATCACCGAAAAGTTCTTCGTCAAGAACGCGCAGTGGATCATGCCTGACTGATCAAACCCGGTCAGACACAAACTGAAAACGGGGGCAGAGAAATCCGCCCCCGTTCTTTTCTGTATACTGTGCAAATGCGCGGCACCAGGCAAGGTACCCCCCTGCTCAACAAAGCCGTCAGGAGTTCTTCAAGCGCCGGGCAACGTGATCACCGGCGAGATAGCCGAATGTCATTGCCGGACCGAGCGTGGAGCCTGGACCGGGATAGGTCCGTCCGAACACCGATGCTGTCGAGTTACCTGCCGCATAGAGCCCTTCAATCGGCTTGCCGATAACGTCGAGCACGCGCGCATCGCCGTCGGTAACGTAGCCACCCTTTGTCCCCAGATCGCCCAGATTGATCTTGACCGCGAGGAACGGCCCCTTTTCGATAGGACCGAGATTGGGGTTCGGCTTGTTGTTTGTATCGCCCCACATCACGTCATAAGCGCGCGTGCCCCGGCGGTAGTCCTCATCGCGCCCCTTGCGGACCATCTGGTTGAAGCGTTGCACTGTCTGCTGGAACTCTCCTGCCGGAATTCCGCACTGTGCGGCAAGGCCATCAAGCGTGTCCGCCTTCTTGAAGAAGCCGTAATCAAACATCGCCTTGGGGGTATTGCCGGGGAAGAACCCGCCGAACGTATACTTTTGACGGTGACGCGCATCCATGACGAGCCAGCATTCACTGATGCCCTCGCGGACCATCGCCTGGCCGAACTCGTAATAGTCAGCTGACTCGTTGACGAAACGGCGACCTTTGGGATCGACGCAGATGCTGAATGGCAAGGATCGCTCCCAGTGACAGAACACCACGACATTGCCGGGATAGACGAAGCACGAACCCCACCAAGCCTCATCCATCATCGCCGTCATCGCGCCGAGCCCATTGGCCATCGCAACAATATCGCCCGTGTCTTCCGGGATCGCAGAGGAATAGCGACCATCTTCTACCTGGAGCTCGGAACGGAAGGCGGCATGCGCGAACCCGCCTGCAGCCAGCAGCACTCCGCCGCGCGAGCCGATGCGCTTCAAACCGGCTGGCCCTTCGACAACGACCCCGCAAATCCGGCCGTCCTCTGAGACGAGTTCGCGCAAAGGTGTTTTCAGGCGGACTTCGATCCCCAGGCGAGACGCAATCAGCATGAGCTGCGCGGCGAGGCTTTCGCCTGCAGCCACGGAGTCCTGCCCCAGCGCCTTGGCGACCTTACCCCGTGTAAACACATAACCCATCTGAAGGATGGAACGCACGCTGGAGAGGCCGCGGCCGATCAGGGGAATATCCTTAAGCCGGATCGCAAAGGGTGCTGGGCCCCTACGCATTGTTGCGGCGAGGGGACCCAACTTTTTCACATTGAAGTACTTGGAATCGAGGTTGCGTCCAAACTTGGAATGTGGCGCCTGCGACTGGTAGTCCGCATGACCCTTGTCACAAGTCCAGCCCATGCCCTCTTCTACCATCAAATCAACCATGCGGGGCGCAGCTTCAAGGAATGCGCGGCGCCGTGACGGTGCTGTCGCCAGGCCTTCATCGTTCACCACGGCATCCAGGAACAACCCGGCTTCCTCGATGGAATCCTGGATACCTGCGGCAAGCTGGATGCGGTTTGCCGGTGCCCAGACCCCGCCCCCGGAAAGGGCCGTAGTGCCACCCCAGACGTCGGCCTTCTCGACCACCAGCACGTTCAGGCCTCGCCGCTTTGCGGTGATAGCCCCGGACAGGCCGCTAGCCCCGCTCCCGACAACAATGAGGTCAAACATTTCATCGAAGCCGCCGGCCATTGCACTCTCCAGTCATCACAAGGGTTTGTCGATGCGGCCTCGCGCGCAACGCCGCCTCGTCCAAACGGGCTAAGTCGGGTGCCTGGCATCCCGCCTCAGGGTGCCGCGCATACCATAGTCTCTAAGGACCATGGCGCAGCGCCCCCCCTATCTTACGAAGGTCAAAACGGAAGAGCTGATAAATCGGGGCTGGATGTCTATGACGCTCGTCGAAAAATATGGTCCATGGGCGCTTGTTGTCGGCGGCTCCGAAGGGGTTGGCGCGGCGTTTGCTGCACAGCTCGCCCAAGCTGGCTTCCATCTCGTGCTTTCAGGCCATGAAAGCCCCTCTCTCGTACAGACAGCATCGGCGATCGTTGAGGACACCGGTGCAAAAGTGCGCACGGTGACCCATGACCTGTGCATCGATGATCCCCTCCAGCCGATACGTCGTGCCACAGATGATTTGGAAATTGGCCTGCTGATCTACACTGTGGGCTCGGTTGTGCCGGCACCGTCGTTTGTCGATGCACCTCTTGAGCTGGGCCTCCGGGCCATGCGCCTGAACGCCCTCGGCCAAACCAGTTTTGCCCATCATTTTGGCGGACGGATGAAGAGCCGTGGCCGGGGCGGGATCATCATGATCGGCTCGAACGGCGGCATTTGCGGCATCGGCGGACTCGCCTGCTACGCGGCCGCAAAGGCCTACACGCAGATCTTCGCAGAGGGTCTGTGGGCTGAGCTCAAGCCATTCGGGGTCGATGTGCTCTGCGCTGTGCTCGGTCCGACGCGTACACCCTTTCTTGGTAGGCTGGGGGTGCCCATCGACGATCCGGCCTTTGCCGGCGCTTGGCCGGCCGACACTGCTGCGGTGGCACTAGAAAGCCTTGGCAACGGGCCCGTAGTCTATCCGGGTGGAAGCGATGACGTTGTCCAGGCGACCGCGGGCCTTTCCAGAGCGGATGCGGTGCAATGGGCAACAGAACGTGTTCGCGCCATGTCTGTCGGAACCTAGGGCCGAGCTTGACCGCGCTTTCACCTTCTCGTCCGAACGAGGGATGAGTTTACCGGGCTTATGTGGCCCTTGTCAGATCAATCAATTACCGCAGGAGCGGAAGTGCCATGGAACTGGATAAACTGGTCGACCTCGAGAAGCGGACTGTCTCGCCGCTGATCTACACGGACGAAGAAATCTATCGGCGCGAGCAGGAGCAGATCTTTGCCCGGTGCTGGCAATTCGTCGGCATGGCTGCCGAGGTTCCAGAGGCCAACGATTTCGTGACATCGTGGATCGGCGAAGAGCCGGTCGTGATCACGCGCGACGGCGAAGGCAAGATCCATGTCATGCTCAACAGCTGCACCCATCGCGGTGTGAAGGTTTGCCGCGCGGAAAAAGGCTCGGCCAAGACGTTCACGTGCCCGTATCACGGCTGGACTTTCCGCAACAACGGCAAGCTCACCGGCGTTCCGCGCTTTCAGGAAAGCTATCACGGTGAACTGAACCGGGATGAGTACAACCTGATCGAAGCGAGGGTGGAGGACTTCCATGGTCTGATTTTTGCCTGCTTCGACCCGGAAGCCCCGTCGTTTGACGAATTCATGGGCGACATGAAGTGGTATCTTGAGCTGGCGATGAACCGCACACCGGGTGGCTGGGAGATGATCCAGGGCACCGAAAAGCTCTTGGTCGATGCCAACTGGAAGCTGCAGTCCGACCAGTTCTGCGGCGACAATTATCACGCCGACTATACCCATCGCAGCGTTTTGATGATCTTTCCGGAAGCCGATTTCCGGGATGATGCATCGAACGACAATTTCACCGTCCGCCTTCCCGGCGGTCATGGCTTCTACCGGGTCGATTCAGTCACGACCGAGAACCCTGATGCGCCAGAGGTCGCGCAGTATATCCGCGATGTCACTGCGGTGCGTAAATCACGCATGGATCCCGAACGAGCGTCAATGCTGGGCGACGGCACGACATGCATCTTCAACGTGTTTCCGAATCTTTCGGCGCTCTCGACACCCGAGTTCACCCAGCTGCGGCTCAATCTCCCGCGCGGCCCTGGCAAGCAGCTGCTGGTGTTCTATCTCATCTGTGACAAGGAAGCGCCGCCGGCTTATAAAGAAGCGGCTGCCCGCCAATCCGCCTTTGCCTTCTCCGCATCGGGCGTGTTCGAATTGGACGACGGTACCTGCTGGGCCGAGGCTACCAGCACGATGCGCGGGGCCATCCGCAGCCAGAAGCCCCTGCCCTACATCATGGGAACCGGCCGCGAGCAACCGCGAGACAATCGGCCTGGTCTCTTTTCCGAAGTGCCTAACGAAGACACCGTGTTCGGGTTCTATCGTGGCTGGCTGGAAACGATGCAGCATGGTCCGACGAAGAACGATGACCACACTGTTGCATCGATCGCGGCTGAGTGAGCACAAGGGAACTGGCAATGAATATCTCGGTAGAAACGATCGAGCCTGGACAGACTTCGGCCCTTGCGCTTCATCTCGCATCGCAGGGTATCCGCGATCAGGTAGGCGCCATGCTATCCTATGAGGCATGGCTGCTGGACAATGACAACTACGAGGCGTGGCTTGCGCTGCTGGCGCCTGACATCCGCTATGTGGCCCCGGTTCGGCGTAAGATTGCAAACGAGAACATCGACCTCGCCACGATCGACACAATACCGAGCATCTCAGCGCATTTTAACGACGGCTTGATGCAATTGCAGATGCGCGTGAAGCGCTTTCGCACGGGGCACAACCACTACGACCGCCCCGCTGCACTGACGCGACGTGTAGTCGGAGCACCTGTTCTGCTTGGTTGGAATGACGAGGCTGGCGAAGCGCGCGTTTCATCGAGCTTTCTGATGATCCGCGCCCGCGAGGAAAGGGAAGAAGCGCTGTTTGCTGGTGGTCGCGAAGATATCTGGCGCAGGACCAATGACCAAGAATGGCTGTTGGCGCGGCGCATGATCTCGCTCAATCATCACATCGTGCCGCCGCTGTCGATCTTGTTCTGAAACAACCGCTCAAGAATGTGCGAGCGGCCCTTCGCCCCTTAGTAAGCAATCGGCCTAAGTACCGTGAGCCTGACATCAGCCACTCTGAACTTTCGCTCTAATTTAGAATAGGATCGCTTCAAAAAAGAAGCACGAGAGCGTCTATACTGGCGGGCTCGTTTGGGAGAATAAATAATAGCTATGGCGAAGATGGTTCATCTTCCTGACGACGTTGTTGGCATGATTTACGAATCGGTCGCCAGCAATGAGCCATGGCGACAGCCGCTTGAAAAGCTGCGCCTGATGGTGGATGCCAGCAATCTGATGCTGCGCATTGCAGGCAATGTGAGCAGGACGCGCGATGCAATATTTGCTTATGGTCCCAAGGTTGACCAGAAGAAAATCGCCGACTGGGAAGACAGGATATACCGTGAGAATTTCCCGGTTAACCCACCGAGTGGAGAAACAGTGTTTTTCCAGTGGGAGCAGGTCATCAAGGAAAGTGATCTGATTGAATACCTACGCAATCATGGTTCGTCATGGACAGTTGTGCATTGCTTTGAGAGTACCAGCATTGGCGATTGTTTTCTGATTGGCTCGCGCGAGGCACATCAAGAGCCCTTTACGGGCCAGGAAGGCGCGATCCTGCGGGCTGCAGGCAAGCACTTCAAGCGTGCGGTCCATTTGCGTAGCGAGTTTCTGCGCCAGAAGCTGACGGCGGACTTTCAAGGTGAAGGGCTCGACCGTCTCAGCATCAGCGCGTTCTTGATCGAACCCTCAGGAAACAGCATACCCTTAAATCAGGCAGCACATGACCTGGTCGCAGACGGCTCCGTGCTATCGTTAAAACACGGGCGGCTTTGTGCCTTGGACGAGCAGCAGAACCGGCGGCTGCAATCGGGAATCCGGCAGGTTTTTGGGAGCAAGGGCGACCGTATGAAGGCCCGCGCAATGGCCTTGTCCGCTGATGGAAAGGGACGCGGACTTGGCCTGGTGATACAGGGACGAGTCTCGGTTTCACTAGCATCTGGCAAGCCCGACACCAACGTCATGGTGTTTGTGCGGAACATCGACACCGCAGTCGACATCGATTTTGACATCGCACGTGAGCTGTTCGGCTTCACGCCGGCCGAGGCGCGCCTCGCCGGGGGGCTCGCACAAGGTAAATTGCTCAACGAACTCGAGGCGGAACTCGGCATCAGCCACAACACAGCGCGTGCGCATTTGCGTTCGATGTTCGTCAAAGCCGACGTGAACAGACAGGCGCAGCTGGTCCACTTGATCGCCAATTGCGTCGCTCCTTTGGGGA
The DNA here is from genome assembly GCF_002278815.1 of Novosphingobium sp. PASSN1. Lineage (NCBI taxonomy): Bacteria > Pseudomonadati > Pseudomonadota > Alphaproteobacteria > Sphingomonadales > Sphingomonadaceae > Novosphingobium > Novosphingobium sp. PASSN1. Next base: position 104,459 of record NZ_NKIS01000007.1, on the reverse strand, counting down.
GAAGTTGACTGTATGCTGCCACAGGAACTTGTTCGAGAAGTGTTTCGTCGCATCAGCAGTGAAGGTGCTTTGCCAGTAGACGATTTGTTCACGCCCGACGCAATCTATGAAGGCGTCTACGCGAACGCACAGATCAGGGGCGCGGCCGCGATAGGGCTCATGCTCGGCAAGGTCATTCCGGCTGCGCTGGACCGGTTCAGGCAATGGCCCATCGGGATCCTTTCGAACAGCGATGGCACCTCGCTCAGCATCGAATATCGGAGCGACGGAATCGCCCCTCACAACGGTGCGCCCTATCGAAATTTCTACACCGGGCTGATCAGGCTGAAAGGGGACCGCATCGCGTTCTGGCGCGAGTACTATGACCCGTCTCGCTTTGCCGCTGCAGTTGGCCCGAATTTTCCGCGTCTCGTCGAACAATGGATGCCAGCCGGATCTATGACGGCGAAGCCCGCTGATCATCCGGCCCACACGCTGTTTGCGCTGCTGGGCGATAACAAGTCAGGATGAAGGGCAATGTCTGTTCAGACGTCGATCGAGGCCTCTGCTGGTGAGATTGACGGCGCAATCGGCAGAAACAAAGTGAATGCGACAACAATGGTCCAGCCACCAACGACACGTCAAATCTGGGCTATGGTGCTCAAAGCCTGGAAAGACGGGGACCTCGACACCATTCGTACGTTCGTCTCACCAGACATGGTGATCCTGGAGCCAGATAGTCTGCCCTATCGCGGTGTTTTCAAGGGCCCTGATGGCTATGCCCGGCTCTACCGCCTCATCTCCGATACTTGGGAGGATCTGGTCGTCGAGCAAGGGCAGGTTATTGGCGGAGACGACGAGGACGCCCTTGTGATCGAATACTTCACGTCAGGCCGATCGCGAGCAACCGGACGTAGGCTGGAACGTGAACCGAGCCTGGCGCTTTGGAAATTCCGTGATGGCAAGGTGATCTCAATGACCCCATTCAACTTCGACACTGTGCGCATTCGCGAGGTGCTTGCCTGACATAGCGTAGCTCTAACCCAAAAGAGCCTCACTCCGACCCGTAGACAGGGAAATCCATGACCGACACAGCTGCCTCGGCCCAGCCATCCCTTATCCCCGAAATCGAGGACTTCGACGATCCGACTTACGATCCCTTTGCGGACGCGGAAGCCGTGTTCGCTACCGATGCCGACCCTTTCTCGGTGATGGCAGGGATGCGCGAACGTGGGCCAGTCCACGAGATAGAGTACCGGGTTGCTCTTGGCCAGGCCAGCGGAGCGACAACGACACCAGGCGCCAAGTGCTTCATGGTCGTGGCTTATGAAGAGGCAATGGAAGCTATCAAAAACACTGCGGTGTTTTCCAACACCATCTTTGACCAGATTCTGGGGCTAAGCTTTGGCAAGACCATCACCGCAATGGATCCGCCCGAGCACACCCGCTATCGCCGAATTTTCCAACGCGCCTTTTCGCCGAATGTCGTTTCTCGCTGGACGGACACGCTGGTCGATCCGGTCGTGGACGACTTGCTTTCCAAGATCACCGGAAAGGGCAAGGCGGATCTCATCGCCGACTTCGCGCAACACTATCCCTTCAGCGTCATCTACAAACTGCTCGAGCTACCCCAGCAGGACGTCAAGGTATTCCACAAGCTGGCGGTTGCGGAGACGAATCTGCACGTTGATCCCAAGTGGGCGATCGAGGCTGGGCAGAAGCTAGGCCGCTACTTCGAGGGCATGATCGCCGAGCGGCGCGCCCGGCCGGGTGACGACCTTGTGACCACGCTGACCAAAGTGGAGGCCGATGGTGAGAAGATCCCGGACGACCTCATCATCTCGTTTCTGCGGCAGTTGATGAACGCTGGCGGCGACACGACCTTCCGAGCCACGTCGACGCTGCTTGGCCAGTTGATGCTGCATCCTGAGCAATATGCAATGCTTGTGGCAGACCGCTCGCTGATGTCTCGCGCCATCGACGAGGTTCTGCGCTGGGATACGCCGGTACTGATGATGTACCGGGTAGCAATACAAGACACCGAGCTCAGCGGCGTCAAGATCCCGGCAGGATCACTGGTTCAGATTTCGCAGGGCGCAGCCAACCGCGATCCTGCGCAGTTTCCCGATCCCGATCGGTTTGACATCACCCGTACGGGCACCGGGGGGGCACTGCGGTTTGGCGCGGGACCACACATCTGCATCGGCATGCATCTGGCACGGCTCGAGATCACCCGGGCCATGAATGCCTTGATGGACAGGCTCCCCAACTTGCGTCTCGACCCTTCCATGCCGCCGCCGCAGCAGCGCGGCTCGGAACTGCGCTCGCCGCCGCATGTCCATGTGCTGTTCGATAGCTGACCGTCAGATCTGCGCCAGTTGCAGGCGCCTTGCGGCACCAGCCTTGTCCAAGGCAACCACGATCTCGACATCGACGCCGTCAAGGACCTGGCTCCCGTCGAAACGCAGCACGGCATATGAGCCGTCGGAAGGCGTGAGCCGCTCTACGAGAGGCAAGCCTTGTGCGGCAAACCATGCGACGGTTTCCGCCTCGGCCTGAGGATCGATGATGGCTACCGTTATATGGGTCAGGCTTGGACCGCCACTCTTTGCGCGCTCTGCGAGCAACGGCGCACCCTCCGCCTCCACGAGCTCAACGGCCATAGCACCTTGCGCAGCCACGCGCGAGCGCCGACCGCTCATTACGACCTCTGACCAGCCATCCAGTCCGAATACTTTGTGATAAGCTAGCTGTGCTTCATCAGCTGGACCTGCCGTCACCACCCCAATTCGGTAGAGCCCGTCGATGACAGGACGACCGGGCAAAGCGATCACTTCGGGCCCGAAATCGACGATCTCAGGCGGGCCGCCGGCCGGATTGGGGCCTTTGACTACGAGTATCTCGGCATTGCCGCCCAGGACGCGGAAGGTATCGCAATAGTAGTAGTCGACCGTGTCGCTGATCACCGCGTTCTGGGCGTAGCCGATCCCGGCGTTCTGCAAGGACTGATTGACCCGGGCAAATTCCTCAACATCGACGATCGTGTAGAACAGATGCTGGAGACCATAACCGCGCTCGCTGACAAAATCGGCATAGACGGTTTGATCATCCTCCAACGATTGCACCAGCTCAAATCGGACGGGGCCAGCAACCGCAACAGCCGAGTTGAAGCGCTGCCGGCGCGGCTCGCCATAGACCAGCGGATCGATGAAATTGGCTTCGCTCAGTGTCTGGAACTCCCACCGCGAAATTCCAAAAATCCGGGAGAAAGCAGCCATGCTGGCGCGGCAATTGCGCACGACCACACCGAGGTGGAATGCCCCGTTTACGGGAATCACACCTTCGTTCACTTTCCCGTCCATGCTCATAGTTCCTGTTCCACGTTGTCTTTGCTTTGTTCTTGCCTCTGAGGCGCACGGTTTCCTGCAAGATGGCCCCCATCGACCGGGAGAGCATGGCCTGTCACAAAGCCGGATGCTTCCGAGCACAACCATACCGCAGCTTCGGCCTGTTCCTGCGCAGTCGCCACGCGGCCCATTGGCTCGACCATGGATGACCAGATCTGCGCCGCGCCTTCAGCCACCGCGATGCTGTTGCGCAGCATGGGGGTATCGGTCGCACCCGGACACAGCGCGTTGACCCTGATATTTGCCTCGGCGAGTTCCAGCGCGGCCGACTTGGTCAGCCCAATGACCGCATGTTTTGCTGCGGCATAAGCACCAAGCCCCGGGGAGCCGATCAGACCAGCAAGCGAGGCGGTATTCACGATAGCGCCCCGCCCACGCTGCTTCATGGCAACGATCTCGTACTTCATCGCCAGAAAGCACGAAATCGTGTTCCGGCGGAGACAAAGCTCAAACTCGTCAAGCGAGACATCGGACAAATCTCGAAACGGGCCTGGATCACCGACAACGTTGAATGCGGCATCGAGACCGCCGAACCTCGACACTGTGTAGGCCACGCAGGCCTTGACTGCGTCTTCCTCCATCGCATCGCCGACAAAGAGGTCCGCCTGACCGCCTTCGCTGCGAATGAGTTCGAGTGTACATTCAGCACTCTCCGCAAAGCGGTCTGCGACAATAACTTGCGCTCCTCGCCGGGCAAACAGCCTCGATGCAGCCTGCCCGATGCCAGATCCTGCACCGAGCACAAGCGCAACTCGTCCGGCAAAATCGTCCACGGATACCCTCTTGTTATCAGAGCGAAACAGCCGATCAGACGTGTCACAGATCACTCTTCATGGACTGGAACATCGTCCATGCAGACGGTGCTGACGCCGCATTGGAGAATGCAGCGCTCGTCCGTTCAGACATTCCGCTGAGGGGCAGCACATGGTTTCGTCCCCTTCAGCCCTTGCGCCCGCCAAGGGCGATTACCAGAGGCGGCGTGTCATGAGCCTGCGCAGGGTGTTTGAGCCCCTTTTGATCAATCAGCTTAAGATCCCAAACCGTATCGCCCGCTCTGCCCACGGCACGTCCCTCGCGCTGCACGGCGCGATCTCGGATCAGTTGATTGCCTATCATGCCGCGCGCGCGAAGGGAGGCGTTGGCTTGACAATCCTTGAGGCAGCAGCGGTTCATCCCAGCACGATAACCAGCTTTGCAAACCTCGACGATAGCGTGATCGACGGGTACCGCCGCTTGATGGCGCAAGTGCGGCCTCACGGCATGAAGGTATTTCAGCAGCTCTGGCACGGTGGCCACATCTATCCGGTATTCGACCGCTCGGTACCGTGGGGCGTCTCGTCAACGCCCAACCCCAGCACCGGCATCGTTCCCAATCCGGTCGGCCTCGCTGAAATCCAGACACTTGTTGCGGCTTATGCTGCAGCCGCACGGCGCTGCCGTGAGGGCGGGCTGGACGGCATCGAGGTACATGCCGCGCATGGCTATCTGGTCATGCAGTTCCTTAATCCGCTGACCAATCTGCGCACCGACAGCTACGGCGGGTCGCTCGACAATCGCATGCGCTTTCTGCGAGAGGTCATGGTGGCTGTACGCCACGCGGTTGGTGCAGACTTTCCTCTTGGCTTGCGCATTGGCGAGGGGATGGGCGTTGGCGGCATTGCACCGGCCGAAATGGTTCTGATTCTCGAGCGCTTGCATGAGGACAGGCTGATCGACTTCGTGAATGCCACACAGGGGGATTACTGGGACATAAGCGGCATCATGGGCGCGATGGACCGTCCTACCGGCTATCAACTACCATCAAGTGGTCAGATCACGTCAGCGTTTCGCAAGGTTCCTCGCATGGTGATCGGGCGAATTAGAACGCTCGAGGAAGCCGAGCAGATACTGCGTGAAGGCCTTGCCGATGTGGTTCATCTGACCCGGGCGCACATTGCCGACCCTGATCTTGTCCGCAAGACCCGCGCGGGACACCCGGAGCAAGTGCGGCCGTGCATCGCCTGCAATCAGGGGTGTTATCACGCAGTCGCCAGCGGGTGGCCTATCGGATGCGCAGTGAACCCTGCCGCAGGCCGGGAAATCGATCTAGCCGAAGACTTGCTGGTTCCATCGTCGACACCGCGCAAGGTCCTGATCATTGGCGGCGGACCGGCAGGCATGGAGGCAGCCCGAGTTGCCGCAATGCGCGGCCACACTGTCACGTTGGTGGAAGCGGCTCCAGGGCTTGGCGGCCAGGCGCTGCGGGCCCGCCAAACGCCAAAACTGCAGACGCTGGGCGACATCATCCAGTGGCTGGAAAGCGAGATCGGCCGACTTGGCGTCGATATCCGCACCAACACCTACCTTGAAGCGGAGGAAGCCCTGGCATTCGGCGCCGACTACATCGTTGTCGCCACCGGATCGCTGCCCCGCGGTAATGCGGTCCAGTATACCAATTCATCTCAGGCCGTTCCCGGAGGCCTTCAGGCGCACGTCATCTCGCCAATCGACCTTCTGGAAAGACCTGGTCGAAATGTCGGAACCAGTGCGGTTGTGTTCGACGAGGTCGGGCACTACGAGGGCTTGGCGGTTGCCGAGCACCTCCTGGAAATGGGGCTAGCTGTCACCTTCGTCACCCCCCTGCCCCGTGTGGCCCCGCTCGTCGATCACGATACACGCGTTCTCCCGGCGCTACGACGGTTCGCGCGGATTGGCACATTCCAGTTGTTCACAAATGCGCGGCTTGACGATATCCGCGAGGGTTCGTGCCTCATCAGCCCAGCTTATCAGCCTGATGCACAGGAAATTGCTGCCGACACGGTTCTTTTTCTCAACGCCAAGGCCCCATTGCGCGGGATCTACGACGAGTTGGTAGGGCGTGGGCTGCAGCAGGGTGAAAACATCGTCCTAGTGGGGGACGCGTTGGCACCGCGCGACATCCAATATGCCATCGCTGAAGGGCACCGCCTGACGCGTGCGATGCTTTGAACTGGAAAAACGGAAAGGGAATGGAATGGCTAGGCTGGAAGGCAAGACTGCGGTCATCACTGGTGGCGCTCGGGGCATGGGCGCGGCAGCAGCGCGGCTCTTCGTCGCCGAAGGCGCACGGGTGGTCATCGCTGACCTTATCGAAGATGAGGGCCGAGCGCTGGCTGAAGAGCTCGGACCGGACAATGCCATCTTCGTCAAACTCGACGTCGCTGATGAAGCCTCTTGGATTGCTCTGCGCACGGTAGCCCTCGAAACATTCTCTGTTCCAACGGTGCTGGTCAACAATGCGGGCATCTTTGCCTATGGTCTGTCAGTCGATTTCGATTTTGCACAGTTCAACCGTGTGATGCAGATCAACGTGGGCGGCGTCGCTCTCGGCATCAAGACACTAGCGCCGGGTATGATCGCGGCTGGTGGTGGATCGATCATCAATACGTCCTCGGCTGCCGGTTTTACGCCGAACAACGCGCTGGGTGTCTATGCAGCCAGCAAATGGGCGGTCCGCGGGCTCACCCGCACGGCGGCACTTGAGTTGTCGCACCAAGGCGTCCGGGTGAACTCGCTCCATCCAGGGCCAATCAACACGCCGATGGCCAACCCGGGCAATGTCAGTCTCGAGGAACTGGCATCCTCTGCGCCGCATCTGCCGATCGGCCGCTATGGCGAGCCTGAAGAAGTCGCGCCCGCCCTGCTGTTCCTGGCCAGCGACGAGGCCTCGTTTGTTACCGGAGCAGAGCTTTCGGTCGATGGCGGCATGGGCATTGCGCAATACCTTCCGGGATTGCCGGGCATGCCGCCGCGCTTGAGCCAGATATTCGATAATGCCTGAGCAGGGCTAGGAAGCCAGTTCTTGAGGTTCGCCCGCGATCGTGGTGGCGCGGTGAACCTCGGGACTTCTGCTTTAGTGGAATCCTCCACCGGCATGGATGCACTGACCAGTGATCCACCCGGCATCGTCTCCAAGGAGCATCAGCACGGCCTGCGCCACGTCGTCTGGGGTGCCGAGCCGCTTGAGCGGGGTCGACCCGATAACTTGTGCGATCCGCGCATCCGGCGGCGGGGCAACCAGCATGCCATGCGAAGTGGTCAAGCCGGGTGCCACGCTGTTCACCGTGATACCCCGCTCACCGACTTCGTGCGCCAGCACACGGCAGAACAGTTCTACGGCCGCCTTCCCACCGCCATAGACCGCAGTCCCTGGATAAGGTTGGCTGGTGGTACTTGATGATAGCGCGATGATCCGTCCTCCATCGCGGACACGCCGCGCAGCCTGCTGCAGCACGAAGAACGCGGACTTGACGTTGAGCGTCATGACCTGATCGAACAAAGCTTCATCGAAATCGGCGATGCGGCAGGATCGAACGATACCGCCGACATTGCTGATGACGAAATCGGGGTTTCCAAAGGCCTTTTCGCAGGCATCGAACAGAGGTTCAATTGCTGCAAGCTGCGTCAGATCTGCCTCGACTGCCAAGGCGCGCCCGCCCGCTGCTGTGATGGCGGATACAGCCGCTGCCGCCTCTTCGGATTCCATCCCACCGGGATGGTTCACCACGACAGCGGCACCGCGTGCGCCCAGCGCTTCTGCAATCGCTCGGCCAATCCCGCGCGAGGCGCCGGTCACAAAAGCTACCCGGCCGTCAAAACTCCTCATGAAGACGTTCCCGCAGGTTCAGGTGTGTAGTGCGACGACAGATAACGGACAAAGTGCTGATGGAAGGTCCGCGGCGTGCCCGGCCTTGCCGCTGCATCCCCGCCGGCATCCGCGACGATAGTGAGCACATTATCCGGCATGGCATCATCCGGATCGAGAAACAGTGGCAAGGTAATGCGTTCACTGGCAGGTTCGGTCACTCGGTGCGGGGTTGCGCGGAAGAGGCCGTTTGAAAGCAGATTGAGCCATTCGCCCGTGTTCACAATGATGGCCCCTTCGACGAAGCTGACAGGCATCCAGCGATTGCCATGGGTCCGAACCTCCAGACCCGGCACCGTCGACATGGGAAGCAAGGTCAGAAAGCTGTGGTCGATGTGCGCTACAGTTGCGATCGAACCGGGCTCCGCGGCCCCGCCCCGGTAGTAGTTACAGCGCTGATACCATTCGGGCATCCGGAACCAGGGCGCAAACACGTCGCGGTCCAACCCAAGCGCCAGCGCGTAGACCGGCACCAGCTTCATGCCGAGTTCGACCATGGCGCGCTGATACGTCGTAAGAGCCTCTCGAAACCCGGGCGCCAGTGAAGGAGCGGGCCAGCGATTGGGGATGCGGTGGCGGAGCCCGGCGCGCACTTCCTCTGCCTCCTCTGCCCTGTCTCGCAGGAATGCCCAGCCTGCGAGTGAACCGACCTTCTCGGCCTCGTCGGCGAATTCACCATCGGGATTGCCAGTGCTGGCTGGCGGCCAATATCCCTGAAGGTGATAGCCGCCGCGATAGCGATCTAGTTCAGCGCGAGGCTGGCGGAACAGCTGCCGCGTGGCAGCCTCCGCACCTGCGATGCAATCGGTGGGGATCCCGTGATTGATGACAGCGTAGAAGCCAAGTCCGATCTGGATCGCACGAATATCGGCCGCAAGCTGATCCGCTGCACCGGATTCTCCCGCGAGATATGGCCCAAGATCAAGCACGGGCAGCGCCGCGCCATCGGCAATTGTCGCTTCTAGACCCGGGCTTGGATCCGGGAGCGCTGGGGAAGCTGACGATACCATTGAACCGGACATAGATACTTCCTGCAGACAAGTTCGGTCCGGCGAGAAAGTGTCGGATACCGCAGCAACAGGCTTGCAGTACCCTGCAGTCCGTCTCATCCTCCTTTCGGACGAAGCTGCTGGTCAGCCCTATGCAAGCGGCAGGACCAGCGTGCGTCGCAGCTCTACCCGCTCATAAAGCCATTCCTCGCCCGACTTGATGCAGTCCTCGATATAGGTTCCATAACCGTGAAGTACCGGCCGCTGCACGCCGTCCTCCTCACGCAGCAGGATATCTTCCATCGACCAGCGCACTTTGGCGCGGCCTGGGCCGGCTTCACGGATCAGCGGGGAATACCCGTGGTGGATGCTGCGTAGCGGGCTCATCGTGCGTACAACGAAGGCAACTATGTTATCCCTGCCGGAAAAAACCGCGCCATCATGCCAGGCGGGATCGGTCAGGTCCTTATCGACCGCGCGGCTGACGTCGAACCGTGCGTCGTCCGCAAAGAGGCTGCCGAAAGCCTCCCAATCGTGATCATCGACCGCATGGAAGTAGCGATACTTGAGCTGGGTGATCTCGTGAATGTCATGAAGGGTCAGCATGCCCGGTCACCCGTCCAGATCACTTCGGCGCCATCCGGATCGCGCCATCTAGCCGGATCACCTCGCCGTTGAGCATGGGGTTCTCGATGATGCAGGTGGCTAGCTTTGCGTACTCGGTCGGATGACCGAGGCGGCTGGGGTGGGGCACTTGTGCACCGAGAGCGGCTTGCACCTGCGGCGGAAAGCTCTCGACCATGGGGGTCAGGAACACGCCGGGGGCGATCGTCATGACGCGGATCCGCAACTGGGCGAGGTCGCGCGCCACCGCTAGGGTCATGGCGACCACCCCGCCCTTCGACGAGGCATATGCCGCCTGGCCGATCTGACCATCGAATGCGGCAACGCTCGCGGTGTTGACGATGACCCCGCGCTCTTCACTCGCGGTATCGAGGGCAGCAAGCCTCGCAGCAAACTGCGAGATCACGTTGAAGGTTCCGATCAGATTGACCTCGACCGTACGGCGGAAAAGGTCGAGCGAGTGGGGCTTGTTCTCGCGCCCAACGGTCTTTGCCGCGGGTGCGATCCCGGCGCAATTGACCAGGATCGAGGCCGTGCCGTGCGCGGCCTCGGCGCTGTCAAGAGCTGCGGCTACTTCGGCTTCGTCCGCGACGTTGACTTTGCAGAAGATGCCGCCGACTGTCGCCGCAGCGCTGGCACCGGCGTCTTCATTCATGTCGAAGATGGCCACCCGTGCCCCCTGCTCCGCAAGCATCCGCGCGGTTGCGAACCCAAGGCCGGATGCACCACCCGTTACGATTGCGGCCGTTCCTGAGATAATCACGTCTGCGCATTCCTTTTCAAAACACGGGCCATGATCTCCATCGGCCGTGCGTCTCGCGCCGCGATAAGGTGTTCCCAGGCAGGTGACATAGTCCGAACCAACGACTGGCCGCGAAAAGGCTCATGGTAGGTTTCGGTCGAGCGAATGCCCCGGCTGGATGTGCTCGCCTTGGGGGACAGGTGGAAGAACGGAACGAGCGGTCATGCCTGAGCATCAGCGGCCAGCGATTGCGGTGATGAACACGCTTCTCACCGAAATGGTTGCGCCCCTTGCCGAGGCATTCGACCTCAGATTTCCTGGCTGTGAAACGCAAGGCCAGGACGAGGCCGTGATCGCGATAGTCGGTGTCGGAACCGACCGGATCAGCGCCGCGTTGATGGACCGCTATCCGCGCCTGCGCCTGATTGCCTCGCCCTCGGCCGGGGTCGATGGCGTGGACCTCGCGGCCGCCAGCGCCCGCGGGATCGGGGTGACGTCCGGGGCAGGAATCAACGCACCTGATGTTGCGGCTCACGCGGTCGGCCTGGCACTAGCGGCGCGCACAGGCCTGTTTGCAGGCGATGCCTTCGTCAGGTCCGGCGCATGGCAGACATCAAGGCCGCAGCCGCGGCGATCAATTGCCGCTGACAAGGTCGGTATTGTCGGCTTGGGCGCCATCGGCGGGCGGGTCGCGGCGAGCCTTGCCCCCTTGTGCGAGGCGGTCGCGTGGTTCGGCCCGAGAGCAAAGGATGCCCCCTGGCCGCGCAAGCCAAGCCTGAGGTATCTGGCCGTTTGGGCTGACATCCTGGTGCTCTGCGCGCGCGGCGGGGCCGATACACGCGGGATGATCGGTGCTGACGAGATCGCCGCGATCGGTCCTGATGGCCTGTTCGTCAATGTGGCGCGCGGATACATGGTCGATGAGCAGGCGCTGCGGGCCGCGCTGATGACAGGTGCGCTCGGCGGCGCTGCACTCGACGTGTTCGAGCGCGAACCCTGTCCGCCAGACCTGTGGCAAGACGTGCCAAACTGTATGCTCAGCCCGCATAGGGGAGGCTCCACCAGCCGCACGGCAGAGCTTGCGGGTGAACTGGTGCGGGCAAACCTGAGGGCGCTGCTGTCGGGAGCGCCGCTGCGCAATCAGGTCATGCCCGATCCTGCCAAGTCTACCAGCGAGCGCTGCGTTGCCTGCGGCACCTCGGGCGAACCATGAAGGAGCCGTCCTGGCCGTGTGATCGGCATAGTCTGGGGTTGGCTGCGCCCAGTGCATACCGTCCGCACGGACGTGGCGTCTACGCCCGGCGGCAACCAATCGAACCTTGAAGCACCCCGCGCACAGGCATCGACGAATCACGAAGGGAACCATCTGAATGACCGCGACGACACTGCCCCCCCAATGGGAAAGTCTGGCGCAGGAGCTGCATCAGGCTCGGCAGGCGGGTATCTTGCTGCCTCATCGCACGGCTGAGGCATTGCCTCCGACAAAGGCCGCGGCTTACGCGGTGCAGGATCGCACGATCGATCTCGACGGGCGCGAGCCGAGGGCGTGGAAGCTGGGCGCGACGATGCTCGCTGCGCAGAACTCGCTTGGCCTGAGCGAGCCCTTCGCCGGGCCGGTTCTGCAGCAGTGGATCATGGCATCGCCGGCACAGCTCGATGTCCGCACGTTTTCCTGCACCGTGTTCGAACCTGAAATAGCATTCAAGCTTGGCTCGGACATTGATCGGCCTATTTCTGAAGACGAAGCGGCGGCGGCCATTGCGACCTGGCATGCGGCCATCGAAGTCATCAACTTCCGTTTCATTGACGGACGCTTGATGAACGCTCTGGGCATGATCACCGATCTGGGCGCGAATGGCGGGCTGGTGGTTGGTCCGGCAATGGCCGAGGGCGTGTTCGACTACGCTACCTTGCCGCTCGAGGTGCGGATCAACGGTCATGTTGTAGCAAACCGCACCCCGCCGCCGCCAGAAACCGATCCTGTCGGCTTGCTGGTATGGTTTTCCCGCCATGTGACGGACCGCGGCTATGTGTTGAAGCGCGGTGACGTGATTACCACCGGCAGCCAGGCGGGGGTGATACCGTACCAGCCAGGCGATCTTGTCGAGGCCGATTTCGGCCCTGGTGGAATCGCCGCATTTCAAAGCTAGCGGCTTCCCGCCGCGCCGGAGAGGAGGATCGGTGAAAATGGTCGAAACGTCCAAGCTTCCGGCCGAGGAGCAGCAAATTGTAGCCTGGGTGGAACAGGCCATAGGTGCGGTCCGGCATATTGCGCGGGAGGGCCGCTGGCGTCCTTCCTGGAATGTCGATGCCCATTGCGACGGGCGGGATATAGCGCTGCACGTGCGGGGTGCACGCCAGGGCGATTGGCCTCCGATGCCGCTCAGCTACGAATGCGAGGTGTTTCGTCTTTTCGAGCGGTGCGGCGTGCGCGTGCCGCATGTGCATGGCTTTATTCCAAAACTGCCCGCTATCGTGATGGACCGGGCGGCAGGCGCGCCGGACCTCTCGCGCGCGGCAAGCGAGGCTGATCGAGAAGCGGTTCGCCAGCAGCTGATCGAACAGATGCTCCTGATCCACCGCGCCGATCCGGAGGGCATGGCACGGATCGGCGCTGTCCGACCACCCGATGATGACGAGGCAGCGCTCAGCTACTTCAGGCTGATCGAACGCCTGTTCACCGAAAACAGGGTCGCGCCCACGCCGGCAGTGGAGTTCGTGCGCCGCTGGATCAACCGCAGCATTCCCGCCAATCCCGACGGGGTTCGGCCGATCACCGTGGACGCTGCCCAGTTCATCTTCGAGGGCGACCAGTTGACGGCCATGCTCGATTTCGAGTTCGCCGGATTGGGTGATTACCACACAGACCTTGCCGCACTGCGGATTCGCAACCGCGCCGAGTATATCGGCGAGATCGACGACCTGCTCCACGCTTATGCCGCAGCGAGCGGTGTTGCGCCCGACTATCACCGGATCCGCTTCCACACCGCCGTCATCGCCATCCTGACGCCACTTCAGGTAGCGCGCGAACTGGCGACAGGCCCGCAAGGGATCGATTATCACGAGTACATGGTGTGGAACGCCTTCTGCGTTCTGATCGCGCTCGATTGCATCAGCGAGATGCAGGGCTGGGATCGCGAGACTTTCGAGGTGCCCCTGCCTTCTCCCAGCCGGCAGGCCATTCCGGCCCAAGTACTCGCACAGCGTCTGGCAGCAAGCGGAAGCGACGATGAGTTCTCACGCTATCAGGCGGAGAAGTCAGCAAGAGTGGTCGGTTATCTGGCAAAGGCGGCGCTGTACCAGCCGCAGTTCGATACGGACTACCTTGAGGATTGCGCGGCGCTGCTCGGCGTAAGACCGGCTGACTGGGTCGAAGCGGACCACCTGCTCGAAACGCGGATTTGTGCAGAAGATCCGGCAGATGACGAGGCGTTCGTGCGTCTTTTCACCCGCCGCTATCTGCGCGAATGCTTCCTTCTGGCCGATCCGTCCGATCGCAAGAATCACGAACAGATCACCACGCGCATGAAGCCGATCGGCGGTCAGCGCGCTGCGGGATAGGACCTTGCGAACAGCATTAGCCCTGACGCGACGGCAAAACAACCGCCAAGCAGCGCGATGACATCGCTGTAGCTGCCGCGCATCAAGATCAGCGGCGGTATCTGTTGCCCGCCCAGACATCCAAGCGTGAAGACGCCGTAGAAGATGCCGCCAACCGAGCCATATCGCTGCAAGCCGAAATAGCGCACGGTGAGGTAGGAGATCATGTTGAACTCGGCGCCGGTCGAGAAGCCCACGAGGATGGCGGCAAACAAGGCGACAGCATAGCCCGCAGGGAGCGTTAACACGGCTAAACTGCCGATGACAGGCAAGGCCAAGGCAAGTGCGGCGAGCCACGGCGCGAAGACGTGGTCAAGGAAAAGGCCTGCGACAATCCGCCCGGCGATCGCGGCAAGGCTCAGTGTACTGACTGCACTTGCTGCCAGCAGCAACGAAAAGCCAAGCGCAGTAAGCATCGGGACCAGAAAAGTAAGGTAGCCGGTTATTCCCATCCCCGCCAATGCGAAGGATGCGCAGAACAGCCAGAACTCCCGTGTCTCAAGCAGATTGTCCGGTAGCTGTTCGGAGGCCATTTCTGGCTCGGCGACGTTCGATGGGTGCTGATCGAGTTCCTCTGCCGGCGCCTGCCGGAAGAACAGCCACCCAAGCGGCAAGGCCGAGACCAGCATGTAACCCCCAAGAATGGCATAGGCAGCCTGCCAGCCCCAGCGCTCGATGGAGAACGTCGCGATCAGCGGTGCAAGCGCACCGGCAACGTTCGAGCCACACAGCACCAGCGAGAGCGCAAGCCCGCGTCCCGCTTGAAACTGTTCAGCGACCGGCCGCTGCCAGGTGATGGCCGATGCGAGCATGATGCCGATTGCCACAGCCGCAAAGCAGCCAAGGTATGCCGCGGGCGAAGGACCGACAAACCCGATGGCGGCAGTGCCTGCAGCAATTATGACGGTTCCTGAAAGTGCGAGGGGTCTCGCCCCGATGCGGTCTAGCAAACGACCGGCAATCGGCGCTCCAAACCCCACAAGAACCGAAATAAGCGCCTGACCGAGAAGAACTTTTTCCGCCCCCCAGCCGAAGTCCCGTCCGATTGGTCCGATGAAGATCCCGGCGGTGTAGCCGTGGATCGCAGAGAGGCCGACACCCATCCCCGCGCTCAGCAAAAGCGGCCAGCCTTCAGCAAATTCCTGGCCCTTTGTGAGCGCGAATCTCGTCGGCGGATTGATGTTCGTGCTCCTGTTCGCGTGCACAATAGCCGGTGTTGGCGCATTGCATCTTGTCCGTTTGGACGAGCACCGCAGCCATAGCTGGAGCAGGCTTTTTGGCAGCGCAGGCTCACCCAATCGGACTAGGACAACGCAGGCGCTTTGTCTTAGCCGAAGGCGGTACGGATTGTCGGCCGAGATTGCGGACCTTTTGCGCAGAATCAGCCGATCACGCAGTTGCAAACCCGGTTTGCTGGAGGTTCAGAATGAGTGGCATTATCCCGGTTACCGGCATGTATCACCTTGGCGTGGTGACCGATGACTACAAAAAGAGCATGGAAGCCTATTCGAGGATTTTCGGAATTCCGCGCTGGGAAATCCGCAAGCTGAAGAATGAATACTTCGGCAACCCGCGGGTACACGGCAAAGCCGTCAAGCAGAACTTCCTTTCGGTACTGGGTACCGGCGGGCCGATCTCGTTCGAACTGTGCCAACCGCTTGCCGGCGACGGGACACTCTATGCGGAATACCTCGAAGAGCACGGCACCGGGCTGCACCATGTCAGCCCCACGGTCATGAGCCAGGCGGACTTCGACCGGCTTTTGCCAGAACTGGAGAAGCGCGGTCTAGGTTTTTCGCAGAGCGCCGATATCAGCGACACGATCAGCTATTGGTACGTGGACAGCGACAAGGAGCTGGGGACGCCCCTGGAACTGATTACGCTTCGGGGCGACAAGCCGGCCGGCCGCGATCCGGACGAGATTGTCGAGTTTGGCCCGGAAGTGACCCACGCGCCAAACCGCCTCCCTATCGATAAACTCTATCACTACACGGTCGTAGCCCGCCAGTCACGAGACCTCATGCGCTCAGCCTACGAAGATCTGTTGGGCGTGGATCGCTGGTACGGTTTTGAAAGCATCCCCGGCGAAAGCGTAGTCGAGGGCACATATAACGGCGAGCCGGATACCAACCGGTTCAAGACGTGGTCTGGGCGCAAGGGCGCACTCGGGGTCGAGATCGTCGAACCGCTCGGCGGAGCCTCGATGTTCGAGGAAAAGCTGAACCGCAGCGGCCCTGGAATCCAGCATATCATGACCACCATAACGTCAGCAGAAAAGTGGGCGGCTTCGGAAAAGTGGCTGGCCGCCGAAGGCTGTTCGATCGCCCACCGTGCCTGGACGCCGGATCACACGGTAGAAGTGATCTTCGTCGATGGCCGTAACCGGCTCGACAACATGTATCTGGAAGTGCTTGTCCAGCACGAGGGTGCTGCAGAAATGGTCGGCCCGGAAGCGGACATTCTGCTCGGAAACTGATACGCGAGCGTCCCGGCATGGCTACACGCCATGCCGGGACCCAGAGCCGTGTCAGGCAGGGATCGTTGTTAAATCGAGATTGAACAGCGTAGCAGCGTTGCGCCACTGGATCTTTTCGTGCTCGGCGCTCGGCAGCTGCAGCTCGTCGAGCAGCTTGAACCCGTCTGCCCAATCCCAACCGCCGCGGTTGGAGCCCACGACGAGATTGTCCGCGCCCCACAGGTCATAGAGGAACTTGCGCGCTTTGAGGTCATGGACAAGAATATCGAAATAGAAATTCTGCATGTAATCATAGATCGGGCGCTGTGCCTTCACCCCCGGCTGCCCGGTCGTCCGCGCCTGCTCCAGCCGCCCGAGCTGATAGGGTGTCATCCCTCCCCCATGCGTGATGTAGATCTTGAGGCGTGGGAAGGCATCGAGCACGCCGCCAAGCGTGAAGTGGGCAAAGGCAACCGATTCAGAGTAGCAGTAACCGAGCACCCACGAGAGGTTGTACCGGTCTTCCTTGCCCGACGCCATCGGCGAGGGATAGGGATGGATGAAAATCGGCAGGTCATGCTCCTGCAGCGCCTCGTAGACGGGCCAATAGGCCTCGTCGTCAAAGTTCTTGCCGCCGAAATCGTCGGTCCCGAGATTGACGCCCTTTGCGCCCATGGCCGCTGCGCGCTTGATCTCGGCGACAGATGCGGCGGGGTCCTGAAGCGGCAGCGTGGCCAGGAAGAACAGCCGATCAGCATACCGCTTGCTGTCCCGCGCCATCAGGTCGTTCTGCAACTGTGCGAAGGGAATGGCAATTTCAGGCTCGGCCCAGTAGAAATAGAACAGGGGCGAAATCGTGATCGCCGCCATATCCACCTTCGCTGCATCAAGCTTGGTGACGATGCCAGCCGGATCCCAGTTCTTGCGCATGTCCTCCATAGGATCGAACGGTACACCGTCGGGTTGCGGCGGTAACTTCACCTCATAGGGCCCGACCACCAGCTTCCACCGCCCGTCGGCGTCCTGCTTGTATTCGGGGCCCCACTTGCCGGCCTTGCCGACAGCTTCCGCAAAGAGGGCGTGCCCGTGGACGTCAATCTTCATCGAATGCATTCCTCAATGCTGGAACGGAAACGGGTAGCAGGCACGCTGCATCCCGATTGAGGCCGAGGCCTCGCACAGGGCATGAACCGGCACATCACCCTAACGGACGGGAAAGCGCCGACACGCACCAGTCAGGCTGCGATCGATGTGGTGATGAAACGGCCATCTCCATAGACCAGCGGACCGAACTCTCCGGCCAGCCTGATTCCATCAAGGCGGCCCACAATGATGCTGTGGGTCCCGTAGTCGAACATGCCATCGACCATGCATGCGAAGTTGACCTGGGCATCAGCCAGATAGGGCACTTCGGCATGAACCCAGTCACCGTGCCCGAACCGCTCAGAGGGACCGACCTTGCCGCCAAACGCGAAAGAAAGATCCGAATGGTTCTGTCCGAGCAGATTGACGCAGAAACGCCGTCCCACAGAAAACGACGAATGGATGCTTGCGCTGCGGTTGACGCAGGCCAGCAGCGAAGGAGGTTCTGCCGAGAGAGACGTCACCGCCGTCGCCGTCATTCCGACGGGTTCGCCATCAGAATTGGTGGTCGTAATGATCGTCACACTCGCGGCCAGTCGGCGCATTGCCTGCTTGAAGGCATGCGCCAAGTCTTGTTCGGGACTAACAAATTCGCTGTTCATCGGGCGACCTGCATGAAGTGTGGGATGGAAATGATCATGCCAACCATGGGTCGAACATCACCTTGCAGTCCGTGCTCGGCTTGCGCAGCGCTTCGAATGCCGTCGGCATGCTCGACAGACCAACGGTCTTGGTGATCATGGTGCGCGGCTCGACATCGCCGCGATCGAGCACAGCAAGGACATCGCGGTAATCGGTCAACGTGTAGAGCACCGGAAACTTGATGGTTACCTCGCGCGAACCCGCAGCGGCCGCAACGAACTGCTCGGGGGCCATGCAGAAGCCAAGCGAAATGACCGTGCCGCGATTGCGCACGTCGCCGAGTGAGGCCTGAAGCAGCCCGGGCTTGCCAACGCATTCCACGACGATGTCGGCCAGTTCCGGCCCGGCTTCGCCCTCGGCGCGCTGGCCCGAGGGCAGGTAAAGCGAGCCTGCGCCCATTGTGCGCGCCATGTCTGCCCGCACGGAATTGCCTTCGATCACCTGTACCTTAGCCGCGCCGAGCCGGCTGGACCAGAACACAGCGGCCAGACCGATCGGGCCACAGCCGATGACGGTTACCGTCTTGCCGCGCAGATCGCCGGCCATGCGGATACCGTGGAGCGCCACCGCCAACGGCTCAACCAGGGCTCCATCAGAAAAGCTGAGCTCCTGCGAAAGCACAAGGCACTCAGCCGCGCCGGCGCGGGCGAACTGCGCATAGCCGCCACCGAGAAAGTTGAGACCCTGCGCACACCAGGAAGGTTCGCCGGCCTTGCAGGCGTCGCACTGGCCGCAGCCCTTGAGCGGCAGAGCCGCGACGCGGTCACCGATCTTCAGGCCATTCGCTCCGCTGCCAAGCTCGATTACCTCGCCGGATATCTCATGCCCAAGAACCGAATTGCACGCGGCCGTGATTCCGCCAGGCTCGGTCATATGCAGGTCTGAGCCGCAGATGCCGCAGCGATGTACCTTGAGGATGACCTCCCCGGCGCCAGGGCGAAGGTCAAGCACCTCCTCAACGGCCAAGGGCTGCCCGATTTCCTTGAATACGACGGCTTTCATTGATGCTTCACCTGCTAAGAATGAGGCGGAGATAGCCTGCCAGCCTGCGCGGTTGCCACGTCCGAAAGGACGAATGAAGAAGTGGCCACAAAGGGCATTCAAACGAACCTGAGCCGCCATGCAAGGTGGGCAGGAGCATAAAGATGACCCAACGCAAAATGGCCCTCGTCACGGGCGGCGCGCATCCGATCGGGATCGGCTTTGCAAGCGCCGCCAAACTGGCGGAGAACGGCTGGGATGTGATCGTGACCGGTCTGTCGGAGGCCGAAATCGCCTTGACGCCCAAGCATGACCACATTCGCCCAGTGATCCTCGACGTCAGGGATACCGAAGCAGTAGAGGCGCTGATTTCCAGTCTGCCAGCGCTCGATGCGCTGATCAATGCGGCAGGGATGTCTTCGCCTTCTGAATTCGAGATTGCAGACTTTAATCGGACTCTCGACGTGAATGTTAGCGGCACCATGCGCACTTGCGTTGCATCGCGCCCATTGCTGGCTCGGTCCCACGGCGCCATTGTCAACATTGCGTCGATCTACGCGACCTTCGGCAGTGCAGTCGTACCCGGCTATTCCGCAAGCAAGGGGGCAATCGTGCAGCTGACAAAGTCGCTCGCGGCGGCGTGGGGGGCAGACGGCATACGCGTCAACGCCATCTCGCCCGGCTGGATCCGAACTGCCCTGGCCAGTCCCGTGTTCGAGAATGAGGAGCATGTTGCCTACCTTACCTCGCGCACCCCGCTTGGACGACTGGGTGTCGCATCCGACTGCGGGGACGTAATCGCGTTCCTGTGCTCGCAGGAGGCACGCTACGTGACGGGCGTTACCATACCCGTAGACGGCGGCTACATCATCACCGGGTAGGCAGAGCGATCTCGTATTCGGCGCCGCCGATGGCATGTCCTCGCTCTGCCCCACGGGTGCGGGGACCTGCGTGCCGGGTAAAACTCAGTACTCGGCCGGGACACCTTTGAGACTGATGCGATAGTTGAGGCGGCGACGTCCGGGCTCATCGGAGAACTCGATGGGTGTCGCGCGGTGGATCACGCTGAAGTTGTCCCAGATCATGACTTCACCGGGCATGAGCTTGCAGGAAGTGCGGAAACGCTCCTGCGTGACATAGCGCCTGAGATCGAGCAACAGCTGTGCGCCTTCGGCTTCGGGAAGCCCCTCGATCGCGTAGCAAGACCCGCCGAGCCCGTAGAATGCCTTGCGCCCGGTCAGAGGATGGCACTGAACGAGAGGGTGGCGGACGGGATCAAGCTGCACCACATTGCGCCGCATCTCTTCAGGAAGGGTCTCGCGTGTCACGATGCGCTCGTCCGGAAGCGGGGTGGCCGCGCTGGTCGCATGCTTGACGGTCATCGCTTCGTAACGAGCCTTGTCCGCTTCGGGCAAGGCATCAAATGCGGCACCGAGATCGGCAAACAAGGTCTCACCGCCCTCTCCCGGGCTCTCGATACCATAGAGCATCGTGAAGCTGGCGACTGTCGCTTCATAAGAGCTGTCGCAATGCCAGTTGCTGGCCACATTTCGCAGGAAAGGAGGGGTGGACGCGCTGTTGCCCTGGCTGATCATCTCGGGATGGCTCTCGAGACGGTTGGAACGCGCAATCAGAATCACCGGATCGCCCCATCGCCGGGCGAACGCCACGTAGTCGTCGTTCGAAAGGGTTTGGCCGGGCAGAACGATGAAGTGGTTCCGCACGGTCAGATCGATGAGACCGCGCAAGGTCTCGCGGCTGAGGCCGCCAGCGATCGACACACCGCTGACCTTTGCGCCGAACAGACCCGGAAGGCGTTCAACCTCGAAATGGGTATCCACCGCCGCCATCGCGCCTCTCCACTGGCTTTGCCGCCTGCGCACAGACCATTCCCCGTAAAGAGGCGAACGACCGTCGCAGGCTCCTTGCCAAGCGACCATGCGCCCCAGCAACCGGCCGCTCATCGTCTGATCAGGTGAGGGAGAAGCGGACCGACCGCTTTAGGTTTGACAATAGACCGGCAAACCGCACCACAAAAAAATGCTGGATGACAGGAGAGTCATGATGACAGAAGCAGGCCTCGCCCGGCAGGTCGATCTCGCCGAAGCTGCGGACAATCCCGAACATCTTCTTTGGTTGAACCGGACCACCTGCATGAGCTTGAGGGCGGCTGACGTCGCGGCGCTCCAGCTCTCCGCGGTGCGAGCCCGTTTCAGCGCCTTGCGCGATCGGTTGCCGGTCCTCAGGAATCTCGCCGCCGAACAAGGCGTGGACAGCATCGAGACGCTGAACGATGCAGCCCGACTGCTGTTCAAGCACTCGGTCTACAAATCCTATCCTGTCTCGTTTATCGAGCGCAACCGCTTCGACCGCATGACGCAGTGGTTGCAGAACCTGACCACGGCCGATCTTTCGCCAGTGCGGACCGAGGGCATCACGAGCATCGATGAATGGCTCGACGCACTCCTGCGCGACGCAGGCGTGCGAATCATCCATTCGACGGGAACCAGCGGCAAACTCTCGTTCCTTCCGCGCGGCCCGGTGGACCGGGGCGTGCAGCTGCGCTCGACCCGTCTCGTTCATGCCCGCGACGGCGAGAACGAGCCGACCGGGATGAATCTCATGCCGACTGTCGTGATCGGCCATCGCATCATGTTCAACGGCTATGGTTCTGGTCTTGAGGCGACCCTGGAGGAACTTTACAAAGGCGATGAGAGCATGATCGTCACGCTCGACCCTGGCCGCCTGAGCGCTGATGTCCTGTCATTGGGCGGCCGGCTGGCGGCTGCCGGCAACAAAGGCGATCTGGGACGGGCACAAATCTCCCCCGCCCTGCTGGCCAGGCTTGACGAGTTTCGCGAGGCGCAGAAATCGGCACCCGAACGCCGCGCGCGTTTCTTCGACACGCTGTTCGAGCGCCTGCATGGCAAGCGCGTGATCATGGCGGGCAACTGGCTCATGTACCATGAGATGATGGAGATCGGGCGCGAGCGCGGTGCCAACGGCATCTTTGCGCCTGACAGCCTCATTCTTTCTGCCGGCGGCACCAAGGGCAAGACCTTGCCCGAGGGCTACCGCGAAGACATCCAGGCTTTTCTGGGCGTCGATCATATCAATGAAGGCTATGGCATGAGCGAGATGACGTCGCTCATGCCCAAGTGCGCGGCCGGCCACTATCACGCGATGCCGTGGATGCTGGTCTTCCTCCTCGATCCGGAGACGGGTGAACCGGCACCGCGCCATGGCACCCATACTGGGCGTTTCGGAGTGATCGATCTCGCCTTCCGGGAACGCTGGGGCGGCATCCTGAGCGGCGATGAAGTGACGATGACTTTTGGTACCTGCGACTGCGGCAGGGACGGACCGTTCATCGCTGATCGCATCCGGCGCTACAGCGAGATCGAGGGTGGCGACGACAAGATCACCTGTGCTGGTGCGCCCGAAGCCCATGACAAGGCGCTCGCTTTTCTCGCCGAGATGGATTGACCGGCTGTGACAAGGCAGGACTTCCACGTGCCGCTGATCATTCGCGGCAAGATCGTCGGCGAAGCTGATCAGGTGCATGGCGGGCGCGCGGGCGGCATCACCTTCACCGCCCCTGATGTCGCGCAGCACATGGGGGCGCTAGCCTTGTCTTCGCCGGCCGTACTGGGCGATCTCTACAAACTGTCGTTTGAGGAGATTCTCGATTTTCTGGAGGAACTGGGCAAACGGCTCAACCTGTACAACCCCTGGGTCGAGGAAGCTTATCGGCTTTCATGCCTCACATCGGGCCTAGGGCCTGACATCCTGCGCCATATGTACGAGACAATGGGGGCGGCGCTCGATCGGCGGTCGATGCGCGAAGTAGCAGACCGTACCATCGGGATTGGCCACCTCGAAGGCTGGGTTGAACAGAAGCTCGAGGGCGGCCTTGTCGCGAGGGTCCGCGCGTTTGGCGCGCGAGCAGTTCACGTCGTTGCCGGAAATGCGCCGGGCACCTCGGTTCTGACCGTCGCGCGCAACGCACTCACACGCGGGGATGCGATCATCAAGACCCCCAGCAACGATCCGCTCACAGCGGCCTGTGTTGCCCGCACGATGATCGAAATTGCGCCCGACCATCCGCTGACCCGCCACCTCAGTGTGGCCTACTGGAAAGGCGGAGATACCGGTGTCGAGGAGCTACTCTATCAGCCCCGTCACATCGAAAAGATCGTGGCATGGGGCGGAATGGCCTCGATCAAACATATCGCGCGCTATGTGCAGCCCGGAATCGAACTGGTGACACTTGATCCCAAACTCAGCTCTACGATCATCGGCGAAGAAGCCTTCGCCGATGAGGCAACTATGCAGCGTATCGCAGAAGCGCTGGCGGTCGACGCAGGGGGCATGAATCAGGAAGCTTGTGTCAACGCTCGTGTCGTATGGGTGCAAAGCGGAACGGGTCCCGACGGGATCGATCGCCTTGTCCGCCTCGGGGAGCTCGTTTACACGGCGATCCAGGCGTTGCCCCCACAGCTCAGCGGGCCTGCTGTCCGCCTCAACGCCGACCTTGCTGATGAGCTCGAGGCGCTGCGATTGACTGGCGACGAGTGGTATACGGTTTTGGGCGGCGGTTCGGGTGGTGCCGTTATCGTTTCAAGGCTGGACGAGCCGGTCGACTTTGCCCCAATGCTCGCAAATCGGGTGGTAAACCTCGTCCCGTTCGACGACCCGGATGTGCCGGTCGGTGCGGTTACCAGCTATACCCAGACCATCGGCATTTACCCCGAGAGCCTGAAACATCAGCTGCGCGACAAGCTCGCGATCCAGGGGGCCCAGCGCCTCGTAAGTCTGGGGCATGCACTCGCCATGCCCAATCATGGCATCCAGGACGCCATCGAACCCCTGCGCAGGATGTGCCGCTGGATTGTGGAGGAACAATTTGACTGAGCAGCCCTTGCGGCAACACCTCGACAACTGGCACCAAGATTGGCCAGTGGTCATTGCCGGAACTCTGGGCATCTTCACCGCTGTCCTCTATGTCTACTCGACCGGATTGTTCATCGACCCCTTGCGGATAGCCTATGGCTGGAACCGGACGACAGTCACTGCCGGCATGATGCTGGTTGGGGCAGTGGCGACGTTCGGCAACATCATCGTCGGCAGACTGCTGGATCGGGTCCCGCCCGGCCGCATTGCGCTGGGTGGATCGATTGGTCAGGCGCTAGGTTTCGCAAGCCTGGCCCTGTCGGGACCCGGCCTGGCAGGATGGTGGGCGGGTTGGACCGTGATTGCCGTTTCGGCCGTGGCAATCTCCGTTCCGGTCTGGCTTGTAGCGGTCGTGCGCTTGTTCTCTCGGACGCGCGGCTTGGCGTTGGCAGTCGGCTATAGTGGTTCATCGATCGCCGCGTTCAGTGTACCCTGGCTGACGGAACGGTTGATCGAAGTCTACGGCTGGCGCTTTGCCTATGTTGGGGTAGCGTTGATTGCGATGGTAACCGGCAGCCTCGCGTCGTTGATCCTGCTGCGGTACCGCACACTTCTGACTCCTGTTGCTGCGGTCAGCCCAGCGGTCCAGGCCAAAGACACCGATCCATCAGTCTTGTCACTTCTGACAGGCACTGTGTTCTGGCGGATGGCGGTGATGAGCCTGATCGTCACCCTCGGGGTCATCGGTCTGACGGTCCATTTCGTCTCGATCTGCACTGATCACGGCATTGCGCGAAACGAGGCGGCAGGTCTTGCCGGGTTGATTGGCATCGCGGGCGTCGCAGGTCGCCTTACGACAGGCTACCTGCTCGACCGTTTCCGGGTTACGATCATCGGCGCGCTTATCTTTCTGTTCCCGGCGACCGCCTGCGTGACCCTCTGGCTTGGCCACCCTGGTCCCTTGGGAATGGCGTTTGTCGCCATGGCCATCGGTACCTCGCTCGGTGCGGAACTGGATATTATGGCCTATGTAGCAGGCCGCTACTTCCCCCTTACCCGCTACGGCTTGCTCTTCGGCATCCTGACTGGGCTGGTAGGAGGCGCGGCCGGCTTTGGTCCGCTTTTCGCAGGATTTCTGAGGGATCTGACCGGCAGCTACGGGAACTTCGCAGCGCTGCTTTCAGGCGGCTTTCTACTCGTGTCATTACTGGTTGGAACGCTTGGACCTTACCCCAGCGCTTCTGTGTCTGGCGGCTCCAGGTAAGCCGCCAGACACTGCGGACTTTTCTCGCCCGCCTCGCCAGAAAGCATGGTGCGAAATTCCGCTGCAAGCGTGTCGCAGGCTTCTGCTGAGGGCGGCAGAATTTCCGCAAACTGGAAGAAACCGTGGGTCAGCCCTTCCCAAGTCAGGTCGCGCACGACCACACCGCTGCTTTTCAGCCGGGCACCATAAGCGACGCCTTCGCTGTAAAGGGGATCGTAGCCAGCGATGGCCAGCAGCACAGGCGGCAAACCGCCAAGATCGGCGGCGCGCATCGGTGATACCCGCGGGTCAGTCCGCATTTCATGGTTGGGGACATACTGATCCCAGAACCAGCGCATGGCACCGGCTGAGAGCGGTATCTGATCCTTGAACTCTTGGTAGGAAGACGAATCGAGATCGCAATCCGTCACCGGATAGATCAGCAGCTGCAGCGCGATCCTGGGACCGCCCCGGTCCCGCGCGAGCAGGCTGACCACCGCCGCAAGATTACCGCCGGCACTGTCTCCGCCGACAGCGATTGGTGCATCTGCCGCTAGTCCCAGATCCTGGCGGTGGGCAGCCGCCCAGCTCAGCGCGGCATAGCAATCATCGACGGGAACCGGGAACGGGAACTCCGGTGCCAAGCGGTATTCGATTGAAAGCACTGCACAGCCACTCGCCTTGGCGAAGCGGCGTAGAACGGCGTTGTATCCATCGAGATTCCCAAGGACCCAGCCGCCACCGTGATAATACACCAGCAATCCCGTGCTCTGCGCGTCAGGGACGTAAAGCCGTGCCTTCAGCGGACCATCGGCTCCATCGACCATAAGATCCTGCTCGCGGGCCATTGCGGGTCCCTCACCCATGGCCTTGCCAGACTCGGCAGCGGCAGCTTTGGCTGCCAGCGGACCAATCGCTGCGAAATCGGGTGGCATGCCTGCCGCACGCATGTGGTCAATGAAGCCCTGCATGTATGGATCAAGTGTCATCCCGTTCTCCGGCAAGCGTTTGCAACCGATGTGCAATGGGCGGGCGATCTCAGCGCCGTCCGTTCGGACGCAGACGGCACCCCCCTGCCCGTTCAGCTAGGCCTCAACCCTTCCTTTCCGCACGGACCGGACCATGCCGCACGAGCAGAACAAAACCATCGTGAAGCGGTTGTTCGCGGCGCAGCTGGGCAATGACCTGGCGGCCTATGCTGAGCTTCTGGCGGATGACCTGCAGTGGGAAATCATGCAATCTGGCATCGATCGTCCCCGCTCAAAAACCGAGATGCTTGTCATGCTGGGCGCCGTCCACGCCGCCCTTGGCACTGGCAACTGGGACAAGCAGATCGTGGGAATGGTGGCCGAGGGCGACAGCGTCGCGGTCGAGGCGACCGCAACGATGGAACTGGCAAATGGCAAGCTTTACCGCCAGCGGTATCACTATCTCTATCGTTTGCGCGGGGGACAGGTGTTCTTTGCGCGAGAATACCTCGACACGCAGGCGGCGGTAGAGGCGTTTCGCGGTCTGCCTCCTATCGCCGCCCCGAACCAGGCCTGAAGCCGCCTCCCGGCACCCCTCCCCTCACTTCAGACCCTGCCTTATGCCTGCTGTGCCGCGCGATCGGCGAGGAGCAAGTCTGCTGCCCGCCATGCGAGCGCCATAACCGGAGCATTGGTATTGCCCGAAACCATCTGCGGCATCGCCGAATTGTCGATGACGCGCAGCTGCTCGGCTCCGCGCACGCACAACCGATTGTCCAGCACATCGCCCTCGCTCGGTCCCATCGCGCAAGTTCCCACCGCGTGATAGCCGCAATAGCCGCCATCGGAGGCTGCCCTGACGATGGCATCTTCGCCCTCAATCGCGGGGCCAGGATGGGTCTCGTGCGAGATCAGGCTGGCGAGCGGTTCCTTGCGGCTCATTTCTCGCAGGAATGTGGCAATTCCGCCCATAACCTTACGGTCTTCCGGATTGGCCATGAAGCTTCCGCGTATATCGAGCGGAGCGTTTTCGCTAGCGCCCGTTATCGCCACTGAGCCCTGGCTGGTCGGTCGGGCCGGATAGGCAATGATCAGCAGCCCCCCGTCCTTCTCAACCACGGGCAGCCGCTCCGACTGGTCCAGCGTCATGGGTGTCGCAAGGAATTGAGCGTCGGGCCGCTCCCTGCCTTCGGTGCTGAAGAAGCCGACGACATCAAACGCGGCCTGCGCCAGCGGCCCTTTTCGCAGTAGCAAATACTGAAGGCCGCTGACCAGCAAGCCCGGGCCGCGCATCCACCGATTGTAGCCGCGGTTTCCCCGCAACCGGAACTGGAACTGGATGGAACGATGCTCCCGCATGTTTTCACCAACACGGGGGCTGTTGACCACCACCGGTATGCCATGAGTGGAGAGCAATCCCGAAGGACCGATCCCGGATCGCTGGAGGATGGCCGGAGAATGGATGGCACCAGCTGAAAGGATAACTTCCCCGCGGCAGCGATAGACGATGTCATGCCCACCCGAGACGCACTCGATCCCAACGGCGAGCGTGCCGTCGAACAGGACGCGCCGCGTCAGTGTGTCGGTCACCACGGTCAGGTTCGGTCGCTTGCGCACCGGTTTGAGGAAAGCTTTTGCGGCGCTGACACGCAGGCCTTTCCAGACAGTTCGCGCCGAATACCCAACGCCCTTCTGGCCGGGCCGATTGACATCCTGCCTGGCCGGCAAGCCCATGGCCGCAGCCGCTGCCACCAGGGCATCGCAGACCGGATTCGGCTTGGTTACTGAGACATTGAGCGGACCGCCGGTGCCACGGACGTCATCGGCGCCAAGCTCGTGATTCTCGATCGCGCGATAGGCCTCGCGCATCACGTCCCATTCCCAGCCCGTCACGCCTGCCGCGGCCCAATCGGCATAATCCTCGGGCTGGGCGCGAACATAGATCATGCCGTTGATCGAGGAGGAACCACCCAGCATCTTGCCGCGGAGCCAGATTTCCGAAACATTGCGATCCGAGACCGTTGCGGGCATCTGCCAGCAGTGCCTGGGGTCGGCCATCAGTTTTACGAGGCCGCGCGGGAAGTGGATCAGCGGGTTGCGATCTTCTGGACCAGCCTCGACCAGCAGCACCTTGATCGCGGGGTCGGCCGATAGCCGGTAGGCGAGCACACATCCCGCTGCCCCCGCACCCACGATAATATAGTCATAGCTCTGATCCGACGTCGGCATTCAATGTTCCTCCTGCGTGGCGGGCGGCGCGGTAGGCGAAGACGGCCGCCGGCCCCAGTGTCGATCCTGGCCCCGGGTAGCCGCGTCCCATGACTGAAGCGGTCGTGTTGCCGCTGGCATAGAGGCCCGCAATTGGAAGCCGCGCCATGTCCAGGACCTGGCCGTCGCTGTTGGTAAGCAGACCGCCTTTGGTCCCAAGATCGCCGGGATGGATGCGCACGGCCCAGAAAGGCGCCTGCTCCACCGCACCCAGGCACGGGTTCGGCCCAACCGCATCGTCGCCGTAGATGCGATCGAACAGGCTGTCTCCTCGTCCGAAGTCGTGATCTTTGCCGGTCTTTGCGAAGCGGTTAAAGCGCTGCAAGGTCTCCTTGAGCGTGGCCGTATCGATGCCGCATTTGGCTGCAAGCTCATCAATCGTTGCCGCCTTGATCAGGAAACCGGACCGGATCAGCTTGCTTGGGTTGTAGCCTCCGAGCAGGTTCGCGAAAACATAGCGGCGGCGGTGCCGCGCATCCATGATGAGGAAGGATGGGTCGGCTGGATAAATGCGGCTGCGCTCGACCATAACGCGGCCAAGATCATTGTAGGGCGCAGCTTCGTTGACATAGCGGCGGCCGGTGCGGTCGACGATAAGGCTGTGCGGCAAGGTACGCTCCCAAAGCAGGAAGCTGCGCGATCCATCGGGAAAGAGCACGCTTGCGCCCCACCAGGCATCATCCATAAGCGCAGTTGCCGCGCCTAGTTTGATTGCCGCCGTCAGCGCGTCGCCTGTATCTTCCGGAACCGCCACGGTATAACTGCCCGCGACAGCCTGATGACTGCGACGCAGCGCATCGTTGCGGGCAAATCCGCCGGACGCCAAGACAACACCCGCTTTGGCGCGCAGTTCACGCCGAACGCCCCCGCTTTCAACGACCGCGCCTACGACGCGGCCACCTTCATGGAGCAAATCGACGATGGCGCTGTTGAGGCGAACGTCCACGCCCAGTTTCAGCGCAATCTCCATGAGACGCCCGGTCAGTGCCTGCCCGATGAACATTGGCGATTTGCCGCGCAGGCGCCACCATGCCGTACGCAAGGCCACCGTCAGTCCGTTGCGCATGGCGCGCAAATCGCGTGTCGGCATCAGCATCGACTTGAATTCATGCGGTTTGACAACGACGGCCGGGATGCGAACCATTGCCCGCATCGACTTGCGCCATGCACCTAGAGCAGCCCCGTCGAACAGCTTCGCATTGACGCCGCGGCCATACGAGGCGCCCTCTGCTTCGGGATAGTAATCGGGGAATGGACTGAAATCCCACTCGAAGCCGAGATCCGCCAGAAACCGGACCATTTCCGGACCCGTTTGCAGAAAGGCTGCCTGACGTTCGGGCGAACTTGGCGCCCCCCCTTGTGAGGCGTGAGCCGCAAGGTAGGCAGCGGCCTCGGCCATGTCTTCATCAACGCCGTTCTCAGCCATCAGGTGATGACCAGGAATCCACAGCGAACCACCCGACATTGCGCTGGTTCCGCCCCATTTGTCCGACTTTTCGACAATGACTGGATTGAGGCCGCAGCAACGTGCCGTGATGGCTGCAACCAGCCCTGCAACGCCGGATCCGGCTATCAGAAGATCCGACGCAGCGTCTCGCGCCTCGCCGGGTGCTCCCATGGCAATCCCGCTCACTGTGAGGTCATTCAAAGGTTGTAGGACTTGGGCGGCAGGTCCCAAAGCACCCGCGAATACTGCTCGGCAATAGGATCCCAGACCACCGCGATCGAATGCGACATGACTGAGATATCCCGGTAGTAGCGCTGCAGCGGATTGTGGTCATAAATGGCGGATGCCCCGCCCACCTCGAACAGGCGATAGGCCGCGTTGAGGCAGAGCTTGACGCAATAGGCCGCATTCCGGCGCACGGCCGCGCGCTCGAGCATAGTCGGCCGATAGTCGGCATCGGCCCATTCGTGGAACAGACGCACATCGCCGGCATGGATCTGCCGCGCCGCGTGAACCTCTGCCGACGCTTCGGCGATGCGCAGCTGGTTTGCTGCACGATCAACGAACATATCTCCAGTTGTCATCTCGCGCCGACGCGGCGCCTGGTCGGAGAACACATCAAGCATCCCCTGTGCTGCGCCGATGATGGCGCAGGTGATGACATAGCCCATCCAGGGAAAGATCGGCAGTTTGTAGAAACGACTGGGATGGAGCTGGCGCCCGACCGTATCGCCATTGGCCATGAGCTGCGCATCGAGCGTGCGGTGTGGCGGTACTCTCGCATCGACAACCCGGACACGATTGCTCCCGGTGGCGCGTGCACCTGCGGTTCGCCAATTGTCGATGATCTCGAACTGCGAGCGGTGCAGCAACATCTGCTGCGCACCCTTCTCGGTAAGCCGGTTCAATTGCAGCCAGTCCGCATAATCGACCCCGCTGGCGAAGTCCCACTCGCCATTGACGAGAACAGTGTCGCCCTGATCCTCGAACACGGCCCGCACCACTCCAGATGCGGTGGCCATCTGCACGTCATACGAGGCCGCCCAATACTCCTCTTGGGTTTCCTTCGGCATCATGCCGATCTGGTGATTGTGGAGCGCATAGAACGCAGCGTTCCAGCCTGTTGAAGGGTCGGCACGTCCGAGTTCGAACGCAATTTCGTAGACCTGATCAATATCGAGGCCAACTCCTCCGAACATCGGCGGCTGCGCGACACGAAACAACCTTGCGTCCCGCAGCTGCCCAAAGGTTTCGGGCAGTAGCCGCCGGTTCGCCTCTGCTTCGGGCGCGCGGTCCTTCACGAGGGGCCCCATGGCCGCAAGCCTGCGCCGGAATTCGTCGACCCCGAAGGTTTCCTGCACCCGCGTGCCGGATGGTAGTTCAGCGAGGTCTGCGGTCGGCACCATGATCGTCACTCCCCTTCAGGCACCATCGGCCTACGGCATCACGTCCCCGCCCCAACTCGTCCAAACGCACTAGAAAGTGCATTTGCTCCCCTGCCTTTGGCACTGAACCAGCGCCAAGCGTGCGGCTGGACAAGGTGCCGTCGCAAAAACCGTCGCGCGCTGTGCATCTGTAGTCTCCAGAGACGATGCCAGCTTGCCTTCGATGCATCGACAACAGCGATAAGCCGAAAAGCGGCTATGCGTAGAGGATGCGCCATGACGGCCAGCGATAACTCACAGACCGGCAAGACAATGGTGCCCGGGAGCGCTGAATTCGTTCGGTTTCTGGTCGAAACTGGGCAAAAACATGTTTTCGGCCTGCCTGGCAGCTCGATGGTCGCCCCCCTGCATCAACTGCAGAATACCGACATTCGCTTCGTGCCGGCGATCCATGAATCCGTCGCAGTGGCTGCGGCTGATGGCTATGCCCGCGTGGCCGGTTCGGCCACGACCTTGCTCTATATGCTTCCAGGTCTCGCAAACGGCCTTGCCAACCTCTACAATGCCTGGCGCGATGAAACACCTCTGACCGTAATCGCGTCGCAGCAGGCCTCCTACCACCGCAGTCTCGGCAGCACGATTGGTGAAGGCGATCTTGTTGCGATGACGAGGCCTTTCACCCGGCTCTCGCACGAAATCGCACCGGGCATGAGCTTGCGGTTCTGGTTGGAAAAGGCGCGTTCCGTGGCATCGGGCGCACTGCCGGGCCCGGTCTTCCTCTCGATCCCCGAGGACGTGCTGGAAGGGATGGTCGAGCAAACCTCCTTCCGGCAGTCCGCTGCGCCATCACCCGCCATCCCGAATGTCTCGGCTGTGGCAGAAGCCCTCGCTCTCGCTCAGCGTCCGCTTATTGTCGTCGGCGGCCAACTGAGGCGCTTTGGTGGTTCGCGGGCCATCGAGGATCTGGCGGCAGCGCAAGGCATCGCACTCGCCTATGAACCGGGCTTTGCCGACCGGCTTGGAGTTGCCCCGGGGCACCCGAATTGCTTTGGCAACATCCTGTTCGCACCAGCACTTGAAAGGACCGCCGATGTCGTCATCTTTCTGGGTGCCCGGTTCCTGCTTGAAGCGCATCCCAAGCCATCATGGTTCCCGCAAGCGCAATGGATCGCGCATATCAATGCCGATCCGCTGAAACTGGAGGAGACCAAGAAGGCTGATTGGGCAGCAGCAGCCGATCCTGGCGCATTCGCAGCGGCCCTTGCGGGAGCGGTTGGCGCAAACGGCGCATCGGCAGGGCTTGTCGACGCGCGGCGTTCATGGCTGAGTTCACTTCGCGAGGGGATGAGCTCGGCGGAAATGCCGCGCGGCCAATCAAGCTATCTGCGCGCGATCACCCCACTGCACGATGCGCTCGACCATGGCTGGCTGGTCGATGAATCGGTCATGGGCATTCCTGTCGTGCAAGGCGTACTGCGGGCAACCGACGGGCACCGCTACATGGGTACGACCGGTGCATCGCTTGGCTGGGGAACCGGCGCTGCGGCAGGTGTCGCACTGGCATCGGGCGAGCCAGCCACTTGCGTCATCGGGGATGGATCGCTGCGATTTGGTGCACTTGGGCTTTGGACGCTGCGCAACGAGAACCTGCCGGTGACCCTCATCGTCCTCGACAATGGCGGCTACGGGTCCACGCGTTACTTTGAGCGGCAGTACATCCAGCGACTGGGCCCCGCTGCCGTGCCGCAAGGCCCCGGATACCTCGGCAGCGATTTTCGCGAAAGCGGTTCCAGCGTCGAGGGCATCATCGCGGGCTTTGGCATTCCTGTGGCTGTCGTCGAACAGGACGATGACCCGCGCCGCGCGATCGAACACGCTTGGAGCCAAGCTCACGCCGGGCCCAATGCGGTCGTCATTCGCATGGATTTTGGCGATTGACAGACTTTCCCTTTCACCTTGATCAATCACAGAGCACTTCAATGGCCAAATGCATGTCTTCCCGAACATCCCGCTGGCTGCTTATGCTTACGGGAGCCTGCGTCGCCACTCTTGCCCACGCCCAGACCGCCGAACAACGCCTGAACCTTCCGATTGGTCAGCCCGCATTCGCCGGAACGATTGCGCCGGATGTTGCCAGCTCGCGGCCCGACTGGCCGGCCCAGATCCGGGCTCCGCAAGACGCCCCAAACGTGCTCGTCATTCTGACTGACGATGTCGGTTTCGGAGCAACCAGCACCTTCGGAGGGCCAGTACCGACTCCGAACTTCGACAACCTCGCGGCCAAGGGCTTGCGGTACAACCAGTTCCAGACGACCGGCGTTTGCTCGCCAACCCGTGCTGCTCTGCTGACCGGCCGCAACCATCACGAGGTCGGGATGGGCCTGATGGCCGACCTTCCGAGCGGTTATCCGGGCTACAACACGCAGATTCCTCCCAGCGCCGCCACGCTGGCGCGGGTCTTGACGCTCAACGGCTACAACAGTGCCATGTTCGGCAAGCATCATAACGTGCCCAACTGGGAGGCCTCTGCTGCCGGGCCATTCGACCACTGGCCAACAGGTCTTGGCTTTGAATACTTCTATGGCTTTATCGGCGGTGACACCGATCAGTACAGCCCTCGCCTTGTGCGCAACACGACCATGCTGGATGGGAAGGAGGCAACAGACGGCAAGCTGCTGGATACCATGCTGGTCGATGACGCCATCGGCTGGCTGCACAATCAGAACGCCGCCGATCCGGACAAGCCGTTTTTCATCTACCTGGCGCCCGGGTCCGCCCATGCACCCCATCAGGCACCAGCCGACTGGATCGCACGCTTTGCGGGAAAATTCGATCAGGGTTGGGATAAGCTGCGCGAAGAAACCTATGCCCGGCAGCGGCGCCTGGGCATCATTCCGCCCAATGGCAAACTCACGCCGCGGCCTGCCGAGCTCCGGGCCTGGAGTACGCTCTCCCAGCCGGAGCGCCGGGCCTTCTCCCGCATGATGGAAGTCTATGCGGGCATGCTTGCCTATGAGGACGCGCAGATTGGGCGGTTGCTGGATGAAATCCACCGCATGGGACTGTCAGACAACACCCTGATCCTGTTCGTGTGTGGCGACAATGGTGCCAGTGCGGAAGCCGGCCCCGAAGGGACGCTCGACGAGATCGGACACATCGCCAACGGCGTTCATGCGACGACCGAGTGGCTGAATGCAAACATTGGCGAAATGGGCGGACCAAAGACCTACCAGAACTATCCGGTCGAGTGGGCCTGGGCAATGGACACGCCTTTCCAGTGGACCAAGCAGATCGCATCGCATTTGGGAGGCACCCGCAACGGATTTATCGCCTCCTGGCCAAAACGGATCAGCCACAAGGGCGCGCTTCGGACCCAATTTGCGCATGTGATCGACATCATGCCAACGGTCCTGGATGCAGCAGGTATTCCGCAGCCCAAGACCGTAAACGGCGCCGAACAAATGCCCGTAGAGGGGATCAGCCTTTTGCCCAGTCTCGCGGCAGACACGCATATCCAGCGGACCCAGTATTTCGAACTTGCGGGCAGCCGCGCTATCTACAGCAATGGCTGGATGGCCAGTACTCGGCCGATCCGGATGCCTTGGGAAGATAAGCCAACACACCCCGATGCTGGGTATGTGTGGGAACTGTATGACCTGGAAAAGGACTACAGCCAGTCTACCAATCTGGCCGCTCGCATGCCGGGCAAGCTGGCTGAGATGCAAGACCTCTTCGACAGGGAGGCAAAGCGCAACAACGTTTATCCGATCGATG
This sequence comes from Novosphingobium sp. PASSN1, assembly GCF_002278815.1. NCBI lineage: Bacteria > Pseudomonadati > Pseudomonadota > Alphaproteobacteria > Sphingomonadales > Sphingomonadaceae > Novosphingobium > Novosphingobium sp. PASSN1. The sequence goes on along the minus strand of NZ_NKIS01000007.1, from coordinate 69,256 downwards.
ACAGGTTTGCATTCCTGCGCGGCATTGACTCAATGAAGGCTCACCCTCCTCGTCGGAGCAGCTTTTCCTATTGGGGGAGCGACGTGTCCGTCATGCCTGGAATGGCTCCTGGATTGGCAGGGCGATCCTTCAGGATCGACGTGAATCTGAACCTCGACCGGAACGACGCCAACGGTGTTTTGGTGGCCTCTGGCAGTTGGTTTGGCGGCTGGTCATTCTTTCTGAACGATGGCGTTCCGACGGTCGTTCAGTCCGTTTCCACCAATCCAGCTGACATTTTTCGGGTTGCCGCTTCCGGTCCGCTTGCGGTTGGGCGCCACAAGGTAACGTTCGACTTCAGTTCTGATCGCGGCTTTCGTGCGGGAGGCGTTATGCGCATCTCCGTCGATGGGGAATCAGCAGCGGAGGGGCCCATTGCTAGAACCATTGCCCGCACTGCGGGTCTGGTCGAAACTTTCGATGTCGGGCGCGACACGGGCGTTCCGGTAACCGAATACAAACCTGCAACCATGCAACCCGATGCGATCGAGCGGGTAGACGTCACCTTACGGTAGGGCGGGCCGGCACGCGTCGTTGCCAACCCGACTTTCGGCGCGGCGGCAGCGCGAACTAAGCTTCAGCGATAGGGCCTAAAGAACTGCGTGACTTCGCTGACGAACAGCTCTGGGACTTCCTGAGCAGGGAAATGCCCGCCCTTGTCGTGAACACGATAGTGCGCAACGTCGTAGGCCCGCTCCAGGTAACTTTTCGGAGGAGCTTCGGACAGATCGGCCGGAAAGAACATGAAACCAGCCGGAACACCGGCCTTGGCGCCTTGGGGCAGTACAGCCTGCCGCAGGAAAGCATACGGCCACATCGGCGCAGCGCATCCGTTCAGCCAGTAGATCATGACGTTCGCGATCAAGTCGTCCATATCGAACGGCGGATCCGCTTCCGTCCCTGGGCATGTCCAGCCCTGAAACTTCTCCGTGATCCAGGCCGCCAGCCCCAGCGGGGAATCGGTCTGTGCGAAAGCGAGCGATTGAGGCTTCGCTGCCTGGATCGCCTGATAGGCACTTTCCGGACCAGGCACACCCAGCTTGCTCAGCCAGGAGAGCTCCTCTTCGGTCGGGGGCGTGCCGCCACCGGCCGGGTCGATGAAGCCGCCGGTTGTTGTCAGCATGACGGCGCGAAGAACACCGGTATGTTGGAAAGCGAGCGAGGCAACGACCAAACTGCCCCAATCGGAACCGACTGCGACATAGCGATCAAACCCGAATTCGCGGGCCATCAGGTGATCCCACACGGGGGCGAAGTCTTGCACCGGCGTCGGCGCGGGCGGCGGAGGTGAAAAACCGAAACCGGGCATGGCGGGAACAACGATCGTGAAAGCATCCTCCACCTTGCCGCCGAAGCGCTCCGGGTGGGCCAATCGCTCTATTACCTGATCGAACTCGACGAATGAGCTGGGCCAGCCGTTCGCGAGGAGAAGCGGCAACGGATTGGGCCCCGAACCCGGCTCTATCAGGACATGGATAAGGCGGCCGTCGACATTGACCATGCGCTGGGCAAAGCGGTTGAACCGCACTTCCTGCGCGCGCCAATCAAAGCAATCGCGCCAATAGGTCAGCAGCCGGTTAGCGAACGCAACCGTTATGCCGTCCTTCCATCCCCCGCCGGTTTCATGTGCCGGCAAGCGCGTGTTGGCCAAACGCCGCTGCAGGTCTTCGAGAACCGCATCCGGAACGTCGATGGCGAATGCGGTGCCGACCGAAGGCGCATGCTGCTCGACGGTTCCTGACATCAGGCCAGCGAGGCCTCAATGCTGGCCATGTACCGCCGATAGGCCTTCGGTTCCGGCGCCTTTGCTGGGTCATGGAACGGCGAAAGGGCCTTCAGAATTCGCGGCAAGGCAAGCTTCATCACCTTGCGCATGACACGCTTGCCGCGCAGCTTCATCTCCTTGATTTCTGACGGTGTCTTCCCTGCCGAATCCACTTCGAACAAGTGATCGCGTACCATGCGCGAGAACCCGCCGAGATGGCGGAGCTGGTAGAAGAATGCGTAGACCCGCAGGAAATAGCCGCCGCGGAAGGCCTTGAACGCATCGTGGCAAACGGCGCGATGCTCGTATTCTTCCATCAAGTGCCATTTCCAGAGACGCACGACTTCCGAATCGGCTCCCGCAAGGAGCTCTTCGATCTCATCGAGCCAGACAAGCGCCATCGGTGGGCCCAAAGTTTCAAACCCCTCGCAATAGGCTAGCAGAAACTTGAAGGACTTCGTTTCGTAGAGGCGCGCAAACTCCTTCTCGAAATGCTCTTCGAACGCCTTCACGTTATACCCGCTACGGGGCAGAATTTCATTGAAAGCACCATGCAACGAATAATGGTTCGCTTCCTGGCGGATGAACATACGGATGTCGGCCTTGAGCTTCGCCGTGTTGGGATCGTTCGCATCGAGCCGCGATGCGGCCTGCGCCATCACCCGGTTGAGAAACCGCTCAAGATAGGGGATCCAAAGTGACGAGGCATTCATCTGCTGGGCAAATTCACCCTCGGTTGCCCAACGGGCGGGGGTGTTGGAGAAGTCGAACGTGGGTCGACGCACACGCATGAAGAACGCTCCTTAGCAAGGCGGGGCCGAAAAACTGAACACCGTTATACCCGCAGGTAGCGTGCGCGGCTCCGTCTAAAAGGACTATGAACCGCCGCTCCGGCATGCCCTTTGTACCTAGTGAAAGTGCCGTGGAAGCCAAAGCTTCCACGGCACTTGTCCATCAGATGGGTCCCCCGGCTTCAAGGCACCCAGTCCCGATCAGGGTTAGAACCGAATGGTCCAATCAACGCCATAGGTCGCAGGATCGCTGTAGTTTGCCCAGGTATAACCCACGCCGTTGTTCGAGAGGCTGATCATAGAGATCTTGAACCGCTCGTTGAGTACGTTCTTGCCCCAGAACGTAACGGACGAATTCCACTTCGGGATATCCAAGGTGAGCGAGGCACCAAGTACGCCATAAGGGTCCTGGCGGGTTTCAGCGAGCGGCGTTGCAGGGCCAGAAGCCGTGGCATAGCTGTCATTTTCGAACAGGTTTGCCGAGCTGCGGTGCGACCAGTTCACCTGAGCATGCGCCTTGCCGAACGGAACGTCGACATCATAGCCAGCGTAGAGGTTGTAGGTCCACTTGGCGAGCCCCTGGAACTGCAGGTTGGAAAGGTCCTGCACGACTGGCCCCGTCGGGAAGACCAAGGTTGTCGCGTAGTTCTTGTACCGACCGTCGATGTACGCGAGATTCCCGCCCAGCTCGAGCCCGGTGACCGGTGCAACCTTCAGCTCTCCTTCGACACCGTCGATCTGCGCCGTGGCCGCGTTGCGGGTTGCGGTAAGAATCAGGTTTGGACCGGCAGCGAAAGAAACCGCTCGTTGAATGTTCTTATAATTTGTGTGGTAATACGTAAGGTTGAACAGGACCTTCCGATCAAGAAAGCGAGATTTGACGCCCGCCTCATAGTCATATGTCGTTTCGGGAGCATACGACTGGATCGGCGCGCCTGCACCAGTAAACACGTTCAAGCCGCCCGACTTGAAACCCTTGCTCGTCTTGGCGTAGATCAACACGTCAGGCACGATAGTATAGTCGAGGCCAGCTGTATAGTTCCACGATCCAAAACTCGCACTCGCTGTGCCAAAGCACTGGGCAATCGGAGTGGCCGATGTCGTCGGGGCCGGCCCGATGCAACTGGTCGTGAAACCATTGGCGGCCTGCGGCTTCTGAATACCCGACGAACGGACGTTCACGTCTTCCTTGGTATAGCGCACACCGCCGGTAAACTTCAGATTGTCCACAATCTCATAGGTAGCCTGCGCGAAACCGGCGTAGCTCTTGGTGTGCGAAGAGTTGACCTGGGTCGAACCGTTCGTGATCCCCAAGCCCGACTGGCCGAGGAACAGCGGGAAAGCGCCGTCCTGGCTAGAGTCTTCGCGGTTGTCGGCCGATTTGCGGTCCATGAAGAACACACCGGCAGCATAGTTCAGACGATCGCCCCACTTGCCGACAAGCTGCACTTCTTCAGTCCACTGCGAGCTATAGCCATTCTGGTTCGTATAGATCGGGATCCAGGGGCCGCCGCCCACGTTGAAGAAACGGTCACTCGACCCGAAGTCATAACCGGTAATCGACTTGATGGTCGCGTCACCCAACTCGTAAGCGAGGGTCAAAGCTCCGTTCGCCGCCCGGGTTTTTGCCGGAGTGCGGTACTTCGAATTCAGCGACATCGCCTGACTGCGCGGAGCGTCGCGCTGCGCTGCAACTGCCGCATAAACTTGCGGCAACGCAGCGCCTGCAGCCTGACCGGCTGCCGCAGCCGCACCGAACTGCTGCGGCGTCAATTTGCAGGTCGGAAGCGTGAAGTCAGGTCCAGCCGCTCCGAGGCATCCAGGAACGCCGGCGCCAAAGAAGATCACAGGTGCCAACGACTGCGCAGAAAGGCCATTGATGCCGAGGGCAGCCATGACATTCATCGTCGCAGCGTTCACGCCAGGCTGAATGTAGGTCGTTCGCGTATCGAAGTCCGACGCGCGGTACTCGCCATAGCTTCCTTCGAGCATTGCGGAGAAGCGATCATTCGGTTTCCAGGACAGAGCCCCGCGGACATTCCACTTCTTCTGATTGTCGGCTTCACGCTTCACCGTAGGATCATAGGAATAACCCCCGTGATCGTCGACACTGCCCAGAACACGAACTGCGACCGTATCTCCGAGAGGGATATTGATCACACCCTCAACAAAGCGGCGATCGTAGTTGCCGAGACCGGCAGTCAGCGACGCTTCATACTTGTCGGTCGGCTTTTTTGTCACGAACTTGACAACGCCAGCAGTCACGTTGCGGCCATAGAGTGTGCCTTGTGCGCCCTTCAGCACTTCGACCCGCTCGAGATCGTGAAGGTTCAGAACGCTGCCGGAGATCTGGGCCGAGCTAAGGAAAAGGTCATTGAGGTAGACACCGACTGACGACGTATCGTTCGCGGCAGTGCCGGTCTGCGTCTGCCCCCGCAAATCGATGGTCAGACCGGCAGGAGAGGTCACGTTAGACGCAATGCGGAGGCTTGAGGCCTCCTTCGTCAAGTCGGTTGCGCTTTGAACAACATTGTAGCGCAGCGCATCGGTCGACAACGTCGTGATCGAGACGGGAACCCTTTGCGAGGATTCGCTTGAGCGGCGCGCAGTAACAACGATGTCGGCGATGCCTGCATCATTCTGCGCCTTATCCTGCTCGGCGGCTGACTGCTGAGCCTGCGCCCACGACTGCGCCGGGAAGGCCACCAGCGCGGTCGCCGCCAGAAGTGCGCCCTTGGCTACATGCTTGAAAATCATAGTCTCCCTCCTCATTTTTTGGCGTTCTCATGCAATCCAAAAATTCGAACATGCGCACGCGAGCACAGACCCGAGGCGCAATGCGGATATGAAGTTTGATGCATATCAGCGCTCGCAGGTGCGCGGCGCTGTGACCTTCTCCCACTTCAATGCGCCAGCGTTTAAGGCTGATCCGCTCTTTCAGTTTGCCCGAAGTGCCACGTGTCGGCATGGGCATCCTCGTCCGAACGGGGTATGAGCACGATTTTATATAGCGCCGCTAAACAAACCCAGTTGGAGCCTTCACGCGCCTTTGAACAGGATCGTTTTGACCTGGGTAAATTCGTTGAGGCCCTCGATCCCGTATTCTCGCCCGATCCCCGAGCGTTTGTATCCACCGTAGGGGTGATAGGGCGAGAAAACCCCGGGCCCGCCATTGAGCAGGACATTCCCGGTGCGCATGGCAAGCGCCATCTCATGCGCCCGGCCGATGTCAGTTGAGAATATGCCGCCTGACAAACCGTAGTCGCTGTCGTTGGCAATCTTGATCGCCTCTTCATCGGTGTCATATCCGATCACCACACCGATCGGACCAAAAATCTCTTCCTGCGCTATACGCGAGCTGTTCTGGACATCATCGAACAACGTCGGCTCGAAGAAGAAACCGCGCCCAAGCCCTGCAGGCCGCTGCCCACCGGCCACCAGCCGACCACCCTGCTCGAGCCCCAGGGTCACGTACGCTTCGGATCTTTGACGGGCCTGCGCATTGATCAGTGGTCCGACTGCCGTTGCCGGATCGCTTGGATCGCCGATGCTGACGTGACCAAGCATCGCGGCCACTTTCTCGACGTAAGCCTTGCGGACCGAATTGTGGACGATGTGACGGGTGTGGAGCCCGCAGCCCTGACCGCATTGGAAGATGAACCCGTACAGGCCCGCCATTGCTGCCGCGTCGAGGTCTGCATCGGGGCGGACAATCATCGCCGATTTGCCGCCCAGTTCCAGCAAGACACGCTTCAGCTGGGGGGCCGCCTGTTGCATGATGATGCTGCCGACTTTGTCCGATCCCGTAAAGGAGATCAGATCGACGCGGCGGTCCGTCGTCAGGGCCTCACCCACTGCGACGTCGCCGGTCACGATGTTCAGTACGCCCGCGGGAATACCGGCCTGCTCGGCAAACTCGCCGAGCATGAGCGCTTCGATCGGTGTGAACGGAGAGGGCTTGAGGACTACAGTGCAGCCCACCGCCATAGCCGGAATGATCTTCGCGACATTCAGCATGAGGGGTGCGTTGTAGGCGGTTATCGCAACGACCACCCCAGCCGGTTCACGCACCATGTTCCCGACGGCCAGATTGATCCGGCCGTCATGGGACGGAACAGATTCGATAGGCAGCGGCGTAATCGCCGGTCGATTGGCAAGATCGAGATACCCACGTCCGAGATAGAGCGCAGTGCCATATCCGAAGTATTCGCAGCCTTGCCGAGTGGCCCCGCTTTCCGCGATCATCAACTGAATAACATCTTCGCGCCGTGCCTCGATGGCGTCGAGGAAAGCAGAAAGGATGGCGTTCCGTTCGCTCTGCTTCATTTTCGGCCACGGGCCCAGATCAAAAGCTTCGCGCGCGGCGCCAACAGCGGCGGCTGCGTGGTCCAGCCCCGACACCGCTGCCTCGCAGATGACTTCTTCGGTGGCCGGATTGATGACAGGCGCCGTCTCCGAGACCTCGACCCACTCGCCGCGTATATAAACCGAGCGTGGATGTGAGAGCGTGAACATAACTGTCTCCTCAGGTGCCAGAAACGGGCCAAACGGCATCGCCTGTGGTGCTCTACCGTGCTCGGCTGCTGAGGTATCGTCCGAACGGATGATCGACTGCTGGTTGCGCGGTCGCACTAATCGCCGGTGCTCAAGCGAAGGACTACTCGAGCGCCGTATCCAGCGTTAGCCCGCCACAAGCCCGCCATCGACCAGGTATGTTGCGCCGGTCACGAACGCAGCTTCATCTGATGCGAGGAACAGGACGACACTTGCAACATCCGAGACGCTTCCAAAGCGTCGGAGCGGCACGCCGCTGATGAGCCCATCGCGCTGATCGACTGGAAGTGTTTCGATTATCGGGGTGGCAATTGGCCCGGGTGCTACGGCATTCACCCGGATATTGTCCCCCGCATACTCCAGCGCTGCCATTGCGGTGATCTGCGCCACTGCAGCTTTTGAGGGCGTATAGGCCCCCGTGCACGGCACGGCCTTGAACGACGCGCTCGACGCCATGTTGATGACGGCTCCTCCACCCGAATCCATCAAGATGGGCAATGCGAACTTTAAGCCGATAAACACGCCTCGCAGATTGACTGCGATGACGTCGTCCCAGTCTGTGATCGACGTTTCATGCAAACGCGGCCCACCGCGACCGATCCCTGCATTGTTGACCAGGATATCCAGCCCGCCCCATTCCGCACGGCAGAAGGCGGTCATGGCAGCGACGGCATCGGGATCGCGCACGTCGCAAGCGTGCGGGAGAATCTGCCCCTGCCCTAGAGCCGCTGTTTCATCCTGACCTTTGATGTCAGCGGCGATTACCCTGGCGCCTTCTGCGGCAAAGCGCAGACAGATCGCACGACCAATACCGGATCCGGCCCCGGTCACCAATGCCCGTTTGCCCTCCAGTCTGCCCATCGCTTCTCTCCGTTACGGGCACGTTCGACCGCAATGACCTGGGTCAAATGCTCTGTGTCGCCCGCCCTGCTCCCTCACGCCTTCATGCCGGATACGGAACCGCTCGCCGACGTCCAAACGGAGGACCCGTGCGGCTGCTGCGCCATGGTAGCCAATGCAGGTGGCGCTTGGTGCGCAGCCTCAGGGACGAGAGAGCCATGGATTATCTGATTGCCGGGGCGGGCAGCGCCGGAGCCGTGCTGGCCGCCAGACTGTCAGAAGATCGGCGCAACCGCGTAACTCTGGTAGAGGCCGGTGGCAGGGATCGCAGCCCGCTGGTGGCAATGCCGGCGGGATGTTTCAAACTGATGGGAAACCCGGCAGCTGACTGGAACTACCTCACCGAAGCGGATCCGTCGATCGGCAATCGGCAGGTAATCTGGTCGGGTGGCAAAATGCTTGGCGGCTCGAGTTCGATCAACGGCTTGGTCTACATTCGCGGGCAGCGGCAAGACTATCGGCGCTGGGTCGAGGCGGGTGCCACCGGCTGGGACTGGGACGACTTGTTGCCCTATTTCAAGCGCTCGGAATGTTTTACCGGAGCACCGTCACAGGCCCACGGCATGCATGGGCCGATGAAGGTCGGTCCGGCCAACGCTCGCCATAGCCTCGCCGACGCCATGATCGAAACTTGCGTAAGACTGGGCTACCCTCATTTAATCGACTATTGTGATGGTGATCAGTTCGGGGTTTACGAAAACTATACCACGGCAGGGGGCGGAACCCGCCAAAGCACATCGCGTACGTTTCTCCGCGAGGCAAAGAACCGCAGCAACTTGCGCGTCGTTACCAAGGCCATGGTCGACAAGGTGCTGGTCAAGGACAACAAGGCAATAGGTCTGGCGATCGAGCAGCATGGGCAGCGCAAGACGCTTTATGCTGATGAAGTGATCATCAGCGCCGGCACAATCGGCTCCCCCGCGATCCTCTTGCGGTCGGGTCTTGGGCCTGCCCTGCATCTGCGCGACCTCGGCATCGACGTGATCGCCGATCTGCCCGTAGGGCTCAATCTGCAGGAGCATTCCGGTTATACCGCGTCGAAGCTGGTCAACATTCCAACCTACAACAGTCCGTTCGGGCCGTTGGTGATCGGCCGAGCCCTGCTGCAGTGGATCTTCACGCGCAGTGGCCCCCTGTCATCGGCGGCGGTTCAGGTCATGGGGATGATCAAGTCTTCCCCGGATGAAGTCGAACCGGATGTGGGTCTGAACTTCCTGCCGCTCGCGATGGATTTTTCCCTGGGCAAGCCGGAAATGCATCACGCGCCGGGCATTACCGTTGGTGCGACTTGCGTCCGCCCGGAGAGTCGCGGCGAGATCCGGCTGCGCAGTCGCGATCCGGCAGTGCCACCGGTGATCGATCATCGCCTGCTTGGTTCCGAGGATGATCTTGCGAGGCTGATCGCTGCCGGAAAGTTTCTCGAAAAGCTGTTCGCCACCGATCCTCTTGCGCGCCACATCATCGGCAACAACTTTCCTGCCAAGACGCCGCGCAACGACGCCGAATGGGAAGAGACAGTACGCATGTTGACCAGCCATGGCTATCACCCGGTAGGAACCTGTCGGATGGGCGGCAGCGACGCCGTGCTGGATCCGCAACTGCGCGTGCGCGGCGTTGAGCGGCTTCGCGTGATCGACGCATCAGTCATGCCTCGGCTGATTTCCGGCAACACCAACGCGGCAACGATCGCCATCGCGGAGAAGGGTGCCGATCTGATCAAGGCTGCTTGAAGCTATACCTCTCCCCCGAATGGACGATGCAGCGAACCGGCGGGTCATCCTTAGACTAAGGCCTGTCCGCGAGGCGCATGTCAAATTGCCAGCGGTTCCACACAGGAAGGATTATCCAGAATGCTGACCGGAAAGCGCATCCTGATCACCGGGGCAACCGGATTGATTGCCCGCCCCATCGCGCTCAAGCTCGCTGCGCACAACGAAGTGTGGGGGCTGTCGCTGTTCAATGAGGCGGAGCAACCGGTCCGCGCCGAACTCGAAGCTGCGGGCGTCCGTTGCATACCCTGGAATATGGCCACCGATCCCTTTCCGCAGGATGTGCCGGCGGACATCACCCACGTCCTGCACACGGCGATGCTGCGCGAGACGGAAAGTTATGATGCCGCGATGGACGTCAACGGCATTGCCTGTGCCCGTTTGATGGAGAGGTTCCGCAAAGCGGAGGCCTTTTTCTTCATCTCCTCGACGGCCATCTACAAGCACCTCGAACCCGATCACCATCACAAGGAATCCGATCCTCTGGGAGGCGGACTGATTTTCATTCCGGCCTACCAGGTCAGCAAGATCGCCGCTGAAGCCGTCGTGCGCTCTCTTGCCGCGCTATATGACCTTCCGACTGTGATTATTCGCCCCGGCATCTGCTACGGACCAGGGAGTTGGGGCGGTGTGCCCATCCTGTTCCTGAAGAAGATGCTGGCCGGCGAACCGATCGAATTGCCGCCCGAAGGCAACACTTTCTGCATGCCCATCCACGTTGACGATATTGCGCGGTTTGCCGAAGGGCTGTTTCAGTCTGCCTCCGTGCCGGCAAACATTGTCAATATTGCCGGTGACGATGCTGTCAGCGATGTAGAATACATCGAATACATTTCCCAGGTTTCCGGCGTTCCTGTCAGCTATCTGCGCGGCGAATATTACCGCGACAACTATCTGACCGACAACAGCAAGCGTGAAGCCCTTGTCGGCAAGTGCCAGATCCACTGGCGCGAGGGCATTGCCGACACGATTGCAAGCCATTTCCCTGACATGGCACTCAACCGATAAGAGGCGATACCGAATGGGCGGGCTCGATCAGATCTACAACATCGAGGATCTGGCCCGCCTGGCCCGCCGCAGAATCCCGCGCGGGCTGTTCGAATTCATCGATCGGGGCGCTGAGGACGAAGTCACCACGCGCGCAAATGAAGCCTGCCTGAAGGACACCTTTCTACGTCAGCGCGTCGGCATCGACGTGTCGACCCGCGATCTGTCCGTCAGCCTTTTCGGGGTGCGGCAGAACATACCGATCGGGGTGGGTGTCACAGGGCTCGTCGGGATGCTGGCCTACCGCGGCGAGTTCCAGATTGCCCAAGCAGCCGCAGCGGCTGGCGTGCCGTATACTCTGGGCAATGCGAATTTCGCCTCGCTCGCCGAGGTCAAGGCCATATGCGGTGATCTGCTCTGGCGGCAGCTCTATCCTTTGCAGCAGCCGATCATGGATCATCAGATACGCATCGCCAAAGAGGCAGGCGTCCGGGTTTTGGTCATTACCATGGATTCCGCGATGACCGGCAACCGCGAGTACATGTATCGCAACGGCTTCGCCCCGCGCATGATGAACGCGGAGACGTGGCGCCAGATGCTGCTCTCGCCGCGCTGGCTGGCAGGAACTGTGCTGCGTTACAAACTCAATGGCGGCCTGCCCGAAATCGCAGATCTGCCTGAAGGCCAACGCGCATTCTTCGGCAAGAAGGCAAGTTTTGCATCGGCGCCAGTGGCAACATTCTCCTGGGAAAGTCTGCGGGAGGTCCGGCGGACCTGGCAAGACATCCTTGTTGTCAAGGGTATCTCGACGGCCGAGGATGCCCGCACTGCCGCTGACCTGGGCGTCGATGGCATTATCGTCTCCAACCATGGCGGACGCAGTCTCGATGGGTGCATTCCATCTTTTGCAGCCCTGCCCCAGATTGTGGATGCCGTGGCGCCAAAAGTGACGGTGATGGTGGACGGAGGCTTCAAACGAGGTGCCGATGTCCTGAAAGCCATTGCCGCTGGCGCATCATGTGTTTGGGTTGGTCGTGCCACAACATATGGCCTGGCCGCTGCGGGGCAAGCCGGTGTAGCACGGGCGCTGAGCATGCTCGAAAGCGAATTCAGCCGAACCATGGCGCTGATGGGATGCACAAAGGTCGATCAGCTGAATCGCGATATGCTTCAGCTACCGAGATAGCGCGAGTAGCCTGCTAAACTCGGGCCTGAGGTGTACCGACCTCAATGACCAGCTTTCCGTGTGTGTGCCCGGCCTTGCTGGCGAGTATGGCTGCCGTGCACCCATCAAGACCGCAGGTCTGAGCAATCTGGGGACGTAGCTCACCGCTTTCCATTGCCACAGCAAGCTGGCGCATAGTGGCGCCATCGGGTGCGGCCCCCACCAGCATGCTGCGTACATCCGTGCGTTTGACATCGGCGACGGTATCCCAGGGCGGCACGATCGTCGCGAGGGCCCCACCCTCGCGTAGTGCTTTCCAAGAGCGGTTCCTTGTCTCGCCCCCGACCGCGTCGAGCACGAGGTCGAATGGGCCGAAGCGCACAAAGTCATCCTTGTTGTAGTCGACCACAGCGTCGGCCCCGCAACCGAGCGCAAGACGTCCGCCTGCCGCCGAACACACTGCCGTGACCCGCGCGCCAGCGCGCTTCGCCAGCTGAATCGCGAGGTGGCCAACCCCTCCCGCACCGCCGAGGATCAGAACGTCCTGACCGGCCTTGAGCGCTCCGAAAGCAAACAGGCTGTTCCACGCGGTAATTGCCGATAAGGGCACAGCAGCTGCTTGCTGAAACGAGACTGCATTAGGAATTCGTGCCATTTTGCCTTCGGCAACAGCGACATATTCAGCAAAACCGCCATTCCGCATGAGGTCGAGCATGCCGAACACAGGATCGCCAATGGCAAAAGAAGTGCAATCGGGCCCGAGCGCTTCCACCACTCCGGCGATTTCCCAACCCAGCGTAACAGGCAACTGATGGGGCAAGAAGTCCCTCAGAAAGCCCTCAGCCAGCTTCCAGTCCATCTGGTTTATCCCGGCACAAACAACCCGCACGAGAAGGTCGTCACTGCGCAAGACAGGGCGCTCCGCATCGGCCAAGCCCATCATAGGTGGTTGGCCATACGCGTTGAGCTGGAAAGCTTTCATCGTCGTTTCCCGTCGCTTCATATAGCGCTCGGTCGAAGCGTGGCTTCCGCGCCGCCATCACAAAAAATCGTCTGGCCCACGACAGAGCGGTTCGCGGTACTGGCCAACCAACACGCAAGCTCCGCAATGGCTTCGGGCCTGGCGACCTCAGGTGTTCGTGTCGGGGTCATTCGCATCAAGAAATCACGGCCTTGTTGATCTTCCAGCAAGCCTGCGATCATCGGTGTAGCCGTCGCGCCAGGTGCAATAGCATTGAGCAGTACCCCTGCCCCCGCCCAATCGGGTTTAACCGCCTCGCGCTTGACCCATAGCGACAGCGCTTTCTTCGAGGTGAAGTAGGCTAGGTCGGCTTGCCCCTTCACAGCTTCGGCCGCTTCGTCTTCCTGCCCTGCCAGGGCAGCTTCGATGGCTGCGTTGCCCCACAGCGGGGTGTGAAGCAACGCATTCGACGAAATCACCACGGCTCTTCCCTGCGGCCCGGCGAGCAGCGATGGCAGCAGCATTTCGGCGAGGCGCGTGGCACCAAAGAAGTTCACTTTCATGATCGTGCTGGCGTCGCCCGCCGCAAGCCCTGCGCAAGCCACCAGCGCGCCAAGCGGACGACCATCGAGCCGCGCCAGAATGTTAGTCACGGCGGCCTCTCGCTGGGCGTCCTGAGACAGGTCGGCATCAACGTCCGCATCCCGGATGTCGACGCCAATCACCGACCAGCCATGTCGAGCGGCGACATTGGCTGTTGCCCGGCCAATGCCGGAGCCGGAACCAGTCACGACCATAGTGGGCATTGCAGTCATTCCCGGCTCACTTGATCAAACCACGTTCGCGAAACACTTCTTCGATCGCGGTTGCGCCTTGGCTGGCAGCCGGATAGCCGGCATAGACAAGTGCCTGATAGATCAGTTCTTCGATTTCGGTTTGGGTCAGGCCATTCTCGAGCGCAATATTGACGTGGTACTTGGTCTCGCGCGCAAAGCCGAGCGTGAAGAGAATGCCAAGCGTGAAGAGCGAGCGAGAGCGCCGGTCAAGACCTGGCCGTCCCCATGCCTCGGCAAATGCATTGCGTGCGCCGATATCGACCAGATCTGCCGCGAACCCGCCCGCCTCATATTTGGCTCTGGCACCGTCGGCAAACTGCTGCCCCATCATCTCGCCCATGAGCGCGAAACCGAGGTTGCGACGACCTTCGATCGTATCGGTCATTATTCATTCTCCTGCTGCGATATACGAATGGGTAGGAAAGCTTCATTCAATTTGAAGCCTCAACGAACTCAATGAGATAGTCGACCCCACGTGGTGGTGGGGCACATGATCAGGCGACAGGCGATAGTTTGGTATCCGCTTGTGCCACTCTTCCAGGGTGATACGGATTTCCCGTCGTGCGAGATGGGAACCAAGGCAGGTATGAATGCCATTGCCGAACGTTGTATGATTGTTCTGATTCCGCCCCAGAAGGACCTTGGCTCCATCCGGGATGAGGCTTGGATCACGATTGGCACCGATGCGGTTGATGACCACCCTGTCACCCTTGCGCACCGGACAGCCCAAGAAATCCTCGTCACCGGTCACAATCCGGTTGCTGTTGGCGACGGGATAGAGGCGGAGCAATTCCTCGACTGCTGATGGGATCAGGTCCGGATCATCCACGATTGCTTGGCGATCATCGGGGTGGCGGGCGAGGTGCTCGAACATATATCCGAGCGCGCCGCCGGTGGTCTCGACACCAGCATTGACCAGCAATACCGCGATACGAAACAGTTCCTCATCATCCAGCAGACGCCCGAACGCCGGGCGCAGCATCAAGCGGGCGAACACGTCATCATGGTCGTGTTCCCGGTGATCCTTCACCAACTCCAGTACAGCCTTGATGACTTGCTCAGTGCTGGACCGTCGGACAGAACGTGAGGGATCTTCGCTTGCGGTCGTGAAGGTTGCCCTGATCAGGGCGTCGGTCAAACCTTCGCGTTTGTCGTCCGGCACGCCCATCAGGCCTAGAAAGAAGCCGGAGGGAACGGGCCGGGCGAATGCCTCCATGAAATCGAACTCTGTTGCACTGGCAAGGCGCTCGATCTGGGCGACGCAGAGCTCGCGGAAGACATGCTCAAAGGCCGTGACCGCCTTGGGTGTAAACAAGGGAGCAAGCGCCATCCGGTATTGATGATGCTCCGGTGGATCGACCATTTCCGGAATCATCGGGGGCATCAGGTGCTCTTCGCGCAAGAACACTTCGACGGCGTTGTTGGAAAAAAGGTCAGGACGCTTGTTCGTCTCGGCGATCAAACTGTAGTCTGAGAACACCCAGAAACCGCGGGCAGCCTTGCTGTAGAAGAATGGCGCTAGCTCACGCGCCGCGTCGAATGCGCCGTATACGTTCTCACGGAATGCGCGACCATCCTCGATGTCGAAGTCAATCACCGGGCAGCCGACAGAGCGCGCGCGTTCTTCCATCGAATGCTCAGCCAGATCGACCATATCTACCCACTTTGTTGCTCCAGACCCTGCGAACATTCAGCGCACAACCGGCGACCGAGCGTGCGTTCGGACCCTCAGAGGTCGTTGATCGAGATTGCTCGGACCGGGCAACTCAAGACGGCAAATTCGATCAGCTCCCGCAGCTGTGCGCCCGCATCGATCACGTGCGGCAGCCCATCGTCGTCCTGCTCGAAAACCCCCGGCGCATTCGCCACGCAGTTGCCAGAGCCAATGCACGTCGCATGGTCGATCGAGATTGCGAGATGGGGCGAAGACATGGTCAAAAGCTCCAGATTCCGAAGGGAAAGCCCATCCTGCGTTCAAAGAACCGCATGCCCGCCATCTATCAGCAAGTCCGTTCCCGTGACCCAATCCGCTTCATCGGTCGCGAGAAACAAAGCGTAAGCGGCAATATCGGCAGGCTGGCCCACGCGCCCAAGCACGAGAAACTCACCGACCGACTCTCGGTACTCGTCGGTTTCAAGCAGGAACGCTGTTTGCGCCGTCGCCACCGGCCCCGGCGAGACGCTGTTCACTCGGATCTGATGCTTGCCGCCTTCGAGCGCGAGCTGTTTGGTCATGGCCACGACGCCGGCCTTTGCTGCCATGTGAGCCACATTGCCCACTGCAGGGGTTGCGCGATGCGCAGCGAGTGATCCGACGTTGATGATCGAGCCGCGCCCTCGGCGCTTCAGGGCAGGCCAGACGGCGAGACACATATAGAAAGCGAGATCCAGCTCATACTTGATCGTGAAGTCCCACATGTCGGTGGTCTCCATGCCGTCCATGAACTCGAACTTGCACATTGCCGCGTTGTTGAAGAGCACGTCGAGGCCGCCGCCCACTTGCTCCGCCGCAGCCACGAGCCGGCGACACGCCTCCATCGAGGCCAGATCCTCGCCAGGCACGACATCAATTCGCCCGCCACTGGCGCGTACTGAAGCTGCCGTAGCCTCAGCCCCCGCATCGTTGACATCGCAGCCAATCACATGCGCGCCTTGTGCAGCAAACATGTGCGCCGCACGTTGGCCGATGCCACTGGCGATACCAGTGATGAGACAAACTTTTCCTGCCAACCTGTTCGACATCAATTCAATTCCCATGCAATCCAAATCTAGGTTGTAGCTAAATTAAATAACTTCTCGGCGTTCTTGAAGGATATATTCTCTTTCTGTGATTCTGTTAACCCAAGGCTCTCTAAATGAACGAATTCATCTGACCAATTCCAGCCAGAATAATTTGATCCGATCACAATGTTATCAGATCCCCAACTATCTACTAAGAATTTTCGCGCCTTATCGTCGTGAACCAGGATATCGAACCAGAAATTCCTTCGATACTCGTAGGGTGACTGGCGGCATCTCACCCCTGGATTCTTCATCTGCCAAGCGCCATGAATTCGTCCGATCTGATACGGCGTGAAACCGCCGCCGTGTGTGACGTAAACCCGCAAATTGGGAAAGTCGTCGAACACGCCCCCAAGGACCATGGTCGCAAAGGCATCGGTTTCTTGCGAAGTATAACCGGTTACCCACGAAAGATGATACTTCTCGGCCGCGCCAGCGGCCATTGGCTTGGGATATGGGTGAATGAATATCGCGAGATTCAAATCCGCAAGCGCATCGTAGAAGGGCCACATTCGTGGGTCATCAAGGCCGTATACAGCCGCATCTGTGCCGATATTCACACCGCGCCCACCCATGGCAGCGCAACGCTTAAGCTCTGCGATCGACTCCCCAATATCCTGTAGCGGCACGGACGGACACCAGAAGAACCGGTCCGGATGCGCCGAACAGAACCGTGCCATGCAATCGTTCTGAAGCCGGTGAAATCGAACGGCAACGTCAGTCGGTGCCCAGTAGAGATACAGCAACGGCGATCCGGTGATCCCGAGCATGTCGATACCAATCTCGTCGAGTTTATCGCGAAACCAGTCGGGGTCATTCATCTTGTACATCGTATCGCGCGGATCTTCATTGCGCGGCACTTCGGCAACGTAAGGCCCAACCTTGAACTTCCAGAGTCCATCATCGAGCAGGTACTCAGGGCCAAATTCACCCGCTTTGCCAAATGTCTCGGTGAAGACGATGTGACCATGCATGTCGATCTTACGCATTCTCGCCCCCGCCGTCTGGCTCAAGCCTCTCGCCAACTGTGTTACGCTCATCATCAGTTGCCTATGAAGATCGTCTTGGTGCGCAGAAACTCGTTCAGCCCCTCGCGCCCACCTTCCTTGCCGTATCCACTGATCCCCACGCCCCCGAAGGGCACCTGTGGAACCAACCCGGCAAATCCGTTGATGGCAGCCGATCCGGCTTCCATCGCATCAGCAATCCGCATCGCGCGCGCAATGTCCCTGGTCCAGATGTAGGAGTAGAGGCCAAAGCGCGTCGCGTTGGCCAAGGTGATCGCTTCGTCTTCATCGGTGAACCGGCTGAGCGCCAGGACGGGACCGAAGGCTTCTTCGCAAAAGAGGGACGAGGCCGGATCCACATCGACAACAAGCGTCGCCTCAAAATAGGCGCCCGCCGCAAATTCGCCAGTAATCGGATGGCCGCCGAGCACTATCCTTCCGGAGCTCGTCTGGTTGACCTGTTCCACAATTCTGGTGATGCGGTCGACCGCCGATTTGCCAATCAGCGGGCCAAACTGGGTGGCCTCTGCAAAGGGATCGCCCGGCTTGAACGTCTCGACGATACGTGTGACCCGCTCAACGACGGCGTCATAGATGCTGTCTTGCACTAACATTCGCGTGGGCAGAATGCAGGCTTGGCCAGTCGCCGCGAAAGGGAAGCTTGCGGCAAACGGGATCGCCCGATCAAGGTCGGCGTCGTCAAAGATCACGCAAGCCGATTTGCCGCCGAGCTCGAGAATCGTTGGCGTGATGTTTGCCGCTGCCGAGACCATGACCTTCTCAGCCGTCGCGGCACCGCCGGTGAAGCTGATCTTGCCCACTCTCGGGTCCGCAACGAGGGCATGTCCGCCCTCCGGGCCTGTCGGCAGAATGTTGACCACACCGGCCGGGAAGCCTGCTTCGACGAAGAGTTCTCCCATCCGCATCATGCCGAATGGCGCCATTTCGGGCGATTTGATTACCACACAGTTGCCCGCCGCCAATGCGGCCATGGCTTTCATGCAGACCGAGGTGATCGGCATGTTCCAGGTCAGGATGATCGCCACGACGCCATATGGCTCGCGTTGCAGAAAGTATCGCCCATGGGAGAACTGCGAAAACGCGCCGCCCTCGATCTTGTCGCAAAATCCGGCGTAATACCGTGTCCAGCCTTCCATGAAGGGGATGAGCTGGCGCGAGGCCGAGATCGGGAAGCCGGTGTCCAGCGTCTGCAGGATGGCAAGGTCTTCCCCGTGTTGGACGATCAAATCGGCCAGGCGATGCAGAAGCCTTTCCCGGTAGCCGGGATCAGTCTCGCGCCAGGCTGCCTTGGCTGAATGTGCGCTCGCAATGGCAACGTCGACATCCGCGATGCTCGCAAGCTCGACGGGAGTGATCGTATCGGTGTCGCCCGCATAGCGATGCAGAAACAGTGGTCCACCGCCCTTGCGCCACGCACCGCCGATCAGCATGCCCCTCAGCTTCTCCCGAAGCGCACTCGCCGCGGGAGGGATGGCATTGCGGGACATCTGCACGGTTTCCCCTGCCATGGTCGCGAACTTCCCTTGCTGCCGCTCTGAGCCTGGCTGACCAAAGCGGCACTGAAGGAAGGGGTGCGTCAACCGCGCAGTCGCAGTCATACCTCATTCGGACGACCCATCAGACAGCGCAGAGGCCCCATTGTCCTATCGGACGATCCCGCAGCCGGGGAGCGCGTCTAACCTTACGACGGTCGGAGAGGCTCGTTGCCAAACCGGGGAGAGAACAAGCCATGTCGGTCCGCAGGAAATGTGCGCCCTTTGTCTGCGGCGTTGCCCTGACAATGCTCGGTCTTGCCGGCACTGCGGCAGTTCCATCGACCCGCGCGGCAGACGTTCCCTCGTCCGATGATCAATCACAGATCAAGGCAATCGAGGACAAACTTGGCCAGCTCGTCGATCCGGCTGATGTCAGACGGTACTATGCCGACGACGCTGTTCTTTTTGACGCGCTTGCGCCGGGCTTGATCAAGGGCGCAGCAGCAATCGAGAAATCGTTTGCGGCACAGCTCCGCGGGGTCAGATCCGTCAACACGACGGTCCTTCATGAGGAAACAGTGATCAGCGGAAGCCTTGCCGTGGTTTACAGCCTTCAGGCCATCAGGGTGGCCATGATGGACGGGACCGAACGGCGTGTCGTCTGCAGGGTCAGCGACATATACCGCAAGCAGGGCGCAGAATGGCGTATCGCGCACCAGCATATTTCCTATCCGATCGACCCGGTCAGCGGCCAAGCGCAATTTGCGCTGACACCGCAGCCATGAGGCAACAGATGCTCTTGCGGACCATCGCCTGGTGCGTGGACGGCACTGACATGATGCAGGTCCATAAGCAGAAAGGGAGCGTTTGACCTTGGGCACCGAGCGGAGGAATTCACCGTTTCTCGCACCGCTTCTGGTATCGGGTACAGGATTGCTGGCACTCGTTTTTGTTGCGCTGGCACCGGTCCTTGCCCAAGTGGCCGACCACTTCGGGGGTGGGACCGGCGGCGCGTTTGCCGCCCAGATGCTGATGAGCACACCCGCATTGGGGATCGTCGTCGGGGGACCGATCTGGGGATTTGTTCTTCGCGCCGCGGGGCCGAGCCGCACGCTGCAAATTGCGTTGATTGCTTATGCGTGCGCGGGGCTATCGGGCCTTTTCATCGACCATAGCGGACTGCTGATCGCCACGCGTTTTCTTCTCGGTGTCGCGGTGGCGGGGGTCGTTACCACCACCAGCTACCTGATTGGACAGCAATTCGATGGCGCCGCCAGAGAGCGCCTGTTTGGATTGCAAGGTGCCACTGGCGCCGGCGTGGCATTGGTCGGTGTTTGGTGCGCGGGCCTGCTGGGCCGACAAGGGGGCTGGCATGCACCCTTCCTGATCTATGGCGCCGCCCTTATCATGCTCGCGATTGCCAGCCTTGTTTTGCCGAGACTGGTGCCATCCTCTCCGGAAAGCCCGCTTCAAATCCAAGACCGCGCGCCATCGGCAAGGTTTGATTTCTTACGCCTCGCGCCATTCTACATGGTCGTCCTTATGATGAGCGTTGTCATGCAGATGACGGGCATTCAGACCGGACTGGTGCTTGCCGAAGATGGCGTGACCGATCCCGGCGTGGCTGCAATCGTGCTGGGTATGGCCTCGATCAGCGGCATTCTGGTTGGCCTGATCTATGGCCGCCTCCGCAAGTCGATCGAAGAACGCACCACCGCTGCCCTGATCCTTGCATGCTGGTCGGCAGGGCAGATTGCGATCGGTTTCTCGCATAGCCCCTGGTCGGCGGCCGCCGCTGTCGCCGTGTCTGGACTGGGATCCGGCCTGATGCTGCCATTTCTGCCGCCAGCCCTTTTACGCAGAGTGCCAGACCACGCGCACCCGCAGGCGCTCGGCTTCTATTATTCGACGATGTTTGTCGGCGACTTTCTCAATCCGCTGGTCATGAGTAGTATCCGAACTGTCGTACCGGATTACCATGCGGTGTTTATTGCCGTCGGAGCCATCTGCGGCTTGGCTTTCGCCGTAGTTGTGTTGACCCATAGACGGAAGTTAACGGCCTGATTGCGGCAAGTCCCTGTGTTCAGCCCTGCTCGGAAAAGGCCCCAAACACAGTCGCACATGCTCCGGCAACATCCAGACTGTCCGAGACAAACATTTGATCGGTGCCAGCGCGGGCATTCATTTCGTCCATCACGCCCTGAAGGTTGTCCGTCTCTATTTCGTAGATCGCAAGGTATCGCCAACGCGCCCCATCCGGTGCGGGTTGGATCGGTGCTGCCATGTAGCGCCGCGCGGCAAGGATGCCGGGAACGGCGCAGACGTCACGCAGGTGCACATCGTCGTACCAGGCGTTGAAATCATCGTCGCGGCCGGGCTGAGCGTTGGTCAACACTACCAGAATGTAATTTGCCATTGGGTTTGTCCTAGCTCTTTGCCGATGGCAGCGGAACGCAGCCTGCCGTCACGTCGCGGCTGCAAAGCTATCTCAGTGCAGAACTTCCACCGTTCCCGTGTTGCCATCGACCCTGACCGTCATGCCGTCCTTGAGCCGGCGGGTACCGTTCTTGGTGTTGATGACACAGGGGATGCCCAATTCACGGGCGATGATTGCCCCGTGGCTCATGGCCCCGCCAACATCGATCACGAGCGCACCTGCGGCAACGAAGAAAGGTCCCCACGAAGGATCGGTTGTGTTTGTGACAAGGATCTCACCCGGCTCCATGTCCTCGGCTGAGGAATGATCGAGGATCAGGCGCACCGTACCCTCGATAACACCCGCAGATACCCCCAGACCCGAAACGACCCCGCCATCGTCGGCCAAGGCTTCGATAAGGGCCGGCTCGAGATCACCGGTCCAGGCCTGCGGAATGTCGTAGGTGGCGTATAGCTCGAGGATGGCCTTGCGCTCTGCGACAATGCCGCGCAGGTCTTCCGCATCGCCGAAAGCTTCTGTGCGGACGAGCAGAAAAATGTCTTCGGGCCCGTCAATTCGCCCCTGCTTATGAAGCACGGCGCCTTGCGCTCTGGCAGCGGCCCGCGCGACGTCGAGCGCTATCCGGTAGGATGCCTTGCCGAGCTCGCGTACCCGGGTCGAGGAAGCCAGCAGGTCGAAAAGCTTTCGCGCTTCGCCCTGCTCGTCCACCGGCAGAGCAGCAATGATGCGCTCCTCCAACGCCTGCCGTTGTTCCACCCGCTCGTGCTCGTGAGCAAATGGCGAGGACGATTCATCCATTTTCTGGTAGTTCCCCACCAGCGCGCGCAGGGACGCCGGGTTTTCCCGCCATGAATGGCCGGACAGATCATCTCCGGTCGAGGTCTGGAAGCCGAACTCGCCAAGATAGTCTTCGAGGGTCGCTTTGCCGCGGCTCACTTGCCAAAGCCGCGCCATCGAGCGGGTGTCGAACGTATCTCCGATGCCCGTCGTGAGGCTCGAAGCCAATTCCCCAAGCCCGGCCCGCTCGGCGAGCCTTGTGGCCTGCGAGAAGTACTGCTGGCACAAGGTCGAATTTGCCGAGTGGTTGGTTTGCACGCTAACATACCGCTCAAAGGCGTCCTCGAACGTGCTGGCGGGATCCTTCCCTTCGCGCAGTCCCTGAAGCCCGACGTGGTCGCGCCAGAACGCCAAAGTCTCATCGAACTCGCGCTCGACAATCGCGCGCACGTCCTCGCGATAGCGCAGATACCGTTCTTCATCGAACGTACGCTCCGCTTGCCCGGATTCGGCGGCGGAAACGTCCTCCGACAAGATTTCGCGGGCGTGATCCCCACTGTGATCTCCCGGAAACAGGTCCATGGCGGCAATGACCGTATCGACGTTAATGGTCGCGCGCGCATAGATCGCGCGCATGTAGCCCTCATCACCCCCCGCCGGCATCGGCTCATTTTGCCCGATCAGGCCGAAGTTCTCGAAGATGCGCCGCCATGTCAGATTGGTGCCGTTGCCATAGAAATCCCAGCCCAACGGCTTCGTCAGGCTAGGGGTGGATTCAGCGGCATTGACCCTTGACCAGCGCACGCCGGGTGCGCTGACAAAGTGGACGGGGTTCGCGGGCTCGTTCACAGTTGCATCCTCTATTCATTCGGCCGACTGGGATCTCAGACCGGCATCTGAGGGTTCTCGGCGGCGGCAATCCAGCCAGCCAGTTCTTCCTCGCCGAACAGCCGGCCACGTTCCACAATACCGAAGCCTTTGCGGCCGCCCGGCAGTTCGATACGAGCCATTGCAACGTTTGACAGATACCGCTCCGGAACCAGTGGCATCGCAAAATCCCACAAAGTATGCGCAATATAGCGCGTCTCGCCGACGGTAATGGCGACCTTGCGATAGCCATAGTCCCAGTCTTCGCCCTCCAGCACTTCATATTCAGGACGGGCCGCCAACTGACCGACGCCATCTTCGACCGTGTAGGAAAATCCCACCTTGCGATCGCCATGGTCAAGGATGTGGCCGTCAAAATAGGTCTTCATGTCTTCACTGACGAAGCCGATGAAGCGGGCATACTTCATCTGCAGGAAGTTGCGCGGCCCCCAGCTATGGTCGCGATAACCCATGCCATCGACCTTGATCGTGTTATCGCCGATACGCAGCGTGCCCGCAAAGCGCCCACCTTGATCGTAATGCGCGCCACCCGGCGCACTCGTCGACTCATCGAAGATGACCTTCCAGTCGAGCGCTTCGATTGTGGCTGTCCAGTCAAGCTCAAGCTCGAATTCGAGCGGGGCATCCCCTTTGGCCGGAATCCCAATGACCTTGCCGACGGCTTCCAGCGGCCAGCCGCGTCCTTGCCCCTTAAGGGTCCAGTGCCGCTCCGGCTCGATGCATCTGAACTGGAAATCAGGGTAAGTGAATGTCCCATTGATGGGATGCACGACCCCATAGATGCTGGTCTGAGCGCCGACTTTGATCGCCAGCCGGAACTCTACAATGCCCTCATTCGGCCGATTCTTCATGTGGATGAGGAAGCCAGCGTCGGCGGCTTCGTCAAACCCGAAGAAGCAGAAGTTCTCCATCCAGTTTTTCGCCGGATCGCGATCTTCGAGGTGCAGGCCCTCGTCTGCGGCAGTGATCATGCGTGCTCTCCCTTTTCTGCCGCGATGCGCGCGTGCGCCATGCGGAGTGTTTCAACCGGGTCTTCGCCTTCAGTTCCGGCAATTTCACGGGCCCATTCGATGAGGCGGCATACGTGGCTGTCGGCCTCGGCAGACGCGCCTGCGACAGACCCGAGATATACATGGCCCGTGGCACCATCGATGGTGATCTCATCACCTTCGCGGATCACCTCACCGCCTACGGTCACGACATCGCCATCGAAAACGAGCGCACTCGTCCCCACCACCGCAGGCTTGCGCCACTCGCGCGCGACAATGGCGGCATGGCTGACCAGACCGCCCGTCGAAGTCAGAATGCCCTCGGCGACATCCATGCCGGGAATGTCATCGGGCGATGTCTCTGGCCGCACCAGAATGACGGGCTCACCGGCATCCGCCTTGTCGAGCGCCGAATCCACACTGAAACAGGCTTTACCCGAAGCCACGCCAGGCGAAGCACCGAGGCCTGTCGCCACCGGTGCGGAACCAGTGTCGGCTCTTCGCTCGGCCAAAAGCGCAGCAAGGTCATCCGGCAGAACCCGCTCGACGGCCTCGCGCGGGCTGATCGCGAAGCGCGCATCCTGTGCCATCTCCACGGCGATGCGGACCGCGCTTTGCGGGCTGCGCTTGCCGCGGCGGTATTGAAGAACCCAGAGCTTGCCCGATTCTATTGTGAATTCGATATCGCACATGTCCCGCTGGTGCAGTTCCAGCCTCGCAGCGATATCCACCAGCTCTTGCCAGAGGACTGGGCTTGCCTGTGCGAGTGCCTCCAGCGGCTCGGTCTGATGTGTGCCGGCGACAACATCTTCGCCTTGTGCGTCGGCGAGCCAGTCACCCATCACTTCGGCTGCGCCGGTCGAGGGATGACGCGTGAACATAACACCCGTTCCCGAAAATCCGGGAGCCGTACCGAACACCATGGCCTGCACCGTCGCTGCCGTACCAAGCTTATGGGAAATGCCGCCGCGTGCGCGATAGGTTCGCGCACGTTCACTGTCCCATGAGGCAAATACCGCCGCAATCGCTCCGAGCAACTGAGCCCGCGGGTCTTCAGGCAGCTTCGCGCCGACGATAGCCTCATAGGAGTGCCGCAGACGCGCGTAGGCTTGATCTGCAGCCTCGGGCGTCCATTCGCGCGCGAGCCCCTTCACAGTCTTCCGGTTCAACCCAAGGTTGAGGATCGTATCCATCATGCCGGGCATGGAAACTGGGGCGCCGGAGCGCACACTGACAATCAGAGGTCTGTCTGCTCCACCCAGGGTGCGTTCCAGCTGGGCTTCAAGCACCCCGATATGCCGATCCAGCTCGTCCTTCAGAAAGCCAAGGTCGCGGAGCGCAAGCCATGAATGAAAAGCCTCAGTCGAGATCACGAACGCAGGTGGCACAGGGAGGCCGAGCCTGTGCATGTCGACCAGCCCGGCACCCTTGCCGCCGAGGAGCGAACGCAGATCTTGTCCGGCGGCGAAAGTTGTATCTGCGGTTGAGAATACGAACCGGGGCATCAGTCGCCCCTTCCCGCAGCGGCTTCAGCCGCACGTGTCGAACCAGCGAGCGAAATGAGGTCCTCATGCAGCTCGAACCAGACGGTGTGGTAACTGTCGATCAGCGGCCTTGCCATCATCGCAGCATCACCGCCTCGCAGCGCGGTGAGCGCATCGGAAAAGCGCAAGGGGTAGCGCCCAAGGCGTGGTGCCAGCGCAACGATGTCGAGCAGGATGGGCTGCAGCAGGGTGTCGATCTCCCCCAGTTCGGCAATCACGGAACCATCATAAGCTGCATCCTGATGGTCGTTGGGCACCTCGGCGCCGTCCATTGTACGGATCTGCCATTTGTGCATCAGTGCCTTGAAGCTGGCATTGATCAGGCAGAACCGCTCGTAGATCTGCTCAATCTGAGCGGCATCGACCATCGCACGCTCTTCAGCGAGTGCAGTTTGCACGTCCGTTCTTCCTTGCGGTGTCAGAGCGAACCCGCGAGGAAGCTGGCGCAGTTGCTGTGCTTCCAGAGCCGCAGCAAGGCGAGCCTCGCAATCCGGGTCCCGCAGAGCACCCGCGATTACGGCCCCGTCTGCCATGCCTTTCAATCCGACGATTCTCAGAAGTGGCAGGTCGATTGACGACATAGGCTTCTCCTCCGCGGTTCAGCGTTCTGGACGCCGAATCAATTGTTGCAGACTCTGCAGTTTTATCTAATGCAAGTCCGCACCATTCTGAAAGAAAAAACTGCAGTAACTGCATTTTTTGCCGCCATGCCGGGAACCAACATGTCCTCTCATCAAAAAATGTTGGAAAACGCCGCTCCGGGCATCCGGGAACGCAAGAATATCCTGACACGCAGGCGCATCGCCGAGGCCAGCCTCAAGCTCTATGTCGAAAAGGGGTACGACAAGACGACCCTGGCCGAGATAGCGCGGGAAGCGCAGATATCCCCGCGAACGCTCTTTCTCCACTTTGCCAACAAGGAAGAGACGCTGAAATACTGGTGGCGCGAAAACTTCACCGCGCTGGTGCCTGATTTCCTGCAGCGCGAAGATACCGCCCAGCCCCCTGCACAAGCGGCTCGCAGCGCCTTGATTGCGCTTATGGCGACGCAGGACCCTGCCCACTCTGCCACGATCGAACGATTGCTCCAGTCCAACCAGACGCTGGCGATGCACCGCCACGGTTTTTCCGTGGAGCTTGAACAGATCCTGTTCGAGGCCCTCTGCGCGGGGTGGGCGGATCGGCATCCGCGAGACCTTCTGCGCACGACCGCCATGGTGACTGTCGGCGCGATGCGTCTGGCCGTCGATCTGTGGCGGGATGAGGGTACGACCCGGTCTGTAACCGACTACCTCGCGAACGAGTTCAACCTCCTTTTCCGGGTACTCGCGGAAAGGCCTGGGTCGGCAGGCTGAAGGCATCCCGATGTATGGATCACACCGCGCCAAGCTGGGCACCTTCGTCGCCGCTATGAATCCAGCAGGGTTCCTCGGACCGGGACGCGATACGCCAGCCCTGCGCCGTGCGAACATAGGTATCGACGTACCAGAGCCCCAACATCGTAAGCCCGCGCTTGCCCGCGGCATCTTCCGTTACCAGCGGATTGAAGCACATCACCCGCCCTTTAGCGATATCGCCCTCGATCGTAATGTCGGGATTGGCCACAAGATGCTGTGAGGCCGGATAACCCTCCAGCGCTTCGGCCAGCCAGTCCTTGATCTCGCTGAACGCACCTTCGCGCCCGCCGTAGGGCGCATAGGAGACAAAGGCATCGGGCAGGAAAATGTCGGAGAGGCGGTCGATCTGTTTCTGATCGATCGCAGTGGCGTAGTCTACCAGCAGTTTCTGAATCTCGAGACGATCGGAGATTTCCTGGAGCGTCAGCATGCACCTACCCTCTTACGTCATTGGTTTTCGCTGAACGCCTGTTCGCATGGCCTATGGCCCGGCAGATCGTCCGATTGAACGTGGTTCGACGAGCGTGTGCGATCTTCGGCACGTCCTTGCTGACTGCCCCCAGGGACAGGCTGTGTGTACTCACAATGGACGATGTTTGCGGGGGATTGGCGTGGGATTAAGGCGGTGTCTGGATGGCGGCGCGGCTGATGGGCCGCGTGTGTCTGCCCGATCTGATTGACAACGTAACAGCGTATTTGGAGGCTGCAATGGCGACAGTTCTTGAACAACCAATGGTCGGCTACCCGGTCGAGCTGGCGAAGTATGCCGGGAAGATGTGCGATGCCGACGCGCACGAGTGGGTGCCGTCCGAGCTTTGGGTTGAGATGTTTGGCGAGGTTACCCGCCCGTTTGCCGAACTCGATTTCCACAACCTGAAGGGCATGAAGAACAACTACTTCAAGGACGTCGATTCCGAACTTCAGAACAGCCTGAACTTCCGGTCGGCATGGTTCGGCAAGGGGCCTTATGCCTATGGCTCCTACGATCTGGACCAGCGGCTCGAGTGGATGGACTTCTGCGGCATCGACAAGCAGATCATCTTCCCCGGCAACCTCGCGATCAACGCGCTGTTCCTCTATGCCAATGCCGACGTGCCCTCGTTCTTCCCGCAGATCACCGGCGATCGCCGCGCTTATGCGGTGCAGATGATCCGCGCCCAGAACGAATGGGTGGTGCGTAGCCAGAAGCAATCGAGCCGCCTGCGTCCGGTCGCGGTGCTGATCGGCGAGACCCCTGATGAGATCTATGCCGAAGCCAAGAATCTGGTCGATCGCGGCGTGCGTGCGGTGTGGTTCCCCAGCTCGATGCTGCCCGGCGGCATGTCGCCCGCACACAGCTCGCTCGACAGGATGTGGGCCCTCCTGGCCGACAGCGACACCGTCGTCACCACCCACGTCGGCAACGAGGCGGGCTTCTACCGCACGCTGGACTGGCGCGAGGCCGAAGCCTTCAAGGGCTTCCTGATCGGCGAGGAGATCGAGCTCGATCCCTGGACCGTCTCGACCATGCACCTGCCCTCGCTCAACTTCCTCACCGCCGTCGTCACGGGCGGTGTGTTCGAGCGCAACCCCAACCTGCGCTATGCCGCGGTCGAGACCGGCGCGCACTGGATCGGTCCGATGTCCCATTACCTCGACATGTGGGGCTGGGAAGCCAAGGGTTCGGCCCTGTGGCGCGCCAAGCTGCCCAAGAAGCCCAGCGAATACCTCGCCCGCAACGTGCGCTGCGCCGGCTTCCCGTGGGAGCCGATCGACAAGTACATCACCGACAACGGCCTCGAGGATTGCTACTGCTACGCCTCAGACTTCCCCCACGTCGAAGGCGGCACCGACTCCATGCACAACTGGGCCTCGCGCCTTGCCGGCATGGGCGACGCCATCACCGAAAAGTTCTTCGTCAAGAACGCACAGTGGATCATGCCTGACTGATCAAACCCGGTCAGACACAAACTGAAAACGGGGGCAGAGAAATCCGCCCCCGTTCTTTTTGGCTACGGTACATCTCGCTCAGATCAGGAACTGGCCGCTCGGCTGGAACAGGGTCGTAGGCACCAGCTTACGCTCTGCGAAACGCCAACCGCTTGGCGTGCGAATATACCGATCTTCGTAGCGCCCCAGAAACACCGACAGGTTCTGCCCGCGCCAGCGAGCCAGCTCCGTCAGCATGACTTGTGCCGTTGCCTCATCGCCGTCGATCATGACAGGACCGAGCTGCGCGTTCTGAAAGATGTACTCCACCGCTTCCAATGCTGCGGAAAAGAAACTGAAGATGTCAGCACGCCCGACTATGGCTTCCTGGTTCAGGCCCATCATCTCCGCCATGCCGACCAGCCGACCATTATCGTCAAAGGTATCCGCCATCGCACGGAAATCCCGCCGGTTCGCTGCGGTGGCATAAGCCAAAACCAAGCGCTCAATCGCGTAGACGTTCGCCAGGTCTTCCATCGTGCCATTCCTCTTTTGATCGGTAGCATGCCGAGCACCGACCGTACTGTTACCCACCAATGCCATGGTCCCGCTGCGGGCTGGAGCAAAACGTCTAAATGGACGATCCATAACGCACGCCGTCGGCACCAAAGTCGTGCAAACGCCGGTTGGCGGAGGGGCTCACCGCAGTGGACGACTTAACAGCAGACAGCAAAGATCGCGGCGACGTTCTCCATAACCTCGTCGGTTCCGTCAGCCGCCTGCGTGATCTTGAAGAAATTCGCCAGGTTCGCTGCCGTTATCACGCGACCCTCAATGACAATCGGATTGGCGAGCATTTCGACGACTGCACCGAGGACGTCATCTGCCAATGGGACGTAGAGATCCCCCCCCAGATCGGCCGTGAGCGCAACCGCGAGGTTTCCCGCAAGGTCATGGCGTCAGGAATCGCTCCTGCGTTCCGGCAATCGATCCACAATCACCTCATCGACCTTTCTGGTGATGAGGCACAAGGTAACAGCCATATGGAAGCGTTCCCGGCCCAGACCGGCCAAAGCGTGCTGGCGATTGCCCGGTGGTCGGACAGATACCGGCGCGAGAACGGAGCCTGGCGGATCGCCGAGCAGCGGATGACCTTCTATCTTCAGGCTGCTTTGGCCGTGGGTTGGGCGACACCACTGCGGATCGCCAATCCCTTCGACAAGCTTGATCTCCGATCCAATGAAGAAAAACCGTGACCGGTTTGCCTGACGACACCGTGCTGCTGGCTGAACTGACCAAGGAGGTTCACCGCCTCACAGACCTCGAAGCGATCTATCGCTTGAGGCTCGAGTACTATTCCCGCGTCAACGAGTGCGATTATACATCGCTCCCGGATTTGTTCGCAGACAATGCCGAGATCGATTTCGGGAATCTACTGGGCCGATGCACGGGCCGTGCGGGGATCGCCGCGGCATTGCAAGGGTTGGAGCATGATGCTTTCGTCAAACTGCTGGCACACGGACATGTTGCAAGTGTTGAGGGTGATCACGCGCACGGACATCTATTCGTCGAGGGCCGGCTGGTCGTCCAGAATGAAAGCTTCATTCACATGGGCAAAGTAGACGACACCTACATCCGCACCCGCAATGGCTGGCGTATCGCAACAAGCTGCACCAGCTACTACTTTGCCGTACCACTCGCTGCCGGCTGGGCGGTGCTCGACAATTGCCGCCCGTTCGCATCGCCATGAGGTCGCAGCTTCGATGAACCAGCCTCACCTGCAAGCCGGGCCTACGCTCGGACAAATCTTTCAACACAAAGCAAAAGAAGGACATGCCTGATGGTCTGGTTGCCGCGCGAAATCACCCAACTGGGCTATGTCTGCCGCGATCTTGAGCAACAGATCGAATGGTTCGTTGCCCACCAAGGGGCTGGACCCTTCTACGTCATGGACGTGCCGCCCGGTGCTGCGGACTACGTGTTTCGCGGGGAGCCTGTGACGGGTGTGACCAAGAACCGCGTTGCCTTCGGCTATCGCGGACGAAACCAATTTGAACTGATTGAGTCCGACAATCCCCTGTTCGATCATCTGCGCGGCGACCGCGACGTGGTCTATCATCACTGCATGCAGATGTCTGACGATTTCGAGGCCGACCGCGCACGCTATGCCAAAGCCGGCTTTGCAACGCTGGGAACCGCGCAGATGCCCGGTGTGCTGATCCACTATATCGATACGATAGCCGAGCTGGGACACTACACAGAGCTGTTCAACTACAACACTGCAATGACAGAAACCGGCGGTGCCATGTTTCGGCTATTTGAAGAGATGCATCGGCAGGCTGCCGATTGGGATGGCCGGACTCCGGTGCGCTCTCTGGATGAGCTTGCTACCCGGGTCTTGTAAGTCAATCACGGTGCGCTGCCAAGCACCCCGCTCCTACCCCAGCGGTCAGACCCCTTTTTCGCTATCGGCACCATTCAGGCGCAACGATGACTGCGACGCGACCCAGGTATCGAGATACGCACGCCCTTGGATGATCAGCCCGTCTTCGATGAAGAACAGCGCATGATAGTGATTGAGAAAAGGGGTCCCATCGGCAAAAACTGCCTGGCCGATGAACTCGAGTGCAACGCGGTTGTCTTCAGCCGTCATACTGGTGACATCGATGTGGTGCCGTTGTATCATGGGTTTGTCGAAGGTGGTGCGGATCAGCGCGATGATCTCGGCTTTGGTGTAAACGCGGGAAACTGGTGATTGCCCGGATATCCTCCAGCTGAATCTCTGGTCGTGGTACAGAGCTGCCAGCGCGTCGACCTCACCTGCATTCCAACAGCGCACCCATTCCCGAACGATCCGCTTCGTGTCGTCGATCGTCATCAGGTGATTGCTCCCCCAACTGCGTTCAGAACATCATGTCGGTCCCGCCGTCGACAGGGAGATTCTGGCCCGTAATGTAGTCCGAGGCGCTGCTTGCAAGGAACAACACGACCTGCCCAATGTCCCGCTCTGCATCACCAATCCAGTTCAGTGGCGGCAAGAACGGATCCAGCGCATGCGGGTCATCCCGAAGGGATTGCGCCATGGTCGGGGTCATCATGAAGGGAAGAATGCCATTGACGTTGATCCGGTATTTTGACCATTCCCGCGCAGCCAACTTGGTAAGCGAATGGACGGCAGCCTTGCTCATCCCGTAGGCACCAAGCCCCGGAGCAGGATTGCGTCCGCTGCCCGACCCGAAATTGATGATCTTGCCGCCCTTCCCCTTCATATAGGGCAGCACAGCACGCATCGCACCCAGCGTGCCATTGGGCCCAACTTCCATCAGCTCGGTCAGTTCGGCATGGCTGCAATCCTCGATCCCTTTCCAGACCGGATTGGTTCGCGCTGTGGCCGTATTGATGAGGATGTCGATGCCGCCAAACGCCGTCGCAACCCGATCAGCCGAGGCTTGGAGTTGGTCCCAATCCCTGAGATCGCATGCGATACCGAGCGTTGCCGCAGTTTTTGAAGCCATATCGGCATGGAATCCGGCAAGAGACGCTTCGCTGATGTCGAAGGCAGCCACCTTTGCGCCGGCTTCGGCAAATAGGCGGGCGAGCGCTCTGCCGCCGTGGCCACCGCCCCCAGTGATGATTACCGATTTGCCGTCGAATTCACTCATCGCCTCGCCTCCCATGGTAGCCCTTGCACAGGTCTTGCCTGACTTGGATTGGGACTGTCCTGGCCGCAGAGCGACATGCATTCAGACGATGCCGCACCTTCTCGCTTGGAAACGGCATAATGCCCTCAGAATAACTGGAGCCACGAGCTGAAGCGAAGAAGACGGCAGGTCGCAGTTCAGGAAATGAGTGTTCCCAGAATCGCTTCGCGCATGATTGCGCTCAAGTTGTCGGCTGCCGGGATGCCATGGCGCTGGGCCGCCAGCATCGAGGCCACACCGATACAGGCAGCTGTGAACATCTGGGCTGCGAGCAGTGGCTCATAGCGCAAGGCGCGGATCGCATGGATTGCTTCCAGGTCCTCAATCAAATCCCTGTGCGCCTCAACGATCGGTGTCGGAAGATCACGTGCATAGTTCTCAAGAGATACAATCGCAAAAAGCTCAGGTTCTGCAAGCGAAAACGCAATGTAGCTGTCCCAACCATCCCTCACACGCTGGTAGGGATCATGGACATTTCTTCGGTTTTTCCAGAACGTGTAGTACTTGACGAAAGCGTACTCGATAACCTCCTTCTGCAACCCGGCGAGGTCGCCGAAGTGATGATATAG
Organism: Novosphingobium sp. PASSN1; assembly: GCF_002278815.1. Lineage (NCBI taxonomy): Bacteria > Pseudomonadati > Pseudomonadota > Alphaproteobacteria > Sphingomonadales > Sphingomonadaceae > Novosphingobium > Novosphingobium sp. PASSN1. The sequence continues at coordinate 35,995 of NZ_NKIS01000007.1, read as the reverse complement.
GGTTGGGGCCTTGACCCCTACAGCGTCGCAGATCGTGCGAGTGGAAACCCGCGACAGGCCGTTCTCGCGGACAAGTTCTATTGTCACATCGATAAAGCGCATGCGCATGTCATCGGCCTTGCGCCTGCGGCCGAGAATAGGACGCGACATATCAACCGAAGCCACCTCAACCTCCCGGCAAGCGACAAGGCCAAAATCATCACGGCTCTGTAGAATGTCATCCATTTTTCGTATGCCTGCGCTTTCAACTGGTCAATTTGGAAGACCGCTGTGCCAGCGGAACAACACTATTGGCCAGAAGGCTGACCAACTCAGCCTGACGGGTGACATCGGCCTTCACAAAAATCGACCGCAAATGTGCGCGAGCGGTGTTGTGCCTTATCCGCATCTGCCCTTCAATCTCTTCAAGGCAACGACCAGACGCCAGACCAATGGCCAGACTTGCCTCGGCCGCTGTAAATGAAAACAATTTCTGTACGAGTGAGGGCTCAATGGCAAATTTGGTCCCGCTGTCGCGCAGAAACAGGAGTGCGCAGTTTTCTTCACGGTTGGAGGTTGGACACATTGATCTGGCACTGTTCAAAACCAGTCCGACCGGCCTCCCGCCATCCTCACGCTCAAGCGACATCGCAAACGCCTGCCCCTCACCGGCTTCTCCACTCAGGATCTTGCGGATGTTCTCCTGAAGCTCCCTGTTGCTTGCACGGTTCACCGCAACCAGCCGATCGTATCGTTGAAGACGAATACAATCCATTTTTGCCAGCATGTGTTCAGCACTATTATTGAGCGGCAACACTGCACCAAACGGATCGATCAGGATTCCGGCTATGCCCAGACGATCGAGCGCCTGGGATTGAAACTCGCTGGTTTGTTTGGAGCGCACCATCTCACGGCGCAGACGAACTGCCTCGCGAAAATGACCGCCAATCTGCTTGATGGCTTCGACCTCCGCCCGACCGAATGAGGGATCATCCGTTCCGCGGCTAACGTTCAGAATGTAGTCGCAGTCCTCCAGATTCTCGAAACAGTAGGTCAAACTCACCGCCACGTCATACTCGAGCAGTTCTTTTGTCACTGGGTCATCGGGAAACTCTTCGGCGTAATTGTGGATCTCAGGCACGCCCAATGTCGGGGCAGGCGTAAACTGAACGCCGCGTTGTGTGCGCTCCCAGTCTTCCAGAATCTCACGTCGCACTTTGCGACCGGTGGCGAAGCGGAATTCGAATGGCCTTGCACCGCGCACTGCCACACGAAGACAGACCGTGCTGGCATTGAAATATTCGACAATCGCGGAAAGCGCCGGGTCCCATGAAGCGGAGACTGTAGCGCCGCGGTAGATGAGCGTCAGGATGTTATCGATGCTTATGGTCGCACCCATGTTGTCTCTCCCGATGCGTCAGCGGATTATTCCTGCCGACCTTATGTAGCGATACTACGCGCAACCGGTAGAATGGCAAGGTCGTCGCATCAGGAATAAGTGCTTTCGATATTATACACTATTTTTCATTGCCTTAAGCGCAAAATACGTCACGATTCTCTGGGGCGATCTGGCACCGCTTGGCAGAGCCAACGTTCCGATTCGCGCAACCACCGTGCGAGAATCAGAGCTTTAATGTAGCATTGTAACACACCCGGTCCGGACGCTAAGGTGTAGCGGCTCTGCGAACATAGCGGCGCAGGCTTTCGAGATCGGATTCTGACAATTCGTCGAACCGCGGCATGCCGCGTTCAACCAGCATCCCATCATGGACGATCGCCGCAAATGCAGTTTCGTCGGCCACAACCGCTGAATTCCGCAAATCGGGGGCTGACCCACCCGCGCGAGCACCCATGCCGTGGCAAAGAACACAATGCGTGGCGTAGACCAGTTCTCCGTGCGCGTCGCGCGGCGCCCCTGCATCGAGCGTTGGCTCGGTGGCAAGCCGCCGGGTTGCGGGCAAGTGCGCCCGGCCATCAAGGCGGAACGTGAGCAAGCGCCGCGGTTGATCACGGTACGTCCAGCCAAAATCCGCAGCCCCTGGTGACATGGCTCCTCCACCGCCGCCGTATCCTGCAATCACAGACACATACTGCACACCGCCGCGCGCAAACGCGACGGGCGGCGCCATTACGCCTGTACCTGCGTCAAAGCGCCACAAGACTTTGCCCGAGGCAGCATCGTAGGCCACAAACCAGCCATCGATCCTGCCCTGAAACACCAATCCGCCGGCGGTCGAGAGCACGCCGCTGTTGGTATACCCGGGCAGTCGGACTGACCAAGCTTGCGCTTGCCTTACCGGATCCCATGCCAGCAGGCTGGCGCCTTGGCTTCTGGCGTCCATTATCGGCTGGAACAGGACGCCGGGGTTCAAAACGCTCGGCGTCGCTCTCCAGTGGGCCTTGTCGATCATGGTATCGTCATAGATGCCACCAGAGTCCATAACAGGGATATAGAGCAGACCCGTCGCTGGACTGTAAGATTGCGGGAACCAGTTGTGTGCCCCTGCCGCTGAAGGCCAGACCTCAGCCCGCCCGTCCGGATACCGCGCTTGCGGATCTTCAACTGGCCGTCCGCTCGCGGTATCAATGCGGGACGCCCACGTCACGTGCGGCACGATTTTTTCCGCCGAGATAAGCTTTCCGGAAATGCGATCAATGACATACAGGAAACCGTTCTTCGGCGCCTGCAAGATAACCTGGCGCACCTTTCCTTTGATTTCCAGATCGGCAAGCGTGATATCCATCGCCGCGTTGTAATCCCAGCTTTCGCCGGGATTGACCTGATAGTGCCAAAGATAGGTGCCAGTGCGAGCATCGAGCGCGACAATCGAACACAGAAAGAGGTTGTCTCCGCCACCTGGGCTGCGGATTTTCTGGTTCCATGGCTGACCATTGCCTGTGCCAATGTAAATGCGGTTGAGCGCCGGATCATACGTGATGGCATTCCACGCGGTGCCGCCACCGCCGTATTTCCACCACTCGCCGGTCCAGGTCTTTGCTGCCATGGCCATGGCGCTGTTTTCAAAGCCTTGGGCCGGGTCTCCGGGAACGGTGTAAAAACGCCAGACCTGCTTTCCTGTTGCCGCGTCGTAGGCCGTCACATAGCCCCGGATCGGTGCCACGTCAGCGCCGCCATGACCTATGATGACTTTCCCGTCAAAAACTCTGGGCGCGCCGGTGATATAGCGGCCATCATTCTCCTCGGTCGTTTCGACGCTCCAGCGGAGCTTGCCGGTTCGGGCGTCGATGCCGATCAAACGGCCGTCCTGCGTGCCGGTGATGACTATTCCATTCCACCAGGTGAGGCCGCGAATACCCCAGCCGAAGCGCAACTTGGCACCGGCAACTTTGCCGACCCCCGGATCATAGCTCCACAGCTCCCGCCCAGTGCCGGCATCGAAGGCATGAACGACACTGAGCCCATAGGAGATATAGATCCGCCCGCCTACTTCGATCGGGGCGGTTACCGGATTGTTGACGGCTGGCAGGTCTGCTGCCCAGGCTAACGACAACCGGCTGATATTGGCGGTGTTGATCTGCGTAAGCGGGCTGAAACGTTGCTCGCCGGGCAGACCACCATATTCTGGCCAATCTGCTGCGACGGGCACAGCAGGTACTTGTCCCCACGCGATAGGGGGTAGCGCAGGCAGAACAAGCCCTAGAGCCAAACCCAGGGCTGGCCAGAGCCAAGTCAAATGCGTGCGAACCAAAATCCTCTCCTTCGAAGTGCGATCAGGTCATCTGGTCTGAGCGCGCATGGCTGGCACGATGGGTGCCATCGCGGAGAAACCGCCATCATTGACGATCGTGGCGCCGTTGATGAATCGCGCGGCAGGAGACAACAGGAACGCGATGGTCTCCGCGACATCCTCGGGCCGGCCCAGTTCCGGCGTCTGGTGATACTCCCGAAAGAGCTCGAGCATCGATGCATCGAAGGTCTGCTCAGCAGCTGGTGTCAATACCAGACCCGGCGCGATGCAATTGCTGCGAATCCCCTCCTTGCCATATTGCACTGCAATCGAGCGCGACAGGCCCATCAGCCCGGCCTTTGCAGTACCGTAGCAGGTTCGAGTATCCTCGCCGCGCAGGCCTGCGGCTGATGCCACGTGCACGAATGCACCGCCGCCTCGCGCGAGCATCGACGGGATCAGAGCTCGCGCCAAAATCGCAGGTCCGACAAGATTTGTGCCCAGCAGGTGCATCCACAGGGTCGGCGGGACGTCGACCACGGCCTTGTCGTCATCGCTCGTTTGCACCGCACAGTTATCCATGCCGCCAAGCTTGCGGACCAGTTCTGCCACGACAGCTTCGACCGCTTCGTGGTCTCCCATGTCGAGCACACAGGTTTCGCACGACAAGCCTTCGCTGCGCAGTCCAGCCACAAGCGCATCGGCGCCATGGCGATCCACGTCGGCCGCAACAACGTGGGCACCTGACCGCGCGAGCGTGACCACGGTCGCTGCGCCGATCCCGGAGGCACCGCCAGTAACGATGGCCAATTTGCCCTTGTTGCTCTTGTGCATCGAGTCGATCCGTCACCCCATCGCAGAGGCGTGTGTTCTCACGCAGGTGGCACTGGCGTGTCGTCTGATCGGACGTCGTCACGCTGCGAGATTCCGTAAGATTTCAAAGCACGCCAACGATTGGCTATGTCCCAAACGCAGGGGGCATCTCGGGGCTGACCGCAAGGATATTCCGCTATGACAGACACGCCGGAGCAGGTTGCACTAGAGTACTTCCGCCGCTGGAATGCAGGCGATTTCGAAGGTCTGTGCGAGCTGTTCGCCGAAGATATGGTCTGGTGCATCAAGGGACGGTTTCCGCAGGCGGGCGAGTATCCTCGCGAGATGATCGCGGGAATGCTCAAGCTTATCCCGCGCTTCGACGTGGTCGAGCCGTTCCTGCTCCACGTGACCAATATGGTTGCCGACAATCGCTGTGCAGCCGTCGAGTTCACCTCGACACTCAAATTCCGCGACGGCAGGGAATACCTCAACGACTATCATTTTCTGCTGTTCGTCGAGAACGGCAAGATCACGCGTGGTCACGAGTACCTGTGCACTTACACAGCAACGTTCAATGGAATCGGCGAAGACTTCGCGAGGGTTGCCGTTGGAGCCTGACGTTGCCGGTCATAGCCTCAGATAACCCCGCCCGTCCGCCGGAGCGACGCGACGACCGGCAGCGCAGCGGTAAAACCGCCATCCGCCATCAGCACCGCGCCGTTTACGAATCTTGCCTCATCCGAAGCCAGGAATGCGATAACCGCAGCAATATCCTCCGGTGTGCCCAGTTCCGGGGTCATGTGATGATCGCGAAACACCTCGAGCGGGCCAGCAGGGAAATGCGCAATAGCGGCCGGAGACAGGACAAGTCCTGGGGCGACAACATTGCTGCGCACGCCCCGCTGCCCATACTGCACGGCGATTGAGCGCGAAAGCGATACCAAGGCCGCTTTGGTCGCCGCATATCCGGCCCGGATGTCTTCGGACTGAAACGCCGTTGCCGATGCCACGTGCACAATGGCGCCTCCACCGCGTTCGATCATCAGCGGGATGGCCCCTCTCGAAAGCAGCATCGGAGCCGTCAGATTGACGGCTAGTTGCCGGTTCCAGACAGCGAGATCGATATCTGCGACAGCATGATCTGACATGCTGAGGTTCAGCGCCGCCGCGTTGTTGACCAGAATATCGATGCCGCCGCACTTTGAGACAATCTCCGCGAGCGCCGCCTCAACCTCGGCAGGCTCACCGAGATCAGCGCAAATGGCGCAGTGCTTATCGCCCAGTGAAAGCGCCAGTTCGTTGGCGCCTTCGCGATGGACGTCCACGATGACGACACGTGCGCCGCTAACGGCGAGGCGGCGGCACGTTGCTGCCCCGATCCCCGAAGCTCCACCGGTGACAACAGCAACGGGTTGTCCATTCATCTTGCTCTCCTCCCTCGGTGGCATTCACGCCTTGGTGCGAAACTCGCTAATGGTTCCGCCAAGATTGCCTGTTCGTCTCACCCCGCCGGGTTTTGAGTCTCGAAGCAGGTCCATTTGAGTGCGCTGGTCATGCCGCCGTCGATCAGAAAATCGGTTCCTGTTACAAAGCTGGCTTCCGGTCCGACCAACCATGCCACGGCGGCCGCAATATCATCGGGCAGGCCGATGCGAGCGGCTGGGGCATTGGCGATGGCCTCGGAGATCTGGGATCCGGCATCACGCTCAAACGCACTCATCGGCGTTGCCATGATCCCCGGGCTGACCGAGACGATACGGGCCCCGCGTTTGCCCCAGACCGGCGCGGCCGCCTCGATGCGGACCTGGTTGGCGCGCTTGGACAACCAGTAGGCACCGAGCCCGTTGTCCCAACCTTCGACCTCGCTGACGGCCGCCATGAGCGTTTCAGGCGGGTCGAGCGCCAATTTGCGTTCGGTGGAAGCCGGGACCGGAGCAAGATATCCGGCATTGCTCGCAATAACGACAGCAACGGTCCCCTTCTCGGCCAGCGGCAGAAAGGCATCCAGAACGCTGATTGTGCCTATCATATTGACGGCAAAGATCTTCTCAGGCGTACCCATGTGCGGCGAAAGCCCTGCCGCCAGAACCAGACTCAGCAAGCGTCCGGCCCCTGCCGCCTTGGCCGCGAACGCTTCAACCGATGCGACATCGGTGACGTCGACTTGCTGGGCCACAACTTTGTGGCCCTCTGCTGCAAGCGTCTCGGCGATGCTTCTGAGGGTCTCTGGATTGAGATCGCCCAGAACGAGCGTTCGTCCCGCGCCCAGACGCCGCGCGCAGGCAATGCCAAGCCCCCGCAAGCCAATGATGGCCACAACCTCGTTCATCGCGCTCCCTCGCTGCCGTTCACAGAAAACAGACTAGTTGGCGATAGGCCAGCGGCGTACGTGCAAAGAGACTAGAGCGAAATCCGTTCCGATTGCATCGAACGGATCGCTCTAGATTATTGTTTTACCGCGTTTTCCGAGTCACAAGATGATTCCATCTGGTTCGAAAACGCTCTAGGCGGGAGCGCGGCCGTCAGCAGCGAGCCTCCAGCAACGGCGGTTGTCTTGGGCCCCTAGTCCATTCAGCAGATGCCGGGCGCGATGCGATCCTCAATCTGGCCGACAACCGAGACATGAACAGCGGAATGGCGTGACGTGCCGATGTGCCTTGCCTGTTCCAATCCCGCAAAAGGTTTCAGCCTGGAACCTGGACCGGCGTTCCTCTAAAGGAGATCGATTGTGCTGAAGGAATTCTATTCCGAGAATAATATCGACAAAGAAATTGAAGACTTCCTGACCGAATTTGACCAACATTCCGATTTCTTCCGGAAGAACTTTCTCAACATCGTTCAGACGATCGCCACCAAAGCGCCGATCCTGCATTCCAGCCACCACGGCGGTTTCACGGTCGTATCCGGTTATGAACCGATGCGCGAAGTCGCGACCAACACTGAGACGTATATCAACGAGTCGCGTAGCCGTGTCATACCCTCAACGCCGCTGCCGCCGCTGATTCCAACCGACCTTAATGGTCAGGATCATGCGTTCTGGCGTACAGCGCTCAACCCTCTTTTCTCGCCAGCCCGCATGAAGGAGCGGAAGGAGGCGATGCTTTCACTGGCACGTGCCTTGCTCGAAGACGCCGCCAAGAAAGACCGCTTCGACATCATCGAGGACTACGCCAAGCCGCTTACCGGCATCACGTCGCTGACCTTTTTCGGTATCGATGCGACGAACTGGCGCGAATTCGATGAGCCCATAACCAACTCGACGTTCTTCATCGGATCGCCCGAGCAGCGAGCCAAGGATTTCATGCAATATCAGGAACGTGTGCGCGAAGCTGTCAAGATCGGTCTGCGCGATCCGCAACCTGGTACGGTTCTGGCAGCCATGAAGGCCCATGAAAGCGCCGGTCGCAAGCCCACGCCCGAAGAATGCTTCCACCTGCTCAACAATCTGATCATAGGCGGGCTTGGTACAACGCAAGCCGTCACCGGGACCGCTGCTGTCTATCTCGCCCGAAATCCTGATCGCCGCCGCGAATTGATCGAGCATCCCGAACGGATGGCAGGCGCCGTCAACGAGTTTCTACGCCTGTTCTCATCGGCACCGCTCACGGGCCGGTCAGTTGTCAAGGATACAACGCTGCGGGGCCACGCGATCAGCGCCAATGAACCGGTGGCACTGTTCTGGGCCGCAGGAAACTATGACCCTGCCTTCATCGATCGGCCACTTGAGGTCGATTTTCAGCGCAATATGCGCAGCACCACTTTCGCGCTTGGCTCACACATGTGTCTTGGTCAGCATCTCGCGCGAGCCGAACTTGCCGTGCTGCTGGAAACCTTGATCAAAACGGCGCCGGACTATCAGGTCATCGACGAAGATATCCTAACGCCGCCCGATCTCGCCAGTGCCCTCGCCTACGTCACGGTTCCGGCACGCCTGAACACGGCGGCTGCGGCTGATTAGGCAAGAAAGGTGGGCGGCCCGATGAAACCGGGCCGCCCGAACTGCAGGGTCAGGCGTTCTCCATGCCTTGGAGATGCCCCCAGATGCTGCCGGTGAAGGTTTCAAACTCGGTGGGCTCGTCGTCCGCCAGAATGCGCGCGCCGTAGGCCAGTTCCACGGTAATGTTCGACGGCGCACGCACATAGAACGACGTGACCCAGTCGCTGCCATGCTTCCCGATCGTTGCGATCTTTTCCATCGGCAAGCTTTCGGCGCGGTCCATGGCACGGCCCAGATCATCCATCGAGTTGTATTCGATCTGCATGTGCTGCAGCTTCTTGGGGCGGTGCGACACCGACAGCGCCACTGAGTGATGGCGCGGATTGCACCGCAGGAACACCGCCTCATGCGGTCCGATGAACATGTGCGCGGTCACCTTGTGACCCATGATCTCCTTGAAGAAGCGCGTGCTGCGTTCAAGGTCTTCGATCGATAGCACGACATGGCCGAAGCCCAGCTTTTGCGTGCAGAAGCCGTCGACCGCCACAGTCGAGGCGAACGGGGTCCGGTCGCTGACTTCCATGCCCCAGGCGACTTCATGGACAATGCCGTCGTCGTCACTGAAGCGGATCACACGCATGGCCTTGCGACGGGCACGGATTTCAGGGCCGCGCAAATCTTCGAAAGGCCGGCTATCGGACTTGAGCCTCTCACAAAGTGCATCGAGCTCGCTTTCGGCAACAACGGACCAACCGAGAGCGTGGACGTCTTCGTTGTCGCTCTTGACGATCTGAACACGGGACAACCACCGGTCACAACGCAAGTGCAAGGCATCATCGTTCCGCTCGGACACCACCATCCCGATACCGGCGGTGGCGAAGTGCGCCCAGGCATCAAGATCCTTTGCCCCGAGAACAATGTAGTGAAGCTGACTGATTGCAACCATTGGCCGTGTCTCCCATTTGCGGGGCGCGGGTTCCAAACCGGCGGAGCCATGCGCTTTCCCGAGCGATTACTTGAGGACGTCAAGTCCAGCATACTGCCTTTGGACTAGCCGGATGCATGCCGCCGCCACCCCGTCCTTTCAGACGATGGGCGCAGCGCCAAGCACCGGTAGCCCATTGGCGGAAGGGGTGCTGCAAAGGTGCCCCCTGATGAACCTGCTAGGAGCACTGGCAATGCTGACCCACGTCATGGTTGGCGTCGATGACCTCGACGCTGCAAAGATCTTCTACGATGCGATCCTCGCCGTGCTCGGTCACGGCCCAGGCATTCTGGATGGAACGGGCCGTGCCTTCTATCCATCGTCGACCGTTGCAATAGGCATAGGCAAGCCGGCGAACGGCGAACCGGCATCGGTTGGCAATGGCGGCACGATCGGCTTTGCCGCTTCATCTGCAGAGCAAGTCGACGCATGGCATGCTGCGGGCGTGGCGGCCGGTGGCACCACGTGCGAAAATCCTCCGGGGATTCGTGATCTGGGTCCTGCCGGAAAGATCTATGCAGCGTATTTGCGTGATCCAGCGGGCAATAAACTCGCTGCGAGCTTCCGCGTCGGCTGAAGGGAAGCGCGCGCCCGTGTCAGCACCGATGGAGAATGAGGGCGCCACGCTGACAGGCGGCCTGGCTGCAAAGCAGGCCATTAGTGAGCAGATCTATCGATACTGTCGTGGGCTCGATCGTATGGATCTCGAACTTGCGCTATCGGTCTGGCACGACGATGGCACAGTTGATTTCGGCGCGGTGGCCAGTCCCGATACGGGCCTCGCCACCGCAGCAATCCCTGTTAGAGACCACTTCGCGCGGGCATGGCCCTACCGCGAACAGTTTTTCGCCCACTCGCACCAAGCGACCAATATCCTGATCGATCTGCACGGTGACACTGCCGTTTCCGAAACCGCATCGATCTCCATCCTCCAGCGCAAGCTCGAGAATGGCGATATCGCTCAGGATTTATACTGGGGGCGCTGGCTGGACCGTTGGTCCTTCCGCTCAGGTCGCTGGGCGCTCGATCATCGCCAGGCTGTGCTTGATTGCCATATGCCTGCCCAATTTGCTCCCGGGCCGCTCAACAATCCACAGACCAGCCTGTCCCGCCGGGACAGGACTGATCCATCTTACACCATGTCTGCTTTCGCTTGAACTTCGCGCAGGTGCGTCATTCGGCAGGAATCGAAAGCGTAAGGCCATCAAGATCCGGTGTGATCTTGATCTGACAGGATAGCCTTGAGGTATCCCTGCGATCATCGGCAAGATCGAGAAGATCATTTTCTTCGTCGGAAATCGGCGTGATCTTTCCAAGCCATTGCGGATCGACATAAACATGGCAGGTTGCGCAAGCGCAAGCGCCCCCGCAGTCTGCCGGAATGCCTGGAACCCCATTGCGGATCGCGGTTTCCATCGCGCTCGTGCCGCTTGCAGCATCGATCTCGTGCCGCGTCCCATTGGGTTCGATAAAGACGATTGTGGTCATAGATACGATCTTTGTGTGCGGTGCCGAACTGTGATCAGATAGACGTTTCGTCGACGACCGGATTGCGCAGCGTGGCAATACCTTCGACGGTGCATTCGACGACATCGCCATGCTTCATATAGAGCGGTGGCTTGCGCGCATGGCCAATACCGCTGGGTGTGCCCGTCAGGATGATGTCACCCACCGCAAGACTCATGACCTGGCTCAGTTTGTGGACCAGTGTGGCCACATTGAAGATCATGTTGTCGGTCGTGTCCGATTGCACCGTTTCGCCATTGAGGCGGGTGGAGAGCGCAAGGCCCTTACCGCCCGCCGGCAACTCATCAGCCGTCACGAAGTCGGGACCGAGCGGGCACGTAGCATCAAAATTCTTGCCGATCGTGAACTGGCTGGTCGCAAACTGATAATCGCGCACCGAGACGTCATTGGCGACGGTGTAACCTGCCACATAATCGAGCGCATCGTCGAGATCGACATAATGGGCCGGCTTGCCAATTACGGCGACAAGCTCGACTTCATAATCATAGGCTTCGGAACTTGCTGAACGCAGGATCGGAGCATCCGGATCGAGCAGCGTTGAGTTGAAACGGGTGAACACGGTCGGAAAGGCTGTCGTTGAAAGGTTCGTTTCCTTTGCGTGCTCGTCGTAGTTCAGGCCGATGCAGATGATTTTGCCCGGCGAAGGAAACGGGTTGAGCAGCTTTACCGAAGCACGGTCCACGGCTGCGCCCGCGCCTGATGCCACAAGGGCTGCGATCTTCTCGCGCAAGGCGGCGCCACCATGGATGATGCCGTCAATGAACGACGGCAGATTGGGGCCGAGGCTGGAAAGAGCTACCGTTTTCCCATCAAATTCAACAGCAAGCCCGGCGCCGTTGCCGGCGTCATAACGAAAGAAGCGCATCGTAGTCTCCTGAAGGGATTGAAATTGTCCGAAGGGTCAGTTCGGGACCCAGCACAGCCCACGGATCTCGCCGAACTCGCGCGCGAGTTTGATCCAGCTGCGACCGCCATCTTCGGACACATAAATGTACCCGTAGTTGCTCGCCGCGACCATTCGCTGAGCGTCGGCCTTGTGCGCGCTGATCAGATAAACGGTCGAATTGGGTTCATGTGACATGGCAGCTGGCTGCCATGTACGCCCGCCATCGGTGCTGTACTGGATCCCGCCTGTCTTGCCGGGAACATAATCGCCCGTGCAGACGAACACCGTGTCGGGATCGTCCTTCTTCTGGCCCATGCCCCGGCAATAGGTCTGCACCCCGACCGCCACCGCATCTGGCTCAGGCGGCCAGGCGATTGGAAGCTCATGGAGCGAATACGTTTGCCCCTGATCGAGACTGGTCCACACCCCGTTGGGCGTGGAGCAAAGCAGCTTTCCATCGGGCATGACCACCATGCCATGGATGTCCTGCGCCTGCGGGGTCGGCCCGGGTGGCGGCAGGTGCACCCAGCTATCGCCACCGTCCGTGCTGCGCATGATGCCCGAAGCCTCGATCGATGCCCAGATGATGGCATGATCCTGCGGGTCAAAAACAATATCGGTGATGTGGGTTGAACCCACCACGCAGCGCGGCTCCACCGGTGCCTTGAGGTCTTCCCAGGTCTCGCCGTTGTCCTTCGAACGGAGCAGAGCGCCGGGTGCCAATCCCATGTAGATCACGGACGGATCATCAGGATGGAACTTGACCGACCAGATGTGGATGTAGCCGTCATCGGCAGGTGACGGGACATGGGTCCAGCTCGCGCCGCGATCGGTGCTGCGGTATAATCCAACATCGGATGCGGCAAGCATATGCGAGTCGTTGGTGGGATCGACATCGATATAGCGAATGCGGATCCATGGCGCCCACGGCGGAACTGGAACGCTGATTCTGCCCATCTTCCAGGTATCGCCGCCATCGCGGCTGTAGAAAACACCGCCGCCGACGGTGCCCACGCAGATGGTGAAGTCGCCGCTCATTGCGCCAATCCCTTACTTTTCGAGCTTTTGCATGAAGCGATTGCGCGGCATTCCCTCGGTCCCGCCCAGCTTCCATTCGCGAATATCAGCACCGAAAGTGGTGTCGGCCTCGAATGGCCAGCGCCGCTTCAGCGGATCATTGATCGTGACACTCATGCGGCCGATGCCTTCGATCTCGATTTCGCAGACTTCACCGTCCTGGATCGGACCAATACCCTGGTGGTTGGTTCCGCATGCCAGAATGTCGCCCGGCTCTAGTGTCACCTTGCTCGAAGCCCACGCGATGATGGCCGCGACCGGGTGCTCCATATCGTCGGTGTTGTAGTTCTGGCGCGCCTGCCCGTTCTCCCAGGAGCGCACCTGCAGCACTTGCGGATCAGGAATTTCGTCGGCGGTTGTGATCCATGGCCCCAGCGGCGCAAAGGTATCAAAACCTTTGGCAACAAGGCTTACCCCGGCGGTTTGCGACCGAAGCGACATGTCAAGAATGCAGGTATAGCCGAATACATAGTCCAGAGCCTGTTCGACAGGAACGTTCCGCGCCGCCTTGCCGATGACGATTGCCAGTTCTGCTTCGTGATGGAAAATCTCGCCATCGTCTGGCGGCAGAACCACTGTGCCGCCCGGGTCCAGAACGGCCGTCGAAGGTTTCAGAAACATGCCGAGCGGCGCTTTTGGCCCCGATACGTTCTCGTGATAGTTACCCTGCCCCATCAGCAACTTGCCTGGCCGAGGCACAGGCGCACGCAGTGTCACCGACGACAACGGCACAACAGGGCCAGTGCAGGCCGCAACCGCGTCACGCAATTCGGAAAAGGCCTCAATGAACGAGAGCATGCGATCACGCGGGCGCTGCGCCATGATGGCTGGCCCTGCAATCTCCGAGAGATCGATGACACCATCGGCAACGACTTTCGCAGGGCGATAATCGTTGATCACGGCAATTTGCATGTCCACCCCCAGCAATGCGGCGGCAAAAGGGTTTTGCTCGCCGATCTGAAAAATCGCGTTCGCTCTCGCCCACGCTGCCCCTGCTGCCATCGTCCATTCGGACTGCAAACTGAGCTAGCCGCCAGCCACGCCAGACTGATTGCGGCGCCCACATCGGCGGCTTTGCAGCGATGCTTGTCCATATGGACGATGTTTGCCTCCACCCCCGGACTTAGCACGCTGGTCTAAACCGGCAGGAAGGCAAACGCCCTCCGGCGCGCCCCACGACAAGTGCACACGGACGAACGAACGATGGACGGACTAGAGAGCCAATTCGATTTTGACCCAGAGGTCCTGCTCAAGCGCTATCGCGAAGAACGCGAAAAGCGCCTTCGCGAGGATGGTACGGCGCAGTTCGTCAAGATGGAGGGCCAGTTCGCCCGCTACCTCGAAGATCCTTATGTCACTCGCACCGAACGTGCATCGATCGAGGAGGAGCTCGACGTTGTGATACTTGGCGGCGGGTTCGGGGGATTGCTCGCTGGCGCACGACTGGCCGAGGCTGGCGTGCACGATGTGCGTATCATCGAGAAGGGCGGCGATTTCGGCGGCACCTGGTACTGGAACCGCTACCCGGGTGCGGCCTGCGACGTAGAGTCCTACGTCTATCTCCCACTGCTTGAGGAAACGGGCTATATGCCCACCGAAAAGTATGCGCGTGCTCCGGAAATTTTCGAACATGCCAAACGCATCGGGCGTCACTTCAGTCTCTATGACAAGGCGCTGTTCCAGACGCTGATCACCGAAGCACGATGGCACGAGGACCGTGCGCGCTGGCTGATCAGCACCGACCGCGGTGACCGGCTGTGGGCGCGCAATTTTGTCATGGCCTCAGGTCCGCTGCAAACGCCCAAGCTGCCCGGCATTCCTGGGATCGAGACGTTCAAAGGCCACAGCTTTCACACCAGCCGCTGGGACTATGCATACACAGGCGGCAATTCCTTGGGAGGGCTGGACAAGCTCAAGGACAAGAACATTGCCGTCATCGGCACCGGCGCGACGGCTGTGCAGTGCGTGCCGCACCTGGGCAAGGCAGCAAACAAGCTTTTCGTTTTCCAGCGCACGCCATCCTCGATCTATTATCGCAATGACCACCCGACCGATCAGGCGTGGGCTGCGTCGCTCACTCCGGGCTGGCAGAAGCGGCGGATGGACAACTACACTGCGGTTGTCAGCGGCATCCCCTGCCCTGAAGATCTGGTCAACGATGGCTGGACCAAGACCACCCATCGCATCATGAGCCAGGCGACGGCTGACACTCCGCCCGAGAAGCTCGGCTGGATGATGTGGATGGCCGATTTCGCTTACATGGAAGAGGTCCGGCATCGCATCGACAGCGTTGTAACAAACAAGGTCACCGCCGAGGCGCTGAAGCCGTGGTACAGCCGTTTGTGCAAGCGTCCGTGCTTCCACGATGATTATCTTGCCACATTCAATCTGCCCAATGTCCACCTCGTCGATACCGCTGGCCTTGGAGTGGGCCGTATCACCGAAGATTCCATCGTTGTTGGTGACGAGACCTACCCGATCGACTGCATCGTCTACGCAACCGGCTTTGAGCTTGCCGCCTTCAACAACGATGCCGTCATGCCTGTCATCGGTCGCGGCGGCGTGACTTTGGGCCAGAAGTGGAAGGATGGCGCGACCACCTTGCATGGTATCCACGTCCATAAGTTTCCGAACTACTTCATCCTTTCCACAACGCAAACGGCCTGGGGTCCGAATTTTCCCCACATGATGAACGAACAGGCAATCCAGATTGCCT
Source organism: Novosphingobium sp. PASSN1 (assembly GCF_002278815.1). Classification (NCBI taxonomy): domain Bacteria; kingdom Pseudomonadati; phylum Pseudomonadota; class Alphaproteobacteria; order Sphingomonadales; family Sphingomonadaceae; genus Novosphingobium; species Novosphingobium sp. PASSN1. Next base: position 20,383 of record NZ_NKIS01000007.1, on the reverse strand, counting down.
ATGTCGTTGCGGAGGCCAAGCAGCGCCGGTTGAAGAGCGTCGAGGTTACACAGGAAGCCGAATCCAAATGGGTCGAGTTTCATGAGCAGAGTGCCGGGCCAGTCATCAAGATGTGGGCAGAATGCACGCCCAGTTTCTGGAACGACGAAGGCAAACCTTCGGCTAAGCTGGTGCGTAACGGTCAATTCGGCGGCGGCGTGTTCGGCCTCACGTCGGTCTTCGAGCAGTGGCGGCAAGATGGCCGACTGGCTGATCTCATCTGCGAAAGCGAAGAAGCCTGAACATGATCGGCGCCCCGGGTCCGCACAAGGAGAGGCAGTTTGAGCACATCTGAAACCAGCACGGGTTGCCCGGTGCACCATGCCGCCATGCCGACTGAGCAAAACACCGTCGAAGCCATTGGCAGCTTGCTGGCCAATTTCGATGCGCATTCACCAGTCTTCGTTGAAAACCGCGAGGACGTTATTGCGGCGATCCACGCGAGTGGCTGTCCCGTGCTGCACTCTGATCTCTACGGCGGGTTTACTCTGTTCGGCCGTTATCAGACGGTTGTAGATGTCCATCAGCACGAGGAAGCCTATTCAACCCGCTACAAGAGCCTGCCCACGACACCCGGGATGCCAAACCTCATCCCGAGCGCCCGTAGCGGCGACGAGCATCAGGAGTATCGCCGTCTGCTCAACCCGCATTTCTCCGCAAAGGCCATCAAGGCCCATGCCGGCCGGATGCGCGAAGTCGTCGATCAACTGATCGACGAAGGTATCGAGCGCGGAACGTTCGATATGGTGATGGACGTAGGCCAGCCTCTGGTTGGCATCATGACCATGGAAATGGCTGGTCTCACGGTCGATGCTTGGCGTGAATATGTCGAGCCGATCCATATGGCCACTTTCCGCACGGGAACGCCCGAGGAAATCGGCAAGGGTTGGGCTAATCTGACCGCATGGATCCGAAAGGACATTGCCGGATTGCGCGACACTCCCAAGGGAATCCTGGGGGACTTGATTGTAAACGCTCGCTACAATGAGCGCCCGCTGACCGATGAAGAGCTTGAGCTCATCACCATTAACTTGCTGATCGGCGGCCTCGGCACAAGTCAGGGCTTCATTGGAACGATGGCCGTTTATCTGGCGAGCCATCCGGACGAGCGGCGCCTGCTGATCGAAGAGCCTGCCCTTCGCCGTGTGGCGATCGAGGAATTGCTACGTTTCTACTCGCCTCAGACCATGAGCGCGCGAACCGTGCTGCAAGATGTCGAAGTCGAAGGCGTGGCCATGAAACCCGATGATCGGCTACTCATCGCCTATTGCGCAGGCAATCTCGATCCGACCAAATTTGCGGATCCGATGACAATCAATCTTCGGCGCTGGCCAAACAAGCACATGGCTTTCGGCATTGGCCCGCACACTTGCATCGGTCGTCATTTTGCCTTGGCCATGATCTCGGCTTGCCTGGATTCCCTGCTCGAGAAGGCACCGGATTTCCAGATTGTCGAGAGCGGCGTGCAAAGGGTTGAAAACATCTCCTCGATCACCGGCTATCGCAATGTGCCCGTCTCGGTAGACAAGCGCTGAGGCGGGATCGCCCGTCTGCTGAGAGCGTTATTTTGTTCCGGCGAAAACGCGCGCCATCTGGCTGCGAACAGCTTCGATGCCGCTATCCCCCCATGCCACTTCGCGTGCCAGTTCAGCCGCATGTGCCAGGTCCTTGATGGCAAGGATCCGCGCATGTTCGGGTGAGGCCAATGCGGTTCCATCCCGCAGCTGGCGCAAATGGATCGCCATCATCTCGTTCAGATTGCCATTGCCGCGAAGCACCCGCTCCAGAACGTGATCATCGACGCCGCTGGCCGCGAGCAGGCCAAACGCCTCATAGGCTGCCAGCGAACTGGTCCAGCTCACAACATTGTTGCAAATCTTGGCAATGATGCCAGTGCCGACCGGCCCGCAATGCAAGACATCGGATGAGAATGTCGCAGCCAATTCGCGCGCCCTTGCGAACGCTTCATCGCTGCCGCCGATCATGGTGACGAGGGTACCTTCGGCGGCGCGGACACGCCCCCCAGTTACACCCGCATCGACGACGTCAATGCCCGACTTTGCCCCGATGTCTGCCAGTCGCCGGATCGTTTCAAGTCCAACCGTCGAATGAATCAGGACCACACCGCCCGGCGCCATTCCGCTCAGCAAGCCTTCCGGGCCACACAGCACAGTTTCGACATCGGCGTCGTCCCGGACGCAGACGCCGACGGCGTCGCTCTGCTGCCCGACTTCGGCAGGACTGCCGGCGAAGGTCGCGATCGGCCCCATCTCACGGGCGGCAGCGGCATTCACATCGTAGACAACGGCAGACCCGGCCACTTGCGCCATGCGCAGCGCCATCGGGCCGCCGATATTGCCAAGGCCAATGAAGCCGAAACGATTGTTGTGGTCTGCCATGTGATCTCCCCGATACCGGACCAGATGCATGGCTAGCAATCATTCAGGCATCGTCTAAACCAACTAGGCTCGCAAACATCGTCATCGTTGTCGCATTGAATGCGCCGTCAGCTGGCCAAGCCAGCTGCAGCAACACCTGCCACAGCGCATTTCTCGTCGTTGTCGCTGGTATCACCTGTAACCCCGACCGCACCGATAACCTCGCCAGCGGCATCGCGAACCAGAATCCCGCCTGCGGCCGGCACGATCCCTGCAGGATTGAGCCCAGCCGCTGCATTGACGAAAGTCGGCCGTTCAAGGGCCATATCTCCGATTGCACGGGACGAAATCCCCAGTGCCAGCGCGCCCGAGGCTTTGGCTATGGCAATCTGCGGCCTGAGATTCGAGGAACCATCCTCCCGCACAAAGGCAATCATGTGCCCACCCGCGTCAAGCACCGCGACGCTGATGGGCTTGAGCCCAAGCGCGCGCCCTTCCTTGAGCGCGGCGGTGGTAATGGTCTGGGCCTGTTCGAGCGAAATGCGGGTCATGGGTCTACTCCTGGGGAAGATGGCGAAGAGTTGCAGGCTTCGGGCCGCCAGTGGCCCAGTCGAGCAGTTCGACGGTATGGACCACGGGTATGCCGGAAAAGCGGGCAATCTGGGTGGCGCAGCCTATGTTGCCTGTAGCAATGACATCGGGTGCGAGGGCATCGAGATGCGCGGCCTTGCGCTCGCCCAACTGGTTCGCAATCTCGCTCTGCAGGATGTTGTATGTGCCCGCCGAGCCGCAGCAGAGATGGGCTTCTGCAGGGGTGCGCACGGTGTATCCGGCTTTAGTGAGCAAGCGCTTGGGCGCGTCAGTCACTTTCTGGCCATGCTGCAGCGAGCAAGCGGGGTGGTACGCGACGTTGAGGCCGCGCCCTTCGCCCGCAGGGAGGTCGATCTGCACAAGGTACTCGGTCACGTCCTTGGCCAGCGCGCTGACGCGCGCGGCCTTCTCGGCATAGGCGGGATCATTGCGCAGGAGGAAGCCATAGTCCTTGATCGTGGTGCCGCAGCCCGAGGCGGTGACGAGAATGGCAGCAAGGCCTTTCCCTTCGATCTCCGCAGTCCACGCATCGACATTGCGCCGCGCTGCGGCCTGCGCATCGGCCTCGCGCCCCATGTGGTGCACAAGCGCACCGCAGCATCCTTCGCCTGGCGCAAAAATCACGTCGTGGCCAAGGCGGTTCAGCAGGCGCACGGCGGCCTCCCGGAACTGAGGCTTGAGAACGGGTTCGGCGCAGCCTTGCAGCAGCGCGACTCGCGCCTTGGCCCCGGGCAGCCGGGTGGACTGGCTGCTCACGGGATTGGGCAAGTGGCTGGGCGCAAGGTCGAGCATGGCAGCGAGCGGGCGCAGGGCGTTGAACCGGCGCAACACGGGGCGGAGCGGCTTGGCCAGCGGAGCAAACGTCAGCGCCCAGCGGAAGCGTTCGGAATAGGGGAGCACGAAAGCCAGCAGGCGGCGGATCCAGCGCTCGCTGCGCGGCCGCTCATAGGTGTTCTGGATGTAGGTCCGCGCGTGATCGACAAGGTGCATGTAGTTCACGCCCGACGGGCACGTTGTCATGCAAGAGAGGCACGAAAGGCAGCGATCGACATGCTTGACCACTTCGGGCGTGGGCGTGCGCGCGTTCTCGAGCATGTCCTTCATAAGGTAGATGCGGCCGCGGGGCGAATCGAGCTCGTCCCCGAGGAGCACGTATGTCGGGCACGTGGCAGTGCAGAAGCCACAATGGACGCACTTGCGGATCACCGCTTCAGATGCCCGCATCGCAGGATCGGCAAGGCGCTCAGGCGGGAAGCTGGTCTGCATGTGCATCCTCGGCAAAACGGGTCGTGGCGAAAACGCCTCGGGGATCGAACGCCCTCCGCACACGCTGTTCGAGCATGGCCAGACCGGCAGGGCGCGGGTGAAGCGCGGGTATGGCTGCGCGCATGGCCGGATCTGCGATCACAAGCGTCGCCTCCCCGCCCAGCGCTGCTGCCACCTCGCGCGGGGCGGTCCCAGTATTGTCGAGCCCGACCCAGACCAGAGCCCCGCCCCAGTCCATGGCCCAATCAATACCCAGCGGCTCAAGCCGCGCAATGAGGTCGGGGGCGTTGCGCGGCGGGAGATGGATACGCCAGCGCAGCGCCCCGGCCAGAGCGGAGCCGGTCATGGCCTCTGCCCACAATGGCGCAGCCTCAGCCGCCTCCATCCGGTGCAAACCGCAGTGGTCGCGCAGCAGCCCGGGCAGTGCGGCACAGCGCGCTTCGACCGACGGCGCAAATCCCGCCACCCGCAGCAAGGTGATCCCACGTGACAGATGTGCCGCCGCCGAAACATCGGCATTGCTGCCAAGTGCACAGGCCATGGCCGAATGGGCGGCCCGCGGAGAAAGACCATGCGCGACCAGCGTGACTTCGCAGCGCGGACTAGGCAGGACCTTGAGTGTCAGCTCGGTCATCGCACCAAGCCGGCCCCATGATCCTGCCAGAAGCTTGGGCAGATCATAGCCGGTGACATTCTTGACCACTTTGGCGCCTGCGACGTAGGTTTCGCCGCGGCCCGAAACAGCGGTGAAACCCAGCAGGTGATCACGCGCGCTACCCGCCGAAACGCGCCGTGAACCGGCAACGCCGGCTGCAACCGTGCCGCCAATTGTTGCACCGTGCGTGCCATAGGGTTCGAAGGCGAGCATTTGCCCCTCGTTCGCAACAAGGGCGAGGACATCAGTCAACGACGTTGCAGATCGGACCGTGAGCACCAGTTCAGCCGGGTCATAGTCGACCACACCTGAAAACGCCTCCATCGACACGATTGGCACGTCGCGCGGTGCGCCGAAATCCGCCTTGCTGCCGCCCCCGCGCAGTTCCAGCTTGTCACCGCGCGCGCCTGCTTCCGCGATAATCGCACACAGATCTTGCGCATCCGTTGGTGCCAGCATTGCCATCAGAACCTCGGCAAGTCCGGATGGGGCACTGCACCGTGGTGGACATGCATCCGCCCCAGTTCCGCGCAGCGGTGGAGCGTGGGGAAGACTTTGCCAGGGTTCAGCAGCAACTCGGGATCGAACGCGCATTTCACGCGCTGCTGCTGCTTGAGGTCCGCTGCGGTGAACATGTCCGTCATCAGATCGCGCTTTTCGATGCCCACGCCGTGTTCACCCGTCAGCACGCCGCCGACTTCGACGCAGAGCCGCAGGATATCGTTGCCGAATTCTTCAGCCCGATCGAGCTCGCCGGGCACATTGGCATCATACAGGATCAGGGGATGCAGGTTTCCGTCACCTGCGTGGAACACATTGGCGACACCGAGGCCATAGTGGACCGAGAGGGCTTCCATGCGGCGCAGGACTTCGGGCAGGCGGCGGCGCGGAATAGTGCCATCCATGCAGTAGTAATCGGGCGAGATGCGACCGACTGCGGGAAAGGCCGCCTTGCGGCCTGCCCAGAACGCCATGCGTTCGGCTTCGCTTTCCGAAACGCGCGAGGTGACCGCGCCATTCTCGCCCGCGATGCGCGCGATCTCACCGATCAAATGGTCGCATTCGGCGGCGGGGCCATCGACTTCGACAATAAGCAGCGCGCCAACATCGAGCGGATAGCCCACCTGGACGAACGCTTCTGCCGCGTGGATCGCGGGACGATCCATCATTTCCATGCCGGCGGGAATGATCCCCTCGGCGATCACTTGCGCCACGCAGGCACCTGCCTTCTCGGCATCGGGAAAGCCGACAAGCACGGCACGAGCGGTTTCGGGCTTGGGCAGGATGCGAACCGTAACTTCGGTGACAACGCCGAGCAAGCCTTCGGAACCGACAATCACGCCGAGCAGATCGAGACCGCAGGAATCGAGATAACGGCCACCGAGGCGCACCACCTCGCCGTCCATCAGGACGAGTTCAACGCCAAGCACGTTGTTGGTCGTGAGGCCGTATTTCAGGCAATGCACCCCGCCCGAATTCTCCGCGACATTGCCGCCGATCGAGCAGGCGATCTGGCTGGAGGGATCGGGCGCATAGTAGAAGCCACGACCTTCCACCGCCTGGGTGATCGCAAGGTTGGTCACCCCCGGCTGCACCACAGCGACGCGGTCTTCATAGTCGATGTCGAGAATGCGCTTGAACTTGCCCAATCCGAGCAGAACCGCATCGGCCAGTGGCAACGCCCCGCCCGAAAGGGACGTGCCCGACCCGCGCGGGACCACCTTGACGTTCTCGGCAAGGCACCACTTGAGGATGGCGGAAACCTGCGCGGTGGTTTCCGGCAGCACGACGAGCATTGGCGGTTGCCGATACGCAGTAAGCCCATCGGATTCCCAGGGGCGCAGCGCGTCAGGCTCGGTAATCACCCCCTCACCCGGCACAATTGCCTGCATAGCCGCAATGATGCGGTCTCGCTTGGCCAGTGTGGCGTCGTCCGGCAGAGGCATCGTGATAGACATGGTGTGTCCTTCTGGAGGTAATCAGGAAGCTGCTTTCAATCGCGCGCGGAACGCATGGAGCAACGGTTCGGTATACCCGTTAGGCTGCTCCAAACCTTCAAACACCAGCGCCCTTGCTGCCTGGAACGCAAGGCTTCCTTCGGGATCGCTGGCCATCGGCGTGTAGAGCGGATCGCCCGCGTTCTGCGCGTCGACCTTGGCCGCCATGCGCAGCAGCGCCGCATCGACCTGTTCCGCCGTCACCACCCCGTGCAGCAGCCAGTTGGCGATATGCTGGCTCGAAATCCGCAGCGTAGCGCGGTCCTCCATCAGCCCGACATCCGTGATATCGGGCACCTTGGAGCAACCGATGCCCTGATCAACCCAGCGCACGACATAGCCGAGGATGCCCTGTGCATTGTTGTCGATCTCTGCCTGAATGTCCTCGGCCGACCAGTTCTGGCCAGCCGCGACCGGAATGGTCAGCAGCGCATCGAGGCTGGCGATCCCTTCGGCGCGGCGCTCCACCTGCCGGGCGAACACATCGACCTTGTGATAATGCGTTGCGTGCAGCACGGCGGCGGTCGGCGATGGCACCCAGGCGGTGTTCGCGCCGGTCTTGGGGTGGCCCACCTTCTGCACCAGCATGTCGGCCATGCGGTCGGGCATCGCCCACATGCCCTTACCGATCTGCGCCTTGCCCGAGAGCCCGCAGGCCAGGCCGATCTGCACGTTTCGGTCTTCATAGGCTGCAATCCACGGGCTTGCCTTCATGTCGCCCTTGCGCAGCATCGCCCCCGCATGCATCGAGGTGTGCATCTCGTCGCCAGTGCGGTCGAGGAAGCCGGTGTTGATGAACATGATCCGGTCCTTCACCGCATGGATGCAGGCGCCGAGGTTGGCACTTGTGCGGCGCTCCTCGTCCATCACGCCGATCTTCAGCGTGTGGCGCGATACGCCCAGTAGGTCTTCCACCGCGTTGAACAGGTCATTGGCGAACGCGGCTTCTTCCGGCCCATGCATCTTGGGCTTCACGATGTAGACCGAACCCGTCCGGCTGTTGCGGATCGGCCCGTCGCTCTTGAGATCATGCAGAGCGATCGCAGCAGAGATGATCGCATCGAGGATACCCTCTGGTGCCTCGCTACCGTCTGGCAGGAGCACAGCGGGCGTCGTCATCAGGTGCCCGACATTGCGCACGAGCAGCAGCGAGCGGCCCGGCAGGGTAAAGGCGCTGCCATCGGGCACGGTGTATTGACGATCGGGATTGAGCCGCCGCGTCATGAGCGCGCCGCCCTTTTCGAACGTATCCTCCAGATCGCCCTTCATCAGACCCAGCCAGTTGGCATAGGCCAGAACCTTGTCTTCGGCATCGACCGCCGCGACCGAATCCTCGAAGTCGCAGATTGTCGAGATCGCCGCTTCCATGATCACATCGGCGATGCCCGCCGGATCGTCCTTACCGATGGCATGCGTGCGGTCGATCACCACTTCAAGGTGCAGTCCGTTGTGCCGGAGCAGCAGGTTTTCGCCCGCCCGGCCGACGAGTTGCGCCGGGTCTTTCAGCGCCAGCTCATCGCCGGCCCAGTCCGCCCACGAACCCGAAGCCAGTGGCACCGCCTCATCCAGAAACGCCTTTGCATAGGCAATCACCTGCCCGCCGCGCACGGGGTCATACCCCTTGCCAGCGGCAGCACCCGGAATGGCATCGGTGCCATAAAGCGCGTCATAAAGGCTGCCCCAGCGCGCATTGGCAGCATTGAGCAGGAACCGCGCGTTGAGCACCGGTACGACCAGCTGCGGCCCAGCTACCAACGCCAACTCGCGGTCCACATTCTGCGGCGCGACCGTGAACGGAGCAGGTTCAGGGACCAGATAGCCCAGTCCGGTCAGGAAAGCCTTGTACACCGCCATATCCAGCGGCTGTCCGCTGCGGGCCTTGTGCCAGCTGTCGATCTCGGCCTGGATTTCGTCGCGCTTCGCCAGCAACGCAGCGTTGCGTGGGGCAAGCTCTTTGTAGATCGCCGCTACGCCGGACCAGAACGCATCCGGCGCGATCCCCGTGCCGGGGAGCACGCGCGTTTCAACAAACCCCACCAGAACCGGCGCAATCCTGAGTCCTGCTTTGTCAATGTGATTGTCCAAGGCACCTGCTCCATCAATCCTTGGCGGACCGACCGCCTCTTGCTGCGGGAGAGTCTAGCGCAGCGGTCGTCGACGCAGTAGGAGGAAATAATTCAATACACTTTAGCCTGTGAGTTAACATTGTTCGATCCCGACTACGATCTCTTCCTTCAGATTGTTGAGGCCGGTTCCATTTCAGGCGCAGCGCGCGTCCGGGGTCAATCTGTGGCCAGCCTTTCCAAACGCCTCGTCCGCCTTGAAGAGCGCCTTGGCGTTCGGCTGGTGCATCGCACCACGCGCCGTCTCTCGCTCACAGCCGCGGGAAAGGATTTGCATGACACGCTGACCCCGCTCCGTGCATCACTGGCCGCAGCGGAAGACCGGATCGCCGGACAACTGGCAATGGTAAGTGGTCCCTTGCGAATCACCGCGCCAACCTCGTTCGGACGAATGCATGTGGCACCCTGCCTGCCGCAATTTCTCGCGCGCTATCCCGAAGTGGAACTGCGGGTCGACCTGTCTGATGAATTCGTCGACATGCACAACGGCAGTCACGATCTCGCCATTCGTATCGGCTCACGGATAGACGCGGGCCTCATCGCACATCGGCTTGGTTCGAGCCGCCGCGTGCTGTGCGCTGCCCCCGCCTATCTTGCCCAGTTCGGCGAACCGACAACACTGCCGGAGCTTTCCAGGCACCGGTTGCTCGCGACCGACAGCCAACTACCCTGGCAGCTTGATGGCCCAGAAGGAACAGTGGTCCAGCAGGGCCAGAGCCATGTCCACACCAATTCCAGCGAGATCGTGCGCGAACTTGCGCTTGGCGGTTGCGGCATTGCACTACGTTCGCTCTGGGATGTCTCGGACGCGCTCGACAGCGGGGCATTGATACCGGTTCTGCCCAGCTATCGGGGGTCCCAGGACGTGGGGATATTTGCGGTGCACGCGATTGCGCCGCAAGCCTCTGCAAGGGTTCGCGCGCTGTTCGATCATCTGTTCACCTGGCTGGAGCCGAGATTGCAGAGCCGACCGTAGGCTGCGCATCCCGGCAATATGCTTGTGTTTCACGATCCTCATTGGGGCGCGCGGTTGCGTTCATGCATGTTCCGGCTACTGCAGCACCCCACCCTCAAGGATTGGTGCCGCTGCCCGCGAACCCAGCATGGCAGGTTTTGGATCGGAGTTGGGATGTGACTGCATCAGATATGCGAGACCAGATTTTGCAGGTCGCTTCGGAGCTGATCAGGCGGAATGGTCCGGCAGGTGCAACCGCAAGGACCATCTGCAAGATCATCGGGGTCACCGCGCCGACACTGTATCACTATTATTCCGACATGGAGACACTTCGGGAGGAGGTCGTCAACAGGGCTTTCGAGAAGATTCTTGAGGTTAGCAATGCCGGTTGGGCTAGTGGCCATGGTGTCGATGGGCTGAAGCGGTCGTGGGATGCTTTTTTGGCCTTTGCCAATGACGAACCTGCCATGTTTTCCATTCTCGCAAACCGGACGATGAACGGTCCCATGCCAAAGATCGCGATCGAAAGCCTCGCGAAGTTTGAAGACACCCTGTCAGGCCCCGAGTTTGCGGGCCGACTCACGCAGCCGTCTAAAACGGCGGCGCACATCCTGTGGTCTGCTGCGCAGGGTGCCGGGGTGCTCTTGCTTGCGAAACAATCCGGATTGGCGCTCAGCGCTGACATCGGAGATGATATCTTCAATACGGTGATGTCATCTTTGATGCCCGCCACGCCGCAAGCTCCTTGACTCTATAACACTGTTAAATAGAACGGCTCCTGACAATCAACGTTAGGATCCAGCGATGAGCGTGCAGACAGACAATTCGGACGGGCCGATGGAATTCGACCCTTTTGATCCCGCAACCGAGCGGCTCGGCCCGGCCGCCTTTGCCGCGCTGGCGCAGCAAGCACCGGTGGCAAAAGTCGACGAACGCTTCGACTTCTTCATCGCCAGTGACCCGGCCTACATCCGCGACGTCATCTTCCGCGACACCTCCATCTGGACCTCTGAACTGGGCGTCGTCCCCAGCGAGCATCCAAAGGGGCTGGTCACGCGGATGATGCAGGACAACAGCGACCATCTGAAAGTGCGAAGGATCATACAGCGCGGCTTCTCGCCGGCGGAATTGAAGCGCCTGGCTGAAGTGGTTGATGAAATCCTCGATGAATTGCTCGACGAGATCTCTGCGATCCCAGAGGGGCAAGGCGATCTCTTTCAGCTACTCGCCATGCCCTTGCCCTCACGCCTGATGTGCCGGATGCTCGGTGCGCCGGAGCAGGACTACCTCATGTACAAGGCCTGGGCGGATCAGTATTTCTTCGCGATCAACAACGACCCCAACAAGACAGCTGAAGGCCGTTTCGCCGATATGCAGCAGGTTGCGCAGGCCCTGTTTGCCTTGATCGCCGAACGTCGCGCCCTTCTGGCCACGAAGGGACTGGTCCCTGATATCTCGCTCGTCGGCACCGAACTGCCGGATGATTTTCTATCGCGCTTCATGTGCGAGAAAATCGCTGACGAATACATTGACGATGTCGAAATCCTCAGCCTGATGAGCGCGATCATACTGGGGGGCAATGAAACCACCATGAACCTGATCGGCAATCTGCTGTGGCGGTTGCTGCAGGTCCCGGAAAGATGGGAAGCCGTAAAAGCCGATCCGGCACTCATTGATGTGGCGATCGAGGAAAGTCTGCGCCTCGATCCACCCGTGCTGGGCATGTGCCGCACCCCGCGGCATGACGTCTCAGTCGCGGGCCATACCATTCCGGCTGGCACAAAGACCTTCTACAATATCAGCGCGGTCAATCGCGATCCTGCAATGTGGGACAACCCTGATGAGTTCCGGCTCGACAGGCCGCTTTCCAGTCTGAAGCGTCACGCCTCGTTCTGCGGGGGTGAGCGGCTCTGCCTTGGTGCGCCGCTTGCTCGAATGGAAGTCAGGATGATTGTCGATAAGCTTGTGGCACGTTTTCCCAAGTTGCGGCTTGTTGGTGAGCCCGATCAGTGCCCGGGCTTCAATGTCTGGGGTAAGAGCTCACTCCCTGTTGCTTGGCGATGAACGATACTCTGGCGGCCATGAACGGCGCCGTGGCATTGGTCACGGGCGCCGGAAACGGCATTGGCGCAGAGCTGGCACAGCAACTTGCGCATGGCGGAATGAAAGTCGCGCTGGTCGACGTCGATCTGGGGGCCGCGCAGAAACTTGCCCTGCGGTTGAACGGTGTGGGAGGACAATGCTTGGCCTATCAGGTTGATGTCGGTGATCCGCAGGCAACCTCCTTACTTGCCGAGCAAGTTAGGCGGGACGTTGGGCCGGTGCGGATGCTCATCAACAATGCGGGCGTCGAAATGCTGGGGCGCGGATGGGAGATTTCTGCAGACAAATGGGACCGGATCATGCGAATCAACGTCAATGGTCCGGTGAACATGGTCCGCGCCTTTCTTCCTGGGATGGCGGCCCACAGCCAGCCGGGATACGTAGCGAACGTCTGTTCGATCGGCTCCCTGATCAGCATTCCGATGCAAAGCGCCTATGTCGCATCGAAACACGCGCTGTTGTCCTACACCGAATGCCTTTTGCTTGACGTGCGCGAAGCCGGTTATTCCATCGCGGTCAGCGCAGTTCTACCCGGACCAGTGCGTACAGGCATTTTTGATACGGCGGACGGAGCCGATAGCCCGGCCAGTGACGATCATCGGCAGCAGATGCAGGAAATGCTTCTCCACGCCGGCATGTCGGCCGACGTGGCAGCGAGAAAGATACTCGAAGGCATTTTTCGGGGTGATTTTTGGATATCCACCGACCCCGACCTGCTGAATAGCGCCGCGAGGCAAAGGGCCGACCGTCTAAGTCGTCTGGCGGATCCGGCACCCCCGGGCGCTTAGCGATGGGCACAGCATGTGCCGGACGCTACATCGAGGCGTCATATTGCGGTTTCAATCTCCCCTCACTTCCCCAAGTCCTCAGGAGACCAACATTGCTTGCGTGGCGCTCCTCATTACGGTTGATGGCTCTCGCCCTTGCAGCGGCGGGCATTCCCCCGTTGCCCTTGATGGCCGAGCCCCCTGCCATTCCTGCCGCAAGCGAGCACCAGCGAGTTTTGCCGCTGCAAGGCGGCAGAAATTTTCGCGATCTCGGTGGGTATCGCACGGCCGACGGCCGAACGATCAAGTGGAACATGCTGTTCCGCTCCGGTTCCATGACCGATTTGACCCAATCCGATTTCGCTTATCTGGAGGGCCTGGGAATCCGGGTCGTCATCGATCTCCGCGACAATCGTGAGCGGGCTGCAGAGCCAGTTTCCTGGCCAGGGCCAACTGCGCCACTGATCCTTACCGACGACTATCTTCTCGATTATGGCGCATCGATGCCGGCAGGGCCGGTGAAGACCTGGTCACCAGACCAGGCTCGCGCCAGCCTTGTCTCCAGCTACCAGCGCATGCCGGCGCAGTTCAACGGCCAGTACCGCCGCCTGTTCGCGCAGCTTCTGACGGGCAAAGCACCGCTTGCCGTGAACTGCTCGGCGGGGAAGGATCGAACCGGTATTGCCGCCGCACTGCTGCTCACAGCGCTGGGCGTGCCGCGCAAAAGGGTGATCGAGGACTATCTCCTCACCAACCAGACTCTGAACTCAGGCCTTGTAAGGACAGGAAAGGCCACCGCAGATGGTCCCTGGAATGATATGCAGCCCGAGGCGTTCAAGGCCTTTATCGATGCAGACCGTACCTATATCCAAGCTGCACTGTCAGTAGTCGATTCGCACAAGGACGGCGTTGCCGGCTATCTGCGCGAGGAACTCGGGCTCGGGCCGAAAGAGCTTCGGGACCTGCGCAACCGGTATCTCGAATAGTGCCCTGATTGCGATTACTGTAGGCAGCCGAGGCCCCACACCCTGATCTTTTCGATGTACCGCGATCGTGGTCCACGCTGCCGGGAGTTCAGCGCGTAATCGCCAGCAAGGTTCCAGAATGTTTATGCACGAACGAGCGCATCCGGACACAGAATCGATGGTCCGCCTTGCCGGTGGTGTATTCGCCATGGGTTGCGAAGAATTCTATTCGGAAGAAGCGCCAGTCAGACGAGTTTCGGTGAGCCCGTTTCTGATCGACCGAACTCCTGTGACCAATCGGCAATTCGCGGCATTCATATCAGCGACGGGATACGTGACGCTTGCGGAGAAGGCTCCTGACCCTGCTCTCTATCCCGGAATTCTGCCTGAAATGGTGGAGGCCGGCTCGATCGTTTTCGTCGCACCCGAGGCTGCCATTCACATGAGCCACGAAAACTGGTGGCAGTATGTCGCGGGTGCCAGCTGGCGTCATCCCTATGGCCCAAACACTGGGCTTGATGTCTTGGATGGCGAGCTTGCCGACCATCCCGTAGTCCACATCGCCTATCAGGATGCACTGGCCTACGCGCATTGGGCCGGCAAACGTCTGCCAACCGAAGCCGAGGCCGAATATGCAGCGCGAGGCGGCCTTGAAGGCCAGCCCTTCGCCTGGGGTAGTGAGCTCAAACCAGATGGCATGCTCATGGCGAATATCTGGCTCGAGGGGTTTCCTGTCGTCCGGCCCGGCCGCCCAGGCCCACCCTATACCACCCCCGTTGGAACATACCCTGCGAACGGGTTTGGCCTGCAAGACATGATCGGGAATGTCTGGGAATGGACATCAAGCGATGCTTCCGGGTCCGCGGGCAACAATGGGTGCTGCGCTAAGGCTCCGGAGTCGCTCGATCCGGCACATCTGAAGGTACTTAAGGGCGGGTCGCACTTGTGTGCGCCAAACTACTGCCAACGCTATCGACCGGCGGCCCGATGGTTCCAGCCGGTAGATACCTCAACCACTCATGTCGGGTTTAGATGCGCGCTCGATGACACAAGGCACCGATAACAAACTCGATTGCATCTCATAGTGAGGCGATCAACGAAGATTGCCAAGAAACGTGAGGATCGCCGCATTGAATTCATCGTTGCGGTCTCCTGCAATCATATGCCCCGCGCCCGCCACATCCACGAAGCTGGCACCGGGCACAAGCGAGCGGAAATGCTCGACCTCCTGATCGCCAACAACATCGCTGGCCCCACCACGCAGCAATAAGGTTGGAAGAGTGATGTTCAGGGCCGCATTTGATAGCCGTGCTTCAACTTGCGCGGGCTCCAATCGCTGACTGCCCAGCAGGGCTGGGTCCCAGTGCCAATGGAAGCGACCGTCCACCTCTCTCAAATTGCGGCGCAATCCCGACAGATCCTTCGGCCGTGCGCGATGTGGATTGTAGGTACTGATTGCAGCAGCAACATCTTCCAATGACGCAAAGCCCTCTGGGTTTGCAGTCATGAACGCCACGATCTTCCTGGTTCCTTCCAGATCGACCTTTGGCGCAATATCTACGAGCACAAGCCCGCGCAAATCGGGAGCTTCTGGTTCCCCCGCCAATGCAAGCGCAGTCGACCCACCCATCGACGCGCCGACAAGTACAGGTGCTTGCGGCAAGACCGCGATAACGGCCCTCAGGTCGTCCATCAGCGCGTCAATCGAGTAGTCTCCATCCGTTGCCCAACCACTTTCACCGTGGCCGCGGGCATCTATTGCGATCGCCCGGAAACCCTCCGCTGCAAGCAAGGCGCAGCAATTCTTCCAGCTTCCGCGTGTCTGCCCGCCGCCATGCAGCAGGAGCACCGGTATACCCGCCTCAGGTCCGACTTCGTCAGCAACAAGAATCAAGCCATCTCGACCAGCAAATTCGCGCCGTTGCAATTCTTAGGCTCCCACAACAATCGTACGTATCGATATGTCTCGATGGAACGCCGATGCAAGATTTCAGGCAGCGAGTCTGCAGGCAAAACACCGCAATGCCAGGCGTATGGAGAAGACTTGAGACAAATGGACCAATCCGAGCGGATCAAGGCCATTCGGCCCAGGCCGCCTTGAGTTAGCTAGCCTCGGTAGCCCCGAATTAGTGGACCTCCAACTGGCCAAACAAAGGTCCCATGGAAAAGCCCCCATTGAGGGCTTTACGCAGCCATGCTGAGAGGAGATCAGGTCGCCGGATGGATAGTGTGGGTCCAACTGTGGGTTTCAAAGATTTTGATCAACATTTTTCACTTCATAATCAGAATGATAGCGCAAAAACCTGTATGACACCCTGTCCGCCATGAACATCGATATTATTAAATAAATTCAACGACTTGAGCAATTCTGAAAAATGAGGCCCCACTTTGGGCCCCATTTCAGCTTGATGGCACTGTCTCGGCGCGGTTGGTCAGGCCGACACCCTGACGTTCACGACCTCAGCCAGCCAGCGCACCGCGGGCGCCCTCACCTCAGCGGCACTGCTGGTCAATGCAAGGGTGATGATCGACTCGACATCGTGGCTAGCCAAAGCGAAATCGAGGCGGCGCGTGTCGCGATCGGCGGCGGTGGGGAACTGGATCGCATTGTTCATGGCGTTGCTCCTCGGTTGATCGGAGCCCCCTATTCTTACCACGAAAATGCCCCTGTCTACGAGATAGTGGTCGGCTGACATAATCAGCAAAGCCAACACCGTGAGGGCCGCAAAAGTCCTCGACTTGGCACCTTCTGCGTTCCGGCCGTTCCATTTGTAGTGGTCGGCGCGATCAACAGAGCCAACAGGGACCGACAAGCCGCGGCAGCATGAGCGCGAGTGGAAGGAGGTAGGTGGCAGAGCAGTGGCGAGGCGGCCCCCACCCCCCGGGGGGCACCCCAACGCTGAGCCGAAAATCTATTCTCCCCGGCCCGACAAAATTTGCGGATTTTGAAAGTTGCCGCCCCCCAGTTTTTATGCCCCGAACCACGGATTGGCTTGAGTGCAGAACGCCTCGCCGCATCAAAATGCCCCATGATATGGGAGTAACCTGCCGTTGTCCTACTTCAAACACACCTTAGTTTTAGGGTGTGTTGCTAGCCAATATACTGACTCTATGAGAGATTCTGCATCGCAATGACAAGCAGAGGAGCAAGTCATGGGTGCAGTTAAATCCATCAATGTTGAGTTTGCCCGGCAGGCCGACGGCGTGACCGCCGTCGCTGCCCGTTTCGGTGTTTCACCAGCAACCATCTACCGCGAGATCAACGCCGGAAAGCTCCGTGCTGTGCGCGCTCGCGGCCGAACGCTCATCACCCGCGAAGAGCAGGACCGGTGGCTCAACGCCCTTCCGGCCGTGCGCTGAAGGGAGCCCCGCGATGACTAACGGCGGCGACATGTTTTCGGCCTGGCCCACGGTGCCGGCAAAGCCAGACGCAGAAGACGGGCAGCGCCCGGCCAACGTCTTCCCCTTTCCACACGCGCCGGCCGAACAACCGTCTATGTCGTGGCTGACAAATCCCGCGCAGACCGCCCCGCAGGGTTGGGACGAGCCGGAACCTGAGCGGGATTTCCCGTCGGACTTTCCGGCGCGCGAAGCTGCCGCGGGCGAGATTGCGCCAGCCGATGTCAATGCGACCGCGAATTGTGTCGGGACCGAGCAGGCCACCGAGGATCACGCCGAGGGCGAGCGGGCCGACGACCCCCTGTTGTCAAACTACAGGGTAGTCGGCTTCGAACTTGAGTTCGACATAGACATCGACGGCAATCCAGAGCTGGAAGTCTCCAGTCGCTATGACTGGACAGGCCAACTCGACGAATGGATGGATGCCGAGGAACTCGACAAGAAGCAGAAGTTCGCCGCTGAAGAGAGGCTTGGGCGTTTAGACAGGCTCGTCGGCGAGCACGTTCTCGCCCCGGTGGTTCGGCACCTCAGCAATCGAGGCTTCATCATGGCCAATCCGAAGGAGGATGACGACAAAGAGGAATGCGGGTCTTTGGTTGGCCACTCTCGCGCCCGCCGGGAGAGAGACTATTCAATCTGTTTCTATGCACTAGTGCAGTGGAACCAACCCTATACCGATGACCTGAACGAGATCAGGAGCTTGGACTTCCAACTTGAGCACGGGCTTCCGAAACCTTTGCGGCGAGTTTCGGTCTACACGTGCTATCGCAAGGACGACGAAATCAGCGCTGCCGCACTCTATCGTGGGTTCGGCCCTGAGTATTTTCGCTCGAGTTGGATCCGCCAGAAAAACAGTTGGCTTAGTACGGCGATCGACCTCGGTGACGGCGACCCGGATGCCCCGCTTTCCCCCGCCGAGCGAATGCAGCAAGCGCTTTGGCCGCTCAACGGGGACGGTACATGCGAGCCCCCGGAAGAATGGGCGGCGCGCGTTGCGCTCAGAGAGCAGGACATCAAGACCCGCGCCCATGTGCTGCGCATCACGGGCGGCGACTTCGGGCTCTACGACGGCGTCATGGGGACGTCGGAGACGCAGAAAGGTGTCGAATGGGTCGTCGAGGGGTTCGCCGCGCGCGGTGTGATCACGCTGTTCGTCGGGCAGCAGGGGATTGGCAAATCTACGCTCCTTCACGAACTTTGCTTCAAGGTCGGTCGGCTTGGGCCTGGCACAGCCGACTTCCTCGGGGTGCCGGTCGCAGGGGAGCGGATTGCCGTCATGGCGTTCGGAGAGGATCCGGACGGCTTCATCCACGATCGCACGACGGCGTTCAGAGCCGCGTTTGGCGAGAGCATCGTCATCAAGATCAGCGATAGCAAGCCGCTCGATGAGTTGATCCGGCAGATCGACTCCATGCCGACCGTCGATCTCGTCGTGATCGATCCTGTCCGCACATACCTTCCTGGCGGAGAAGCTGACAACGACGCGGTGAACCGCTTCTTCGAACCGCTCAGTGCGCTGGCCGCGCGAAAGAACTGCGCAATCATCACATCCCACCACATCGCGAAGGCGCACACGCCGGCACATATCCGGAGCGTGATCCCCCGCGGCGCTCAGGTGTTCATGGATCGGCCTCGCCTGATCTTCGGTATGGTCCGGCTACGTGAGCGCATTGTCGGCATCGGCATGATCAAGAACAACTTCCCACCATCATCGAGGCCGTGGGGCGACCTCTTCGAGCAGCGGCTTTTTGTGCAGGACGAGGCGACCTTGTCTCTGCTGCCGCTTGCCGGGCAGGCGCAGGCCAAAGCCGCCCCCGCCGCAAAGTCCGAGCAGAGTGCCGACGTCGCAGCGGTGGCCGGTGCGCTCCGACAGCTGACCGACGCCGGAGAAGTAGTCCACCGGACGGGGGCGAGCGAGCTGTTCAACCGGCAGTGCGCAGAGCTTGCCGGGTGGTCTCGGGCGCGGGTCCGGAAGGCCGTTCAGGCCGCGATCGACACCGGGATAGTCACCAACCCGGACGATGGCAGTGGAATCCATTTAAACAACAGCAATGCAGCTATTTAGTGGCACTAGCTCACGTGATATAAGAGGTTTTTCGGTGCTGCCGTTGCCGGTTGCCAACCCGTTACCAAACTCGGCAACGGCAATTTGGAAACGGCAGATTTCCGCCATTTTCCCGTTGCCAAGGGCTGGTAACGGGGGTGGTTTTGAGAGCCGGAAAATGGCTGATTTCCGCCGTTACCGGTTACCATTGCCGCTAAAGAGAGAGGGAGGGGTCCCCCTAGGGGGCCCCCCTCTCACTCTCAGCCTTTAGCCCGCGAACGACTGGCAACGAAAAACGGAGTGGTAGCATGACAACCGAGCCAATGAAGAACCCCGACCCCTACACGATCTTCCTCAATCCCGGAGAGACCATCGCGGCCGCCTTCACGCGTGGCCGCCGTCTCGCACTGGCGTCTCGCCAGGCGGTGATCCTGAGCATCTGACCAACGGAGTGCAGTCCATGGCCCAACTGACGGAACAGCAAGCACATTTCGTCCATCACTTTGTCTCCATGGGCTGCACTGCCACGGAAGCGGCCCGCGCTGCGGGCTACGGCTCTCCGGGGCAGGAGGCCTACCGGCTTATGCGCAAGACGCACGTGATCGAGGCGATCCGGCGCGAGCAGAACCGGCTGATCAACACCGACGGCGTGCGCATCGCATACCGGACACTGATCGAAGTCATGCAGGACAAGGGCGCATCGGCGAGCGCGCGCGTGAGCGCATCGCGCACCGTGTTCGAGGCGGCGCGGCTCTTCAACAAGGACACCGATCGCCGGGACGACAAACCCTTGCAGGAGATGTCGGCCGACGAACTGGCTGACCAGATCAAGAAGTTCGACCAGGCGCTTGGGCAGATGGCCGGCACCGGCGCTGTCAACTAAACTTGGATGTTTGCGGCGCTGATCAACACCGTTGGGTTATTGGTCGGCTGCGATCTGCGACCTCCCCCATTCATCCACGCGCGCGCCACTCTGTTGATTTCCGCTGAGAGTTGACCCGGGATTTTCATCGAGAAGTGACCCGGGTGGATATGGTGCCCCGCGGTGCAGGGATGGGTCAAGTGGTGGCTTTTTCCTTTCGCGTTTTGGGCGCTCCAGCG